>JAEYRD010000123.1 GCA_023435725.1 Pseudomonadota bacterium | reverse complement strand
CGGGGCGCCGCGGGAGATTGCTTACTGCACGCGGGGCAGCACTTCGAACTGATGGAAGGGCGGCGGCGAGGACAGCGTCCACTCCAGCGTGGTCGCGCCCGCACCCCACGGATTGTTGCCCGCCGGCACCTTGCGGGCGAAGGCGTCGATCACGCAGTAGAGGAAGATCAGCACGCCGAAGCCGGAAATGTAGGAGCCGACCGACGACACCAGGTTCCAGCCGGCAAACGCGTCCGGATAGTCGACGTAGCGGCGCGGCATGCCCGACACGCCAAGGAAGTGCTGCGGGAAGAACACCAGGTTGACGCCGATGAAGGTGACCCAGAAGTGCGCCTTCGCCAGCGTCTCGTTGTACATGTAGCCCGTCATCTTCGGGAACCAGTAGTACCAGCCGGCGAAGATCGCGAACACGGCGCCGAGTGACAGCACATAGTGGAAGTGCGCGACGACGTAGTAGGTCTCCTGGAGCACGCGGTCGACGCCCGCGTTCGCCAGGACGACGCCGGTGACGCCGCCGACCGTGAACAGGAAGATGAAGCCCACGGCCCAGATCATCGGGGCGCGGAATTCGATCGAGCCGCCCCACATCGTGGCGATCCACGAGAAGATCTTCACGCCGGTCGGAACGGCGATGACCATCGTGGCGGCGACGAAATAGGCCTGCGTCGCTGACGACATTCCGACCGTATACATATGGTGTGCCCACACCACGAAGCCGATGCCGCCAATCGCGACCATGGCGTAGGCCATGCCGAGATAGCCGAACACGGGCTTGCGCGAGAAGGTGGAGACGATCTGGCTGATCATGCCGAAGCCGGGCAGGATCAGGATGTACACCTCAGGGTGACCGAAGAACCAGAACAGGTGCTGGAACAGCACGGGATCACCACCGCCATCGGGCGCGAAGAAAGTGGTGCCGAAGTTGCGGTCGGTGAGCAGCATCGTGATCGCACCGGCCAGCACCGGCAGCGACAACAGCAGCAGGAATACCGTCACCAGGATCGACCACACGAACAGCGGCATCTTGTGCAGGGTCATGCCCGGCGCGCGCATGTTGAAGATGGTCGTGATGAAGTTGATGGCGCCGAGGATCGACGAGGCGCCCGCCAGATGCAGCGACAGGATCGCGAAGTCGACGGCCGGGCCCGGATGGCCGGAGCTCGACAGCGGCACGTACATGGTCCAGCCGGCGCCGACGCCGTTGGCGCCCGGCTCGCCCTCGACGAAGGTCGAGATCAGGAGCAGCGCGAAGGACGCGGGCAGCAGCCAGAACGAGATGTTGTTCATGCGCGGGAAGGCCATGTCCGGCGCACCGATCATCAGCGGCACGAACCAGTTGCCGAAGCCGCCGATCATCGCGGGCATGACCATGAAGAAGATCATGATCAGACCGTGCGAGGTCACGAAGACGTTGTAGGTGTGCGTCTCGTGGAAGATCTGCACACCCGGATACATCAGCTCGGCGCGGATCGCGATCGACATCGCGGCACCGATGACGCCGGCGATGACCGCGAAGATCAGGTACATCGTGCCGATGTCCTTGTGGTTGGTCGAATAGACGTAGCGCCGCCATCCGGTTGGATGGGCGTGCTCGTCATGCGCGTGATCGCCGTGTGCCGCTGCGCTCGTTGCCATTTTCAAATCCTGCCTTGCGTCCCGTTCGGACCTTTGGAGGTCCCGCCCTTTATATCGCTTTCAGTCCCCTTGAACCTTCACCCGGCGCTTACTGCGTCGGGCCGGCCGCCGAGGCGTAGGTGCTGGTGCCGCCGCTCGCAAATTTCTTCTTCGCGGCCTCGACCCAGGAGGCGAACTCCTGGTCGTCGACCACGCGGATCGCGATCGGCATGAAGGCGTGATCCTTGCCGCAGAGTTCGGAGCACTGACCGTAAAACATGCCGGTCTTGGTGGCCTTGAACCAGGTTTCGTTCAGCCGGCCCGGAATGGCGTCGATCTTGACGCCGAAAGCCGGTATCGCGAAGGCGTGGATGACGTCGGCGCCGGTGGTCTGGACGCGAATCACCTTGTTGACCGGCACCACCATCTCGTTGTCGACGCCGAGCAGGCGGGGCTGCTTGTCCTGGGCCATCAGCGAGTCGAACTCGAACTTGCCGTTGTCAGGATAGGCATAGGACCAGTACCACTGCTTGCCGGTCGCCTTGACGGTCAAATCCGCCTTCGGAATGTCGAGCTGGAGGAACAGGAGGCGGAACGACGGCACCGCGATGCCGACCAGAATCAGCACCGGAACCAGGGTCCATACCACCTCGATCAGCGTGTTGTGCGTGGTCCGCGACGGCACCGGATTTGCCTTCGCGTTGAACTTGATGACCACGACCACGAGCAGCGCCAGAACGAACAGCGTGATCAGGGTGATCAGCACGAAAAGGAAGTTGTGGAACCAGACGATGTTGTCCATCACCGGCGAGCCGGATTGCTGGAGCGTCCACTCCCACGGCGACGGCTGCCCGAGCTCGGCGAATGCCGCGCCGCCCGTCGCCAGCGTCAGACCCGCCACGGCCAATCCCAGCAAGTGCCGGCCTACCCGGCCCATCGACATCCTCATGCCGTTCGCGCTCCCCTTACGAAATCACCCCATGTGCATTCCCGTGTTTCCGGGAAATGCTTATTCGATCCGTCCGTCTGACAAACCGCCACGCAAGAATACCTCTAAGAGGAATTGGGGCCAGATCGCTAGAACGCCGAAATCAAGCCTCTCAAACCATAATTTTTGATCTATCGCAATGCAGTCTTGAGCCCTCTCTGCCAGCGATCACCCGCAAGATATTTCCTAGTAACATCAGACAAAAATACCGTTTCGCGGGATGCTGCGGCTTGACAGCGGAATTGCCCGCGTTAGGCACGGGCAGTAAGCCGCGCAGGCGCCTGATTCGTGCGAACGATGGTGGTGCAAGGCGGCGCGGAATTTGCTTGGGAATCGCCTTCAAGACGCCGTCATTCCCGTATCAGTCCGTCAGGTGTGAGCGACCCAGGCGAGCAGAGGGACCGACCCGATGGGGATTTCGAGATGCATGGCAAGGCAGGCTGACAGCCTCACGGCGCTGGCGGCCCTGCTGACTGCGGTCGTCTTACTGGCGCTCCCCGGCTTGGCCCATGCGCAGGGCGCGGTGCGCTCCGTCCACGGCGACTGGCAGATCCGCTGCGATACCCCGCCGGGCGCCCAGACCGAGCAATGCGCCCTGATCCAGAGCGTGGTGGCCGAAGACCGCTCCAATGCCGGCCTGACCGTGATCGTGCTGAAGACCGCCGACCAGAAGAGCCGCCTGATGCGCGTGGTTGCTCCCCTGGGCGTCCTGCTGCCATCCGGCCTCGGGCTGAAGCTCGACAACCAGGACGTCGGCCGCGCCGGCTTCGTCCGTTGCCTGCCCAACGGCTGCGTTGCCGAGGTCGTCATGGACGACAAGCTGCTCGGCCAGCTCCGTACCGCCAAGACCGCGACCTTCATCATCTTCGAGACCCCCGAGGAAGGCATCGGCTTCCCGCTCAGCCTGAACGGGCTCGGCGAGGGCTACGACAAGCTGCCATAGGCGGCAGGCCGGCAGAGAACCTATTGTTTCCGTAATGTGAGGCTTCGCGCCCTCGCGGAACTGATCCGAAACCATTATCTTGCCCCACATCCCGCGATAATGGACGGACGCATGACCAACCCTGCCACAACCTCCCTGCTCGACCGTGCCAATCTCGACCGCGACCAGGTTCGCCACGAGGTCGCGCGCGGGCTTGCGGGTGCCGACGACGGCGAATTGTTCCTGGAGTACAGCCAGACCGAAGCGCTGATGTTCGACAATGGGCGGCTGAAGCAGGCGACCTACGACACCTCGCAGGGCTTTGGCCTGCGCGCCGTCAAAGACGACGCGGTCGGCTATGCTCACTCCTCCGACGTATCGCTGCCGGCGCTGATTCGCGCCGCCGATGCGGTCGCAGCGGTTCGTGGCGGCTACTCCGGCAGCTTCTCAGCGCCGCCCCCGCACACCAACGTGCGGCTCTATGGCGACGACAATCCACTGGACGCACCGGGCTTCGAGACCAAGGTCAAGCTGCTCGCCGAGATCGACGCTTATCTGCGCGACAAGGATTCGCGGGTTCGGCAGGTCAGCGTCAGCCTGGGTGCGACCTGGCAGGTCGTCGAGATCCTGCGCCCCGATGGCGAGAGCTATCGCGACATCCGCCCGCTCGTGCGCGTGAACATTTCCGTCGTCGCCGGCCAGGGCGACCGCCAGGAGAGCGGCAGCAAGGGCTATGGCGGCCGCGCCGGCTATGCGGAATTCATCGAGAGCAAGAACTGGCGCGATGCCGCCGACGGCGCGCTGCGCGAGGCGCTGGTCAATCTGGAATCGATTCCGGCTCCGGCCGGCGAAATGGACGTCGTGCTGGGTGCTGGCTGGCCAGGCGTGATGCTGCATGAAGCGGTCGGCCACGGCCTCGAAGGTGACTTCAACCGCAAGAAGACGTCGGCATTTGCCGGCCTGATGGGCCAGCAGGTCGCGGCCAAGGGCGTCACCGTGGTCGACGACGGCACCATTGCCTCGCGCCGCGGCTCGCTGTCGATCGACGACGAGGGCACGCCGACCAACCGCACCGTGCTGATCGAGGACGGTATTTTGGTCGGCTACATGCAGGACCGTCAGAACGCGCGCCTGATGAACATGAAGCCGACCGGCAACGGCCGCCGGCAGGGTTATGCCCATGTGCCGATGCCACGCATGACCAACACCTACATGCTCGCGGGCGACCGCGATCCGGCCGAGATCCTCGCCTCCGTGAAGAACGGCGTCTTCGCCGCGAATTTCGGCGGCGGCCAGGTCGACATCACCTCGGGCAAATACGTGTTCCAGTGCACCGAGGCCTACAAGATCGAGAACGGCAAGATCGGCGCGCCCCTGAAGGGCGCCATGCTGATCGGCAACGGGCCGACCGACCTGCATCGCATCCGCATGATCGGCAACGATCTCGCGCTCGATACCGGTATCGGCACCTGCGGCAAGAACGGCCAGGGCGTGCCGGTCGGCGTCGGCCAGCCGTCGCTTCTGATGGAACGCATTACAGTGGGCGGAACGGGCGCATGAGTGTCGAGAAGGTGACTGTCACCCCCAAGCGGAAGAGCAGCGGCTGGGGTGGGCAAATCGTCCAGCTCGCCGGCATCGTCGCCGCCGTGTTCATCGCCAAGGGCGCACTCGCCGAACCGTTCTACGTGCCGTCGGGCTCTATGGAGCCGACGCTCCTGATCGGCGATGCACTGCTCGCCTCGAAATTCCCCTATGGCTACGGCACCTCGTCGTTGCCGATCCAGATCAACCTGCCCGAGAGCGGCCGCGTCTTCGCGGAGACGCCAAAGCAGGGCGACGTCGTGGTATTCCGCTGGCCCGGCGACCGGTCGCAGGCCTGGGTCAAGCGCGTCGTCGGACTTCCCGGCGACCGCATCCAGATGCGGCAGGGGCAGCTCTTCATCAACGATCGTCCCGCCGAGCTGAAGCCGGATGGCGTCGGCGCGGCCGAGGACGACAATGGCGGCAGCGAGCCCGCCCACCGCTATGTCGAGACGCTGCCGAACGGCGTCTCGCATCTGATCTTCAAGATGCGCGACAATGGTCCGCTCGACAACACGCCGGAGGTAACGGTGCCGGCCGGCCATCTCTTCGTGCTCGGCGACAACCGCGACAACTCCGCCGACAGCCGCGTGCCCTTGCGCTCCGGCGGCGTCGGCCTCCTGCCGATCGACAATCTCGTCGGCCGCGCCGATGCCGTGCTCGGCTCCTGGGATCTCGGCATCCGCGGCCAGCCGGTATGGACCTGGCTGTCCGGTTTCAGGCTCGCCAGGTTCTTCACCGCCGTGCATTGAGCTGATCCCAAGGTCTTGATCAAATGACCTTCGACGGCGTCAGAAAATTCGTGCTGACGTGGCCGGAGGTCGAGGACGGCACCTCCTACGGCACGCCGGCGCCGAAAGTGCGCAAGGTCGGGCGCGCCCAGCATGACGCGCGCGACGGCGCATGAGCGGCGCGATGGACGAGGCGCGCTTCCTCGCGCTGGCCCTGAAGAATCCGGTCAATGTTGCGATCATCGATGAGCTGGCTCGGCTCGCGCTGCCGGATGCCTGGCTGGTCGCAGGGTGCCTCGCGCAGACGGTGTGGAACGTGCTCACGAAACGCGCGATCGATCACGGCATCTCCGACTACGACGTATTCTACTTTGACCCTGACACCTCCTGGGAAGCGGAGGATACGGTGATCCGCAAGCTGCGTGCGCGGCTCGGGCACCTCGGTGCCAAGGTGGAGATCCGCAACCAGGCGCGCGTGCACCTGTGGTATCCCGACAAGCACGGCCTGCCCTATCCGCCCTTGACGTGTTCGACGGATGGCATCGACCGCTTTCTCACCCAGAACACGCAGGTCGGCGTGAGACGCGCGGGCAATGGCTACGAGGTCTGCGCACCGCACGGTTTCGAAGACATTGCAGGGCTGATTGCACGACCCAATCGGGCTCCGAACTTTTCCGCGGCGAATTACGCCGCAAAGGCGGAGCGGTGGAAGACGCTATGGCCGGAGATTTCGGTGATCGCAGCGAGCGAATGAACCTCTCGTGTCCCGGACAAGACGCGTCGCCAAGCGATGCGGCGCAGAGTCGGGACCCATCGTGCAACGGATTGCGGGGCTGCATAGGCCCGGTTCAGCAGCGCATCGCCATAGCGAGTCGAAGACGCGCGTGGCCGCGCTTTCGGTGCTGCGCCGCGCCCGGGGCACGAGCGCGAACCTTACCGCACCACGCCCGACGTGAACCCCGCCTTGCGGCGCGGCGGCTTGATTTCCTTTTTCAGGAAACATCGCGCCTCGCGACCGGCGTAGCCGGGACGGGCATAGGTGAAGGCGCGGCATTTGTTGTCGGCGATGCAGGCGGCCTTGCAGGCCTCTTCGCCCTCGCCTTCCTTGAGCTCGAAATTGCGCAAGTCGCCGCCGGGGCGATCGATCGACGTTTCCACGCCTTCAATCCGCGGCTCGATCACGCCGGCACCGCGGACACCAGAGATGCAGCAATTTCCCGGCACGCGCGCCGGCACCGTATTCTTCAGCCAGCACACGGCCGAGCCGCCTTCGACATCGGGATAACTGAAGCTCCAGGAACGGCAGCGGCGATCGCGCTCGCACAGCAGCGCGCAATCCGCGGGGTCGCCCGATGTGACCGGCGTACTGAAATAGTCGCCGCCGGGCCGGTCGAACGCCGACTGGGCGCGCGCCGGCAAGCTCGCAAGCACGAGCAAGAGCATCGCGGCACAGGCCACGACGCTTGCCATGACGACCCCAGGCAGGCGGCCCTTCCCCATCAGAACAGCTCTCGAGTTATTGACGACGCTCAGGTTTTTTCAGCCGGTCATTTGATCGCCGCAAACCTGTACGGGCGATGAACGGCTTCGATCTTGTGGGTTGGCCTATCGGACTAGAGTCCCGTTCCGATAGAATCGGAACGGGACTCTAGATTCTAGTTTTGACGCGTTTTCTCTACGCGAACCGGTATCCACCTCGCTCGAAAACGCTCTAGAACGCGTACTCCAGGTAGGCCGGTTCCACCGAACCCTTCCAGGGTCCATTGAACTTGTCGAGCATCTCCTCGGCCGGCGTCCGGCCGGAATCGACGATGCGATCGAGCGGCTCCAGATGCCGACTCTCGTCGCGGCCGAGCTGATCGACCTGGCCGCGCCGGCGCAGGCCGGCATGTGCCAGAACGAGGCATTCCTTGGCGATCTCGAAGAGATAACGATCCTTGATGCGCGCCTTGAAGCCCAAGCGCGGCACGTCGTCGCGCAAGGCCTGACGCTCGTGCGCGCTCCAGTGCTTCACCATGTCCCAGGCGGCGTCGAGCGACACATCGTCGTAGAGCAGTCCGACCCAGAACGCCGGCAGCGCGGGCAGCCGGCCCCAGGGACCGCCGTCAGAGCCGCGCATCTCGAGATAGCGCTTCAGTCGCACTTCGGGGAAGATCGTCGAGAGATGGTTGGCCCAGTCCGACAGCGTCGGACGCTCGCCGGGCAGGTTGTTGTTGCGGCCGTCGAAGAACGCGCGGAACGAGGAGCCCGACACGTCGATGTACTCGTCGCCGCGCTTGACGAAGTACATGGGCACGTCGAGCGCGTAATCGACATAGCGCTGGAAGCCCATGCCGTCCTCGAATGCCCACGGCATCATGCCCGCGCGCGCATTGTCGGTGTCGCGCCATATCTCGGAACGGAAGGAAAGAAAGCCGTTCGGCTTGCCTTCGGTGAACGGCGAATTGGCAAACAAAGCGGTGGCGACCGGCTGGAGCGCGAGCGACACCCGCAGCTTCTTGACCATGTCGGCCTCGGAGCAGAAGTCGAGATTGGTCTGCACCGTGCAGGTCCGGTACATCATGTCGAGGCCGTACTGGCCGACCTTCGGCATGTAGTTGGTCATGATCTTGTAGCGGCCCTTGGGCATCACGGGGATGTCGGCGCGCGACCAGGACGGCGTCATGCCGAGGCCGAGGAAGCCGATGCCGAGCGGCGTTGCGATCTCGCGCACCTGCGCCAGATGAGCCATCAGCTCGCTCTGGGTCTGGTGCACGTTCTCGACCGGTGCACCGGACAGCTCGAACTGTCCGCCGGGCTCGAGCGAGATCGCGCCGCCGCCGGTGACGTCGTAGAGGCCGATGATGTTGCCTTTCTCCACGATCGGTTCCCAGCCGAGCAGGAGCTTCATGCCTTCGAGCAGCGCGCCGATGCCGCGCGCGCCCTCGTAAGGCACCGGACGGTGCCCTTCGAGCGTGAACGGCGTCTTCTCGTGCTCGGTCCCCATGCGGAATTCGGACCGGGGCTTGCAGCCGGCCTCGAACCACGCAACGAGTTCATCGCGCGATTGCAGCGGCGTCATATCGATCTGGTCTCGCGCCATATCAAACTCTAATCAAAAGCGCTTCGACCGAATGCGCGGGTGACGGGAATGGTCCGCGAACCCACCGGGCGCGCGGACATGCTGGTTTGCCACGCGATCATCGCAGCGGCGTGCTTTCGTTGACGCTGACGGGCGGCAGCTTCACTTCGCCGCACGAACAGCCCAGGCGGTCGAGCAGACCGCTGAGCTTGACCGCATCTGCATCGGACAGTTTCGAGCCGACATATTTCTCGATCGCAGCGGAATAGGCCCCCCACATCCGCTTCTGCAATTCGCGGCCGGCCTCCGTGATCTCGACGAACTGGCCGCGCTTGTCGATCTTGCATTCGCGCCTTGAGGCGAGGCCCTCGTCGACCAGCCGGTCGATCAGGCGCGAGGTGGAGTATTGTGGGATCAGCATCTGCCGTTCGAGCTCCACCGGCCGCAGCTCGCCGGAGGGGGCGCGCGACAATTCGAGCAGCGCGTCATACCAGGCAAGCGGCGGGAACCCCGCCTTCTTCAGGTCCTGCTCGACGCAGTCGAGCACGCGGCTCTGAACCCGCATCAGGCGGATCCAGGCGGCAGTTGCCTCGGTCGATGGTTTGCGTTTCATGATCCCGCTCAAGCTCGTCGCCCGCTCTTTACCTCACTCGATGCACCTGCATCAATCTTGACTATTTCATGCAGGCGCATGTAGTCGTTCTTTCGCTCCAACCAAGCGTCAAGAGGAGGAAATTCCATGAAACTGTACTATTCGCCCGGCGCCTGCTCACTCTCCCCGCACATCGCGCTGCTCGAAGCCGACCTGCCCTATGAGCTGGTGAAGGTCGATATCCGGGCCAAGAAGCTCGAAAATGGTGAGGATTATCTGAAGTTGAACCCCAAGGGCCAAGTCCCTGCGCTGGGCCTCGACAGCGGTGAGATCGTGACCGAAGGGCCGGTGATTGTCCAGATGATCGCCGACCGGGCTTCAGCCAAGGCGCTGGCGCCGGCCCGCGACAGCTCCGAGCGCTACAAGCTGCTCGAATGGCTGAACTTCCTCACCTCGGAGGTGCACAAGAGCTTCGGTCCGCTGTTTGCGCCGGCGCTGAATGATGAGGCCAAGGCTTTCTTCAAGGACCGCGTCATGGGCAAGCTGAAATACATCGACAGCCAGCTCGCCGGCCGCGACTACCTCATGGGCAAGCAGTTCACGGTCGCCGACGGCTATCTCTTCACCATGCTGACCTGGGGCGACCGCATGAAGTTCGACCTCGCGGCAATGCCAAACCTCACCGCCTACAAGGCCCGCGTCGCGGCACGGCCCAAAGTGCAGGAAGCGCTGAAGAAAGAGGGGCTGGCGCAGGCCGCCTGAAGCAGGGTTCCAGAGAACAACAAAAAGGGCCGGATCGGTTGATCCGGCCCTTTCTTTTTCCGGGCCAGGGAAACGCGATTCTGGGCGGAGTTCTGATGGGCAATGCCGGTTCCTCGGAGACCTTGAACCATGAACCGCTGCTCACAAAAGGTCAGAAATCCTGTCTTGTTACTGCCTGCCAAGCGGGCAAAGCTGGGTTGCAGAGTGCTCGTGCTCTCATTGGAGTTGAAGTTGACGATTGCTCTTATGCTGGTGCTTGCAAGCGCGTTGGTGGGAGCGGCAACCGGCCTCTTGTTCAAGATCTGGGCGTTGATCCCGATATCACCGCTTATTGCGGTCTTTTGCGCTATTGTCCTTCGGACTTGGGAATTCGGGATGATGGCAGGCGTGACCATCATTGCCGCCTGCCTTGTCGCCTGCCAGCTCGCCTACCTCGCCGCGACCTATCTGCTGCACGCGCGGAACATCTCATCCCATGACGAGGTCGACGGCAAACCAAGCGAGATAAGCGAGCAGAAAATCCGCCGCCAGCACAAGTAACGCCAAAGCCGTCCAAAGCACCGGCCCCTTGCGGCGCAGGCGTGCCGGCTTCTGTTGCGGCGAGAGGCGACCTGTCGCGCGCGCAACGGCATATTTCGCGGCGAGATCGCGATCGAGCGCGGTCTTCCGCAGCGCCAAAGAGTTCATCAAGGACACTTTCATATTTTCGTCTTCGACTTGCCGGTGGAATGGCAAGTGTCCCGACGAGGTTCATGACCCTGACCCAACGCAACAGTAGCGCCAGGGCCAAGCAAAAGAACGGCGCCGCTTTGGCGCCCCTATGACAATTACGCCGTACACCGCGACTCAGGCGCGGTTCCTAAGGCAATTCAGTCACCAGTTCCACAAACGCGAAGAGGTTCTGACGCAACCGTGATGACGTTGCCACAAAAAAGAAGGCTGGATCGATGATCCAGCCTTCTGTTCTCAAACGAACTCAGACGATCAGGCAGCAGCGGCCTTCTTCGGAGCGAAACGGCCGTAGAAGGTTTCTCCCTTCGCAGCCATCTCCACGAGAAGTCTCGGCGGGGTGAAGCGCGAGCCGTACTTCGCCTCCAACTTGTGGCAGAGCTCGACGAACTTCTTCGTGCCCATGAAGTCGATGTAGGACAGCGTGCCGCCAGTGAACGGCGCGAAGCCGAAGCCGAGGATCGAGCCGACATCCGCCTCGCGCGGATCGGTGATGACGTGGTCCTCGACCGTGCGCGCGGCTTCCACCGCCTGCACCACCAGGAAGCGCTGCTTCAGCTCCTCGACGTCGAGCGTGTCGGGATCGAGCTGCGTCGGCTGCAGCGCCGAGAGGCCCGGCCACAGGCTCTTCTGGCCCTTGCCCTTCTCAGGGTAATCATAGAAGCCCTTGCTGTTCTTGCGGCCCAGACGGCCCTGCTTCTCGACCATCTCCACCATCAGCTTCTTCTGATCGGGGTTGATCGCGTTGGGGCCGAGATCGGCTTCCGTGGCCTTCATGATCTTGAGGCCGAGGTCGAGCGCCACCTCATCCGACAGCGAGAGCGGGCCGACCGGCATGCCGGCCATCTTGGCGCAGTTCTCGATCATCGCCGGGGGCACGCCTTCAAGGAACATCTCGTTGCCTTCGGCGACGTAACGGCCAACGCAGCGATTGGCGAAGAAGCCACGGCTGTCGTTTACCACGATCGGCGTCTTGCCGATGGTGCGGACGTAGTCGAGCGCGGTGGCAAGCGCGACGTCGCCGGTGTTCTTGCCGAGGATGATCTCGACCAGCATCATCTTCTCGACCGGCGAGAAGAAGTGGATGCCGACGAACTTGCCCTGGTCCTTGAAGCTCTCCGCGAGCGAGGTGATCGGCAGCGTCGAGGTGTTCGACGCGAAGATCACGTCCGGCTTCAGATACTGCTGCGCCTTGGCAAAGGTCTCCGCCTTGACCTTGCGGTCCTCGAACACGGCCTCGATGACGAGGTCGACGTCCTTCAGTGCAGCATAGTCTGCGGTCGGAGTGATGCGTGCGAGCAGTGCTTCGGCGTCCGTGGGTTTGGCGCGGCCCTTCTTGATCTGCTCCTCGATCACCTTCTGCGCATGCGCCTTGCCCTTCTCGGCGCTCTCCTGGTCGCGATCGATCAGGACGACGTCGAGGCCGGCACGGGCCGAGACGTAGCCGACGCTCGCGCCCATGAAGCCGGCGCCGATCACGGCGATCTTCTTCACCTTGGTCGCGGGCACGTCCTTCGGACGGCGCGCGCCCTTGTTGAGCTCCTGCATCGACAGGAACAGGCTGCGGATCATCGCGGCCGCTTCCTTCGAGCGCAGCACCGAGGTGAAGTAGCGCGACTCCACGCGCAGCGCGGCGTCGATCGGCAGCTGCAGGCCTTCATAGACGCAGCTCATGATCGCACGCGCGGCCGGATAGTTGTCGTAGGTCTCGCGGCGATAGATCGCATTGCCGGCCGGGAACATCATCATGCCGGCCTTGGAGAACACCGGACCACCGGGCAGCTTGAAGCCCTTCTCGTCCCAGGGCGCGACCGCCTTGCCGCCGCCCTTGATCCAGTCCTTCGCGGCCTTGATGAGATCGGCCGCGGGAACGATCGCGTGAATCAGATTCAGCGCCTTGGCCTTCTCGACCGTGACCGGTTCGCCCTTGAGCAGGATAGTCATCGCGTCCTGCGGCGGCACCAAGCGCGGCACGCGCTGCGTGCCGCCGGCGCCGGGGAACAGGCCGACCTTGACCTCGGGAAGGCCGAGCCGCGTCTTGGGATTCTCCGCCGCCACGCGATAGTGGCAGCACAGCGTGATCTCGAAGCCGCCGCCGAGCGCGAGGCCGTTGATCGCGGCCGCCCAAGGCTTGCCGCTCGTTTCGATACCGCGCAGCACCAGCGAGAAGCGGCGGCTCTGCTCGAACAGCATCTGGTTCGCCGCGGTCTCGCCCTGCTCCTTCAGGACCTTTGCGTAGGCCTGGTTCATGCCCTCGAGCATCGACAGATCGGCGCCGGCGCAGAACGCGTCCTTGGCGGACGTGATGACGACGCCCTTCACGGCGGCATCCGCCGTGGTCGCTTTCACGATCGCCTCGAGCTCGTTGGTCGAGGTCTCGTCGAGCACGTTCATCGAACGACCGGGGATGTCCCAGGTAACGAGCGCGATGCCGTCGGCGTCGGTCTCAACCTTGAAATTCTTGTAAGCCATGTTGGTTGCTCCCTACCCTTAGACGCGCTCGATGATGGTCGCGGTGCCCATGCCGCCGCCGATGCACAGCGTCACCAGCGCGGTGGATTTGTTGGTGCGCTCGAGCTCGTCGAGCACGGTGCCGAGGATCATCGCACCGGTGGCGCCGAGCGGATGACCGAGCGCGATCGCGCCGCCATTGACGTTGATCTTGGCGTTGTCGATGTCGAAAGCCTGGATGTAGCGCAGCACGACGGAGGCGAAGGCCTCGTTGAGCTCGAACAGGTCGATGTCCGACTTCTTCATGCCCGAACGCGCGAACAGCTTTTCGGTGACATCGACCGGACCGGTCAGCATCATCGCGGGCTCGGAACCGATGTTCGCGAACGCGCGGATCTTTGCGCGCGGCTTCAAGCCGTATTTCGCGCCCGCCTCCTTGCTGCCGAGCAGAACGGCGCCGGCACCGTCGACAATGCCCGACGAATTGCCGGCGTGGTGCACGTAGTTGACGCGCTCGATCTCCGGATGCGACTGCACCGCGACGCCGTCGAAACCGCCCATCTGCGCCATCATCGTGAACGACGGCTGGAGCTGCGCCAGCGACTGCATCGTCGTCGAGGGACGCATGTGCTCGTCCTTGGCGAGGATGGTGAGGCCGTTGATATCCTTCACCGGCACCACGGACTTGTTGAAGCGGCCTTCGTCCCAGGCCTTGCCCGCGCGCTGCTGGCTCTGCACCGCGTAAGCGTCGACGTCGTCGCGCGAGAAGCCGTACTTGGTGGCGATCAGATCGGCCGAGATGCCCTGCGGCATGAAGTAGGCCGGCACCGCCATCGAGGGATCCATCGGCCAGGCGCCGCCGGAAGCACCGATGCCGACCCGGCTCATCGATTCGGCGCCGCCGCCGATCACGAGCTGATGCTGACCGCTCATCACCTGCGCGGCGGCAAAGTTCACGGCGTCGAGACCGGAGGCGCAGAAGCGGCTGATCTGCACGCCTGGCACGGCTTCGCCGAGGCCCGCCTTGAGCGCCGCGAAGCGCGCGATGTCGGAGCCGGCTTCGCCGACAGGATCGACCACACCGAGGATGACGTCATCGACGGAATCTTGGGGAAGGTTGTTGCGATCCTTGAGCGCCTTCAGCGGCACGGCCGCGAGCGCGAGCGCGGTGACTTCGTGCAGCGCACCGTCAGCCTTGCCGCGGCCGCGCGGGGTACGAACGTGGTCGTAAATGAATGCCTCAGGCATGACGCCCTCCTGATGTGATGTTCGAAAGCTGTTGGGATACGGCGGCGGAAGCAGGCCTTAGAAGGCTTCCGCCGGCAGTTCCATGATGGTGGCGCAGCCGGCCTGGATGCGCGCGAGATTGGCCGCGGTTTCCGGCAGCATGCGCTCCATGAAGAAGCGGCCGGTGACGAGCTTGGTCGAGAGATAGGGCGTCGCCCCGCTCTCGGCAATCTTCGCATGCGTCACCTTGACCATCCGCGCCCACATGTAGCCGAGCGCGACGAAGCCGAAGAGATGCAAATAGTCGGTCGCGGCAGCGCCGGCATTGTCCGGCTTCATCATCGCGTTCTGCATCAGCCAGGTGGTCGCCTGCTGGAGGTGACCAAGCGACGCCGAGAGCGGGGTCATGAAGGGCTTCATCGCCTCGTCGCCGCCGTTCTCCTTGGCGAAGGCCATGACTTCGCCGAAGAAGGCCATGATGGCGCGGCCGCCGTCGCGCGGCAGCTTGCGGCCGACAAGGTCGAGCGCCTGCACGCCGTTGGCGCCTTCATAGATCATGGAGATGCGCGCATCGCGCACGAACTGCTCCATGCCCTGCTCAGCGATGTAGCCGTGGCCGCCATGCATCTGCTGCGCCATGACGGTGTTGGCAAAGCCGGTGCCGGTCATCACGCCCTTCATCACGGGGGTCATCAGGCCCATGTGATCGTCGGCCTCCTGGCGATCCTTGGGATCGGAGGAGCGGTGCGCGACGTCGCTCTTCAGTGCGGTCCACACCACCATGGCGCGCGCCGCCTCGTTGAAGGCGCGAATGGTGAGCAGCGTGCGCCGCACGTCGGGATGCACGATGATGGGATCGGCCGGCTTGTCCGGCGCCTTGACGCCGGAGATGGAGCGGCCCTGCAGGCGCTCGCGCGCATAGGCCACTGCGTTCTGATAGGCGACCTCGGACTGCGCAAGACCCTGTACGGCGACGCCGAGGCGGGCCTCATTCATCATCACGAACATGCCCTGCATGCCCTTGTTCTCTTCGCCGATCAGCCAGCCGGTGGCATTGTCGTAGTTCATCACGCAGGTGGAATTGCCGTGAATGCCCATCTTGTGCTCGATGGAGCCGCAGCTGACGCCATTGCGATCGCCGAGCGAGCCGTCGGGCTTGACCAGGAATTTCGGCACGACGAACAGCGAGACGCCCTTGATGCCCGCGGGTGCGCCTTCGATGCGCGCCAGCACGAGGTGGATGATGTTGTCGGCGAGATCGTGCTCGCCGGCCGAGATGAATATCTTGGTGCCCGTGATCTTGAAGCTGCCGTCGTCCTGGCGCACCGCCTTGGTGCGCATCAGGCCGAGGTCGGTGCCGCATTGCGGCTCGGTGAGGTTCATCGTGCCGGTCCATTTGCCCGCCACCATGTTCGGCACATAGGTCTTTTTCTGTTCGGCATTGCCGTGGACGAGGAGCGCTGCGATCGCGCCCATGGTGAGGCCGCCATACATGGTGAACGCCATGTTGGCGGAGCACTGGAATTCGTTGACTGCCTGGCTCAGCGTCACGGGCAGTCCCTGCCCGCCA
>JAEYRD010000082.1 GCA_023435725.1 Pseudomonadota bacterium | reverse complement strand
GTACAGCCCCTGGGGCCGCAACGCCTTCACCCAGCAACTCCTGATGCTGGAAGGCGCGATCGCCGTTCACATCGACGCCAAGGCAGTGCGCCTGCGCGAGGGCGACTGCCTGGATTTCGACGTGATGCGTGCGGTCATCTTCGAGAACGAAACCAAACAGGACGCGCGCTACGTCATCATCACGCGGCGGGGCACCTCTTACGGGAAAACGTGATGTCACTGATCGTGCGGGATGCAACGCTGGAGGATGCGGCCGATATCCTCGCCATCTACAATTTCGCCGCGATCAACACCACGGCGGTCTGGACCGACGGCCCGGCCGACCTCTCCTCACGACGCGCGTGGATGTTCGCGCGACAGGAAGCCGGCTATCCCGTGCTGGTCGCGATGAAGGGCAAGGATGTCGTCGGCTTCGCATCCTTCGGCGATTTCCGCTCCTTTCCCGGCTATCGCCACACGGTGGAGAATTCGGTCTATGTCGACGAGCGGCATCATCGGCTCGGCATTGGCCGCAGCCTGCTGGCCGCGCTGATCGAGCGCACCACAGCGCTGGACAAGCATGTCATGGTCGCCGGGATCGAGGCCGCCAACGCCGCCTCGATCAACCTGCATGCCTCGCTCGGATTCGTCGAGGTCGGCCGCATGCCGGAGGTCGGCTGCAAGTTCGGCCGCTGGCTCGATCTCGTCTTCATGCAGAAGTTGCTTGCAAGTGGCGTGAGGCCGTGACGATGCAGATCCACACCAGCGACACCTTTGATCCGCGCGTCACTGCGTTGCTCGATCATCACGTCACCGCCGCCCGGGCGCAGACCGCGCCGGGCAGCGCGCATGCGCTCGATCTCTCCGGATTGCGCGCGCCGGATATCGCGTTCTGGACCGGTTGGGATGGCGAGACGCTGGTCGCCATTGGCGCGCTGAAGATGCTGTCGCCTGAGCATGGTGAGGTGAAGTCGATCCACACGCTGCAGACCGCGCGGCGGCGCGGCTTCGGCGGCCAGATGCTCAGCCACATCATTGCCACGGGCCGCGCGCGCGGCATGGCGCGGCTCAGTCTCGAGACCGGCTCGTGGGACTATTTCAGGCCCGCGGTTGCGCTGTACCGGGCTCATGGTTTCGTGCGCTGCGGTCCGTTCGAGGGCTACCTCGAAGATCCCAACAGCCTGTTCCTGACACTTGACCTGAACGGCGGTTGACGCCGCCGGACGACGGCCCCAGTGCAACTGTGGCTCGAAAAATATGTCGGGCCCCTCAAAATGAGTTGCGTACCTCAAAACGCCTCTGCTAGCCTTTGGCCATGGCCGAGGATGCATCCATCGCTGCCGCGCTGACGCTGAAGGATATCGCCCGCGAAGCAGGCGTGAGCCTCGCAACGGTGGACCGCGTTCTGCACAACCGCCCGGGCGTGCGGCCGGACACGGTCCGGCGCGTGAAAGAGGCGATCGCGCGCAATGCGTTCCAGCCGCATGTCGCTGCCGCCGAACTCGCCCGCGGTCGCGCCCGTCGCTTCGCTTTCGTGATGCCGTCGGGGCCCAACCCGTTCATGGAGCAGATCGAGACCTATCTTGGCGAGATGTCGGGCTGGCTCTCGGCCCGCCGCCTCAGCGTCGAGATCGTCGCCGCGGATGTGTTCGATCCCTCCGTGCTCGCGGCATCGCTTGAGGCGCTGTCGGATGATTACGACGGCGTCGCGGTGGTGGCGTTGGACCATCCCGGCGTCCGCGCCGCCATCAACGACCTCGTCGAGGCTGGCACCAAGGTGGTCACGCTGGTCTCCGACGTGCCGTCGTCGCGCCGCCACCACTATGTCGGCATCGACAACATCGCCGCGGGACGCACCGCTGGCGCGCTGGTCGGGCGGCTGATCGGCCAACGGTCCGGCAAGGTCGCGATCGTCGCGGGATCACAGGGCCTGCGCGACCATGCCGAGCGCATCTTTGGCTTCACCCAGGTGATGGCGTCGGAATTCCCTGATCTCAGCGTCCTGCCGGTGCTGGAGGGGCGCGATGAGGACGACCGATCGGAGCAGCTCCTGGCGCGGCTGTTCGGCAGGCATGCTGACATTGTCGGCCTTTATAACGTCGGTGCCGGCACGCAAGGCGTCGCCAGGGCGTTGAACAACAAGGCGTTGAACGACAAGGTTCTGGGCGATGCCGGACGCAAGAGGCGCGTGGTGTTCGTCGGACACGACGTCACCGCGCTGACGCGCCGGCTGCTGTTGCAGGGCATGATGGATGCCGCGATCTCGCAGAATCCGGGACACGAGGCCCGCGCCGCCGTGCGCGTGCTGCTGGCGCTCGCGCGCGGTGAGCCCATCCTGCGCGAACAGGAGAAGATCAGGATCGACATCGTGATGCGGGACAATCTGCCCTAGGCCCAAGGCCGAGCGGCGTGAATTCCTGGAAGGCCCGTTGCGGCGAAGGCGACGCAAGCTCGCGCACCGCAACCGAAGGGAGGATGCCGTGTATCTCGGAATGGACATCGGCACGTCCGGTGTGAAGGCGGTGCTCGTGAGCGAAGCCGGCGCGGTCGTCGCGACGGCGGCGCGCGAGCTTGCGCTGTCGCATCCCGCGCCGCTGTGGTCCGAGCAGGATCCCGATGCCTGGGTCGGCGCTGCGACCGGCGCGGTCGACGATCTCGCCGCCCGCCATCCGCGCGAGGTCGCGGAAGTGCGCGGCATCGGCCTATCCGGCCAGATGCACGGCGCAACCCTGCTCGGCGAGGATGGCCGTCCGCTGCGTCCCGCCATCCTCTGGAACGACGGACGCTCGCAGGCCGAATGCGTCGAGCTGGAGCAGCGCTGCCCCTCCCTACACGCGCTCGCTGGCAATCTGGCGATGCCCGGCTTCACCGCGCCAAAGTTGCTCTGGGTCGCACGCCACGAGCCCGACATTTTCGCGCGCGTGGCAAAGGTGCTGCTGCCGAAGGCGTATGTTCGCTATCGCCTGACCGGCGAGATGGCCGAGGACATGTCGGATGCCGCTGGCACGCTGTGGCTCGATGTCGGCCAGCGCCGCTGGTCCTCAGCGCTGCTGCAGGCCACCGGGCTCGATCTCCATCACATGCCGCGCCTCGTCGAAGGCAGCGAGGTGAGCGCGGCACTTGCACCGGAATTTTCGCGGCGCTGGGGCATGGCGAGGGACGTCGTGGTCGCCGGCGGCGCCGGCGATTGCGCGGCGAGCGCGATCGGGCTCGGCGCGATCGCGCCTGGCGATGCGTTCCTGTCGCTTGGCACATCCGGTGTGGTGTTTCGCGTCACAGATCGGTTCGCGCCGTCGCCGGCTTCGGCCGTGCATGCCTTCTGCCACGCGCTGCCCGGCCTCTGGCACCAGATGGGCGTGATGCTGTCGGCTGCGGCTTCGCTGGCCTGGCTCGCCGGCGTCATGGAGACGCCTGCGGCTGCGCTGCTGGCGCCGCTCGGCACGCAAGTCGATGGACCGAGCCCCGTGTCCTTCCTGCCCTATCTCGATGGCGAGCGCACGCCGCACAATGATGCCGCTGCCAGCGGCGCCTTCGTCGGTCTGCGCGGTGCCACCGGGCGCGCGCAGATCGTCCAGGCCGTGCTCGAAGGCGTCGCCTTCGCTGCACGCGACAATCTGGCGGCGTTGGGCGCGGCGAGCGGGCCTATTGCCGAGGTCGATCTGGTCGGCGGCGGCTCGCGCTCGCCGCTTTGGGCGCAGATCTGCGCCGACGTGCTCGGCATTCCCGTGCACCGCGTCGAGGAAGGCGAGGTCGGGGCGGCGCTCGGTGCCGCGCGGCTCGGCCGGCTAGCCGCCACACGCGAAGATCCCGCGGTGGTCTGCATCCGTCCGCGCCGGATCGCGAGCTTCGCGCCCCGTGCGCCCATCGCCGCGGCCTATGACGAGGCCTATCGGCGCTGGCGCGAGCTTTATCCCGCATTGAAGGAGACGACTTAAGTGAACGTGTCAGCCAAATTCTTCGATGCAAGCACGCCTGTCGCCTTTGCCGGCAAGGATGCGGCAAACTCGTCCGCCTTCCGCTGGTACGACAAGGACCGGGTCGTGCACGGCCGCAGGCTGGAGGATCATCTGCGCTTTGCGGCCTGCTATTGGCATTCGTTCTGCTGGCCGGGCGGCGATCCCTTCGGCGGCGAGACTTTCCTGAGGCCGTGGCACCACGGCACGGATGCGATGGCGCTGGCGCGGGCCAAGGCCGATGTCGCCTTCGAGCTGTTTCGCCTGCTGGATGTCCCGCTTTTCACCTTCCACGACGTCGATGCGGCACCCGAGGGCGCCTCGCTCGCGGAGGCCGTCGCCAACCTCAATGCAATTGCCGATCTCTTTGAAGCGAAGATGGCGTCGGCGAAAGTCCGCCTGCTGTGGGGCACCGCCAATCTGTTCACGCATCGCCGCTACATGGCGGGCGCCGCGACCAATCCCGACCCCGAGATATTCACCTATGCCGCCGGCCAGGTCCGCGCTGCGCTGGAGGTGACGCACCGGCTCGGCGGCCAGAACTACGTGCTCTGGGGCGGGCGCGAGGGCTACGAAACGCTGCTCAATACCGATCTCAGGCGCGAGCTCGACCAGCTCGGCCGCTTCGTGTCGCTGGTCGTCGAGCACAAGCACAAGATCGGTTTCAAGGGGCCGATCCTGATCGAGCCCAAGCCGAAGGAGCCGACCAAGCATCAATACGATTTCGACGTCGCCACCTGCTACGGCTTCCTTGCGCGCTATGATCTCCTGAAGGACGTCAAGCTCAACATCGAGCAGAACCACGCTATCCTCGCCGGCCATTCCTTCCACCACGAGGTCGCGCTCGCCGAGGCGCTCGGTGTGTTCGGCTCGCTCGACATCAACCGCGGCGACGATCTGCTCGGCTGGGACACCGACCAGTTCGCGATGAACGTGCCGGAGCTCGCTCTGGTGTTTCACGAGATCCTGAACCGCGGCGGCTTCACCTCGGGCGGGCTCAATTTCGACGCCAAGATCCGTCGCCAGTCGATCGATCCCGACGATCTGATTCACGCCCATGTCGGCTCGATGGATGCGTGTGCGCGAGCGTTCCTCGCCGCCGCCGACATGAGCGATGCCGGTGTCCTCACCGCGCCGCTCGCCGAGCGTTACAGTGGATGGGCCGGCCCCGAGGGGCGCGCCATTCTCGGCGGCCAGCGTTCGCTCGCCGATCTCGCCGACCGTGCGCTCGGCGCCGGCTTCGACCCGCAGCCGCGGTCGGGCCGGCAGGAATATCTGGAATCCCTGGTCAACCGCTACGTCTGAGCGAGGCCGATGATGGCAAGCAGCGAAGCAACACGGCAGCCGGTGCTCGAGCTGACCGGCATTGGCAAGGAGTTCGGCGCAATCCGCGCGCTGCATGGCGTCGACATGCAGGTGTTGCCGGGCGAGGTAGTCGGCCTGATGGGCGACAACGGCGCGGGCAAGTCGACGCTGGTCAAGATCATCGCCGGCAATTTCCGCCCGAGCCACGGCGAGATCCGCTTCGCCGGCAGTGCGGTCCAGTTCAGCCGCCCGGTCGACGCCCGTGCGGTCGGCATCGAGGTGGTCTACCAGGACCTCGCTCTGGCCGACAATTTGACGGCGGCGGCCAACGTGTTTCTCGGCCGCGAGCTGAAGCGGAGGTTCGGCCCGCTTGCCCTGCTCGACCACAAGGCGATGGCGACGCGCGCGCTGGAGCTGTTTGGCGAGCTGCGCTCGGAGACGCGCCCGGACGATCTCGTCAAGCAGATGTCCGGCGGCCAACGCCAGGCGGTCGCGATCGCGCGGACGCGCCTGTCCAATGCGCGGCTGGTGATGATGGATGAGCCGACGGCCGCGATCTCGGTCCGTCAGGTCGAGCAGGTGCTCGGCCTGATCCATCGGTTGAAGGAGCAGGGCGTCGCGGTCATGCTGATCTCGCACCGCATGCCCGACGTCTTCGCGGTCTGCGACCGTGTGGTCGTCATGCGTCGCGGCGAGAAGCGGGCCGACAAGCCGATCCACGAAACATCCCCGGAGGAGGTCACCGCTCTCATCACCGGCGCGAAGGAGGCGGCGTGATGGCCTTGCCCATGGAAAGCCCGATCAGCTTCACCAATATCGGCAAGGCGAGGTGGTGGCAGCGCGGCATCTTCGCCTCCCAGACCGGCTACGTCCTGATCGCGCTGGCGGTGCTGCTGGTGATCATGCATTTCGCGAGCCCCTACTTCTTCACCGAAGGCAACATGCAGAACGTGGCGAAGAACTTCTCCTTCATCGCCATCGCCACCCTCGGCGTCACCTTCGTGATCATCACGGGCGGAATTGATCTGTCGGTGGGCTCGATGATGTGCTTCTCCGCCATGATCACCTCGATGGTCATGACCGAGCTGTCGACGCCGGGCTCGTACGGCGCTTCGCTGTTCGTGCACGTGGCCGCGGACGGCAAGACCGTGCTGGCCAACGTGCCAGGCCTGATCCTGCTGGTCTCCGTTGCTGCGGGTCTCGGCGTTGCGCTGATCGTCGGGCTCGTCAATGGCTTCTGCATCGCCGTGCTCGGCCTGTCGCCCTTCGTTACCACGCTCGGCATGCTCTCGATCGTGCGCGGGCTCGGCTATGTCGTCTCCAATGGGCGCGGCAGTTTCCCGGGCGGGCCGGACGCAGATTATTTCTACGCACTCACCTCAGGTGACGTGCTCGGCCTGCCTGTGCCCTTCATTTATCTGGTGGTCCTCGCGCTGGCGATGGCCGTGGTCCTGCACCACACCTCTTTTGGTCGCCATGTCTTCGCGCTTGGCGGCAACGAGAAGGCGGCCGAATTGACCGGCATCCCGGTCGTGCGGGTGAAGATCGAGGTCTATGTGATCTGCGCGCTCGCCGCAGGGCTCCAGGGCATCATCATTTCCGGCTGGCTGGGATCGGCGCCGGCCAACATGGCGACGTCCTACGAGCTCAACGTGATCGCGGCGGCCGTCATCGGCGGTGCCAACCTTGCCGGCGGCATCGGCGGTCCGCTCGGCGCCATTGTGGGCTGCGTGCTGCTCGAGGTGATCCGCAACGGCCTCGTGCTGGCGCAGGTCAGCTCCTACTGGCAGCAGACGCTGGTGGGCGTGATCATCATCCTCGCCGTGCTGGTCGACCGTATCCGCTCGCGGATGATCTGAAGTGACACCGTTCCGGGAGGGCAACGAAGATGCCTGTCCGCTTCCCGGGCGATCTTGAGAGGATGGGCACCAGAGAAGGGTGGAGGAGACAATGAGGAAACTTCTTCTTGCCGGCATCGCCGTCGCGATGATGGCAACGCCGGCGTTTGCCGCGAACTACCGCTTCGTGATCGTGCCCAAGGCGATGAATAATCCGTTTTTCGACTTCGCGCGCGACGGCTGCGAGAAGCGCGCCAAGGAGCTCGGCAACATCGAGTGCATCTACAAGGGGCCGGTGGAGCACGAGCCGGCGACGCAGGCGCAGATCATCCAGGATTTCGTCACCCAGAAGGTCGACGGTCTCGCCATCTCGGTCGCCGACGTCGCGGCCATGACCAAGTCGATCGAGGCAGCGACTGCTGCCGGCATCCCCGTCATCACCTTCGATGCCGATGCGCCGGGCTCCAAGCGCATCGCCTATATCGGCACCAACAACAAGGAGTTCGGCCTCGCGCTCGGCAAGCAGTTGCTGAAGCTGCGGCCGGACGGCGGCAAATACGCCATGGTCTCGGGCGGTCCGGGCGCCAAGAACCTCGCCGAGCGCGTCGACGGCGTCCGCGAGGCGCTGAAGGGCTCGAAATGGACCGAGGTCGCGGGCTCGCCGACGTTCTGCAACGATGACCCGGCGCTGGCGGTCCAGCAGATGACGGATATGCGCACCGCCACGCCCGACCTCGCCGCCATCATTCCCGTCGGCGGCTGGCCGATGTTCGCTCCCGAAGGCTTCAAGGCGTTCGCCTCCCGGAACAAGAAGGACATCGATTCCGGCAAGTTCACGCTGGTCGTCGCCGATACGTTGAAGATGCAGCTCGAGCTGCTGCGCGACGGTTATGCCAATGCGCTGGTCGGCCAGCGTCCCTTCGAGATGGGCGAGAAGGCAATGGACACGCTGCTCGCCATCAAGAAGGGCGAGAAGGTGCCGGAGATCGTCTATACCGGCCTCGATCTCGTGACCAAGGACAATGTTGCGCAGATGTTGAAGTAGAAGCCGCCAGCCTCTCGCTCCTGCGTACCTCTCCTGCTTGCGGTCTTCGCAAGCGGGAGAGATGATTTGGACTGTTGGAAGGATATGGGAATGAAGCGGTCGCGGCTCGGCTCTCTCGACGTCACCTCAATCGGTCTCGGCTCCGCACCGCTCGGCGGATTGTTCGCTCCCGTCAGCGATGCCGATGCGGAAGCGGCGATCGAGCGCGCCTGGTCGCTGGGTGTCCGCTTCTTCGATACTGCGCCGCTCTATGGCTTCGGCCTCGCCGAGCGACGGCTGGGCGCATTCCTGCGGCAGCAGCCGCGCGAGTCCTACGTCATCTCGACCAAGGTCGGCCGCCTCCTGCGTGTGCCCGACGGGGCTGCCGCGGAGGACGACCATTACAAGAGCGGGCAGCGCGAGCGGCCGGTGTTCGACTTCAGCTATGACGGCGTGATGCGGTCGGTCGAGGAGAGCCTTGGCCGCCTCGGGCTCGACCGCGTCGATGTCCTTCTCGTGCACGATCCGGACGACCACTATGACGACGCCGTCGCCGGCGCCTTCCGCGCGCTTCAACGCTTGCGCACTGAGGGCACGGTCAAGGTGATCGGCGCCGGCATGAACCAGTCGGAAATGCTGGTCCGTTTTGCGGAAGCCGTGCCGGTCGACTGCTTCCTGCTCGCCGGCCGCTACACGCTGCTCGACCAGGGCGCGCTGGATGCGCTGTTTCCGGTCTGCCAGGCGAAAAACATCGGCATCCTGCTCGGCGGCATCTACAACAGCGGCATCCTAGCTAATCCGCATACCGGCGCGAAGTTCAACTATCAGGATGCCGGTGCGTCACTCGTCGCGCGCGCGCTCGAACTCGACAGGCTCTGCCGCGAGCACGGCGCCGAGCTGAAGGCCGCCGCGTACCAGTTCTCCATGGCCAATCCGGCGGTGACGGTGGCGGTGATGGGCGCGCGCAATGCCGGTGAGGTCGCCGACAACATGGCAATGTCGGAGACGGCGGTGCCGCAAGCCTTCTGGCAGGAGCTGCGTGCGCGAAAACTCGTCGACGCGCGGGCGCCGCTGCCGGGTGGAGCGTAAGGCATGATCATCGATGGCCACCAGCATTTCTGGGATCCCGCGCGTGCCGACTATCCCTGGATGGAGGCGCCTGAGCTCGCGCCGATCCGGCGCGCCTTCGGCCCCGGCGATCTCGCGCCGCTCCTGAAAGCAAACGGCGTCGATGCGAGCATCGTGGTGCAGTGCCGCTCCGCGCTGGCGGAGACCGAGGAATTCTTGCGCGTCGCCGCCGCGAATCCGTTCGTCGTCGGCGTGGTCGGATGGGCCGATCTGACCAATGGCGGTCTTGGCGACACACTTGATCGGCTGCGCGGTGCGCCGGGCGGCGACAAGCTGGTCGGCATCCGCCATCAGGTCCACGATGAGCCCGATTCCGATTGGTTGCTGCGCGAGGATGTTCGGCGGGGGCTGGCCGCGATATTCGCCCGCGATCTCGCCTATGATTTGCTTGTCCGCACCCGCGAGTTGCCCGCCGCGGTCGCGATTGCCCGGGCCTTTCCACAAGCGCATTTCGTCCTCGATCACGCTGCCAAGCCGCCGATCGTCGATGGCGGCAGCGCCGAATGGGCCGGCCGCATTGCCACGCTCGCGGCTTGCGGCAACGTCTGGTGCAAGATCTCGGGGCTCGCGACGGAAGCAGTCTGGAACGATTGGGACGCGGAGCAGCTGTTTCCGTTCGTCGAGCACGCCGCGCAATGCTTTGGCGAGGACCGTCTGATCTTCGGCTCGGACTGGCCGGTGTGCCTGCTCGCGGGGAGTTATGGTGAGATCAAGAACGCGCTGGAAGCGTGTTTGGCGAAGGTCGGGTCGAGGGTGCGGGAGAAGGCGTTCGGGGCGAATGCGCAGGCCGCGTATCGGTTGCCGGCTATTTGAGCCGCGCCGCTTTCTTCTTCCTTCTCCCCTTGCGCGAAGCCACCCTCTCCCGCAAGGGGAGAGGGTGAAACAGAGTATCACGCGCCCGCGGGCACCTGATCCAGGAACCCCGTGATGCTTCTGATCCGGCCGTCCTTCAGCACGGCGAAATCCGTCCCCTTGATCGGGCTGTCGACGCCGTCGGGGCCGAGGCCCCAGGAGAAGCGGACGTGGTCGCCGTAGCCGTTGGGCTCGCCGATCAGCTTGAACCTGAATTCCGGAAAGCGCTGCTGCACGCCTGCGATCAGCGCGTCGATGCCATCCCGGCCGTCCCCCTTCATCAGGGGATCGACATAACTCGCATCCGCCGTCCAGTTCTCACTGAGCAGTTCGCGCCGGCGGTTTGCCGCGCGCTCGTTCCAGAGCTCGATGTAGCGGCGGGCGATGGTGACGTGGTCGGTCATGTTGCTTTCCTTCGATTGCGCCGTGTTCGGCTGTCCCTGACTATCGAAGGTTTGCGCGCGCCGATCGATTACCTCGGAGATCATGCGCCCGCAAAAAACTGAAGCGCGATGATGTTCTCATCGCGCTTCAGTCGCATGCGAAATTCCTGCGAATTTACTTCGCCGCGGTCACCATGATCTCGACGGTGTATTGCGGCGCCGCGAGCTTGGCTTCGACGGTGGCGCGGGCCGGGGTGTTGCCGGGCGAGACCCAGGCGTCCCACACCGCGTTCATCTCGCCAAAGGTCTTCATGTCGGTGATGTAAATCGTGGCCGAGAGCAGCTTCGACTTGTCGGTGCCGGCCTTGGCGAGATGGCTGTCGATCGTCGCCAGGATGTCCTGGGTCTGCTTCGTCACGCTCTCGCCGGCGGCCTTGTTGGCGACGACACCCGCGAGATAGACGGTGTTGCCGTGCACGACGACCTGGCTCATGCGCGGGCCGGATTCGAAACGCTGAATGCTCATTGGGGATCTCCTGGTGGAATGGCGGCCCTGTCTAGCGCAGCGCCCCGCGCTCTGCCACCCCAGGCACGCATGCGTTGCCCGGCACGCATGCGCTGCCGCCGTCGTTCACGGAAACTGACGGAAAAACGTCCAGATCGTCTCGGCGCCGTCGATGTCGCCGTTCTGCGGACCCAACAGCCGCGTCGCGATCTTCGGGAAGCGGGCATCCGGAGCGAAGCCGGGCATGCGGTGTCCGCCGTGGTTGATGCGATAGAGCACGACGTCGTGTCCCCGGGGACAGCGCGAGGAGATCCGCGTAACCGTGGACTGGTCCGCGGGCGCCCTCTCAGGTAAATCCGTCACGTCGGCGTCATCGGTCTCGCAGCCATTGAGCTTGCGCCAGAATTCCAGCGTCTCATTGGTCGACCAGAACCCGTCTGCGGCATAATAGCTCGATCCGCGCCCGCCCTCGTAGGGGACCAGCGGGTCGGCCGTGGCGTTCATGATCAGCATCGGCAGCGGCCGCGACGGATGGCACGTGACCGCCGCCTCATCGGTGAGATTCATGACGACGCTCGCTCCTGCCGCAAACAAATCGGCGCGGGCGCAAATGAGCGTCATCACCATGGCGCCGCCATTGGAGATGCCGCTGACATAGACGCGCTTTGGGTCGGCCGTGCCGTTCGCCACCAGCTTCTCGACGAGCTTTGCGATGAAGGCGACGTCGTCGGTGCCCGCGGGCGGGCCGCGGAGCGCGGGTCCCGCCTTCGTCCTCGCATCGGCCCAGGCGTGGTTGAGCCCATCGGGAAAGACTACGGCAAAACCTTCACGCTTCGCGACAAGCGGCCACGCCGTCCGCGCGACCATGTCGGCGCCGCGCTGGGTCTTGCCATGCAGCACGACCACGAGCGGTGCGGGCTTTTTCGCCGGCAGCTGCGCGGTGTAGGAGCGCTTGACGCCGCCGACGTCGATCGTATCGGCGGATGCGACCGAGGCGGCGGCCACTGCCGCAAGGAGTGCCCCGATCTGCATCCACCGTCGCACGATCTAGCTCACTGCTTTCGCTGCCGCGCGGCCTGCGTTGCGGCCCGAGAACAGGCAGCCGCCGAGGAAGGTGCCTTCCAGCGAACGATAGCCATGCACGCCGCCGCCGCCGAAACCGGCGGCTTCGCCGACTGCATAGAGGCCGGGAATGACGCTGTCCTCCTGGCCGAACACTCGCGAGTCGAGGTCGGTCTCGAAGCCGCCCAGCGTCTTGCGGGTGAGGATGTTGAGCTTGACCGCGATCAGCGGCCCATGCGCGGGATCCAGGATCCTGTGTGGCGAGGCGGTGCGGATCAGCTTGTCGCCGATGTAGCGTCGTGCGTTGTGGATGTTCATCACCTGCGCATCCTTGACGTAAGGGTTGGCGATCTCGCGGTCGCGCGCCTCGATCTGCATCCTGATGTGCTCGAGCCTGAGCAGGTCGCTGCCGGCAAGCTTGTTCATGGCATCGACGAGATCCTCGATCCTGTCGCGCACGATGAAGTCGACACCATGGCTCTTGAAGGCCTCCACCGGCGCCGGCGCCCCCTTGTTGGTGGCGCGGCGCAAGGTCATGCGCCAGCTCTTTCCGGTGAGATCGGGATTCTGCTCCGATCCCGACAGCGCAAACTCCTTCTTGATGATGCTCTGCGTCAGGATGAACCAGGAATAATCATATCCGGTGGACATGATGTATTTGAGCTGGCCGAGCGTGTCGGAGCCGGGGAACAGCGGCGCCGGCAGCCGCGTGCCAGTGGCGTCGAACCACATCGAGGAGGGGCCGGGCAGGATGCGGATGCCGTGGCGCGGCCAGATCGGATTCCAGTTCTGGATGCCTTCGACATAATGCCACATGCGGTCGCGGTTGATCAGCCTCGCGCCGGCGCGCTCGGTGATGCCGATCATGCGGCCGTCGACATGCTCAGGCACGCCGGAGATCATGAACTTCGGGGGCTCGCCGAGCCGCTGCGGCCAGTTCTGCCGCACGAGGTCGTGGTTGCCGCCGATGCCGCCGGAGGCGACGATCACGGCCTGCGCCGTCAGCGAGAACTCTCCGACGACATTGCGCGAGGAGCTCCTGCCGCGCTCGACATTGTCGGGCGCGAGAACGGCGCCGCTGACGCCATTCACCGTGCCGCTAGTGATGGACAGCGCGTCGACGCGATGGCGGAACCTGAAGGTCAGCCGGCCGCTCTTCACGGCCTCGCGCGCGCGGCGTTCGAACGGCTCGACTATGCCGGGGCCGGTGCCCCAGGTGACGTGAAACCGCGGAACCGAATTGCCGTGACCCATCGCGTCATAGCCGCCGCGCTCCGCCCAGCCCACCACGGGGAAGATGCGGTGGCCCATCGCGCGCAGCCAGTCGCGCTTCTCGCCGGCGGCGAACGCCACATAGGCTTCGGCCCATTTGCGGGGCCAGAAATCCTCGTCACGGTCGAAGCCGGCGGTTCCGGTCCAGTCCTGGAGCGCGAGCTCGTAGGAATCCTTGATGCCGAGCCGGCGCTGCTCCGGCGAATCGACCAGGAACAATCCGCCGAACGACCAGAACGCCTGGCCGCCGAGCGACTGCTCGCCCTCCTGGTCGACGACGATCACGCGCTTGCCGGCGTCCGCGATCTCGGTTGCGGCCACCAGTCCCGATAGTCCTGCGCCGACGACGATGACGTCCGCCCGCTCGGTCATGAGTTTCCCCCCTGTAGTTGCCCGGATTGAAGCCAGCGGTTGTAGCTGAGATCAAGGGCGTGGCGCGTAAGAGTCCGTTAACTTGTTCCAGTTTGGGACCGAAGCGGGCCTGTGCAGCGCCGACGCAACACTGGATTTGAATTTGTTTTGAGCGAGCCGGCGCGCCTAGACAAAACCACGGTTACGACGGACGCTAGTCACGCATCACGAACCTGACACGCAGATTCGAAATCGACTGGGGCGGGGGACTATGAAGTTTCTGACTGGGGTGCTTGCGACGGTTCTGTTGATCGCTTGCATGGGGGCTTCTCAGGCGGTGGTCCGGATCGCGGACGACCGCGGCGGTCGGATCGGAACCTACGTCGACAGGTATCAGGACCTGCGGCAGTCGGGTGATACCGTCATCATCGACGGCCTCTGCGCTTCGGCCTGCACCATCGTTCTCGGCGCCATTCCGCATGACCGCATCTGTGTGACCTCGCACGCAACGCTTGGCTTCCACGCCGCCTGGGATTTCGGCAGCAACGGCCGCGCGATCACCAATCCCGAAGCGACCCAGATGCTCTATGCGATGTATCCGTCGCGGGTGAAACGCTGGATCACGCAGCGCGGCGGCCTCACCCCGCACATGCTCTTCCTGAGGGGCAAGCAGCTCGAGGCGATGTACAGGCCCTGCTACCTGGATGCGCAGGCTTCGACCAGCAAGCCCTTGCGCCGGGCCCTTCCGCAGGCGGAACAGCTGGAGTCCGCCCGCGGCCAGCTGGATCGCTAGACCCATCAGTACGACGTGACGTTTGTCCGCCGGCGCTTGCCCGCCGGTGGGCCAACGCCTATCTGAGAGGCAGGGAATCCCGGCCTTCGCCGCGATCGTTGTCATGGCTCAACCACTGCACCCGGCACATCCGCTACAGGACAATTCGCCCACTGTCGGCCGGATGCCGTCCGTGCTGCTCTCGGCTGGCGCGGGCGTCGGCGGTCTCGTCGTGATCGGCGCGCTGGCGCTGTGGTTCCACTATGGCACCCAGGTGTTCTTCGAAATGATCAGGACCGGCTTCGCCGCCTGCTTCTGACCCGCGACAGGAAGTTTTCTGCCCATGAGCTCAACCGCCCGTCCGCTGGTGATCGCGACTGCCTTCGCCGCAAGCCTTGTTGTCGGGCTCCTGTTCGTGTTCTGGGCCATGGGCGGGGTCAGCAAGGTGGCACAGCCGGCCGCGATCGGCGGCCCGTTCCAGCTCACTGACCAGCATGGCAAGGCGGTCACCGACAAGAATTTGAACGGCAAGCCGACCCTGATCTTCTTCGGCTACACCCATTGTCCCGATGTCTGCCCAACCTCGCTGTTCGAGATATCTGAAGTGCTCCGCGCCATGGGCAAGGATGCCGACAAGGTCAATGCCATCTTCATCTCGGTCGATCCGGAGCGCGATACGCCCGCGACGATGAAGGACTATCTGGCGAGCTTCGACCCGCACCTCGAAGGCCTCAGCGGCGATCCCGCCGAGACCGCCAAGGTCATCATGTCCTACCGGGTCTATGCCAAGAAGGTCCCGACCAAGGACGGCGACTACACCATTGACCACACCGCGCTGATCTACCTGATGGACCGCGACGGCCGCTTCGTCTCGCCGTTCAACCTGAAGCGGACGCCCGAAGAGGCCGCGGCCGAGCTGAAACGGTATCTCTAGGGACACCTCTCCCGCCTGCGGGAGAGGCATAGGCCGCCTTCGGCGGCCGTCCCTAAGAACGCCGAGGCGAAGCCACGGCTGTTGGCGTAGGCGCCGGGTGAGGGCATCTCGCCTTTGGGGGAGTCTTCGTTGTTGAGATACCCTCTCCCCAGCCCTCCCCCGCAAGCGGGGAAGGGAGCGCACCTTCACCTTGGCCTGCAATCGGCGCTCGCGTTCCCGGCGGGATGGTCTATAAGGCCCTCCGATCCCAACGAAATTCGTTCATCTCCCGCCGATGGCCCCGTCGCGACAGGTAAAATCGCCCAAAACCATGCGCCATGTCCTGCTTGGACTGGCGGCCGGCGTCTGCCTGCTCACAGCCCTGCCCCATGCGAGGGCGCAGGCCCCGGCCAAGCAGCCTCCCGCGGTGCCCCAAGGAACGTCCCAAGGCGCGCCTCAAGCAACGCCTCAAGGGACGCCTCAGACTGCGCCCCAGGCCGCCGCTCCCCAGGCGGTGCCTGGCTTCTGGGACCCGCGGCGGCGGCCGGAGCGGCCGGACCTGTCGCGCCTGACCGTGATCCGTTTCCTGACCGAGACCGATTATCCGCCGTTCAACTACACCGGTGCCGATGGCAATCCGGCCGGCTTCAATGTCGATCTCGCCCGCGCGCTGTGCGAGGAGATCAAGGTGACCTGCACGGTGCAGATGCGCCGCTTCGAGACGCTGGTCGATGCGCTCACCTCCAACCGGGGCGACGCCATCATCGCCTCGATGGCGGTAAGCCCGCAGCTGCGTGCCCGCGTCGATTTCACCGATCCCTATTACCGCGTGCCGGCGCGCTTCGCCTCGCGCA
>JAEYRD010000072.1 GCA_023435725.1 Pseudomonadota bacterium | reverse complement strand
CTTCTGGCCGGTCGCTGCGCACAGGCAGGCCCAGTAATAGATGACGTCGCCGAGCTCATCGACGAGACCGGCCCGGTCGAGCCAGTCGTCGCGCAGCAGCTTCTTGATGTGATCGGCGACCTCGCCGGATTCGCCGGCGAGGCCGAGTCCGAGATAGGACAGCCGCTCGTTGGACGGACGCTCATCGACTTTCGCAATCGTTGCGGCCCAGGCCGCGTATTCATCGATCGTCATCGGCATCCCTCGCCGCAGCTTTTGGGTCAGCCCACCACTTCCGTGACCGGCTGGAGATCGATCTCGAAGGTCTCCAGGAATTTCGAAGTCATGATGTAGAAGCCGACCGAGAGCTGGAGTTCGACCAGCGCGGCCGGCGTCAGCTTCGATGCGACCGCCTTGAATGTCGCATCCGTCGGCTTCTTCAGTTTCACGATCTCGTCGGTGAAGGCGAGCGCGGCGCGCTGCACCTCGTTGAAGCAGGTCGCAGCCTCCCAGTTCACGAGCGCTTCGTTCTGCTCGTCGGTGACGCCGACATTCTTGCCGATGCGCTTGTGCGCGATGATCTCGTACGGCGCTTCGCACAAAATGCCGGTGCGCGTGATCGCGAGCTCGCGCACGACCGGATCGAGCTCGCCCTTGTGGCGAATGGCGCCGCCGAGGCGGCAGTACTGCTCGAAATAGCTCGGCGAGTGCGCCATCATGCGGAAGATGTTGGCGTTGCGGTTCTTGTCGAGGATTTCGCGGGTGCGGTCGGACGCCTTGGACGGGTCGCTGTAGTCGATACGGGCCATGGTTTACCTGACGATTTTCCTTGCGCTTTTGGCGCTTATTGTCGTTGCCGGGATAGATCCGTCAAAATTCTATGCGCGCAGCGACGCAGGAGCAACATCATCGAGTCAAATTGCCGCCGCATTGCTGATCGACCTTCGTACAGTCGATATTCGCCGCGTGGGGACAAGTCGCGGTGAATACTCGAAGTGGGGTGTTCCGAGTAAAATCAATTGGCCGTCGGATGTGCAGCGCGCGCAGCGATGAGTCACGCCCAAGTCTAGGGAGAGAAGGCATGAAGGAAGCCACCAAGGGGGCGGCCTCGGGAGCGCTTGCGCATATGCTGGCGGTGACAGCGATGCTCGTCATCGCCAGCATATTGTTCTACGGGCGTTAGTTCCGCGTTTTCGTCATTCCGGGGTGGCTCTCGCACAAGCCAGGCCCAGAATCCCGTTTCCAGGCTCGGTCCTCCGGACCGCCCCCGAATGACGGAGCCCGTTAGAGCCCCGTTCCGATGAATCCGGAACGGGGCTCTTGATTTTGGTCCTACGCGTTTTCTTGACGCGAACCGGCGTCCACTTCGCTCGAAAACGCTCTACGTCTCCTTCGCGAAGAACGGCACGAGCTTTCCGGCAAACGGTCTGAAGCTCGCTGTGACCGCATCGCCGATGGCAAGTCCGTTATCGCCGTGCGCCATCATCCGAAACCCCTCGGCGCAATCGACCAGCAGGATATTGTAAGGGACGTGGGCCCGCTTCTCGGGTGTGGCGGCGCGGCAGACCAGCGAGGTCGCGTAGACCCTGCCCTTGCCGCTGGCGCGCTGCACGCGTGGATCGGGCGCGCCGCAGGCCGCACAAAAGGCGCGATGGAAATACTGCACATGGCCGCATGCACCGCAGGTCTGGTAGGTGATGGCCTCTTCGCCCTTGGTCCAGTCCGCCAGACGCTCGCTCATCGCACCCGCTCCAGGAACATGCTCACGTGGGACGACAGCACGCCGCCGTCGCCGTGCAACAGCGCGATCGAGGCGTCGCGCACCTGGCGATCCGCCGCCCGCCCCGTCATCTGCAGATGCGCCTCGACCAGATGCGCCATGGCGCCGCCGACGCCGCAATGGCCGTAGCTGAGGAGGCCGCCATGGGTGTTGAGCGGCATCGCGCCGTCGCGGTCAAAATGGCCGGCGCGCACGCGGGCGGCCGCTTCGCCTCGTCCGGCCAGGCCGAGGTCTTCCAGCAGCATGGCCAGCGTGATGGTGAAGCTGTCGTAGATCGCGGCGTAGCGCACGTCGGAGATCGCAAGGCCCGTAGCTTCCTTGGCGCGCGCGATGGAAATCTCGGCGCCGAGCTCGCTCAACCCGGGCGCGGCTGTGACATGCTGATGGGTGTGGGCCTGCGCGCAGCCGCGGATGCGCACGCCGGCCTCACCGGTTCGCTCGCGGCTGATGACGAAGGCCGCGCCGCCATCGGAGACCGGGCAGCAATCGAGCAGTTTCAGCGGCATCGCCACCGGCTTCGAGGCCATGACGTCGGCAACGGTGATGGGATCGTGGAATTGGGCGCCGGGATGGGTGCAGGCGTGCGCACGCATCAGCACCGCGAATTCGGCGAGGTCTTCCTCGGTCACGCCGTATTCGTGCATATAGCGGGTGGCGACGAGGCCGTAATAGGCGGGAATGGTCGGCCCTAACGGCACCTCGTACTCGGGATGGCCGACCTGCGCCAATGCCTGGATCGATGCGTCGCGGCTCTGCCCGGTAAGACGATTCTCGCCGGCAACCACGAGCACGTTGCGCGCGACGCCCGATACGACGAGGTGATGCGCGAGCATCGTCATCGCAAGCCCTGTCGCGCCGCCGACCTGCACGGCGTGGGCGTAACTCGGACGGATACCAAAGTGCTCGGCGAACACGGTGGCCAGCATGATGTGCGGAGAGACGGTGGAATAGCCACAGAGAATGCCGTCGATGTCGGCGCGCTTCAGGCCGGCATCGTCGAGCGCGAGCTGGGCCGCCTGGCTCATCAGGTCGAGCGAGGACGAGCCTTCATGCTTGCCGTAGGGCGTGAGGCCGACGCCGGTGATGAAGCTCATGGTGCCACCTTGCTGTCGTCATTCCGGGGCGCGACGAAGTCGCGTGCTATGATGCGCAATTGCGCATCTGAGAATCCATCGGCCGCCGTGTTCAGAGGATAAATGGATTCCGGGCTCGCGCCCCAAGAGGGCGCGCCCCGGAATGACGGATGAAAGAGTCATCGTCATTCTCCCCTACTCCGGCGGCGAACGCGTGACGCCTTCGCGGACCATCGCCGCGATCTCGTCGGCGGAGTAGCCGATCTCGCGCAGGATCTCCTCGCCGTTCTCGTTGAGCCGCGGCGCGAGCCGGACAGGCTCGGCTTCCGTCTCCGACCAGCTCGCCGTCACCTTCATGCTGCGGATCGGGCCCTCCGTCGGATGTTTCACGACTGGGAAGAAGTTCGTCGCTTCCAGATGCTCGTCGTGCAGGATCGACGCGAGGTCGTGCATCGGCATGACCGGCACGTCGGCCCTGGTCAGCAGATCGATCCATTCGGCCGTGGTGCGCGTCTCGAAGATGCGGGCGAGTTCGGCATAGACGACGTCGATGTTGGCGGCGCGGCCGGCGAAGGTCGCGAATTTGGGATCGGCGCGCAGGTCGTCGCGCCCCGTGGCCTTGAAGAAGTTCTCCCACTGCTTGTCATTGTAGACGATGACGCTGAGATAGCCGTCCGACGTCTTGTAGGGCCTGCGGTCGCGCGAGAGATGGCGGGCATAGCCGCCCTTGTCGAGCGGCGGCTCATAGGTGAGCCCGCCCATGTGATCGCCCATCACGAAGCCGGCCATGGTCTCGAACATCGGGATATCGACGCGCTGGCCGCGTCCGGTGCGGTCGCGGTGCACGAGGCTCGCGCAGATCGCGCCGACGGCAGTGAGGCCGACGATACGGTCGACTAGCGCATTCGGCACATAGCGCGGCACGCCGTCGCCGGTCTGCGCCATCAGTGCCGGCAGCGCGGTGGCGCCCTGGATCAGGTCGTCATAGGCGGGCTTGGCGGCATAGGGCCCGTCCTGGCCGAAGCCGAATACGCCGGCATAGACGAGGCGCGGGTTGATTTCGGAAACAACATCATAGCCCAGCTGGAGCCGCGCCATCGCTTGCGGGCGGACGTTGTAGACGAGAACGTCGGCGTCCTTCAGAAGCCGCAGCACGGCCTCACGGCCGGCGGGCTTCTTCAGATCGAGGCAGATCGAGCGCTTGCTGCGGTTGGTGTTGAGGAACACCGGGCCCATACCCGCATGGCGCATCGGGCCTATCAGGCGGGTAACGTCGCCGTCGAGCGATTCCACCTTGATGACGTCGGCACCGTAGTCGCCCAGCATCTGGGTCGCGTAGGGCCCCATCAGCACGGTGGTCATGTCGATGACCTTGATGCCCTTCAGCGGCCCCATTCATTCGCTCCCGATTGCGCGGACTCAAGGCGCGGCCCGCGATTTCGGTCCAGCTAAAGCCAGTGACGCCGCGTACGCAAGGGCGGCCGGCGTATGGCCGCATGCGCCACGCGGCGATGCAGCCGCTATTTCTTCTGGCGGGATTCGCGGATCTTGAGCAGCCGCTCGAGCTCATCGTTCTGCTGGTTGATGCGGTCGGCGATACGCGCCTCGTTCTGCTCGCCAGAAGCGGCGGCCGCCTGCTCGATGAGCTGCCGGATATTGCCCTCAAGGATCGCGATACGGTCGTTGAGTTCGTCAAGAGAAAGCGAGTCGTCGTTGCTCATCATGTATTTCCCCCAAATCAATCAGGAGCCGCAGGGTGGGCAAATCAAGGCGAGCCCACCATGATCTATCGCAAAGAAAGTGGGCACGATGCCACGGCGCCTTTGCCCACCTTGCAACACTGAAATTACTTCAGCGGCTCCAGCACGGAGACGTAGTTGGCGACCGCCGCGCCGCCCATGTTGAAGATGCCGCCGAGCGTGGCGTTCTTGAGCTGCATGCCCTCGGGCGCCTGTCCCGCAAGCTGCATCGCGGTCATCACATGCATGGAGACGCCGGTAGCGCCGATCGGATGGCCCTTGGCCTTCAATCCGCCCGACGGGTTCACCGGCAGCTTGCCGTCCTTCAGCGTCCAGCCTTCCTTGATGGCGCGGGCACCCTGCCCCTTCGGCGTCAGGCCCATCGCTTCGTATTCGATCAGCTCGGCGACCGTGAAGCAGTCATGGGTCTCGACGAAGGAGAGATCGGTGAGTGCGACGCCCGCCTTCTCCAGCGCGCGCTGCCAGGCGACCGTGCAGCCCTCGAACTGGAGGATGTCGCGCTTGGACATCGGCAGGAAGTCCTGGGCGTGCGCGGTGGCGCGGAAGCCGATCGACTTGCTCATGCCCTTGGCGGTCTCGGCATCGGCGAGCACCAGCGCCGCGGCGCCGTCGGAGACCAGCGAGCAGTCCGTGCGCTTCAAGGGGCCGGCGACATACGGGTTCTTCTCGCTCTCGGCGCGACAGAAGTCGAAGCCGAAATCCTTGCGCATCTGGGCGAAGGGATTGGCAACGCCGTTCTTGTGGTTCTTGGCTGCGATCAGCGCCAGCGCATCGGACTGGTCGCCGTATTTCTGGAAATAGGAGCTGGCGATCTTGCCGAACACGCCGGCGAAGCCGCCGACGGTGTCGCCGTCCTCCGGCAGATAGGATGCCTTGAGCAGGTTCTTGCCGATCTCGGGTCCCGGCGTGCGCGTCATCTGCTCGACGCCGACGACCAGCACGATCTTGGCAGCCCCTGCGGCGATCGCGCGCAGGCCCTGGTGCACGGCAGCAGAGCCGGTGGCGCAGGCGTTCTCGACGCGGGTGGCAGGCTTGAAGCGCAGCTTCGGGTCGGCCTGGAGCACCAGCGAGGCGGTAAAATCCTGCGGCGAGAAGCCGGCGTTGAAATGGCCGAGCACGATTTCGTCGACGTCGGAGGCCGAAATGCCGGCGTCCGCCATCGCCTCATTGGCAACGCGGGTGACGAGGCTTTCGACGGTCTCGGTGTCGAATTTGCCGAACGGTGTATGCGCCCATCCGACGATGCTGGCAGTCATGGTCTTTTCTCCCTTGGATCTCTCACCTGACCCTAAGCCTTAGCCTAGGGATGGCAAGACTTCACGCGGCTTTCAGGGCCTTCAGCGTGCGCTGGCAGATGGCAGTTATGCCGGCCCAGTTCCCGGCCCTGATCTCGGCCGTCGGGCACAGCCAGGAACCACCGACCGCGACAACGTTGGGCTCGGCGAGCCAGGTCGCCGCATTGGCCTCGCCGACCCCGCCGGTCGGGCAGAACCGCACACTCGGGAACGGGCCGCCAAGGGCGCGCAGGCCTTTGATGCCGCCGGCCTGCTCTGCCGGGAAGAATTTTGCAACATCGAAGCCGTAGGACAGCGCCGTCATCAGTTCGGAGGCGGTGGCAATGCCCGGCGCGAACGGCAAGGCGCTGTCGGCGGCGACCTTGAGGAGATCGGGGGTCAGGCCCGGGCTGATGCCGAACGCGACGCCGAGCTTCTCGACGCGGGTGAAGTCGGCCGGATTGAGGATCGTGCCGATGCCGACGACCGCCTCGGGGACTTCGGCCATCATCGCCCTCGCCGCCTCGATCGCAACAGGGGTGCGCAGGGTCACCTCCAGCGTGCGGACGCCGCCGTCAACCAGCGCACGCGCCAGCGGCACCGCATCCTGGATGCGCTCGATGGTGAGGACGGGAATGATCGTCGCGGCCTTGAACAGCGCGACGAGGTGGTTCTGTTGGGCGGTCGTGGTCATGGGTCTCGATCTTACTTGGTCGCTTGACGAGTGGTCGCCGGCCGATGACGCTTCTTCAGCGGCATGGCATAGCCCGGAATGATGGCGCCGGGATAGCAGATCACGAGGCTGGCGAGGCGATGCCCGGCCTCCGCGGCCTCGACCGGATCGGAGCCGGCAAGCCGGGCGGCAATGTAAGCCGCAGCAAAGCTGTCTCCCGCGGCCGTGGTGTCCACGACCGGCCTGGTCATCGGTTCGGCGCGGACCTCGCGGGTAGCCCCGGGAAAGCGCAGCAGGCTCACCGGCTCGGCGAGCCGAAACACCAGCTCAGGGCTCGGGATGCGCGCCATGAGCTGGTCGTGGCTCTCGCCCGGATAGAGCGCGAGCAGGTCCTCGGTCGAGGTCAGCACGATGTCGGCGGCCGCAAAGGCCGCGGCGAATACCTCGCGCGCGACATCGCGATCCGGCCAGCCGCGTGCGCGGAAATTGGTGTCGAACACGAAGCGGGTGCCGAGCAGGCGCGCGCGCTTGATCGCCGCGAACAGGCGATCGCGTCCGGCCGCATCGTAGATCGAGAGCGTGATCGCGGAGAGATAGACGATGTCGTAGCTCATCAGCGAGTTGAGGAGCTCGTCGGTCTCCGGCAGATTCATCAACTGGCGCGCCGCCGCGCTGTCGCGCCAGTGGAAGAACTGGCGCTCGCCCTTCGCATCCAGCTGGATCATGTAGAGGCCCGGCAGCTTGCCCGGCAGCCGCACGACGCGCCTGGTCCCGACACCTTCAGCGGTCCAGGCCGCGATCATCTCGTCGCTCAAGGCATCATCGCCGAGCGCGGTGAGATAGTCGACCTTGACCTCGAGCCGCGCGAGATAGACCGCGGTGTTGAGGGTGTCCCCGCCGAAGCCGCGCGAATACAGGCCGCCGCCCTGCCCTTGCCCGCTGGACAGACCGGCAGACTGTCCACCTTGGGCCTGCCTGAGCTCGACCATGCATTCGCCGATGCAAGCAACGCTCGCCATCACTCTACCCGCTTAGTCACAGATCAGGCGACGAAATTGCCGCCGAGTTCATCTTCGATGTGAATGCGGATGATATCGTCGAAGGTCTTTTCTTCGGTCGTGAAACCGAGCTCGCGCGCCCGCTTCGCTTCGAAATTGCGCGGCCAGCCGCCGACGATGCCGACGATGAACGGATCCAGCTCGTGCTTGATTCGCGCGGCGACCTTTTCGCCTGCCACCCGCTTGAGCGCAGCAATCTGCTCGCCGACCGTTGCCGAAAAGCCGGGCATGGTCAAATTGCGGCGCGGGCCGACCTTGGCGAGATCCATGGTGCCGGCGTGGAGCAGGAAGCCGACAGCGGAGCGCGGCGTGGCGTGCCAGTGGCGGACGTCCTCGGACACCGGGAGGATCGCTTCCTTGCCGGCCAGCGGCTCGCGCAGGATGTTGGAGAAGAAGCCCGATGCCGCCTTGTTGGGCAGGCCGGGCCGGATGCAGATGGTCGGCAGGCGGATGCCGATGCCGTCGAGGAAGCCGCGGCGGGAATAGTCGGCGAGCAGCAATTCGCCGATCGCCTTCTGCGTGCCGTAGCTGAGCAGCGGCGTGTGGAAGAACTCGTCGCCGATCGCCTCCGGGAACGGCGCGCCGAACACCGCGATCGAGGACGTGAAGACCACGCGCGGCTTGTAACCGCCGCCGACGAGCCTGATGGCATCGAGCAGCATCCGTGTGCCGTCGAGATTGATGCGGTAGCCCTTGTCGAAATCGAGCTCGGCTTCACCGGAGACGATCGCGGCGAGATGGAAGATCACGTCCGGACGGCCGGCGATCAGCTTTTCGGCCGCACCGGGGACGGCGAAATCGCCTGATACCGTCTCGACGGCAAAACCGGCCTTCTCGGGTTTTCTGGGCTCGACCACGTCGTGCATGGTCAGCTTGGTGATGTCGCTCTTGCCGAGCCGGCCATCGCGCAGCAGCCGTTCACACAATTTGCGACCGACCATGCCGGCGGCGCCCAGAACCAGAATGTGCAAGAGCCTACTCCTTCTTATTGGCCCGAACGCTCCGCTCTTGGGACGTTCTCTTGGCGTGCTCTCAGGCAGGCCCCGCGATCATTCCTTCACGGCGCCGGTCATCGCCGACACATAGTACTCCACGAAGAAGGAATAAAGGATAACTACGGGGACCGAGCCGGTCAGGGCCGCCGCCATCAGCGCGCCCCAATGGTAGACGTCGCCGTTGACGAGCTCGGTGATGGCGCCGACGGGGATGGTCTTGTTCTCGGACGAGGAGATAAAGGTCAGCGCGTAGATGAACTCGTTCCAGGACAACGTGAAGGCGAAGATTCCCGCCGAGATCACCCCCGGGAGCGACAGCGGCAGCGTGATCTTGACCAAGATCTGAAGCCGCGTCGCCCCGTCAATCAGCGCGCACTCCTCCAGCTCATATGGGATGGTGCGGAAATAGCCCATCAGCAGCCAGGTGCAGAACGGGATCAGGAAGGTCGGATAGGTCAGAATCAGCGCCAGATTGCCGTCGAACAGGCCGAGCTGGAAGACGATCGCGGCCAGCGGAATGAACAGGATCGAGGGCGGCACGAGATAGCCGAGGAAGATCGCCAGACCCACATAGCGCGAGCCCTTGTAGCGCAACCGTTCGATCGCATAGGCGGCGCAGACGCTGGCGAACAGCGAGATGAAGGTGGAAGACACCGAAACGATCACGGTGTTCCACATCCAGAGCGGATAGTCGGTGTCGAAGAACAGCTTGCTGATGTGCTCCAGCGTCGGATGGACGATCCAGAACGGATTGTACTTCTCGTAGTCGTACATCTCCGCATCCGGCTTGAACGTCGCGACCGCCATCCAATAGAACGGGAACAGCAAGAAGAAGATGATCAGGCCGAGCGGAAGGTAAACGCGGAGGAATTTCCGCGGGAAACTTTCCAGATAGTCCATTCCGACGCTTTGGTCGTCCATCGTGGTCATGGTCAGTCCCTCCCGCCCTGCTGCCAGCGGGAACGCTGAAGCCCGAAGAAGCTGAGCAGGATCGCCGCGACCAGGAACGGAATCATCGCGTTCGAGATCGCCGCGCCCTCGCCGAGATTGCCGCCGGTGATGGCACGCTGGAACGACAGCGTCGCCATGAGGTGCGTGGCGTTGATCGGTCCACCCCGCGTGATGGTGTAGATGAGCTGGAAGTCGGTGAATGTCATCAGCACCGAGAACGTCATCACGACCGCGATGATCGGCGATAGCATCGGCAGCGTGATGTGGCGGAAGCGCTGCATGTTGGTGGCGCCGTCGAGATTGGCGGCCTCATACAGCGAGGGCGAAATGGTCTGAAGTCCGGCGAGCAGCGTGATCGCCACGAAAGGCACGCCGCGCCAGATATTGGCGGCGACGACCGACCAGCGCGCATTCCAGGGGTCGCCAAGGAAGTCGATATAGCGCGTGATCAGGCCGGCCTTGATCAGCACCCAGGAAATGATCGAGAACTGGCTGTCATAGATCCACCAGAACGCGATCGCGGAGAGCACCGTCGGCACCACGAAGGGCAAGAGAACGATGGCCCGGATCATCGACTTGAACGGCAGCCGCTCGTTGAGCAGCAGCGCCAGGTAAAGTCCGATCGCGAACTTAACGATGCTCGCGGTGACCGTGTAGAAGATCGTGTTGAACACCGACAGCCAGAACACCGAGTCCTTCGCGAGCGAGACGAAGTTCTGGAACGCGATGAAGCGCCCGGCCCCGCCGATCTTGGTATCGGTCATGCCGAGCCAGAAACCCAGGGCCAGGGGATAAGCCAGAAACAGAATCAGGATGGCGATGGCTGGCACCATGAACATGGCGCCCAGACAGTTCCGGCTCTCGAACGCTCTTGACCACAGGCTGCTGCGCTTGACCTGCGCGGCAATGGGCTCGGCCATAACTGCCATGTCGGACTCCCCTCACGGAACGACGACGGCGGCGCCCAGCGAACTGGACGCCGCCGGTGTAGCGGATCAGACTTGGTAGTAGCGCTTGGCGCGCTCGGCGGCCCGCGCTGCCGCCTGCTTCGGTGTTGCCGAGCCGGAGGCCGCTTCTGCGAACATGTCGACGACGACGAAGTCGCCCATCACGGCGGCGGAGGCATAGCCGAGTTCGCCGGCATAACCATTGTCGCGGCAGCGCTTCAGGCAGTCGCGATACGGCGTGATCTTGGGATCGGAGGTCCAGACCGGGTTGTCGTTGTAGGCCGGCAGCGGCGGCGAGACGTAGCCGTTCGAGGCGACCTCCCAGGCGTCGTAGTTCTCCTTGTCCCACATGAACTTGATGTATTCCTTCACCGCCTTCGGATACTTCGAGTGCTTGTAGCCGTAGGCGACCAGGACGTTCTGCTGCTCGGTCGGTACGCCGACGGGACCGATCGGCATCGGTGCGTGGTCCATGTCCTTGGCGATCTCCTGCTGCTTGGGATCGGTCGAATTCTTGCCCACGGTCCAGATCGAGATGCCGTTCAGGGTGAGGCTGAGCTCGCCGTTCAGGAACGCCTTGTTGTTGTTGCTGTCATTCCACGACAGCACGCCGGGGATGAAGGTCTCATAGAGCTGCTTGACGTATTCGAGTGCAGCGACCGTCTCCGGCGAGTCGATCACGACCTCGTTCTTCTCGTTGACGACCTTGCCGCCGAACGCCCACAGCGCCCACTGGCACCAGCCGTTGGCGTCACCGGTGGCGTGGCCGAGCGCGAAGCCGGCCGGCGTGTTGTTCTTCTTCAGAGCCTGGCAGAGCTTGAGGAAGCCGGCGGTGTCCTTGGGGAATTCATCGAAGCCGGCAGCTTTCATGTGGCTGACACGGTAGTTGAGGCAGCCACCGGTCGCGCCCTGTGGAATGGCGATCCAGCTGTTGCCCTTCTTGCCGTAGCGTTCGGCGACCGGATACCAGCCGCCATATTTGGAGCCGAGATAGTCGGCGACGTCGGTGACGTCGATCAGCTTCTCCGGGAATTTGTGGGGATCGTCGAGCGTGCCGATGATCAGATCGGGACCGGCGCCGACATTGGCGGCCACCGCGGCCTTCGGACGGATGTCCTCCCAGCTCTCGGCCTCGAGCTTCACCTTGACGCCGGTCTTTTCGGAGAACTTCTTGGTCTGCTCGGCGAACTTGTCGAACTCGGCCTGGATGAACTGCTTCCAGCGCAACACGCGGATGGAGGCATTCGGCTCCGGCACGTTGGTCCACTCCGCAGCACGGACCGGGACGATGCCCGGGCCGGCCAGAACGGCGGCACCACCAAGGCCGGCCTTGAGGAGATCACGCCTGTTGAAATCGCTCACTATATCCTCCCTGTAATTTTATGTTTTGTTTTGGTTGGTTTTATTCGGTCGTTCGTCGCTACATGCGTTTGCCTGTCGCCTCGTCGAACAAGTGAACCAGCGCCGGATCTGGCTTCAGCCGGACCTTGTCGCCCGGATTGAACTGGTGACGCTCGCGGAAGACCGCGACGACCTGCTCGCCGCCCACCTTCGCGAACACCTGGGTCTCGGAGCCGGTCGGCTCGACCACGAGGATCTCGGCGTCGGCGCCGTCGTCGGCGATGGTGAAGTGCTCGGGCCGCACCCCATACACGACAGGCTTGCCGTCAGAGCCTGCCGGCGCGGTCTTGAGCGGCAGCTTGACGCCGTTCGGACCCTCGAAGGTCGCAACGCCGTTCACCCGCACATGGCCTTTGAGGAAGTTCATCGCGGGAGAGCCGATGAAGCCGGCGACGAACTGGTTGTCCGGCTTGTCGTAGAGCTCGAGCGGCGTGCCCATCTGCTCGACGATGCCGTCATGCATCACGACGATCTTGTCGGCCATGGTCATGGCCTCGATCTGGTCGTGGGTGACGTAGACGGTCGTGGTCTTCAGCCGCTGGTGCAGCTCCTTGATCTCGGTGCGCATGGCGACGCGCAGCTTGGCGTCGAGGTTCGACAAGGGCTCGTCGAACAGGAAGACCTGCGGATCGCGCACGATGGCGCGGCCCATGGCGACGCGCTGGCGCTGACCGCCGGAGAGCTGGCGCGGATAGCGATCGAGCAGCGGCGACAGCGCAAGAATTTCGGCGGCGCGCTTGACGCGCTTGCTGATCTCGTCGGAGCCCGCGTTCCGCAACTTCAGCGAGAAACCCATGTTCTCGGCAACGGTCATGTGCGGGTAGAGCGCGTAGTTCTGGAACACCATCGCAATGTCCCGCTCCTTGGGCTGGACATTGTTGACGACGCGATCACCGATCGAGATCGTGCCGGAGGTGATGTTCTCGAGGCCTGCGAGCATGCGCAGGAGCGTCGACTTGCCGCAACCGGAGGGACCGACCAGAACGACGAACTGGCCATCCTCGATCGGAATCGACACGCCGTGCAGGACTTCAAAATTGCCGAACGATTTCCGCACGTCGCGGATTTGCACAGACGACATCTAGCTCCCTCCTCCGACTCGACGACGCAACCGTCGCGCCGCCACCGTCTTGTTTTTTCTAAACTTCGCTGAACGAAGCCCGGTCTTAGCGGGCCACATTGTCAGCAGTTTGTGCGGCTTTGGCAATTTGTCTTTGGTTAGTCGTTGCTGGTAGCGCTGTCAACGTTCCTTTGTTTGCGGGAGTGACTGTGTTAAGAGCAGCAAATGGGTCGAAAACGCACCAAGTCTGGCAAAATCCGGCTGGCGGAAGTCGCCGAGCTTGCCGGAGTCAGCCCGATCACCGCGTCCCGCTTCTTCCGTAATCCCGAGGCGCTGTCGGTCGGCAAGAGGACGCGGGTCGAAAGCGCCGCCAAGGAGCTCGGCTATGTGCCGAACCTCGCGGCACGCGCGCTGGCTTCGCAACGCACCGAAGTGATCGGTGTACTGATCCCCTCTCTCACCAATAACGTGTTCTCGGACGTGCTGCGCGGCATCTATGACGCCTCCGAAGGCAGCCGGTACTCGATCCAATTGTCCAACACACGCTACAGCATTCTCCAGGAAGAGAAGCTGCTGCGCCTGTTTCTTGCCCAGAAGCCGGCCGGGCTGATCGTCACCGGCATCGACCAGACCGCGGAATCGCGCGCGATGCTCGAAGCCGCCGACTGCCCGATCGTGCAGATCATGGAGATCGGGCCCAATCCCGTCGACATGATGATCGGCTTTTCGCACTATGATGCAGCGCGCGCAGCGATCGCCCACTTGTTCGATCAAGGCCACCGCAAGATCGGCTTTGTCGGCGCACGGATGGATCCGCGGGTACAGCGGCGGCTGGACGGTTACCAGGCCGCCATGAAAGACGCCGGTCTGTTCGAGCAGCGCCTCGTCGTCACGACCGCCACACCCACCTCGGTGACACTCGGCGGAGCCCTGTTCACCGATCTGCTGGCGCGGGAGCCCGACATCGATGCGGTGTTCTGCGCCAATGACGATCTTGCGCTGGGTGTGCTGTTCGAATGCCGGCGCCGTGAGATCGGCGTCCCCGAGCAGATCGCGATCGTCGGCTTCAACGATCTCGAATTCATGGCTTCCGCGGTCCCTACTCTCACCAGCGTGCGCACCAACCGCTACGAGATGGGCAAGACAGCCGCCACCATGCTGATCGAGGCGATCGATGGACGGCGCCCCGAGCGGCCGGTGCTTGATCTCGGCTTCAAGGTGATCGAGCGGCAAAGCTCGTCGTCGCGGCGTTCGGACCACGGGCCAGCCGCTTCCGGCGCGGCTGCGGCGAACAAAATGATAGCGTTACCAAGTAGCCACGACTAGTATCGGATTTGTGAGGAAACGACCGGCCAACGGGAAGGCAGATCATCGCTCGCGCCGTTGGGCATCGCACAAGCCAACGCCATGATACGGACGCCAGTGCGTTTGCATTGCAGGAGAAACCAATGACAAAAAAACCAACCAATGGGCACGCGCCCGCCGGCAACGGCACTCGCCGCCACCTTCGCTCGCAGGAATGGTTCAACAACCCGCATAATCCCGGCATGACCGCGCTCTACATGGAGCGCTATCTGAACTACGGCCTCACCCGGGCCGAGCTTCAGTCCGGCAAGCCGATCATCGGCATTGCGCAGACCGGCAACGACCTCTCCCCCTGCAACCGCCACCACATCGAGCTTGCCCACCGCGTTCGCGAGGGCATCCGCGAGGCCGGCGGCATTGCGATGGAATTCCCGACCCACCCGATCCAGGAGACCGGCAAGCGCCCGACCGCCGCGCTCGACCGCAACCTCGCCTATCTCGGCCTGGTCGAGATCCTCTACGGCTATCCGCTCGACGGCGTGGTGCTGACCACCGGCTGCGACAAGACCACGCCGGCCTGCATGATGGCGGCGGCGACCGTCAACCTGCCCGCGATCGTGCTGTCGGGCGGCCCGATGCTCAACGGCTGGCATGCCGGCGAGCGCACCGGCTCCGGCACCATCGTCTGGAAATCGCGCGAGCGGCTGGCTGCGGGCGAGATCGATTATGAAGAGTTCATGGAGATCGTGGCCTCCTCGGCGCCCTCGGTCGGCCATTGCAACACCATGGGCACCGCCTCGACCATGAACGGGCTCGCCGAAGCGCTCGGCTTCTCGCTGCCGGGCTGTGCCGCGATCCCAGCGCCCTATCGCGAGCGCGGCCAGATCGCCTATGAGACGGGAAAACGCATCGTCGACATGGTCTGGGAGGATCTCAAGCCCTCGGACATCCTGACCCGCGAGGCGTTCGAGAACTGCATCGTGATCAATTCGGCGATCGGCGGCTCGACCAACGCGCCGATCCACATCAATGCGCTGGCGCGCCACATCGGCGTCGAGCTGTCGATCGAGGACTGGCAGAAGGTCGGCCACGACGTACCGCTGCTGGTCAACATGCAGCCGGCCGGCTTCTATCTCGGCGAGGAATTCCACCGCGCCGGCGGCGTGCCGGCCGTGGTGCGCGAACTGATGAAGCACAAGCGCATCCATGAGGACGCGGTCACGGTCAATGGCCGCGGCATCGGCGAGAACTGCAAGAACGCGCCGGTGCCCGACAACGACGTGATCTGGGCTTACGACAAGCCGCTGGTGAAGGACGCCGGCTTCCTGGTGCTGAAGGGCAATCTGTTCGATTCCGCGATCATGAAGACCAGCGTGATCTCCAAGGAATTCCGCGACCGCTATCTCAGCAACCCGAAGGACCCTAACGCCTTCGAGGGCCGCGCCATCGTTTTCGAGGGCCCCGAGGACTATCACGAGCGGATCGACGATCCCTCGCTCGACATCGACGAACGCTGCGTGCTGTTCATCCGCGGCACCGGGCCGATCGGCTATCCCGGCGGTGCCGAGGTCGTGAACATGCAGCCGCCGGCAGCCCTGATCAAACGCGGCATCCTGTCCCTGCCCTGCATCGGCGACGGCCGCCAGTCCGGCACCTCGGGCTCGCCGTCGATCCTGAACGCTTCACCGGAAGCCGCAGCCAATGGCGGGCTCGCGATCCTCAAGACCGGCGACAAGGTGCGCATCGACCTCAACAAGGGCAGCGCCAACATCCTGATCTCGGACGACGAGCTGAAGAAGCGCCATGCCGAGCTCAAGGCCAATGGCGGCTTCAAGCATCCGCCGAACCAGACGCCGTGGCAGGAGATCTATCGCAACACGGTCGGCCAGCAATCGACCGGCGCCTGCATGGAGCTCGCAACGCGCTATCAGAACGTCGCCGGCACCTTTGGTGTGGCGCGGGATAACCACTAGCAACCACATCGTCATTGCGAGGAGCGAAGCGACGAAGCAATCCAGACTGCCTCCGCGGCAAGATTCTGGATTGCTTCGCTTCGCTCGCAACGACGGCATAGCAATCAAATTCAAGGTGAGGAGAACAAGAAAATGGCAGACCGCCTCAAGGGAAAGCGCGCAGTCGTCACCGCCGCAGCTGCAGGCATCGGGCGCGCATGCGCAATCGCATTCGCGCGTGAAGGCGCGACCGTCATCGCCACCGACATCAACGAGAGCGGCATCGCGAGCCTGAACAAGGAAGGCATTGCAGAAACCGCGAAGCTCGACGTCCGCAGCACCGCCGATGTCAACGCATTTGCCGAACGCGTCGGCAAGGTCGATATCCTGCTCAACGCGGCGGGCTTCGTGCACCACGGCACCATCCTGGAATGCTCGGAAGAGGATTTTGACTTCTCGTTCGACCTCAACGTCAAGTCGATGCACCGGACCATCAAGGCGTTCCTGCCGGCCATGCTTGCGGGCGGTGGCGGCAGCATCGTCAACATCTCCTCCTGCGCGGCGCTGCGGCCGCCGGCCAACCGCTATGTCTACAGCGCCTCGAAGGCCGCGGTGTCGCTGCTGACGCGCGCGGTCGCGCTCGACTTCATCACCAAGGGCATCCGCTGCAACAGCATCTGCCCCGGTACCGTCGAGACGCCCTCGATGCTCGACCGCGCCGCAGCGCAAGGCCCGCAGGGCAAGGAGATGTTCATCTCCCGCCAGAAGATGGGCCGGCTCGGCACCGCCGACGAAATCGCGTCCATGGCGATCTATCTCGGCAGCGACGAAAGCGCCTTCACCACCGGCGTCGACCTCGTCGTCGACGGCGGCTACATGCTCTGATCACGCCTCGTCCCGAGGAGGCGCGGCAGCGCCGTCTCGAGGGATGGGCCACGGGCTCTATGGTTCGAGACGCGCGCCAAGTGCGCGCTCCTCACCATAAGGGATAGAGAAAGGGATTTCTTGATGAACAAGATCGATCTCAACGGCCGCGTCGCTGTCGTCACCGGCGGCGCGCAGGGCTTTGGCCGCGCCATCACCGAGCGCTTTGTCGCCTCCGGCGCCAAGGTCGCGATCTGGGACTTTGATGCGGCGCTGGCCGAGAAGACCGCGAAGGAAATCGGCGGCGAGACCAGAGTCTTCAAGGTCGATGTCACCGATACCGCCGCCGTCGAGCAGGCTCGCGATGCCACGCTGGCCGCCTTCGGCAAGATCGACATCCTCGTCAACAATGCCGGCATCGCCGGTGTCAACAAACCGGTCTGGGAGACCGATCTCGAGGAATGGCGGAAAGTCCTGCGCATCAACCTCGACGGCCCCTTCATCTGCTGCAAGGCGATCGTGCCTGCGATGCTCAAGCAGAAGTACGGGCGGATCGTGAACGTCGCATCGATCGCCGGCAAGGAAGGCAATCCGAACGCCTCACACTATTCGGCATCCAAGGCCGGCCTGATCGCGCTGACGAAATCGCTCGGCAAGGAATTGGCGGCACACGACATCCTCGTGAATGCGGTGACCCCGGCAGCGGCGAAGACCGCGATCTTCGACCAGATGACGCAGCAGCATATTGACTTCATGCTGTCGAAAATCCCCAAGGGGCGCTTCGTGCTGGTGGAAGAGCTCGCCGCGATGGTGAGCTGGCTCGCATCAGAGGACTGCGCGTTCTCGACCGGCGCCGTCTTCGATATCTCTGGCGGACGCGCGACTTATTGAGAGAGAGCCATGATCCGGGAAGGTGGATGCCTGTGCGGCGCGGTGCGGTTCAAGGCGCAAGGAGAGCCGCTCAATGTCCGCATCTGCCATTGCCGCCTCTGCCAGAAGGCGATGGGCTCGCCGTTCTTCGCCCGCGCGCAGTTCGACCAGAAAGCGCTGACCGTCGAGGGCGAAACTGGACGTTATGCGTCGTCGGAGAACATCGACCGCGTGTTCTGCAAGCATTGCGGCACGCGCCTGTTCTCCTGGCGGCGCAATGGCACGCTGGCAGGCGTCGCGCTCGCCACCTTCGACGACCGCAACGCCTTTGCGCCGACCGAGCACATCTGGGTCTCGGAAAAGCTCGCCTGGCTGAGGCTCGACGACGGCCTGACACAATATCCGGGGACGATCCCGGCGTGACGTCAGGATCGGCCTGAAGCGGACGCGCGCACGGCCCCTCCCCGCTGCCCCGTCGTCGTGGCGATCCAGATCCCTGCGAACACCGCGACGATGCCGGCCGCGAGATTCCAGCGCAGCGGCTCATCGAGCAGATAGGCGCCGACCACGGATGCTGTGATCGGATTGACGGTCACCGAGATCGCGACGCGTGTCGGCGTCGTTCGTTCCAGCGCGAAGGCCCAGAGATAGAATGTCAGCGCCGCGCCGAAGGCGCCGAGATAGACGGCCGCGAGCCATTGCGGCGCGCCGAAGCCTGCGACGGGGGCGAAGCTGCCGCGGACGCAGGAGAGCAGGATGAGGCAGGCCGCGCCTGCCGCCATGCTCATGGTGGTGAAGGCGATCGGACCGGAGCGCCGGATCAACGGCTTCGACCAGATGCCGTACAGCGCCATGCACAGCGCCGCCGCGATCATCAGGAGATCGCCGCGCCAGGCTCCCGTCGGCGCGGAGGTCAGATCGGAGAGAAGCGCAATTGCAACGCCCAGCGTCGCCAGCACGACGCCGACCGATTTGCGCCAGGTCAGGGCTTCGGCGCCGAGTGCGGCCCCGATCACCAGCGACAACAGAGGCAGCGTGGACAAGGCGAGTGCGCCGCGCGCGGCGGTCGTGAAGATGAGCGACGCGTTGAACAGGATCGGGAACAGGGCGAAGAACAGGATGCCGAGCCCGGCCGCGGCGGCCCAGTCCCCTCGCTCCGGCCAGCGGTCGCCGCGCAGCAGCGTCACGGGCAACAGCAGGAGGAAGCCGATGCCGAACCGAAACGAGCCGATCGCCAGCGGATCGATGACGCTGACGAGATAGCGCGTGGCGCCGATCGATGTACCGCCCAGTCCGCTCGACAGCACAGCAGCCAGAACGCCGGATATCTCGCCCACGATTCCTCCCGCTGATCAGCTTTGGAAACAGCATACGGGGCACGCCGAAACAGGGAATGGAATTTCCATCATGCTGGGATAAGTTTTCGTCATGAGCGCGCCCGATCTCGACCCTGATCTTCTGAAGGCCTTTCTCGCGGTCGCCGAGCATCGCTCGTTCACGCGCGCAGCGGTTACGCTCAACCGGACCCAATCGGCGGTCAGCGTCCAGATCAAACGCTTGGAACAGCGGATCGGCACAAAGCTGTTTCACCGAAACAGGGCCGGCATCGCGCCGACGGCCGCGGGCGACGAACTGCGGGTCTATGCGAAGCGCATCCTTGCCCTCAATGCGGAAGCAGTCGGCGCAATTCATGCGCGCAAGACCGAAGCCGTGGTCCGCCTCGGCGTGATGGACGATTACGGCACGATCGTCGTTCCGCCCCTGCTGGCAAGCTTTGCCATGCACCATCCGCTGGTCCAGGTCGAGATCGAGACTGGATTGACGTCCACGATGCCGGCGCGACTTGGCGAAGCCTACGACCTCGTCATCGCCATGCACCCGCAGGGACGCGGGGACGGCGAGCTGTTGAGGAGCGAGCAGCCGGTATGGGCGGCTTCCGCGTCCTATCGGGCCGGCGCGCGGGATCCACTGCCCGTCGCGCTATACCCGCCGGGCTGCCTGTTCCGCCAATGGGCCACGGAAGCGCTCGATGCGGCCGGCCGGTCCTGGCGTCTCGCCTATGTCAGCCGGACGTTGGCGGCGGCCACGCAGATCGCCGCTGCGGGCCTCGCGATTACAGTAGTTAAGGCCGGCACCCTGCCCGCCCGCCTTCGCGACCTGTCGGGGCATGATGACCTGCCGCCGCTGCCGGCAGCGGATATCCGCCTCCATCGTGCCCGCAACCTGTCGCGGGCCGGCAGCCTGCTCGGCGATCATCTGCAGCGTAGCATTTCGGAACCGGCCACCCTATGTTGACGTGAAGCGTTGCTGCACCGCCGGTTTGGCTGGGACGGTTGCAAGGCCGCAGGCGAAACCGGGACAGACGAGCCGTGAACATTTCCTTCTATGACCTGTCGGTCTGGGTGCTGCCGCTGGTGCTCGCCATCACCTTCCACGAGGCCGCGCACGGCTTCGTGGCGCATCGCCTCGGCGACAACACCGCCTGGCAGCTCGGCCGCGTCAGCTTCAATCCGCTCCGCCACATCGATCCGTTCGGCACCCTGATCCTGCCGGCGATGCTGCTGTTTGCCCATTCGCCGTTCCTGTTCGGTTATGCCAAGCCTGTGCCGGTGAATTTCCGCAAGCTCAACAATCCCAAGCTCGACATGGTCTGGGTCGCGTTGGCCGGGCCGATCACCAACATCCTGCTGGCGCTCGCCGCAGCCCTCGCCGTCCACGCCCTGCCCTGGGCTCCCGCCAGTTCAGCGCAATGGATCGCCGACAACCTCAAGAACGCGATCCTCATCAACGCGGTATTGGCGGTGTTCAACATGATGCCGATCCCGCCGCTCGACGGCGGGCGCGTCGCGGTCGGGCTGTTGCCCCGCCCGCTCGCCTTGCCGCTGGCGCGGCTCGAGCCGTTCGGGATGCTGATCCTGATCGGCCTCCTGATCCTGCTGCCTCTGGCAGGTTCGCAGTTCGGTCTAAATCTTGATGTTATTTCAGCAATACTGCGAACGTTGACCGGTTATGTGATTCAGGCTGTTCTCTTTCTGACCGGCAATGCGTAGTTGAACGGCGATATCCGAACACAAGCCGAAGGGCTCGAGGCCGACTTGGTCAAAGCTGCCGATATGCTGATCGCGCGACGCGCCGACACCCGGGCCCGCGCCGATTTTGCCACCTGGAAAATGATGGCCAAGCTCAACGGGTCATCCGCGCTGCCTCCCGAGGCGCAGGAGTTCCTCGCAAGCTACAAGAATCTCTTGGCTCAGATGAGCGAGGGTGAAGCCACCGAGGCCACCATCGGCGCGATCTACAAGTCCTACTATGCCGAGATGGGCGGCGCTGGAACTCCGCCCGACGTCCGCACCCGCCCGGCCGAACCGGCGGCGGACAATGTTACCGCCTTCCGCCGCCCGGCACCGAAGCCGAAGAAGGTCAACTTCTTCGGGGCAACGGCGGCCGGCGGAACCCAGAAACGGCCGCTTCCGGTGGCGCTGATCTTCGCCTGCCTGGCCGTGGTCTATGTCGGGATCAGGCTCTACTGGCGCTGAGCCGTCTTCTTTTTCTTCTTCGCGTCCGGCGGCGGAAAGCTGATTTCGACGGTGCGATCGAAGCGATCCTCGGTCAAGGCGGCGGGAGGTGGCTCGAACGGATCAGACTTGCGCACCATCGCGATCGCGGCTGCATCGTAGGCGGCATCCCCGGACGACTGGACGACATCAACGGCTAGCACGTTCCCCCTGCGGTTGATCGAGAAGCTGACCCTTACTTTCTGATTGCTGTTCTCTTTGCCTTCCGGATTGATCTGGTGCAGCTTGAGATGCGCGCTGATTTTTCGGTTCCAGTCGGTCGTCAGCTTCAGAATATCCTTGCCGATACCGACCACAGGCGCCAGAGCCTTCTCGGCCTCCTGTGTTGCGTCCTCAAAAGTCTGCCGGGCCATGTCAATCGACTTCTGCGCCGCCTCCATGGCCGGAGTTTCAACGGCAGCCACCTTCGGATCGTCGTCCTGTTCCTTCTTCGTCTTGTTCTCGGTAACGATGCGATCGGCATCCTCGACCTGTTGTGGCCGATCTTGCGGAAGCTCCGTCTCTTTCGTTTCGGCCTTCTGCTGCGGAAGCTCTGGGCGCTCTTCTTGCGCTGTGGAATCGGTGGGCCCGGGTGGCAACTCGGATTCTTGAGCATCCGGCGAAGCCATCTCGACTGCGAACTCCGCCCCCGCAGCGCCCAGCCCTTCGTCGCCATCGTCGGCCCGCAAGTTTGCGAGCGCGAGCGCAGCCCCACCCAGATGGAGCGCGAGCGCCGCTACTGCGGCCAGGATCCACAGCCTCCGGGATGATCTGGGTTCGAGCTCAGCGTTAGACATGGCAATCTCTTGGCGCCCCCTATGGCTGTGCAGGGCCGGTGGCAGCCGGCTCCGCCGGCGCGCCCGCGCCTTCCAGCGCGACCAGCTTGACCCGCGTATAGCCGCCGGAGCGCAACAGCTCCATGATGCCCATCAATTCGCCATAAGGTACCGAGCGATCGGCACGCAGGAAGACGTACTTGTCCTTGCTCATGTCGGACAGCCCGTCGAGGGTGGAGATCAACTCGGCCCGATTGACGGCGTTCTCTCCTATGGCAAGCCCCAGATCGCGCTTGATGCTGAGATAGGTCGGCTTGTCCGGCTTCTTCTGCGGCGTCGAACTCGATGTCGGCAGATCAATTGGCAGGTCGACCGTCGAGAGCGGCGCCGCGACCATGAAGATGATGAGCAGGACGAGAATGACGTCGATGAACGGCGTGACGTTGATGTCATGCGTTTCCGAGAAATCGTCGTCGTCATCGTTGTCTGCGAGCGAAACGGCCATGTTTCACTCCGCCGCGCGTGAATGCATGCTGCCGTGGCTGCGGTCGAGATCGCGCGAGAGCAGCCGCGCCGCCGCGCCCGAGGCACGGCTGACGAGTTCGAGATAGCTTTTCGTCACGCGCGAGAAGTGATTGTAGATGATGACGGCGGGAATGGCCGCAACGAGGCCGATCGCGGTCGCCAGCAACGCCTCGGCGATGCCGGGCGCGACGACGGCGAGGTTCGTGGTCTGCGACTTCGAGATGCCGATGAAGCTGTTCATGATGCCCCAGACCGTGCCGAACAGGCCGACGAAGGGCGATGTCGAGCCGATGGTCGCGAGCACACCCATGCCGATGCGGATGCGCCGGGCCTCCGCGCGCACGATCTCGGCGAAGCTCGAGGCGGCGCGCTCCTTGATGCCGGCATCGCTGGACAGCCCCGCCGACATCCGCGCTTCACGCAACGCCGCCGCCAGGAACGACGGCAGGACGCCCTCCTTGGTGCCGAGCGCCATCTGCGCCTCCGCAAACGACCGCGCCTCCGCAACCTTTTTCAGGGCTGAACGAAGCTTGCCGGAGGCGACCGACAATTCGATCGACTTGGCGATGAAGACGGTCCAGGTCATCAGCGAGGCGAAGGCAAGGCCGATCATCACCGCCTTCACGATGATGTCCGCCGACATGAACATCACCCAGGGCGACAATTCCTTCATCGCCGGCGCGATAGCGGCCGCCGCATCGGGCTTCGCGCCCGCCGCATTGGTGGTCGCGGGAGCGGTCGCCGCCGAAGCCGCGGGCACCGGAGCGGTGGCAGACGGCGCGGCCACCGGAGCCGGGCTGGTCGGGGCCGGCTGGGCCGCCGATTGTACCGGTGCCACCGGCGGGGATTGCGTCTGGGCTGAAACGGGGGATGCGAGCCAGGCGGCCGCCAGGATCGCGGCTGCGGCAAGGCTGGCTTGGAAGGACATGATCTTCATACTTCGGCCCAGTAGCGAATGAGGTTATGATAGATACCCGTCAATTTGACCGTTTCGGGATCGTCACGCCCGAGCCGTTCCACCAGCGCCTGAACCGCGGTGTCGAGGTCAAAGATCATGCTCCGGGCTTGATCGTCCCGTATCATGCTCTGAAGCCAGAAGAAAGACGCAACCCGCGTCCCCCGGGTCACCGGCGTGACGAGATGCAGGCTGGTCGAGGGATAGAGCACGCAGTCACCGGCTGGCAACTTGACTTCGTGCGAACCGTAGGTGTCCTCGATCACAAGTTCGCCACCGTCGTACTCTTCCGGCTCGGCCAGGAACAGCGTGACCGACAGGTCTGTTCGGATGCGAAGGCCGGTCAGGCGGTCGCCGCGGATCGCATTGTCGACATGCAGACCGAAATGGTGGCCGCTACTCGCCGCATAGCGGTTGAACAGCGGCGGGAAGATCTGCAGCGGGACCGCCGCCGCGATGAAGCGCGGGTTCGACGTCAGCGCCGAGATGATGTGGTTGCCGAGCCTGCGCGCGACCTCGCTGTCCGGCGGCAATTGCTCGTTGCGCTTGACCATCGCCGACTGCGCGCCGGCGGTGGAGCGGCCGTCTTCCCAGTCGCTGGCGTCCATGATGCGGCGGAAATCCGCCACATCGTCCTTGCTGAGAACGCCAGGCAGGCACGTCAACATGATCAGAACTTCGCCGTCGTGATGAGGTAGAACGCCCGCCCCGGCGCGACCGCCACGAACGGCACCGCGCTGCGATAGAGCGTATCGTAGTACAGCTTGTTGGTGAGGTTCTGGGCGTAGAACTTCATGGTCCAGTTCTTGTCTATCTTCTTCTCGACGAACGCATCGAAGCGCCAGTAGCTCGGCAACAGGTTGCCGGTATTGGCCGCGAACGTGCCGCCATAGACCTTCGAGCGATAGACCGCCTGCCCGCCGATCTCCCAGCCGTCGTCGAACTTGTACTTGGTCAGCATGCTGAACGACTGATGGGCGACGTTGGCAAGCTGCAGGCCGATGTTGGAGGCGATGTTGCTCTGCGTGACCTTCGACTGCATCAGCACCAGGCCGCCGAAGATACTCCAGCGATCGGTGATCTTGCCTTCGGCCTCGATGTCGATGCCCTGGATGCGGTAGGCAGCGTTCGAGGTGAGCAGGCCCGCGGCATTCGTCTCGCGCGCATTGTCCTTTGTGGTCTGGAACAACGCACCGGTGACCAGAAGGTGGCGATCCGCCAGCTCCCACTTGGTGCCGACTTCGATCGCCTTGTTGCGCTCCGGCCCGAGCAAGATTGCCGTGTTGGCCGGAACGCCACCGTAATCGGTGCCGGTCGCATCAAGCTCCGACCCGAACGGATTGGCAGAGGTCGCATAGGCGCCATAGATGCTGCCGATCGACATCGGCTTGTAGACCACGCCGACGTTGTAATTGACGAGATCGCTGTTCTGCTTGAGATAAGCTGAGTTTGTCGACGAGCTTTGGCTGTAACCATCATAGCGGACGCCGCCATTGACGATGATGGTGTCCTGCCAGTTCGCGGTGTCCATGACATACACGCTGCTGGTGTTGACGCCGTAGCGCGTCGGGTTTCCAACCAGCGAGGGCGTGTTGCTGAAAGGAATGTAGGTGTACTGCGGTGAGTAGAGATTGACGTTCTGGACGGCGCCGTTGCTCGTGGAGCCGCCGCCGAACAGCTCCGACGAGAGGCCGGTGTAGCGGTCGATCGAGATGTTCTCGTTCGAGTATTCGACGCCGAACACCGCGGTGTGCTTGACCCCGCCGGTGTCGAGCTTGAACGTTGCCTCGTTCTGGTTGGCCCACACGTCCACGTTCTGGTAGCGGCTCTGCGCGCTCGCCGTCGTGGTCCAGAGCAGCGGATTGAGGCTGGTCGTATTCGGGTTTTGCGGCAGCGTGCCGATATAGTTCAGCAGCGAGTGCTCGCCGCGCACCTTGCTGCTCAACGTGATGGCGTCGTTGACCTTGTACTCGATCGTGCCCGTGCCGAAATCCTGCCGGGCGGTCTGGAAGTCACGGTTGAGGAAGCCATACCAGTTCTGGCGCGGGATGCCGGCCGACGTCACCGGCACGTTGCCCTGCTTGTAATAGGGCACGCCGAAATCAGGATAGCCGCTGAGGTCGGTATGGACGTAATTCGTCGTGATCTTGATGTCATTGGTCGGGGTGTACTTGGTCGAGATGAAGCTGCCCCAGCGATTGTCGGTCACGTAGTCGCGGCCGGCGACATTGGCGTCCTGGAACAGGCCGCCCGTACGCACCGAGAAACTGGGATCGACGACCTGGTTGACGTCGAGCGTGACGCGCTTGGTCCTGTCCGTGCCGAACTCGGTATCCATTCGCTTGAAGTTGACGTCGCCGGCCTGCTTGGTGACGATGTTGATGGCGCCGCCGGCGGTGCCGCGGCCGGCGTAGGACGAGGCCGGGCCGCGCAGGATCTCGATCTGCTCGGTAAAGAAGTTCTCGCGGATGGAGACCGCGGGATCGCGGATGCCGTCGATGAAGACGTCGTTGCGCGCGTCGAAGCCGCGGATGAAGAAGCGGTCGCCGAACGCGTTGCCACCTTCACCCGAGCCGAGCGTCACGCCGGCGGTCGAGCGCCCGATCTCCTTCAGCGTCGTGGCGTTCTTGTCCTCGAGCACTTCCTTGCTGAGCACAGTGATGGTCTTGGGCGTGTTCAGCAGCGGCTCGGGAAACTTGCCCGAGGCCTGGACGTGGTCGACCTTGTAGGGAGCAGCCGGATCGGCATAGGGATCCCCATCCACGGCGCCGGCCGGCGCGGTGGGAGCGGCCTGCTGGGCCGCCTGCTGCCGCTGCGCGGCGCGGCGAAGCGCGTTGCGGGCGCGGACCTGCTCCGGCGTGGGCTTCGAGGCCACCGGACGCGGACGCTGGACCGGCGCATCGACCGCCACCGGCG
>JAEYRD010000228.1 GCA_023435725.1 Pseudomonadota bacterium | reverse complement strand
CCGGTCAAGCCGGGCGACGACAGCGAAATTGGGGCGGCAGCGAACCGGATCTAGGAAGAGAATCACTCCCCCGCCTGGAGCTTCCTTGGAAACAGCTCGGGCGCGCCTGACGCGACGAGGCGCGGGCCTTCCGCCGGCGCATCGGTCTTGCTGAAGTCGAGTTCCTCGATCCGCCCCGCACGCTTCTCGATCTTGTCGGCGGATATCAGCACTTGCCGGACGTCCTCGTTCACGTCGGCAAAGTGCTTCTGCAGCTTCAGCACGCGGTCGCGCAGGCGGCCGAGATCGTCGCCGAGCTTGATCACCTCGGTGCGGATCTGGTCGGCGGCGTCGCGCATGCGCGCATCCTTCATGATCTGCTGCATCACCTGGATCGCGAGCATCAGCAGCGAGGGCGACACCAGCACGACGCGGGCGCGGTAGGCCTTCTGGATCACGTCGTCGAAGCCGTCATGGATCTCGGCGTAGACCGATTCCGACGGCACGAACATCAGCGCCATCTCCTGGGTCTCGCCGGCGACGAGATATTTTTCCGCGATGTCGCTGACATGCTTCATCACGTCGCCGCGCAGCCGCTGCGTGGCAATCCGCCGCTCCTCGTCGCTGCGGGCGTCGTGCAGCGCGGTCATCGCTTCCAGCGGAAATTTCGCGTCGATGCAGAGCGGCCGCTGATCGGGCAGGAACACGACGCAGTCCGGCCGCTTTCCCGTGGAGAGCGTGAACTGGAACTCGTAGGAGCCTTTGGGAAGACCATCCTGGACGATCGCCTCCATCCGCGCCTGGCCGAAGGCGCCGCGCGACTGCTTGTTGGCGAGCACGTCGCGCAAGGTCGTCACCTGCGTGGTGAGGTCGGTGAGGTTCTTGTGCGCGCTGTCGATGATGCCGAGCCGTTCGTGCAGGGCGCGCAGGCTCTCCATGGTGTTGCGGGTCGAGTGCTCCATGGACTGGCCGACGCGATGGGTCACCGAATCCAGCCGTTCGTTGACCGCGCGCGCCATCTCGGCCTGGCGGCCGGCCAGCGCCTGGGTCATGGCATCGACCCGGCCTGAAGCCTCGCTCTGGGCGTGCAGCACCTGGCTCAGGCGCTCCTCGAGTTCGTCGGCCCGGATCGCGTGTGCCATGGCGAGTTCCGCGCCGCGTCGCCCGGAGCGCGCGATCACGACCGCAATCACAACCAGCAGGATGAGGACCAGGACACCGAAGCCGATCAGCGCATCGATCGTGCGCACCGGCCAGTCACCAACCAGGAAAATGATCTCGTTCATGCTGCCCCTTCTAGCCGATTCGCGAGAATGCGCGAACGAAGAGGGAACATTTATGGTTAACGGACCCCTAATTCTTATGGTTAATAAAGCCCATAGTTTTATGGTTACCGGACCGTTAACGAGTTCCCGGCCGCATTGACCGCATCCGGCATGCGGCTTAAATCGCCGCCATGGCCCTACGAGAAATCATCATCCTGCCCGACAAGCAGTTGCGCCTGGTCTCCAAGCCGATCGAGAAGGTCACGGCCGAGATCCGCAAGCTTGCCGACGACATGTTCGAGACCATGTACGACGCGCCCGGCATCGGGCTCGCGGCGATCCAGGTCGCCCAGCCCTTGCGGCTCATCACCATGGATCTCGCCAAGCGCGACGAGAACGGAGAGACCAACCGGGAGCCGCGCGTCTTCATCAACCCCGAGATCCTCGCCTCGTCCGAGGAGCTGTCGGTCTACGAAGAAGGCTGCCTCTCGATCCCCGAATATTACGAGGAGGTCGAGCGGCCGGCGAAGGTCCGCGTGCGCTTCACCGATCTCGATGGCAAGGTGCACGAGGAGGAAGCCGAGGGCCTCTACGCCACCTGCATCCAGCACGAGATCGACCATCTCAACGGCGTGCTGTTCGTTGACTATCTGTCGAAGCTCAAGCGCGATCGGGTCATGAAAAAGTTCGAGAAAGCCGCCAAGCGCGCGGAGTAGCTCCCAAACTTCGCCGTCATGCCCGGCCGAAAGCGCGGAGCGCATCTTCAAGCTAATGTGCCGGGCATCCACATTCTTTGCCGCCGCGAGCAGGAAGAACGTGGATGGCCGGGACAAGCCGGGCCATGACGAGTACCTTGCTCGTTTCCGAGGATTGTCTCGCCACATGCCCCTCCGCCTGATCTTCATGGGCACGCCCGATTTCTCCGTGCCGACGCTGCTCGAACTGGTCGCGCATGGCCACGAGATCGCGGCCGTCTATACCCGCGCGCCGAAGCCTGGCGGGCGGCGCGGCTTGCAATTGCAGCCGACCCCGGTCGAGGAAGCCGCGCGAAAACTCGGCGTTCCCGTGCTGACGCCGAAGACGCTGAAGACGCCGGAGGCGCTCGACGAATTCAGAGCCTTTGATGCCGACGCTGCCGTCGTCGTCGCCTACGGCATGATCCTGCCGCAGGCGATCCTCGATGCGCCAAAGCTCGGCTGCTACAACCTGCACGCTTCGCTGCTGCCGCGCTGGCGCGGCGCGGCCCCGATCAACCGCGCGATCATGGCCGGCGATGCCGAGAGCGGCGTGATGGTGATGAAGATGGATGTCGGCCTCGACACCGGCGACGTCGCAATGGCCGAGCGCCTCGCGATCACGGACAACATGACCGCGGTCGATCTGCACGACCGCCTGTCCCGGCTCGGCGCCGATCTGATGGTGCGCGCGATGGCCGCGCTCGCCCGCGGCGGGCTCCAGCTCAAAAAGCAGAGCGAAGACGGCGTCACCTATGCCGCCAAGATCGACAAGGCGGAGGCGCGGATCGACTGGACCAGGCCCGCGCGCGAGGTGCTGCGCCATATCCATGGACTGTCGCCGTTCCCCGGCGCCTGGGCCGAGCTTGCAGGCGTCAGCGAGAACGCACGCGTGAAAATCCTGCGCTGCGAGCTCGCGAAGGGCTCCGGCGCGCCCGGCGAGGTGCTCGACGACCAGCTCACTATTGCCTGCGGCGAGGGCGCGATCCGCATCCTCGAGCTGCAGCGTGAGGGTAAGGCGCGGATGCTGGCCGCCGACTTCCTGCGCGGCGTGCCATTGAAGGCAGGCGCGAAATTCACCTGACACTGTCACACCCCGCGAAGGCGGACGATGACAGCGAAACTGGACAAGATGCCCCGCTACAAGCTCACCATCGAATATGACGGCGCACCATTCTACGGCTGGCAGGTGCAGGAGACGCTGCCTTCCGTGCAGGGCGCGCTCGAGGCGGCGGTGAAGGCGATGACCGGCGCCGATTTGCGGGTGCATGGCGCCGGCCGCACCGATGCCGGCGTGCATGCGCGGGGCCAGGTCGCACATGTCGACATCGAGAAGCAGTTTCCGCCTGGTCGCTTTCGCGATGGATTGAATGCGCATTTGCGTCCGCATCCGATCGCGGTGCTAGAGGCGGAGATCGTGCCTGATACTTTCGAGGCGCGCTTCTCGGCAATCAAGCGCCACTACCGCTATCGCATCGTCAACACCCGCGCCAATCTCGCGCTCGACGTCGGCCACGCCTGGCGCGTGCCGCGCCGGCTCGATAGCGATGCAATGCATGCGGCCGCGCAGCGCCTGCTCGGCAAGCACGATTTCACGACGTTCCGAGATACCGAGTGCCAGGCCAAGTCGCCGGAGAAGACGCTCGACCAGCTCGACGTGCTGCGCGACGGGCGTGAGATAACCATTGTCACCTCGGCGCGTTCGTTCCTGCACAGCCAAGTCCGTTCGATGGTCGGCTCGCTGGTCTGGGTCGGCGAAGGCCGCTGGACTGCGGATGATCTGTCCACAGCGCTCAAAGCGCGCAACCGCGCCGCCTGCGGCATCGTCGCCCCGCCGGAGGGGCTGTATCTGGTGAAGGTGGATTATTGAGGTGTGCGAGGGCGCACGCTCTCGCGACACTCACCACCGTCATGCCCCGCGAAAGCGGGGGCATCCAGTACGCCGCGGCGTCTCGGCTCAATCACTGCTGCCTCTGGAATACTGGATCGCCCAATCGAGTCGGGCGATGACAGCGGAGTTTGTGGCAGCAGCAGCGCCTACCCGAAATACCTCGTCAAAATCCCGCGATACACCTTCGTCAGCTTCTCCAGATCCACCACCGGCACGCGCTCGTCGACCTGGTGCATCGTCTGGCCGACCAGGCCGAACTCGATCACCGGGCAGTAGCTGGAGATGAAGCGCGCATCCGAGGTGCCGCCTGACGTCGACAACTCTGGCTTGCGGCCCGTCACTTCCTCGATCGCCGAGACTGCGAGTTCGGTGAACGGGCCGGGCTTGGTGACGAACACGTTGGAGTTCGACGGCTCCCAGACGATGCGGGCGCGGATGCGGTTGCCGCAGGCTTTTGCCAAACGCGACTCGACCAGGTCGCGCAGGCTCGCCTGCGTGTGGTTGTCGTTGTAGCGGATGTTGAATTTGGCGCGGGCCTGGCCGGGGATGACGTTGTTGGCGGTATTGCCGACGTCGACCGAGGTGAATTCGAGATTGGACGCCTGGAACTGCGCGCTGCCATGATCGAGCGGCTCATCGGAGATCGCCACGATCAGTCGCGCAATATCCGGCACCGGGTTGGCCGCGCGGTGCGGATAGGCCACATGCCCCTGCACACCGTCGACATAGAGCGTGCCGGATTGCGAGCCGCGGCGGCCGACCTTGATGGTGTCGCCGAGCGTCTCGACATTCGAGGGCTCGCCGAGCACGCAATGGTCGAACTTCTCGCCGCGCTCGGCGGCCCATTTCAGCAGCTTGATCGTGCCGTTGATGGAAACGTCTTCCTCATCGCCGGTGATCAGGAAGGAAATCGAACCCTTGCCGTCAGTGCGCGGCTTGCCGCCGTTGGCGGCGAGATGCTCCAGCACCGCGGCGACCGAGCAGGCGATGCCGCCCTTCATGTCGACGGCGCCGCGACCGTGCAGAAAACCGTCCTTCACCTCGCCCGAGAACGCACCGACGCTCCAGGCGCTCTCGTCACCGGGCGGCACCACGTCGGTGTGGCCGGCAAAGCTGATGTGCGGCCCCTCGCTGCCGATCCGCGCGTAGAGATTGTCGACGTCGGCGGTACCGGCTTCGGAGAACGTCACGCGGTGGCAAATGAAGCCGGCTGCGGTGAGGGCTTTTTCGAGCACCCCGAGCGCACCGGCATCGGCCGGGGTTACCGAGGGGCAGCGGATGAGATCGCGGGCAATCGAGAGAGCATCGGTCATGTGCCCCGATTAACATGCATGCCGCCGGGTGGGCTAGCGCTGGGCGGGACAAATTCGAGCTCGCTCTGCTGGTCCCAGCTTTTCGCAGGGGCCGAGGCAGTCGTCATGACGTCCTCGGCTTCGGCCAGCGGATCAGGACCGAACCGGTTGCTGCCTGAGGTGCCGGGCACAATGAACAGTTCGGCGAGGCCCCAAAACCACGGAATGTGCATTGTCCAGGCGAGCGCAAGAACCCAGTTGGATTGGGTCGGAAGCAAGTCTGAGAATTGGTCGAACAGGGTGGGCACGAAGAAGAACGGCACGAGCCACCAGCCGCTCCGGTCGCGATCGTGCAGCCGCTTGATCGCGGTTGCGAGGTAGATCCAAAGAAATAGCGAGGTGCCCAACACCTTGAGGATGAGGGACCCGCGGTCGGTGGACGCCAGCAGACGATAGGCCCGGGGATCGACCACGTTGAAGATGCCATCGACAGCGAAATCGAAGTCGATCTCGAAGTTGAAGGCGAAGGTTGTGGCCCCGTCCAGGACCTTGATGGCCTGATCGATCATCCCGAGCATGCAGGCCAGCAACATGACGATCAGCAATGCCTGCCACAGCAACGCGCGGTTGATGCGGCCGTCGAAGCGGAAGAGATACCAGATCCAGTCCATGCGAGGCTCCGAGCGGTCAAGGCCGCCCGGATGTTGGTCGCGATGGAAGGAGGGTGGGTTCGATGAGGCGGGCTGGTGCCGCTTGTCACCTCGCCCCGCTTGCGGGGAGAGGTCGGATTGCCTCGGCGATGCGAAGCATCGTCCGGTGCAATCCGGGTGAGAGGGGGGTACAGGTCTCGCGACCATGTCGCCGGTGGAGACATGCTCCTCACCCCAACGCTCTCAGCGCGAGCGAAGCTCGTCGCGGCCCCGTAAGAACGGGTGAGCGAGAGTCTTAGTCCCGCAGCAGCTCGTTGATGCTGGTCTTGGACCGCGTGCGCTCGTCGACGCGCTTGACGATCACGGCGCAGGCCGTGCTCGGGCCCATCTGGCCGTTCTTCATGGGCTTGACGGGCAGGGCGCCGGGCCCCACCACCGAATATTCCGGCACTTCGCCGATGAAGATCTCGCCGGTCTCGCGGTCGACGATCTTGGTCGAGGCGCCCAGGAACACGCCCATCGCCAGCACCGCGCCCTTGCGCACGATCACGCCTTCGGCGACCTCCGAACGCGCGCCGATGAAGCAGTCGTCTTCGACGATCACGGGCTCGGCCTGCAGTGGCTCGAGCACGCCGCCGATGCCGGCGCCGCCGGAGATGTGCACGCGCTTGCCGATCTGCGCGCAGGAGCCGACGGTCGCCCAGGTGTCGACCATGGTGCTCTCATCGACATAGGCGCCGAGATTGACGAAGGACGGCATCAGCACGACGTTCTTGGCGATGAAGGCGGAGCGGCGCACCACCGAGCCGGGCACGGCACGGAAACCGGCGTCGCGAAAACGGTTCTCGCCCCAGCCTTCGAACTTCGAGGGCACCTTGTCCCACCAGGTCGCCTTGCCTGGACCGCCGGGAATGACGCCCATGTCGTTGAGGCGAAAGGAGAGCAGCACGGCCTTCTTCAGCCACTGATTGACCTTCCACTTGCCGTCGGACCCGCGCTCGGCGACACGCGCCTCGCCCTTGTCCAAAATCTCCAGCGCCTGATCCACGGCCTCGCGCACTTCGCCCTTGGTCGAGGTCGAGATGCCGTCGCGCGCGTCGAAGGCGCTGTTGATGGTGGATTCGAGGGCTTGGAGGGACATCGGGATTTCCTCTTCGAAACGGGAATTTTGACGGATTGGGGCGCTTTTTCGGGATTTGGAGGGGAGGAGTCAAGCTTAGTCAGCTGTCGTCACCCGCGAAAGCCCTGTAGCTCGGATGGAGCGCAAGCGTAATCCGGGACAGTCCCTCCCATGGCGCGATGCCCCTGGATTTCGCTTGCGCTCCATCCGGGCTACGGGCCTCACCGCGACAGCCTGCCCAAAAACCCCGTCAGATCATCCGTGACATGGTCGACATGGGCCGCATCCCGGCCCTCCAGCTCCCAGTCCTCTCGCACCACTTCCTTCGTTCCATCCGGCACCACCAGCACCGTGGTCATGCCGAGCTCGTGCGGGACCGTGAGGTTGCGGGCGAGGTCCTCGAACATGGCGGCGCGTGCCGGGTCGACCGCATGGTCGGAGAGGAATTTTCGATAGGTCTGCGGTGCCGGCTTCGGCTCGAACCCGGCGGCGATGATGTCGAACACGCCATCGAAATGCGTGGCGAGGCCGAGCCGCGCCAGCACGGCATCGACATGGTCGACCGAGCCGTTGGTCAGGATCAGCTTGCGGCCCGACAGCTTTGCGATGGCTTCGCCCAGCGCCGGATTCGGCTCCAGCGGCGAATGGTCGATCTTGTGGACGTAAGCGAGGTAGTCGTCGGCGCGCACGCCATGCAGGGTCATCATGCCGCGCATCGTGGTGCCGAAGCGCCGGTAATAATCCTTCTGAAGTTTTCGCGCTTCCTCGGGCGTCACGTTCAGCCAGTTGCACACGAACTCCCCAATCCGCGCATCGACCTGCTGCCACAGATTGACGTGATGCGGATAGAGCGTGTTGTCGAGGTCGAACACCCAGGTGTCGACATGGGCGAAGCTGCGGGCGGATTTCATGTCAACATTCTCAACTCGTCGTCCCGGACAAGCGAAGCGCAGATCCGGGAACCACAGGGAGGACTCGTTTGCGAGATTTTGGTGACGTCCTGACCCACCACCGCGGCCTGTGGTTATGGGTCCCCGCCTTCGCGGGGACGACAGTGGAGTTTGTGGCATCCACCGCCATCACGGCATCGCAAAACGCAGCGTCTTGCCGCCGCTCGACATGTCCACCACGCCAAAGCCCGTGGCGGCGAATCCGCGCGCTCCGCAATCGGCCTGCTCGTTGGTCTCGAACTTGGTCTCGCGCGTGCAGAGCTGCTTGTCGCCGCCCCAGTTCAGCGGCTTGTCCTTCAGCTTGACGGTGCGGTTGTCGCTATCTACGGCCTCGGCGAAGCTGAAAATCTGCTTCGGCTGGCCGGTCACATCGGGATGCAGGCACGTCTTGGGATCGATGCGATACCAGCCGCGGCTCGTCACCGACTTGCCGTCGTCGGTGGCGATCGCCGCCATCACCTTGTGCGTCGTGTCGTTGCACCAGGTCAGGCCGGTTACCGAAGGCGTCTGCACTGCATCGACCATGGTCTTGAAGAAATTCTGCGAGGAGACGATGTCGGGCGGCAGCCCGCGGCTCTTCAGGAAGGCAGCCAGCGCTCCTTGCGTCTTCGGCCCGTCGACACCGTCGATCGGCGCGGCGTCGTAGCCTGCGATCACCAGCAGCCGCTGGATGGCGGCAAGGCGCGCCTGCTCGTCGTCATATTCGGAATCCTCGGCGAGATAGGCGACGAAATTGCCGTCGTCGCCCCGCGTCGGTGTGATCTGGGTGAAGGCGGCCTGGGTCTGGCCGGTGCGGCACTGCCGCGCGGCCGCGATGACGAAATTGTCCTGGGCCACGCACAGCATGTCGCTGCCGTTCTGGGGAATCGGGGATGCGCCATAGACGCCGAGTGCGCGGGCATTGAGCAGGATGCGGTCGGCGGTCAGCGTGCCCTGCACCACCACGCGGCAGGTGGCGGGGTCGATCCTGAACCAGCCGCGCGTCGCGGTCGCCGCCTTGTCGTCGATGCCGATCGCAGCCTCGACGACATAGGACATGCGGTTGCAGATTTTCAGGTCGGCGAAAGCTGGCGCCGAGGAAAAGAAGAGCGAGACGGCTGCCGCCGGCAGCGTCATCAGGAAGCGGGTGAGGACCGAGCGGCGGTGTGGTCTCGTTCTCCATCCGTCATGCCCGGCCTTGTGCCGGGCATCCACGTTCTCGGCGCGGGACGAAAAATCGTGGATGGCCGGGACAAGCCCGGCCATGACGAAATCTCTCGTCTTTTCGTCCTTCACTTGTGGATCAGCGTTCCCGTGCCCTGGTTGGTGAAGAGCTCCAGCAGCACCGCGTGCTGCATCTTGCCGTCGATGATGACGACGCCCTCGACGCCCTGCTCGAGCGCGTAGATGCAAGTCTCGACCTTCGGGATCATGCCGCCGGAAATGGTGCCGTCGGCGATCAGCTTCCGCGCATCCTTCACTGAAAGCTGCGGGATCAGCTTCTTCGACTTGTCGAGCACGCCCGGCACGTCGGTGAGCAGCAACAGGCGCTTGGCCTTCAGCGCGCCGGCAACCGCACCGGCAAAGGTGTCGGCGTTGACGTTCAGCGTCTGGCCTTCTTTGGAGGTCGCCAGCGGTGCCAGCACCGGGATCAGCTCGTAGCCGATCAGCTGGTTGAGCAGCGTGAGGTCGACCTTCTCGGGGTCGCCGACGAAGCCGAGATCGACCGCCTTCTCGATATGCGAGTCCGGGTCGATGATGGTGCGCGTCGTCTTCGACGCCTTCACCATGTTGCCGTCCTTGCCGCAGAGACCGACGGCCTTGCCGCCGGCTTCGTTGATGTAGCCGACGAGCTGCTTGTTGATCGAGCCGGCAAGCACCATCTCGACGATCTCGATGGTCGCGGCATCGGTGATGCGCAGGCCCGCGGCGAATTCCGAGACGATGCCGAGGCGCTTGAGCATGGTCGCGATCTGCGGTCCGCCGCCATGCACCACCACCGGATTGATCGCGGTCTGCTCCAGCAGCACGATGTCGCGGGCGAAGTTTTTCGCGGTCTCCTCGTCGCCCATGGCATGGCCGCCATATTTGATGACGATGGTTTCCTCGTCGTACTGCTGCATGTGCGGCAGCGCTTCGGACAGGATGCGGGCCTGGTCGAGCGGGGAGATTTCGGTCATGAGGCGGATCTCGCTGGCGGGACTGTCGGGCCGCGTTCTATCTGATTGGCGGGCGAGGCGCAAAGTGGTCTTCGTGCCCCGGACGCAGCGCAGCGCTTCTTCAGCGGTGCGCTGCAGAGCCGGGGCCCATGTCGCTGCTGGGTCCCGGCTCTGCGGAGCGTCACCATAGCGCGTCGGAGACGCGCGTAAACGCGCTTTAGGTGCCGCACCGCGTCCGGGACACGAGCGTCACTTCCTTGCTGCCACCACCGCTGCCAGCGTCACCGCCAGCCAGCTTGCAATCATCACCGTTCCGCCGGTCGGTGCTGCGAACGGAAACAGCGAATGGCCGGCATATTGCCGCAAGGTGAGATCGCCGGCGAACAGCGCGGCGCCGAGCACGAAGCCGAATGCGGCAATGAGGCCAATTCCGCCGTGCAGAAGGCCGCGCGCGAGCAATGCGACGCAGGCCAATATGGCAGTGGCGTGAAACAGCAGCATGGCGCTCGCCGAAGCAAGCCGGCTGGCATCGGCGCCGTGAGCAGAGGCGGCGGCCAGCGCGACGCCGGCGGCGCCCATCAAACCGGCAAGCCCAAGCAACAGGCGGAATGCAGCCGTCACGAGGCCCGCTCCTCCAGCAGCTTGGCCATCGCGGCGCGCAGCTCGGCCATGCCGGTCGAGCTTCGTGACGAGGTCGCGAGCACGTTGGGGAACGCGGCGGGATGTTTTGCCAGCGCGGCCTCCGTCTCGGCGATGCGCGATTGAAGCTCGGAGGCCTTCACCTGGTCGGCCTTGGTCAGGACGATCTGGTAGCTGACGGCGGAGCGGTCGAGTGTCTTGAGGACTTCGAGATCGACGTCCTTGAGGCCGTGCCGCGCGTCGATCAGCACGTAGACGCGCGCGAGGCTGGCGCGTCCGAGCAGGAATTTGTGGATCAGCTCGGTCCAGGACGCGACCTGGCTCTTCGGCGCCTTGGCGTAGCCATAGCCGGGCATGTCGACGAGGCGCAGGTCACTTTTCCCGGGGACCTCGAAGAAGATCAGCTCCTGGGTGCGCCCCGGCGTATGCGAGGTGCGCGCGAGCGCGTTGCGGCCGGTCAGCGCGTTGATCAGGCTCGACTTGCCGACGTTGGATCGGCCGGCAAAGGCAATCTCGAGCCCCGTCATCGGGGGCAGAGTTTCGATCGAGGGCGAGGCCCAGATGAACTGCCAGTCGCGGGCGAACAGCTTTCGCCCGGCTTCGATCAGCTTCGCATCTTTGTCGTCGGTCATGCGAAGGCTCGCTGTTTCCCCTCGTCATTGCGAGCGAAGCGAAGCAATCCAGAATCCCACTGCGGATCTAGTCTGAATTGCTTCGTCGCTTCGCTCCTCGCAATGACGACTACGTCGCTTTCCTCGCGAACGTCGCCTTGAGATTGTCGAATAACTCCACCTTCACGCCGTTGCGGCGCATGATGAAGCTCTGCTGGATCACCGAGAGCAAATTGTTCCAGGCCCAGTAGATCACGAGACCTGCCGGGAAGCCCGCCAGCATGAAGGTGAAGATCAGCGGCATCCAGTTGAAGATGATCTGCTGCGTCGGATCCGGCGGCGTCGGGTTCAGCTTCATCTGGAACCACATCGTGATGCCCATGACGATGGGCCAGATGCCGAGCGCCAGGTAATGGCCGAACAACGGCAGCGTGGTCGGATCGAACGGGATCAGCCCGAACAGGGTGAACAGATTGGTCGGGTCCGGCGCGGAGAGGTCCTTGATCCAGCCGTAGAACGGCGCGTGCCGCATCTCGATGGTGACGAACAGCACCTTGTAGAGCGAGAAGAACACGGGGATCTGGATCACCACGGGAAGACAGCCGGCGACCGGATTGATCTTCTCCTTGCGGTAGATCTCCATCATCTCCTGCTGCTGCTTCACCTTGTCGTCGGGATAGCGCTCCTTCAGCGCCTGTAGCTGCGGCTGGATCGACTTCATCTTCGCCATCGAGGCGTAGGACTTGTTCGCCAGCGGGAAGAACAGCAGCTTCACGATCACGGTCACGAGCAGGATCGAGATGCCGAAATTGCCGAAGAAGCGGTAGAAGAAGTCGAGGCCGAGGAACATCGGCTTGGTGATGAAGTAGAACCAGCCCCAGTCGATCAAGAGATCGAAATGGTTGAGGCCGAGCGCCTTGTTGTAGCCGCCGAGGCCGGCGAACGGGAACACGCCGACGACGCCGGCTTCCTTGGCGCCGGCGAACAGCCGCGCGTTCGCCGTAGCGGTGCCGCCGATCGCGACGGTGACGGGATCGAGCAGGTAGTCGGTCTGGTAGGTGTGGACGTTGCCGACGGGGTTCGACGAGAAGCTCGCCTGGATCTGGGCGCTGGTGTCGGGCAGCAGCGCCGAGGCCCAGTACTTGTCGGTCATGCCGAGCCAGCCATTGGTGGCCTTGAAGTTCACCTTCTTGGCTTCGTCGATCTTCTTGTAGGCGTATTCCTGCAGGCCATGGTCGCCGAGATAGCCGATCAGGCCTTCATGCAGGATGTAGTAACCCGAGACCTGCGGCGTGCCGTGGCGCGAGATCAGCGCGAACGGATAGAGCGTGACCGGCGCATTGCCGACATTGCTCACCTCGTCCTTGACGGTGAAGAGATAGTGGTCGTCGACCGCGATGGTGCGGCGGAAGGAGAGGCCCTCGCCATTATCCCATTTCAGCACCACCGGCGTCGAAGGCGTCAGGCTGCCGCTGCCGTCCTGCTGCCAGACGGTCTGAGCGTCCGGCATCTTCGCCGTCACGCCCGTTGCCGCCACCCAGCCGAACTCGGCGTAGTAGGGCTCCGCGGTGCCCGAGGGCGAATAGAGGACGATCGGCGGCGACTTCGGGTCGACCGTTTCGCGGTATTGCACCAGCGCGAGGTCGTCGATGCGTCCGCCCTTCAGCGAAACGCTGCCGGCAAGGCGCGGCGTGTCGATCTTCACGCGCGGGCTCGCCGCAATCGCGGTGTCGCGGGCAACGACCGGCTGGGCCTGCTGGTTCGCGGCCGGAGCCGCCGACGGCTGGGTCGCGCTGCCGGCTTGCGGCGCGGCGCCCGGCGTCGCGGTGGCGGTCGGCTGTGGCGCGTTCTTCTGGAGCTCGGCCTGCACCTGCTGCTGGGCGCGCTGCTTCTCCATCTGCGGCACGTTGTAGAAATACTGCCAGGCGATCAGGACCAGGCCCGACAGAATGACGGCGAGGATGGTATTGCGATTGTCGGTCATCTCTAAGGTCTCGTCATCAATCTGGTTTGCGGCTGGCTGCGGCGGTGGCACCCGGCCTCTGGCCGCGTCCCTTCGCTGGTCCCTTGGACAGTTCTTTGGACAGTCCTTTGGGCGTATGCCGCGCGGGCTTCGTGAACGCCATGCGCAGATCGTCGAGCATGGTGGCGAAGTCACGCGAGAGCGCGTCCCTTCGGCCGACCAGCACATAATCATGATGGGGCTGCATCGACACCGGATCGAGCCGCTTCACCAATTCGCGAAGCCGGCGCCGGATGCGATTGCGCTCGGGGGCGTTGCCGTTCTTTTTGGTAACGGTGAAGCCGATCCGGATCGGGCCGCTGTCGTCGCGGCGGCGGCTCTGCAGGACGAACGCGGGACTATTCGCCCGCGCGCCATTGGCAACGGCGAGGAAATCCGCCCGCTGCCTCAGCCGATCCATGATGAAATCCCAAAAAGGGGGTCCGGCTCAGGCGCTCAGACGCTTGCGGCCGCGGGCGCGGCGGGCGGCGAGGACCTTGCGGCCGCCGGCAGTTGCGAGGCGGGCGCGGAAGCCGTGACGGCGCTTACGCACGAGTTTGCTGGGTTGATAAGTCCGCTTCACGGGTTTTTCTCCGCTGACCGGGCAATTTGCCTGTAGAATTGAAGGTAGAGTCCCGAAGATGCGGCCCAAAATGGGCCCTTTTCGGCCCCAAGGAGAGCCGCTCCCGGTGTCGCACCGGGTCATCGCGGACAATTCGCGCGGCTTATAAGGGAGCGCCTTCTTTTCGTCAACGCCGCAAGAGCGCACGATACCGGTGAATATCGCTGTATGGGCGGGGTTTTAGCCCTTGAGGTGGCGACTCGCCATATCAGCGCCTACATCCCACCTTGGCAGATTAGCGATCCTTAATTTGACCGGACCAGGGGCCCGGCCGCATCCTTCATCCGCCGAGCAGCGAGGGCGAATTTCGTGGCAGCGACAGACCTCCAGCCGATCCAGGATCAGGATCAGCCGGACCAGCCGGCGACGCGGCCGCGCGGGTCGCGCGGTCTCGGCCTGTCTGGCAAGCTGCTGCTGCTCACCGTTCCCCTGGTGATGATCGCGGCCATCCTCCTCTATGTGCCCGCCATCGCCAACTTCTGGGTCAACCGGCTCAACGACCGCGTGGCGGCGGCCAACACGGCGGCGCTGGTGCTGGATGCCGCGCCGCTCGGCATGGTCCCCGATTCGCTGTCGCGCCAGATCCTGAAAAGCATCAATGCCCGCGCCGTCGCCATCAAGATGGGCCAGCAGCGCCGGCTGCTCGCCAGCGACAACCTTCCGGCCGCGATCGAGCGCGACATCGATCTGCGCGACATGACGGCCTGGGAGGCGATCACCGGTTCATTCCGGATGATGCTGGAGACCGGCAACCAGGCCATCCGGATCGTGGGACCCGGCGTCGGTAATGCCCAGTTCATCGAGATCGTGACCGACGAGCTGCCGCTGCGGCAGTCGATGTATCGATTCTCCCGCAACGTCGTTGTGGTCGCGCTGATCATCGCGGTGCTGACCGCGGGCCTCGTCTATCTCGCGCTGCATTACCTCTTCGTGCGGCCGATGCGACGGCTGACCGCGAGCCTGGTCGGCTTCCACGAAAACCCCGAGAGCTCGGCCCGGATCATCGTGCCGAGCCAACGCAGCGACGAGATCGGGGTGGCCGAGCGCGAATTGTCCGACATGCAGCGCGACCTGATGTCGATGCTGCATCAGAAGAGCCGGCTCGCCGCCCTCGGCCTCGCCGTCTCCAAGATCAACCACGATCTGCGCAATTTGCTCGCATCGGCGCAGCTTCTGTCGGACCAGCTCGCCAGCGTGCCGGATCCGCGGGTGCAGCGCTTCGCGCCGAAGCTGGTGCGCTCGCTCGAGCGCGCCATCGCCTTCTGCCAGTCGACGCTGTCCTACGGCCGCGCCCAGGAGGCCGCGCCCGACCGCCGCATGATCCTGATCGAGCCGGTCGTGCTGGAGGTGCGCGAGACCGCGGGGCTCGCCAGCGACGCCTCGATCGCCTGGGTCGCCGCGATCGAGCGCGGGCTCGCGATCGATGCCGATCCCGACCAGCTGTTCCGCGTGCTGCTCAACCTCGTCCGCAACGCGGCCCAGGCGCTGGAAAGCCATTCCTCGGGCGATGGCGGTGCGCAGCAGATCCGGATCACGGGAAAACGCGAAGGCGCCGTCGCGATCCTGGAGGTTTCCGATACCGGCCCCGGCGTGCCCCAGAAGACCCGGGACCACCTGTTCGAGGCATTCCAGACCTCCGGGCGCCCCGGCGGCAGCGGTCTCGGTCTTGCGATCGCCGCCGAGCTGGTCCGCGCTCATGGCGGCGACATTCATCTGGTCGAAGGCACCATCGGCGCCACCTTCCGGATCGTCATCCCCGACCGCCCCGTGGAACTGCTCTCCATCCGCAACGAGCGGGCGAGGGCGTAGGGCTCGGCCGTTGGCCGAGCGCTCCCCGTCATTCCGGACGGCCTGCAAGGCCGGGCCCGGAATCCATAACCCCGCTGGTGGTATGGATTCCGGGCTCGCGACTTCGTCGCGCCCCGGAATGACGACCAGGGAGCCGGAAATGCCCCAAAATACTGCCGATGCAGACCTTGCCAATCGGGACAAGAGCGGTTAGTCAGAGCGCTCTTTCGCACCCCTCCCGGCCTCCGGGAGATGCGTCGAGGGCCTCGCCCGCGATTGCTGTTTGCGAAACACGCGCCCGTAGCTCAGCTGGATAGAGCATCAGACTACGAATCTGAGGGTCGGACGTTCGAATCGTTCCGGGCGCGCCATTTGGCTTTGATTTCACTGCATTTTTCTAGAGCCGCTCAAGCGCGTGACCGAGTGTAACCGTAAGCGTTGCCGTAGGTTCGCAGGCGCCTCTTTCAGCGCGGCCGCGCTGGGGGGCTCATCATTCCCGCGCCGCCGTACGTCGATAACAATCTGTTCGCGGAGATTACGCTCCGAGAAAAAGGTCGGCATTGGCATGAAATCCGCGCCATGTTCGAGCGCCAAGGCACGCCGAGGCCGCGCGCGACAGTCCGTGGTTCGTGCTATCTGCCGGCGTTCCTGAGCTTTTTGGATCGCCGCGAGGGGCTCGCTCGTATGGATGCGGACTATGCCGAGGATGGTCCGGACAACTTCGGTCCATGAGCCGGCGGACGCGCAAAGCGATTGTTGGAATCGCTGACCAGAATGTTGAAGTCATCGCGCCCGGACTGAAACAGATCAAGCGCAAGCAAGGGGTAGATCTATCCTGGGCTAACGCCGCCCCGTTTGCCGATCATAGACCCGCGACTGCGCGCATCGATGTTGACCTTTCTAACCCTGATGCGCGCGAAACCCTCGAAAGAGTCTGTCAACGCGAACAGGAGAAATAGCAATCCCGCCCCATCGCCGCCAACGCGTCTCATGACGAAGAGGCGAGCCGGTCAGGAGGGCGCGGTCCCGCGCATGCGAGCCAGAGTTCTCTTAAGCCGTCCCCTTGAACGGCCGACCCTGCGGAATGTGCACCGGTTCGGCTTGCGGGGCATTCCCTGGTCCGGCTTGCGGAGCAGGCTCAGATTCAGCCGGCGGTGTTGGCTCAGGTTCGGCAGGCGGCGGTACATACTCTGGGATGGTGATTTTCGCGGGTTGTGGGAGCCCCGGCACCAGGAAATGTCCCAGCAGCTTTACCGTGCCCAATGAACTGATCGGCGGTAAGGGCGGATCGGTAAAGAATGGCGTGAAGGGAGGGCGCGAAGACCTGTTGAACCGCCCGATCGAGGCGAGATAGGGCTCCGTTTGATCGCCCCGGTAGTGCTTCTGGACCGCCGTTCGTTCATTGGTCGAGGCCGTGCCCTTCTCCAGAATGGCGTAAATCTGGAGCGGCTGCCTCGTGATGATTGACGAGCATTCGTATCCGATCATGCCGCTGTATTCTACCAGTGGGGAATATTGCCACACCGACATCGGGCGAACGTCCTCGGGATCGTCGAAGACCGACTGATACTGGACGATGTATAATTTGCAGTCAGCAAACTCATTGACCGCGCAATAGTCCATCAGCCAATCCGGGGTGATCTTCGCGTAAGCGGTCGGATGAGAGTTGCTCCAGGCCGTGATGAACATGCGGCCTCCGGGCTTGGTCATAATGGCCATGTTGGAGAGCATCCTGACCGGATCGAATACGTTGTCGAGTGATCCGCCGTCGAAGACGAAATCGAAGCGGTTTCTCAACTCGGCGGGCACCTCGCCGCAGATATCGAAGACATGGGTGGCGCCTTCATATGGACTGATGTCGGCCGAGTGGACGCGGCAGGTGGTGAACGAGTCGAAGAACGACTGATCGTCCATGCTCGCGCCGGCAAGATGCTGATCTGCCTGGTTGACGCCTACGGACTGCGTTTTCGGCCGCAACCCATACACGCCCAGCAGGTGTGCGAGGGATGTTGGCGGGAGGCTGATTGACTGTTTGCCGATAGTGACAATCTCGCCCGAGATTGGTCTGTAAAGGTGCTCCTGCAATATGAAGTGAAGCTCGGTTGCGCCGATGCCCATACCTTTTCTTTTTCCTGCTTGGGTTGCCGCCACTACCAGTCGGGGAGCGGTGGAAGTCAATGCGAGATGGAGCGCGTCGCCGTGGCTATTGGCCTCAACGAATCCGGTGCGGCAAAATGTCTAAAGCATGATCCGGAAAAGTGTGAAGCGGTTTTCCGTAAAGATCATGCTCAAACAATAACCCAAAGCGCGATGACGATTCATCCTAATCTCATCGCGCCTTAGTCGTGGCAGAGGCCAATCACCAGGAAAGACTCATCGGGTGCGGCATGGGAGCCACAACCGCGCAGAAGGCGACCCGTCCCGCGATATTGGGATTGACCGGTAAAATCGTTGAAATGCTATAAGCACGATACTACTCGTCAAACTTGCTGTCTTTAATGGTTGTGCCAGGAAAGTTGCTGGTTCGCGCTTGGAAAATCAATACGCCAAATGTCAATCCACCGATTGTCGCGACATCAGAAGCGCGGCCGGGGATACCAGAAGGATTGTCTTTGTCTCGGGGAATTTCAATTTCATTCACCCTGGACACCTCAGGCTGTTGAAGTTTGCGGCCGAGCAAGGTGACTTTCTTGTCGTCGGCGTCAATCCGGACAATGTGGCGGGTGTCACGCTACCGCAGGAGCTGCGGCTCGAGAATGTGCGGCCGATCAACATGGTCGACTACGCCGTCGCGCTTGAAGGCCCTCCCGAGGCATTCATCGCCTCGCTGAAGCCGAATGTTGTCGTCAAGGGCAAGGAGTTCGAGGCGCGATTCAATGCGGAGCAGGCGGTCGTCGCTTCCTATGGAGCCGAGCTGATATTCAGTTCGGGCGAATTGCGCTTCGCATCGGTGTCGCTGTTGGAGCGCGACTATCGCTACGCAGATATCTCCGCGATCAGGAAGCCACTGGATTTTCCCAAACGTCACGCGTTCGAAATCACCGCAGTCAAGTCTATGCTCGCGAAAATGTCCGGCATGCGAGTTGTGGTGATTGGCGATCTGATCGTCGACGAATACATTACGTGTGATGCGATCGGGATGTCGCAGGAAGATCCGACCCTCGTCGTGACGCCGATCGTGACGAAAACGTTCGTCGGAGGAGCCGGCGGCGTCGCCGCGCACGCCCGGGGACTCGGGGCGGACGTGACGTATTGTTCGATCGTCGGTGAGGACGAGGCGGCCGGGTTTGCCCTCGATTCTCTCGAGAAAGAGGGCGTGCGTTGTCATTTTTTTGCCGACAGCACGCGGCCGACGACCCGAAAGCAGCGTTTCAGGGCATTGAACAAGACGCTGCTGCGCGTCAATCATCTGCGGCATCACCCGGCCAGCGCCGACATCCAAAGCAAGATGTTGAAGGTTGTCGAAACTTCTCTGGCCAAGTCGGATCTGGTCCTGTTCTCTTGCTTCAACTACGGATGTCTTCCTCAGGACCTCGTCGATGCGATCGTTGCGAAGGCTCGCGCGGCCGGCGCGATGTTGGCGGCCGACAGTCAAGCCTCCTCGCAGCTCGGCGATGTTTCGCGATTCAAGGACATGGCTCTCATCAGTCCGACGGAACGCGAAGCTCGATTGGCGTTGAACGACTTCGAAGCCGGCCTTGCATCTATTGCTGAACGTCTCATCGCAAAGGCCCGCGCTGAGAACCTGGTCATCACATTGGGAGCCGAGGGGATGCTCATCAACAGTTCGTCCGGCATGGACCGGCTGCCGGCATTCAATCTTTCCCCAAAGGATGTCGCGGGCGCGGGTGACAGCTTCTTCGTCAGCGCGGCCATGGCGCTGCGTGTTGGCGCAGATATTTGGCAAAGCTCGTATCTGGGAGCTCTGGCCGCCGCATTGCAGGTCTCTCGGGTCGGAAACACCGGTTTGACCGTTCCCGAGATCGTCGCCGAAATCGACGACCCTGTTTTCAGCGACGACTGACGGGGGAAACGTGCGAGCGCTGCTTCTTGCCGCTGGAATCGGCAGCCGGTTGATGCCGATCACGGCAGAGACTCCAAAGTGCCTGGTAGAGATCGACGGGCGGCCGCTGCTCGACTACTGGCTGCAGCTGGTGATCGAAGCTGGCATCGAGCGGGTCCTCATCAACACTCACTGGCTCGCCGAGCAGGTAGTGTCTTATGTCACGGCGTCGGCCTGGGCGTCGAAGATCGAGCTGGTGCATGAGCCTGAATTGCTGGGGACCGGGGGGACCGTGCTTGCTAACCGGCGATGGTTGCAGGATCGGGCATTTCTGCTGGCGCATGCTGACAATCTGACTGATTTCGATGTCGCCGGATTCGTGGCTGCGCACCGGTCGCGGCCGCCCGGCCATGCCATCACAATGCTTGGCTTTCGAACCGACGATCCCAGCTCTTGCGGCATTCTGGAGCTCGATCGGTGTGGTACGGTGATTGCCTTCCACGAGAAGATCGAGCGGCCGCCGGGCAATCTCGCCAACGGCGCAGTTTACATTTTCGAACCAGAGGTCGTCGATGCCATCGCCGGTCTTGGAAAGCCCGTGGTCGATTTGTCCACCGAGGTCATTCCAAGGCTTGTCGGCCGCATACTATGCGTAGAAGGCAGCGGCTATCATCGCGACGTGGGAACGCCCGAGAGCCTGCGTAGGGCTCGTGCTGAATTTGGTCGCCGGGCAAGCAATAATAGCGGCGGGGCGAAATGACCTGGGAGGCCGTTATTCCTGTTGGCATCACGTATTTCACGGTGTGATGGTGCCGAAGCTAGCGGTAGGTTGGCGTGAACGCGGGGAAGTTGATCGGGCTTGATGCATGAAGATTTTTTTGACCGGAGCCTGCGGTTACAAGGGCAGCGTTCTCGTTCCGAAGTTGTTGAAAGCCGGGCATCAAGTCGTCGCGTTCGACGTGATGTGGTTCGGCAATTTTCTCGACCCGCATCCGGACCTCACGGTCGTCGAAGGCGACGTACGCAATCCGGACGCTATCGATCTGACCGGTGTCGATGCGATCATCCATTTGTCGAGCGTTGCCAACGATCCTTGTGGCGATCTCGATCCAAAACTGACCTGGGAAATATCCTGCCTTGCGACGATGCAGCTTGCCGATCGCGCGAAGCGTCATGCCATCAAGCGCTTCATCTATGCCTCTTCCGGCAGCGTCTACGGGGTAAAGGAGGAGGAGAAGGTGACGGAAGACCTCGAGCTTCTGCCGATCTCCGAATACAACAAGACCAAGATGTGCGGCGAGCGCATCGTTCTGTCGTATAGGGACGATATGGTCGTTCAGATCGTGCGTCCTGCCACGGTCTGCGGCTTTTCGCCAAGACAACGGCTCGACGTGTCCGTCAACATGCTGACGATGCAGGCGCTGATGAACGGCCGCATCACGGTGTTCGGCGGCGACCAGACCCGGCCGAATATCCACATCGACGACATCACTGATCTCTACCTCTTCCTGCTCGATCATCCTGAGCACAGCGGTATCTACAATGCCGGATTTGAGAACATCTCGATCCTCGACATTGCGAGGCTTGTCACCAAATACGTGCCAGCGGAGATCGTCGTGACACCCTCGAACGATCCACGAAGCTATCGCGTCAATTCGGATCGGCTTCTCGCGACCGGCTTCCGTCCGAGGAAGACCGTGGAAGACGCGATCAGGGAGATTATCGGGATGTACTCCCAGGGGCAGCTCAAGAACGACGATCGTTGGTACAATCTGAAGTGGATGGAAAGGGAAGTCCTGAAGTGAACATTCGTGCTTTCCAGACGCCCGCCACTTTGTTTGCCGATTACACCGGCCGTTTCAGTCGCCTCTGGGAGGGTTTCGACTGGAGCCCGATCGAGCGCCTAGCCTACGAACTGCGTGACTGCTTGCAAACCGGCCGTCAAGTGTTTCTCTGCGGTAATGGCGGGAGCAGCGGCAATGCCAATCATCTCGCCAACGATTTCCTCTACCCGGTAACGAAGATGCCAGGGGCGGGATTGCGCGTGCAATCACTGTCGTCCAATTCCCAGGTTCTCACCTGCCTGGCTAATGACGAAGGCTACGACCAGGTATTCTCGCTGCAACTTGCCGTCCTCGCTCGCGAAGGCGATGTGCTAATCGCCTTCTCCGGCTCCGGCAATTCGGCGAACATCCTGAGAGCGCTCGACGAGGCAAGGAAGATCGGGATGACGAGCTATGCTGTGCTCGGCTTTTCCGGCGGCAAGGCCAAGCAGCTGGCCGACGTTCCAATTCATCTCGCCGTTGACGACATGCAGATCGCCGAAGACGCGCAGATCGTGATCGGGCACATGATTATGCAATGGCTTTATGCGCAGCGCGGCGACATCGTTGCCGCGCGCGAGGTTTGACGGGCACCAGGTATGGCAGGCGAGGAAAAGTATCTCATCCTAGGCTCGAACTCGTTCTCGGGCAGCACTTTCGCTGACTTTCTTGCGGCGATCGGTCACGACGTGATTGCGGCCAGCCGGTCGCAGGAGGCGCACGAGGCATTCCTGCCTTACAAGTGGCAGAAAAGGCCGGGCACTATCTGCTTCAAGCGGATTGATCTCAATCACGACCTCGACGCGCTCAAGGATCTGCTCAAAGCCGAACGTCCGACCCATGTGGTGAACTTTGCGGCCCAGAGCATGGTCGGCGAAAGCTGGCTCTATCCGGACCACTGGATGATGACAAATGTGGTCTCTGCAGTGCGTTTGCACGAGCTGTTGCGCAACTACGACGGATTGCAGCGGTACGTTCATGTCACGACACCCGAAGTGTACGGCTCGACCGAAGGATGGGTACGAGAAGACGCGCCGTTCAATCCGTCGACGCCCTACGCGGTATCGCGCGCCGCCGGCGACATGAGCTTGCGCACTTATTTTGCCAATTACCAGTTTCCCGTCGTGTTCACCCGCGCTGCCAATGTTTATGGGCCCGGCCAGCAGCTCTATCGCATCGTTCCTCGTACGATCGTGGCGGCGATGACGGGCCAGAAGCTTCGTCTGGACGGCGGCGGCAAGTCGTTGCGAGTGTTTGTCCATATGACCGACGTCTCGAACGCTACGCTGAAGGTCGCGCGGAAGGGCGTGTTGGGCGACACCTATCACATCTCGGGCTACGAATTGGTTTCGATCCGCACCTTGGTCGAGATGATCTTGGTGCGGCTTGGAAAGTCGTTCGAGGATTGCGTTGAGATCGGCCCTGAACGACCCGGCAAGGATACCGCCTACACGCTCGACAGCTTCAAGCTGCGCAGCGAACTCGGTTGGCGCGACACGCTCTCGCTCGAACAAGGCATCGACGACGTCATCAGCTGGGCGCGCCGGTTCGAGGCGGACTTGGCAAAGCTTCCAACCAGATATGACCACAAACCCTGACGATCCCTTTTTCCGAGCGGAAGCCCGACTGGAGGGCACGATGAACGTCGCAGTCCGGAGCACGGCCCGCGCCCCCGATACGCTGGCCTTGAAAGCGCAAGCCGCGAAGCTGCGCGGCAAGATCATCGAGATGTCGCACAAGGCGCAGGCTGCGCATCTGGCGTCGTCACTCTCCTGCGCGGATGTGCTGACCGTCGCCTATTGGCACGTGCTGAACGTCGATCCGGCCAGGCCGGGGGATGCGCTCCGCGATCGTTTCATTCTGTCGAAGGGACACGCCGCGGCGGCGCTTTATGCGACGCTTGCGATGAAGGGTTACTTCTCGATCGAGGAGCTGGACACCTACTGCCAGGACGGCGGCCGCCTGGCCGAGCATCCGCCGGCCAACATGCTGCCTGGCGTCGAGGCCGCCACCGGTTCGCTCGGACACGGTCTGCCACTCGGTTGCGGCATGGCGCTGGCCGGCCGCATCCAGCACCAGAACTACCGCGTGTTCGCGCTACTCTCGGACGGCGAGAACAACGAGGGTTCGGTGTGGGAGGCGGCGATGTTTGCCGCCGCCCAGAAGCTCGATCACGTCTGCGTCGTCGTCGACTACAACAAATGGCAGGCGACCGCGCGCTCCAATGAAACCCTGATGCTGGCGCCGCTTCGCGACAAATGGGCGGCATTCGGCTGGGATGCCCACGAGATCGACGGCCATGACGTCGGTGCGCTGGCGGAAGCCATGCAGCGCATTCCGAACGGTTCCGGCAAGCCGGTGGCGCTGATCGCGCACACGATAAAGGGGAAGGGCGTCTCGTTCATGGAAGACGACAACAATTGGCACTATCGCGCGCCGACCGCCGAGGAAGTCGTCAGGGCGAACGAGGAGCTTGGCCTCGCATGAGAAATGCATTCGCCGACGAGTTGACCAGGATCGGCAACGATGATCCGAGGGTCGTCATGCTCTCGGGCGACATCGGCAACCGCCTGTTCGACAAGTTCAAAGACAAGCATCCGTCCCGCTTCTTCAACTGCGGCGTGGCGGAAGCCAACATGATGGGCGTCGCAGCCGGCATGGCAATGAGCGGGCTGCGACCCGTCGCGTACACCATCACTCCGTTCGTAACAACGCGCTGCCTGGAGCAGATCCGTACCGATGTCTGCTATCACGAGGCGCCGGTGACCATTGTCGCGGTCGGTGCGGGTCTGGCCTATTCCGGCCTCGGCCCGACGCATCACGCCTGCGAGGACATTTCCTTCCTGCGCTCGATTCCCAACATGGTCGTTATCTGCCCAGGAGATGCCTTCGAGGTGCGTGCCGCGATGCGCGCCGCCGTACGGTCCGATCGTCCGGTCTATATCCGCATGGGCAAGAAGGGCGAACCGATCGTGCACAAAGGGCCGATCACCGACTTCGAAATCGGCAAGGCCATCACGATCGAAGAAGGGGGCGATGTCTGCCTGCTCTCGACCGGCAACATGCTCCCCGAGGCGATGGGGGCTGCACACAGGCTGAAGGAGCAAGGGGTCTCCGCGGAGGTTGTGAGTTTCCACACCGTAAAGCCGCTCGACGTGGGCAGGCTGGCCGAGGTCTTTGCCCGCTTCAGGCTGGTTGCCACCATCGAAGAGCATTCGCTGATCGGCGGCTTTGGCGCAGCCGTGTCCGAATGGCTGGTAGACACCGGGACCGCGGCGAAGAAGTTTGTACGGTTCGGTACCCCGGACGCCTTCTTCAAGAAGTCCGGCGAACAGGAATATGCTCGCGAGGTGCTCGGGCTGACCGGTCACCAGATCGCAGACAAGATCATTCACGCGCTGAACTAGAGAAAAGTCATGAAGACGGAAGCCGCGCTCCTGGTGCAAACTGGCCATCCCCTCGTACTGGCCGAGATCGAGACGCCGGCTCTGAAGCCGGGGCAGGTGCTGGTCGAGATCGCCTATTCCGGCGCTTGCGGGACCCAGGTGATGGAGTGGCGCGGCGACAAGGGCGAGGACAAGTGGGTGCCGCATTGCCTGGGGCACGAGGGCACCGGTGTCGTGCTGGAAGTCGGCACTGCCGTTACCAAGGTAAATCCCGGCGACAAGGTCGTTCTGTCCTGGATCAAAGGCACCGGCATTGAAGCCGGCGGCGCCGTCTATGATTGGGCCGGCCGCAAGGTCAATGCGGGCGGTGTCACCACATTCCAGCGCCACTCCGTGGTGAGCGAGAACCGCCTGACCCTACTGCCGCCGGACTTGCCGATGGACGTTGCGACGCTGCTGGGCTGTGCGGCGCCTACCGGGATGGGCGCGGTCTACAACGTGTTGAAGGTGCGGGCAGGCGATGCGGTTGCCGTGTTCGGCACCGGCGGCATCGGGCTCAATGCGCTCATGGCCGCTGCGCTCGCCGGCGCCATGCCGGTGATCGGCATCGACCCTAACCCGACCCGCCGGGCGCTCGCCAAGAGCTATGGTGCGACCCATGTGATCGATCCCGGCGTCGGCGACGTGATCGCCGAGATCAAGAAAATCGTTCCCCAAGGGGTCGACGTAGCCCTGGAATCGTCGGGCATACCGGCTGTCATGGAGCAGGCCATCAACGCGACCCGCCAGCAGGGCGGCCGTGCGGTTGTGATCGGCAATGCCAAACACGGGGCCGTGCTGCCACTCAACCCCGGCGTGTTCAACCAAGGCAAAAGCCTGCTTGGCACCTGGGGCGGGGACAGCATGCCCGATCGCGATTACGGGCGCTTTGGGCGGCTTCTGAGCTCAGGCCGCTTTCCGGTACGGGACCTCCTGTCCAAGCCCTACAGCCTCGCTCAGGCTGACCAGGCGCTGCAGGATCTCGCCGCTGGCAAGGTCGGCCGGCCCCTGATCGATATGTCGCTGCGGTGAGGGCGGAAATACGCGATGCGGGTTGGGATCGATTTCGACAATACGATCGCCTGCTATGACGGCGTGTTCCACGCCGCCGCCCTCGAACGCGGTCTGATTCCGAACGATCTCGGCCACGACAAGAACAGCGTCCGCGACCATCTCAACGGCAGCGACCGCAAGGATGCCTTCACTGAACTACAGGGTTATGTCTACGGAGCCCGCATGGACCTCGTATCGCCTTATCTGGGCTTTGACGTGTTCATCGCTGTGGCTAGCAGGGCGGGGCATGAGCTGTTTATCGTCAGTCACAAGACCAGGCATCCGATTCTCGGGCCTAAGCACGACATGCATGCGGCCGCGCGCGGCTTCCTGTCCGACCGCGGGCTGGTGGGTGCGGGCAAGGCACAGGTCGCGCCAGATAATGTCTTCTTTGAACTGACAAAGGACGCGAAGATTGCGCGCGTCCGCGCGCTCGACTGCCAGATCTTTATCGACGACTTGCCGGAAATCCTGGCGATGACCGGCTTTCCTCACGGTATGCGCAAGATCCTGTTCGATCCCGAGCATCGGTTTGACCGGCCGGAGGGCGAGGCAGCGCCATTCGAACGTCGTTCGTCCTGGGCCGAGATCGCCGCGGATCTCGCTCCGTGAACAGCGTGAATGCAGCCCTTTTGGAAGTCGGTCGCCGGTTGGCCCGGCAGGCTGGCCGTGGCGACGTCGAAGGCCTGACGCGGCTTTCGGGTGGCCGCAACAACCAAGTCTATCGCGTTGAAATCGCGGGCGGCGAGCCACTGGCCTTGAAACGCTATTTTAGGGACGCGCGCGATCGTCTCGGCGCGGAATGGGGCTTTGTCAGCCATGCCTGGTCGCGTGGCGTGCGCACTGTGCCGGAACCCCTGGCTTGTGATCCCGGCGAGCAGGCCGCTCTCTACAGCTTCGTGCGAGGCCGCAAGCTGCTGCCATCCGAACTGTCCTCAGGCCACGTTAACGCCGCCATCGATTTCGTGCTCGCGATCAATGAACGGCCTCGCCCGGATCTGGCGCCAGGATCCGAAGCCTGTTTTTCGCTTGCTGAGCATATCGCTACCGTCGAGCGACGCATCGTGCGCCTCGGTATGCTCGATGCCGGGATACCGCATGCCGCTGATGCACAGCGGCTGGTGTCGGCAAAGTTGCTGCCGGCGTGGACCGCGGTCAAGGCGCGGTTGGAGGTCGATGCTGCGGCCGCCGGCTTGAGGATCGATGCCATGGTTAGTCCGGACGCATGCTGCCTGTCGCCGTCGGATTTCGGCTTTCACAACGCGCTGTCGGACGAGGCGGGAGCGCTTACGTTTCTCGACTTCGAGTATGCCGGTCGTGATGATCCCGCCAAATTGGTCTCGGATTTCTTTTGTCAGCCGGAAGTGCCGGTGCCTCACGCCTTTCACGATCCCTTCATTGACCGACTGGCAAAGGGTCTCAGTCTGGACCCCGGTGCAGTGGCACGTTGCCGATTGTTGCTGGATGCCTATCAGATCAAGTGGACCTGCATCATCCTGAACGATTTCCTGCCGCTGGAGGCCGCGCGGCGCGATTTCGCTGGCGCCGGCGCCTTGGCGAAACGCTGCGAGGAGCAACTGGCAAAGGCCGAAGCGAAGCTTGCTGCCCTCGGGGAGTTCCGGGCATAATTGTCACCTACCACGCAGAGAGAATAGATGGCCTATCGCGAATTCGTCAGCCTCGTTCACAAATCGACCAAGCGCGACTATGTCGCGCGCGTGACCCAGCGCGACAAGGCCGAGGTCGCGGAACTCGCACTCAAGTTCGACCACGACTATTGGGACGGCAGCCGCGAGACCGGTTATGGCGGCTACAAATATGACGGACGCTGGCGCAAGGTCGCGGACGCGATGGTTGAGACCTATGGGCTCAAGCCCGGCATGCGCGTGCTGGATGTCGGCTCGGGCAAGGGCTTCTTGTTGCACGATTTCAAGGCCAGCGTACCGGGCCTCGAGGTCGCGGGAATCGACATCTCCGCCTACGGCGTCGAGCATACGATGGAAGACGTGCGATCCTCTTGCCGGGTTGGTTCCGCCGCGAAACTACCTTACCCCGACCGGCATTTCGATCTGGTGGTTTCCATCAACACGCTTCACAACCTCTACAACTACGAATTGGATTCGTCATTTCGGGAAATCGAGCGCGTTGGGCGCGGCGCCAAATACATCTGCGTCGAGAGCTATCGTAACGAACGCGAGAAGGTGAACCTGCTCTATTGGCAACTGACTTGCCGGGCCTTTCACACACCCGAAGAATGGGATTTTGTCTTCAGGCAGAGCGGCTACACCGGCGACCATGAGTTCATATTCTTTGAATAGGGCATTGCCAGCGTGGACAGCGCCGAGGGGCGGCGCAACCAGGCCCGGTGCTTGAATGGCTGCGGAAGAGCGCGTCCGCGCGGATTACCAACCGGCGGCTGCGCCGGAGCCTCAGCTCACGGTGGTCATTCCTCACTTCAATCAGAAGGAATTCCTTCCCCGCGCAGTCGCAAGCGTGCTCCACGCCGGAGCCGACGGCATCGGCATTCTGATCGTGGATGATGGCTCGACAGACGGCTGCGAGCCGGTGCTCAGTGCGCTGGAGGCGCTGAGTCCTCGCATAACGATTATCCGCGGCAAGGAAAATCGAGGCGCTGCGGAAGCTCTCAATGTCGGCCTGGCGGCGGTCCGCAGCCGCTACGTCACGTTCCTTGGCGCCGACGATCTGGTTCTTCCGGACCTGTATGCGACGTTGATGCATGCGCTCGACGCCCATCAGTCAGCGGCGCTGGCTTGCGGCCAGCTTGTGACCGTCGACGCCGGCGGAGCGTTGCGAGGTATTCGTCCGCTGACCCCTCCCTCTTTTCGTGCTGAATACCTTGATCGGAAAACAGTGTGCAGCCGCATCAAGCGCACCGATCACTGGATTGCCAGCACCACTGCTGTCTTTCGGACCGACCTTCTGCGGGCCGCCGGCGGATTCGATGCAACGTTGGGAGTATTCTGCGACTTTGTCGTTCAGCGGATGCTGGCGTTCCAGCATGGCTTCGCTTATGTGCCTGGAGTGAACGCCGTATTCAGAGTTGCGTCCTCGACGTTGTCCGGTGCCACACGTCTCGACGAAACCAAGTATGTCCAGCAGCTGGCCGCGGCGCGGCAACGGTTGGCTAATTCAATTGTCGGCCAACTGGCGCCCCGCTATCCCGAATTGTTTGCTCGACGCTTGCGCTTTAGCGCGGCTCGTTTGCAGTTGGTCTGGAATGGCCCGGCTGCCGATCCGAATGTCGTCGCCAGGACCGCCGGCGGCTCCCGCGCAGATGTCAGGGCCCTGACAGCCATCCGTCAAACAGTCGGGCTTGGCAAGATCGGCCAGCTCATGGCCGTAGCCTGGTTGACAGCGCGACTCAGACCATTCTCCCCGTTGCACCTGGTCGCGCACGCCATCGCGAATCGCTTCGCTCGCTTGCACCATCGTCGGCGTCTTCAAGATTGGATTTGCAGGATGGATCGGGAGTGTGCCGAGATATTATCCGCCGCGAATTCGTCCGTGCATAGCCAGAGGTTTCAGTGCAATATGCGCGCATCGGTCGATTGTGAAAACGGGCGTTGATGGCGGGCGGCCAGGCCTTAGAGGTAGTTTGTCTTGACGGTAGACGAAAAACTCGCGCTGGCCAAAGCCGATGAAGAAGAGGGGCGTCAGGCAGACGCTATCCGTCGCTACAAGGAAATCATCACCCAGGCCTTCGGTTACGGGCCCGCGCGGATTGCCGCGCAAAGGCTGGCCAAGAAATTGTTCGCCGACGCGATGGCGGTTCGCGATCGTGGCGATGAAGAGGGGGCGATTGGTCTGCTGGTAAGCTCGGTCGAACTGAACCCGGCGTCGGGCGAGGTGCGCCAGGAACTGGCTCGAATACTTGGATTGCGTCCGACGAGGGATATGACGTCGGAGTGCCTCATCTTTCCCGATGCACAGCGCGCGACACAGTTCTATGGCGATACGATTCAGACTGCGATCGACTTCTGCGTCTACGGAGGCATTTCCGGCGATATCCTCGAATTCGGTGTCTTGGCCGGATGGACCGCTAGGCTGTTTGCCGAACGAATGCGCGACACGCAGTTCTTTGGCGATCTCCACCTGTTTGATTCGTTCAAGGGGCTGCCGCGGGAGAAGAGCCCGATTGACGCCGCCTCGTACGACGTTGTTCGAGGCATCTGGCGAGACGAAATGGAGTTGCCGGCGAGCCTGATTGCCGAACTCGGCATGCCCATCGATCTGCACATCAAGCGGATGCTTTCCCGGGTGGTCAGTTCCGAGCGTATCCACGTCCATAAAGGGTACTTCTCGGAGACGCTGAAAACGCAGCTGCCTCACAAGGCGGCAATTGTGCATCTGGATTGCGATCTCTATCAGTCGACAATGGAAGTTCTCGACGCGCTCGAACGCGACGAGACGCTCCAGGACGGTACGATCCTGATGTTCGACGACTGGAACTGCAATCGGGCCAATCCGGCTTTCGGGCAGCGTCGCGCGCTTGGTGAATTCCTGGACCGCAGCAAGGGACGCTATTCGACATCCCATTTCCGAAACTACGGCTTCAACTGCGCAGCCTTTATCCTTCACGATATGGCCGGCAAGGGAGACGTCCGGTGACGGAGACTAAATCCGTAAGTCAAGATGCCGGCGTCTGAGAACCCAAATTCGGTGCGCATCGGATTGATCGGCGCCGGATTCATTGCGCAGGTCGCCCATCTCCACGCCTTTTCCAAGATTGCTCAGGCACGTGTCGTCATGCTGGCGGAGCCCCATGCCGGGCTGCGCGAGTTGGTCTCTGCCCGTTTCAAAATCGGGAATACGACGGCGGATTACATGGAATTGCTCGATCGGTCCGATATCGACGGGGTGGTCATTTGCGCCCCACGGCGCGCGCAATCACATTTCGTGAAGGATGCGCTTTCAACGTCGCGTGCCGTTCTTTCGGAAAAGCCGATGGCGATGACCTTGGAGACGGCGTCCGAACTGGTTGAACTGGCAGGGCGCAATAACGCATTGTGGATGGTCGGCTATATGAAGCGTCACGATGCCGGTGTTCAGCGCTTTGCAAGGCTGTTGGCCGACCTGCGGGCAAGCGGCGAGATGGGATCGATCCTGCACGTCCAGATGAGGGATTTCTGTGCGACATATGGCGTAGCTGTGCCCGACCACATCCGCCGGGACGGCCCGCGTCCAGTCCGCTACAAGGAGGCGCCGATCGCGCCTGCCTTCGTACCCGAGGAGCTTCGCTCCCAATATGACTATACGATCAATGTCGCGTCGCACGATATCAATCTACTGCGGCTCCTCTTCGCCGAGGGATTTGCTCCATTGTCCTTCTCGATCAGGCCCCATGGCGTTCAACATGCCATCTTCGATGCCAGTGAGTTTCTCATGGATTTGGTGGTCGGGCCTTGCGATCTCGGGCGTTGGGATCAGCGTCTCGACGTGACGTTTGCAAAGGGCAGGGCGAGTCTGATCTTGCCTTCCCCCATGTCCCGAGAGCAAAATGCCGTTATCGAGGTCGAAAGTCCTGACCGCCGCGAGAGCTCGACGAAAAGCAACAAGGAAGAAAAGCGCGTTGGCGCATTCGAGGCTCAAGCGAGGGCATTCGTTGAAATGATCCGCTCTGGCATCAAATCGCCGCTTTGCTCCGGCGACGACGCCGTGACCGATGTCATGCTAATCGACCAGATGTGGAGAATGGTAGCCGTAAGATGAGTGCTCGTAGCCTTGCCAATACCCGAACGACGTGCCGGCTGTGCGGATCCTCCGATTTGTGGAAGGCGATTTCGCTCAATCCACTTCCGGTTGCGTCGCCGAATGTCGGATCGGCATCGAGGATCAACGAGACGGCCTCCGCCGACGTTTGGCAATGTCGCCCGTGCGGGCATGTTCAACTCGCGACTGTCGTCGATCACGAATTCCAGTATCGGAATTTCCGTTACCAGACCGGCATTTCGCTTGGCTTGCGCGAGCATTTCGACCGTCTGATCGATGACCTTGCGATGCGGGGCGACGTGGGCCCGCAACGTTTCGTCGTGGACATAGGCTCGAATGACGGTTCGCTCCTGAGGCTGGCTCAACAGCGGGGCGCTCGGGTGCTCGGCATCGACCCGGCGGAAGAGATTGCCCGGGCGGCAACTGCTTCGGGGATTCCAACGCTCGCGTCGTTCTTTGACAAAGATTTGGGTTCTGTCATCGCGACCGAACACGGACGAGCGCATGTGGTCATCTCGAACAACACGATCGCGAACATCGACGGGCTTGGCCAACTCTTCAGCGGGATCGGCTCGCTCATGCAGCCGGATGGTATTCTGATCATCGAAACCCAGTATGCAGTCGACATGCTGGCGAAGACATTGCTCGACGTCATCTATCACGAGCATATCTCGTATTTCGCAGTCAGGCCAATGCGGCAATTCCTGGCTTCGCACGGCTTCAAGCTCGTCGATGCGGTACGTATCGCCCCCAAGGGGGGCTCGATTCGTTTCGTCGTTCAGCGCGAAGGTGGCTCGCGCGCTCCCAGCCCTTCAATCGACGCGTTGATTGCCGAGGAAGAATCGTCGGGCCTGTATGACGGTCGGCTCTTCGCGGAATTCAACGCGCGCGTCGCGGATATCGGGCAGAAGGTGCGCCAACGGCTCGAAGGCGCGCGCAAGGAGACGGGGCGGGCGCTGGTCTATGGTGCATCGGTCGGCTGTGTCGCATTGATCAACTATTTCGAGCTCGGCGATCTGGTCGATGCAGTGTTCGATGATGCGCCGCTTACCAATGTCGTCCGTACCGCGACGGCGAACATTCCGGTCCTGTCGGGCAAGCAACTCGCCAACGAGGCGCCCACTGACGTTGCCGTATTGGCGTGGCGATATGCTTCACCGATCGCGAGGGGACAGCCGTCGTTCCGCGCAGCGGGAGGCCGGTTCTTTCGGGTCATGCCTGATCTCGCGTATGTTGACGGCAGCGATGTGTCGCTGCCGTCGGCTTGATCTCACTCTTCATTGCGACTGACAAGAAAAGGTACAACTTCGTGACAAGCCTGAATGTCACCACGACGGTCGCCGATATCGGCGCCCGTTATGGGATTCATCCGAGTTGGAATGGCTACGATGCGCCGCTCCGTTATATCGCGTTCGAGCCGGATGCGGAGGAAGCGGCCAGGCTGCGCAGCCTGTATCAGACCACTGCGGTGTTCAGTTATGAGGTTCTCGAAACCGCTCTCGACAAGACGAAGGGAGAGCGTGATTTTCATCTCCTCAAGCATCGAGGACTGAGCTCCTGCCTCAAGCCGGACCTGACGTCGGAGTGCTTCCGTCATTTGAAGCCCGGTCAGGCCGAGATCGAAAAAGTCCTCAGGATCAAGACGGAGCGTGCGGACGACATCTTTGGCAAGCTCGGCGTCGTTCCCGACTTCCTTAAGGTGGATACCGAAGGCACCGAGCAGGATGTCATCGAGGGTTGCGAGGGGCTCCTCGCTGAAGGCGTGCTTGGCGTACGTTCGAGCTGCAATTTCCAGCCCTGTTTTATTGGGCAGCGTCTCTTCTCTGAAACGCACGAATATCTCATGGCTCGTGGTTTCGTCCTGCTGAACCTGGACTATAAGGGGTTCGGCTACCCGCGGCTCGGGCTTTTCCGCAAGCCGGATCCGACGGAGAACGAGGATTCCCGTTATGGAATTCTTGTTGCTGCAGACGCCGTCTGGATTCTCAGGCCGGATGCCCTCGACAATTCTGTTCCCGGCGATCAGGCGATTGTTTCACGTCTGAAGCTTTCCGCGTTCTGCTTCTTCAACAACGCTCCGGATGTTGCCATCGATCTGCTGCGCGAGGGTGCGGAGGCAGGGCAGTTCACTGCAGGCATCCAGGCCACTCGACTGTACAAGATGCTGCGTTTGAGGTCGGCGCGGTTCCTCGGACGTTATCGGACGGTTCCGGATGAGCAGTGGGAGCGTGCATCCGGTATCTTCGGATCGATCTTCGGCGAGCCCTTGTCCGGCGGCAGTGGATTCTATCCGCAGATTTCCGCGTGGGTGCGCGACATGGCGGCCTCATGATCGGAGCCTTTCGCAAGGTCACGCCGGCGGTGTTTGAAACCGAGCGTGACCCGGTGGTGGTGTCCGACGCCGACATCGCCGCGCTGATCGAGCAGGCGCGGCTCGCTCCCCAGGGGCGGGCGCGCCTGCTTCTCCATCCGGAACGCGACGATACCCTGCACGAGATGGTAATCGCGCTCCCGTCTGAAAGCTGCGACCACCCGCACATCAATTTCAAGTCGGGCAAATCGTTTCTGGCGTTATCAGGCCAGTTTGCCGTGATGCAATTCTCGTCTGATGGCCAGAATGTTCATCCTGTCGTGCTCTCGGCCGAGGCGCGATGGAACGGTGTGCGCATGGTGCGGCTCAGGAAGCCGGCTTGGCACACGATCATTCCGTTATCCGGCGACACGGCTTTCCTTGAAACCATCATCGGTCCCTTCGAGCAGAACCGCTTTGCCGAATGGTTTCCGGCACCCGAAGAGGCGCCAGCCCGTGAAGCATGGGTCGAAAGATTGCGCGCGAGCGCAAGGCGCGCGGCGATCGAAAGCGTTCCATAGCCGCTAAAGTTCAACGGGCATGACCAGAGCGCGGTTAAATAGGACTGCCTTGAAATGATCTATAACTATCCAATAGCGGCTGTCTCCGCTGCAGCCTTCTATGCATTCTTGGTCTTGCTGTTTTTCAGGCCGATCAGGGCGCATGTCCTGCCGATCCTGGCGCACCCGGTCCCGCCGCATCAGCAGTATGTTCGCGGCTTCGACTCGATCCGCGGCCTGGCCGCAGCCTATGTTGCCCTTTCGCATTTCTGGTATTTCACGTACCCGGTCTTCGACGTCAGCCGTACGGAGCTCGCCCCGTTCCTGGCATATGGCTCAAAAGCGGTTCCGATCTTCTGTGCGTTGAGCGGCTTCTTGATTTACAGAGCCGCGCTAGGTATCGGCTCGATTGATACTCTGCGCGCTTATATCGTCAGGCGCCTGTTTCGGATTTACCCGGTTTATGTCGTCAGCGCGCTCCTGGCATTGCTGTTCGGACAGTATGTTGCGAGGTTCGGATCGACCGCATTTGCGTTTGCGGTCGGCGAGCTGTTCATGTTCAACCCGATCGGATTCCAGCCGATGGCAAATCCGGCAACGTGGAGCCTTTACATAGAGGTCGTATTCTACGCCCTGATGCCTATGTTCGTGATACTCGTTCGTCGCGAGCGCGTGCTTTTCGTCGCGTCGGCGCTCTTCGTTTTGATGGTGATTGCTTACTCGCCCAACCGTGTCTTTGGTCTATGGAAGTACTTCCTCGTCGGGATCGTGGCCTCCGAGCTCTCGGACCGTATCCGATCTGCCTGGATCGCGGCGGCAGTGTCCGGCGCTGGGCTCGTACTCCTGCTGTTCGATATTTTCGGACCTCGATTCGACTGGGCCGCGCATCTCCACCTCATGCCGGAAGACATTACCGGTTTTACGCTGGGTCTTGCGTTGGGAATTGGGGGGATCCTCTCCGGCCTGCCGCTGCTCAAGCGGGCAGGTCAAATGTTGGACGCGGCTCCTCTGAGAGTCTTGGGCGCGATCTCGTATAGTCTGTTTCTCATCCACCCCTTCTATCTCATGGCTAATTTTCCGGAGCTCGGCGTCTTGTCGGAATTTCAGGGGTTCCCGACCAAAGGCCTGTTGGCGCCAATCTGGTACCTGCCATTGGTCTTCTTTCCGGGGCTTGTGGCTTGGTCGATTGTGGTCTTCCTGCTTTTCGAGCGTCCGGGCATCAAGCTGGGAGCCCGCTTGATAAAGCGCAACTCGAGGCGAGAGGCGGGGGGCTGATTGGATTAATCCGACCAAACCACCAACGCGAATGAATAGCGGGCGCTATGGGCGGCAGCATGCAACAGCGGTATTTTCTCATCGTAGGTAACGGCCGGACCGGCTCAACGTGGCTTCTCACGAACTTTGACCGGCTTCCGGACACAACGGCGCGCTTTGAACTGAAGTGGGCCAGCGACGCCCAGAGAGCGGACGCGCACAGAACGTTGGGGCTCGGCACGAATGCCACGGCCGCAATTTCGGGCGCCGCGATCGCTCCGTCGAAACAGGCCTCGATTCTGGGATCAAAATTGATCCTGAATCCGTACAGCTACTACGGGCCGAAGACCTTCTCCGAAATCGGAAATGCCCTTGATGGCGACATCAAGCTGATCCTTCTCAAGCGGAAATACAAGCAAACCTGGCTGTCCTGGAAAGCGCGCGGCGTCTATCACAAGGTTGATGAAACCGTTCCGACCGCCGATGCGCAATCCAACCCGCTTCTGGACGCGATGCGATCGATGGATGAGCCGCCGAAGCAACACCTTGTTCTGCATCACAACGGACCTCTGGACGTTTTCCCCGGTGCGCCATATCCACTGGTAACGGCAATCGACGACATAATCCAGAACTACGCCAACGACATCCAGTTTCTCCGAATCCTCAAGAACAAGACGGGCGTAGTGGTCTACTACGACGACATCGAGCGAGAGTTTTCGAAGCTGGCGAAGTTCGTCGGCTCTCGGGCGGCCCCATCGGACATTGCTGACATAGTGGCCAAGCCGCAAACTCTCCTGCTCGAGCGCCTGGACAGCTTCCTTCATCCTGGTGACGGGCTGGATGCGATTTCGATTGCCTTTGACAATGCATTTGCATTGGCCGCCGCCGGTGCAATCGATCTCGATTCGGCATTGACGTGGAACGAAAGCGGTTTGCTCATCAACGTGCCGGCCGTCGAGAACGTACTAAAGCCGCTCCATCTCGGTGCGGCGAGATTTGACAAAGGCGGCGGAATGCATTGGACGCCGCAACGGCCGATGTTGCCTTGAAGGTGTCAGTCCTTCATCCCTGGATGGCGAGATCCGGCTGCGACCTCGTTGATTCCGCTTGGAATTCGCGAGCCGCGAACCCATGGATCAAACGATAGCGTCTTGTTTCTTCGTGACCGATGTCAACATTTCCGGATTTCTTCGCAGAAATGAAATTGCCGGACGAGCTGCACCAAACATCATCGGATTGTGAGCCATTGATGCGCGATACGATGCCATAAGCATGCCTTTGTCGTCAGGGGGCCGCCTGCCGTCGATGCTATCGAGCTTTTCCTCAACGGCCTCGGCGATCTCATCGGGAGTGTTGGGTCGGGCTTCGAGCCCCCGCCGTTCCATGACCTGGGCATTTATCAAGTATCCCTGAACGGGTTGGCGGTATGTCTCGGCGAAAGTCAGCGGTCGCTTCTCCCGCACATCCCACACCGGCTTCACGATAAAGTCTGTCTTGTTCGACCACAGCTGCCAATCATTGGAAATGCAATTGACGAGCAACATCGATGTGCCGAACGAAAGCGATGCCGTGGTGAGGCCAGACGTTGTTCCGATGATGAAGCGGCAGGTCGCACAAAGGAAGATGTCCATCTGCGCGGACTTTCGTTCGCTGAGGGCGTAATCGACGACACCCGGCATTTTGGGCAAAGGGCGCATGGTACCGTCGCCAAGACGGATGACGTATCCGCCGCGCGCCGTGATGGCTGTGATTGCCGGAATATAATCTTCAATCACAGCGTTGCGGTGCTCGCTCATACCGCCGGCTGTTTCCTGGTAATAAGTGGCTTCTCGAACGTGAAGGCCGACATACCAGGCGCCATCGGGAATTCCGAGGGCGGCAAGCATTCTTCGACCGTTATCTCGATCGTCGGCGGTGATCGACAGCAGTGGAGGCCGGTTCTGCTCCGCCCATGCGATCTGTGCGCGCGCCGCGGCGCGCGTCCACGGCTCTGCGATTCCTGCATCGCCCGGACGGGCCATGAAGTTGTCCCCAAGCATGCGCTGATAGGGAAACAATTCCAGAACCAGATCATCGTCGCGGACGATGGTGAAGTAGGACTCCCAGTACGCAAGGAATGCCTCGTTGGAAACCTTGGCTGCGGGCGCCAGCAGAACGTAGTTCGCGGCGGGATACATGCCCAGGCGCGCCATCTTGATATAGCTGTCGAGGAGGCCGATATGACCGAACTGCGTGACCCATTCGTACGGCAGCAACCGGATTGGCTTACCGCGATCGAAGGCGCGGTTAAGGGTCGCCAGCTTGTCCACCAGCGATGTAGGAAGCTCATCGCGCAGAAGCTCCTGATAGTCGCACATGCGTTGATAGAGCTCGAAGCTTTCGTTGAACCTGCCCAGTAGAAAGAACTCCTCCGCGAGTTGACCGTAATTGTCGTAAATCAGCAGCCGTCCGGCTTCCGCGAGTTCCCAATCTTTGGGTACGTAGTTTGGAATGTCGTAGCGTCCCGCATAGTTCTGATGTGCCATCACTGTATTGGGCGCCAGCTCAACGGACCTTTCAAAGTATCGCGCGGCCTCCGGGAGCCGCCCCTGCGACAGACAGCAGCGGCCAAGCATCCGAAAGTCGTGTGCATGCTGGTCGTTCAATGAAATCGCGCGCTTCAGGAAATACTCCGCGATATCGACATTTCCCGCGTAGAGGTGGGCCACACCTATGATGTGATTGAGATAGTGCTGCGAAAATTCGGCTTCGTGCGGGACTTCCTTCACGATTCGATCGTACCGGCGGCATCGAAACATCGCAGTGAAGTAGAGATAGCTGATTGGAAAACGCCGAAGCCGGATGTAGGGCCTGAAGGCGAGGTTCATGACCCGCGCGATCAATAGCGTGTTGCCGATGTGTCCGGCCGCCATCTGCATGCCGAGAAACCAGGCCAGGTATGCATTCAACAGTCTGCGCGTCGCTGCGGATACAACGGGTATGTGCAGCTCGATGAGCATTCCGGTCAATCTCAGTAGGGTAAGATTGCGCGAGGATGCAGCGACGTTGCTATTGATCGGAATAATGTGCCGCATAAGACGACGGATGCTGGCAGTATTTGCTAGCGCGTTGGATGCGACGGCTCGCAATAGTCTTTCTGCGACATTTGCGGCGGCGGATCTGATCGTGTGGCACAAGTTGGAGAGCGTGTCGTACAACCTGTAGGACAGGTTCACCGCCCGGCGAAGAGCGGGACGGGCAAACGGCACACGCCGCGCGAAAGGGGCAAGCGTCGCGCTTATGGAGGATAGGACGCCCCAGATAGGGGAGAGAGCATCTTCGAGGATCCGAGTGAGACGAGTCTTGCGTCCCCGACGGAGATTGGCATTTTCGGCCTCGTACGCGGCCCGGCGAACCACGCCGACATAGTGGCGCAAGCTTGCAACGCTGGCGCGCCGAACCTTGCCCGAAATTGTTTTCCGGTCCGTCATTCTGCTTCACGGAGACTGTTGTTCTGTCAGCACGCCGACACCGAGGAATGTTGGTCCGCGACGCGCGACAGATATGAATTATTTCTTTGAAGTAGAATCGAAAACTGACGTGCCGTATTGGCGCTTTGCGTCGCCTCCGATCGGGCCGTGCGTCGTCCGGATCTCCAGCGGCAGACGCAATGGACCAACGGTGGTTTTTCTCATGACCGCATTGAAGTTGTAGCTGGGCCCTGCTTCCGTGGAGCCTGCAGGATCATCGCTGAAGGGTTTCTTGGCGGCCTTGGCGCGCTCGCCGTCGTCGTCCAGTCGGTCAACTGCAATGACCGGAAATCGCGTATCAAGCAATGGATAGCTGCCGGCGTCGCTGTACCACGCCTCGAGCAGCTCGTAGTTATTTGCCGCCGCGATATCGTGATAAAACAACGGATTGTAGTTGTAGTAACCGTGATTGAGGAACCCAATGGACGGAGGCTGGTCGAACCAGACGCCGCCGACCTTCAGCAGGTTGTGAATGAAGTTCAGCGACCTGAATTGGTTGATGACATGCTCCAATGTCCCGCAATTGATGATCAGATCGAAACGTCCGATCCATTCCTGCGGAGCTTCGTCGAAATTCAGATCGAAGATTGTGGTCTTAAGGCCATCGACGATGTCGATCGAATCGTAACTGACATCGGTCATTGCCAGAAGTTCGTGAAGGAATGCCGTGCGTTCGCCAGGCCGCGGCGTCGAGAAATAGCAAACGCGTTCGATTTCCTTGATGTCAGGCCCGCTCAGAGGAGCGCGACGCAGTGAGCTCACGAGGTCAATTGCTGCCGAGGGCTCCGCGAACATGAGATTTTGCGTGCCGACGTCCATGATTCTGGAGCCGGTCTTTATGTATCCTCTGTGCACGAGATATTGGACGAGCTTGAAGTGAAGCATTAAGCAATTCCAGGTTCGTAACTGTTGCGCGCTCGCGCTTGAAACCATATCCGCGGCTGACCTGAAAGCTATATCGCGGGAGTTCCTGCAGGTCGACTCAGCACATCCGCGATGGGGCCGATGTCTGTCACTCGTCCCTTTTCCAGGCGCATTCCGAGGTTGCAATGCCGCAGCAGCGTGTGCGGATCGTGGGAGGCGATCACGAGTATTCCGGCACGGCCTACGATCTCGCTCATGCGCTTCTGCGCCTTTTTCTGAAATGCTTCGTCACCGACAGAAACCCATTCATCCATAAGGATGATGTCGCCTTCGACGCTGGTGGCGATCGAAAACATCAGGCGTAAGGTCATGCCGGCGGAATAGGTCCGGATGGGCAGGTCGAGATAGTCGTCGAGTTCGCTGAACTCGGCGATCTCATCGATGCGCCGTGAGATCTCCGCCTTGGAGAGGCCCATCATCATGCCGCGCAGCTCGATGTTCTCGTAGCCCGTTGCCTCGCCATCGAATCCGATCCCGATGTCGAACATTGGAATGAGGGTGCCCCGGCGCTCGAGTGTGCCGGACGTCGGCGCGTAGATGTCCGCGAGGACGCGAATGAGTGTTGTCTTTCCTGCACCGTTCGGGCCGACCAGGCCCAGCCGATCACCTTGTTTCAGGGAAAAGCTGACTTGATCGAGCGCCCGTACGACCGTGGCGTGTGATCCGTCATCGACAATTCGTCCGCCAATGGCTCGCGCCTTGGCTATTGCGATCGTGCGCAGCGATCGCGCACGAAGCGACAGGATGGGAATATCGACCGTGACGTTCTCGGCTGTAATGGAGGCCACGGTGTCTAAACCCAGTAGGCAATGCGCTTGCGATAGCGAATGTACATGAGCACCCCGGCCGAAACCGAAGTCGCGGCCAGGCATGTGCAAATGAACCAGGTTTCAAGCGCGACCGCGCGGCCGAGGATGGGGTCGCGGACCGCCATCAGTAAATAGGCAAGTGGATTGAACGTCAGGATGAATTCGCCGAAACGCAGTTGCTCGGGGTACCAAATCACCGGAGTGGCAAAAAACAAGAACTGCATCAGGACCTGGACGAGCGGCGGGACATCGCGATAGCGGGCGCAGATAATGGCCAACACGATGGAGGCCCCTCCGAGAAACAGGTACAGAAGCGCCAGTCCGGCAATGCTCATCAGCGCCCCCGGACCGACATGCCAGCGTACGAACGGCCACACGGCGGCGAGGACGACGGCATTGTGGGCGGCAATGATGAAATTGCGCTGGAGCATGCGCATGATGTGAAACACGATTGGCATTTGCGACGATTTGATGATGTTTCCGGCGCTGGTGAGCGTCATGGACGATTCGGTAAGGGTCGCTACGATCAGCATCCAGGTGATGTAGCTCGCCGTAAAGTAGGGGAGGTAGGCATGAATGTCCTGCCCGAAAAACTGCCCGTAGATCAGTCCGACGGAAAGCGCCAGCGCTCCGGTCGTTAGCGTAATCCACAGCGATCCGAGCGTTGAGAGACGATATTTCGATCGAATATCCGAGAAGGCCAGTGATCGCCAGATCGCCGATTGGGTCCCGACTTTTCGCAACTCACGTAACGCACGATCGGCTTCGGATGAGGATTTCATTAAATTCAGGGTGATTCTATTAAAGATGCAGTGGCCGATCATACCAGCAGCAGAGTTCTGCGAACATCCAGTTTTGAGGGGAAATGAAACTCGCCGATCTTGGGCGCCTGCCGATAACGTCGCACTAAACCTCCAGATTGTTCGCAAGGCCTTGCGCGTTTGCGAAGAAATAGGGCAACTTGGCTGCGGGGCTGGGGATTCCGGCGCACCGACTAGCGGCAGAGACGCTGGATGTGAGCTTGTAAGTGGAAGAAGGATATGTTGCCGCGATATCTCCGCCGCCTTGAAGCGGAGTCAATTGAGATCATGCGCGAGGCAGTCGCCGGATTCAATAGTCCGGTCATGCTCTATTCCATCGGCAAGGACTCGAGCGTTATGCTTCATGTGGCGACAAAAGCGTTTTATCCGGCCAAGATTCCTTTTCCGCTACTTCATGTCGACACGACGTGGAAATTTCGTGAGATGATCGCGTTTCGAGACGAGACTATCAAGCGGAGCGACGTCAACTTGATAGTCTACGTAAACGAAGAAGGCATCAGGCGCGGAATCAACCCCTTTGGCGCCGGGTCTTCTCTCCACACGCAAGTTATGAAGACGGACGCGCTGAAGCAGGCGCTAGATCTCTACCAGTTCGATGCGGCCTTGGGTGGGGCGCGGCGAGACGAGGAGACAAGCCGCGCGAAGGAGCGAATCTTCTCATTCCGATCGGCCGGCCACACTTGGGATCCTCGCAGCCAGCGGCCCGAACTGTGGAATCTGTTCAACACGCGCGTCAAGCGAGGAGAAACGATGCGCGTCTTCCCGCTGTCGAATTGGACTGAGGTCGACATCTGGGAATATATCATGTTCGAGAGGATTTCAGTCGTCCCGCTCTATTTTGCCGAGAGGCGTCCCATCGTACGCCGCAGCGGAGCTATGATTTTGGTGGACGATGATCGACTTACACTGGAGGCGCATGAGAAGCCTGAAATGCGAATGGTGCGTTTCCGCTCTTTGGGTTGTTATCCGCTAACCGGTGCGATCCACTCCACCGCAACGACAATTGAAGAGATCGTCGCGGAAATGCGGATAGCTAGGTGGTCGGAACGCCAGGGGCGTCTGGTTGATTTCGACACGGCATCGTCGATGGAAATAAAGAAGCGCGAAGGCTATTTCTGATGGATGCCATAGCCGTTCGAAGATCGCAGCCATCCGGCACGAAGGATCAGTTGCGGTTCATCGCCTGCGGCTCGGTGGACGACGGAAAATCGACGCTGATTGGTCGGCTGCTATATGATTGCAAAGCAATCTTCGAGGACCAGTTGGCAATTCTGGCGCGCGATAGCACAAGACATGGCACCACTGGCGACGACGTCGACTTAGCATTGCTCGTTGACGGCCTTGAGGCCGAGCGGGCACAGGGCATAACAATCGACGTCGCGTATCGTTTCTTCACGACACCTCGCCGCTCGTTCATAGTCGCGGATGCGCCTGGGCACGAGCAATATACCCGCAATATGGTGACTGGTGCATCGAACGCGCAGGCTGCAATCGTCTTAGTAGATGCGCGCAAGGGCGTTCTGGTCCAGACTAGGCGCCACTCCTCCATCTGCTCGCTGCTCGGCATTCGGCATGTCGTCCTTGCGGTCAACAAGATCGATCTCCTCAACTACGAGAAGGAAGCCTTCGATCGTATCGTGGACGATTATTTCGCCTTCGCGGCTGACCTCGGGTTTACATCGATCGTTTCCATCCCGATATCCGCCCGTTACGGCGACAACGTCATTAATCGTTCCGACAATACTGAGTGGTATTTGGGTCCTTGTTTGCTTGACCATCTTGAGAGCGTCGACGTCATATCGGAGGCGGCTAGTGCACCATTTCGTTTCCCGGTCCAGTGGGTGAACAGGCCCAATTCGGCGTTCCGAGGCTACGCGGGTACAGTTGCGTCGGGTTACATCGCGCCCGGTGACGAGGTCGTTGTCGCTGCATCTGGGCGCTTGAGCCGGGTGAAGCGGATCATCACTCATGGCGGAGATGTGGCGTGCGCCGGGGCCGGCGACGCTATAACGATTACTCTCGATGATGAGGTTGATGTTGGCCGAGGCGATGTCCTGAGTAGGCCGGCGGAGAGGCCCGACGTTTCGGACCAGTTTGCAGCTCATCTGATTTGGATGGATGAAGATCCGCTCGTTCTTGGGCGTAGCTACATTCTTCGGGTCGGAACGCAAACTGCCTCGTCGGCAAAAGTAACCGCGATTGAACACCGCATCGACATCAACACGGGAAAGCAGGTTGCGGCATCGACGCTCGAGTTGAACGAGATTGCATTCTGCAATGTTGCCGCTGGACTTCCGCTCGCCTTCGATTCCTACAACGGAGGCCGCAAGACCGGTGCCTTCATCTTGATCGATCGATACACAAACCGCACCATTGGTGCGGGAATGATCGCGACCGCAAAGCGGCGGGCTGCCGACGTCGCCTGGCAGCCGCTCTCGATCGGCAAGAAGGAACGGGCATCGCTCAAGAACCAAAAGCCATTTCTCCTCTGGTTCACGGGCCTTTCGGGATCAGGCAAGTCGACCATCGCCAATATTGTGGACCAGAGACTTTTCGAGATGTCGCGCCATACCATGCTGCTCGATGGAGATGACGTCCGTCAGGGGCTCAATAGGGACCTCGGGTTTACGAAAGCCGATCGTGTCGAAAATATTCGTCGCGTGCGAGAGGTGGCCAAGTTGATGGTCGATAGCGGATTGATCGTGATTTGCTCGTTCATCTCGCCCTATAAGGCGGAACGCGAGGCGGTGCGTAGTCTCGTCGGGAAGGGCGAGTTTATCGAGGTCTTTGTTGATACCCCGATTGAGGAATGCGCAAAGCGCGACCCAAAGGGGCTCTACGCGAAGGTAAAGTCCGGCGAAATCGATAATTTCACTGGCATCGATGCATCATACGAGGCGCCGACCAATCCAGAGATTCGAGTGAGAGGGACAGGTAGTCGGCCCGAACAGGCCGCAGAAATAGTTGTGAATGCCTTGATGGAATTCGGACTAGTTTAAAGTCGTACGCGGTTGGTCGGTGCAAGGGACGCAGCAAGTAGCTGACCCGCCCCTCCCGGCGTTCTTTGCGACAGAGACAATCTCCCGCGCAAACAGCTTTTCGTCCGCATCCTTCAGGCCGTACAAGGACATACAGATGAGGGTCCGGTTCGCTCCGTGCGCGAGGATCGTAGAAGTCATGAGCGCGGGTCGCAGTTCACTCCCGCCGGCAGGCGACTTTACCGAAATGGATTGAATTCGATGCAGGCATCAAACCTTTCCCATTTCTTCCAGCCATCCACGGAAGGCCGTCACCGAGGGATCGTGCACCCGCGTGTCCGGCAAATAGGCATGGTAGCCTCGTGACGGCAGCGTCGGTCCGGAGAATGGGGCAATGAAACGGCCCGCATCGAGATCGTCCGACACAAGAGCCGTCGGCCCCATGGCGACGCCCAAGCCGTCCAGTGCGGCTTGAAGCGCCAGGTAGAAGTGGTCGAGTGTGAGAGAACCGGCCGGCACCAGATCTGGCGCGCCTGCCGCGGCGAACCAATCGCTCCAGACCCGCGGAAGCGTAGACGCATGAAGCAACGTGTGCTGCCGAAGATCCTCGACTTCCTTGAGAGGCAGTCGTTCCAGCAGAGCCGGGCTGCACACCGGCAAGCGACATTCCCTCAGAAAGAGATGGCCGGTGAAGCCGTAGAACGTGTCTGGCCCGCCGCGAATGATCAGGTCATACGATTCGCGCAGCGCATCGACGGGTTCATTGGAAGTGGAGAGTCGTACCTCGATCTCCGGATGTAAGTCACGGAACTGTCCCAATCGGGGCAGCAACCAACGAAGGCTAAACGTGGCAAGCGCGTTGACGCGCAATACGGCCGGAGGTGCCCTGCCGCCCCTCGCCTGATGGCGATCCGTGGCGGTAGAGAGGCGATCGAGTGCCGGGGCGGTCTCGGCCAACAAGGCGACACCCGTGGGCGTCAGCGCAACGCGCCGATTGAGTCGCTGGAACAGCGCCGGCGGCCCGAGCCAGTCCTCAAGGAGGCGCACATGCCGACTGATCGCGCCGTGCGTCACGCCGAGTTCCGCAGCAGCGTCCTTGAAACTACTGAGACGGGCGGCAGCCTCGAAAGCGCGAAGGGCGTTCAACGGAGGCAAAGAGCGGCGGCGTATGGACATTCCGAGTGAATTTAACTGACCTGAAGCGGCAACATTAGTCGTTTGCAAGTCTCTTGGAAATATCACATTTTCCTGACCATTAATCGTCTTTCTTAGGGGATTTGATCATGTTCGACATAGCAAAACCACGAGTATCGTCCAACATCGTGTCAATTTTTCTCACTCCGAACGCGCCGGGAGACTCCAGGTTCGATATCTGGACCGGCGCGGGCCGTGAGCTCGAGCCAACCTGCTGCACGCCGCTACCGATCGGACTGGTGGTTCGGACAGCGATTGCGCTTGCTCTGGTCGTGGCGGCACAGCGCCGCTTGGCGGGAGCGTTGCCCTGACAGGGCCCGAGGGTCTGAGCGTATCGAAACAAGTTCAAATTCTGAACAAGGGGCCGCCGGATGAACCAACTCCAGCGCATGCAGCCGAAAATTGCCGAAACAGTGGTCGACCCGACGGTCAAGCTCCGCAACGCCGAGATCGGCCGCTGTTGCGAGGTTCTCGGCGGCACCGCGATCGAATTCTCTGAACTCGGGGATTTCTCCTATCTCGGGCCAGGCTGCATGGTCTCGGACACAAAGATTGGCCGGTTTTGCGCCATTGCGGCACAGGTGCGGCTGGGAGCGCCGAACCATCCGATGGATCGTCCGTCCTTGCATCGCTTTACCTACTGTCCCGAATATTACTCGCAGACCGCGCAGCGCGATCACGCCTTCTTTCGGACCCGGCGAACTGACTGCGTTATGATCGGCCACGACGTCTGGATCGGACATGGGGCAATTGTGTTGCCCGGTGTCACCGTCGGAAATGGCGCCGTGCTCGCAGCCGGCGCGGTAGTCAGTCGCGACGTTGAACCATACACGATCGTCGGAGGGGTCCCGGCGCGGCAGATACGCGAGAGATTCAATCGCGATATCGCGGCGCGGCTCACACGAATAGCTTGGTGGGATTGGCCGTTCGAAACCATCATGGATCGACTGGCGGATTTCCAGTCGGCGGATATCGAAACGTTCTGCGAGCGTTGGGCGCCGTAAATGGCTCGCTTCGACCGAAATCTCGAAGCCGACGCTGCTAGATAGTCGGCAAGCTCCGCCGGCATTTAGCCGGTCTCAGCCCTCATCGTTGGCCCATCACCACATAAAGGTTCGTTGGATGGATACCGTTCCTCAGGCGCCGCTCATTCTGATAACCGGTGGAGGTCGCGGCGTAGGCGCGGCGACTGCGCGACTCGCTGCAGCCGAAGGTTACGATGTAGCGTTGAGTTTCGTCTCCAACGAATCTGCCGCCCTGGCGGTGGCGGCAGACGTGGAGTCTATCGGGCGCCGGGCCTTGCCAGTTCGTGCAGATAGCGCGGATCCAGAGCAGGTCGCTCAACTATTCGCCGCGATCGACCAGAAATTCGGCCGGATCGATGTGCTGGTGAACAACGCCGCGATAATTGCGCGGCAGTCCCGGCTAGAGGATCTCGAATTCGAGCGGATGCGGCGCATCTTCGCGGTCAACTCGATCGGTCCTATCCTTTGCGCACAGCAGGCAGTGAAGCGCATGTCGTATCGTCACAACGGGCGAGGCGGCTGCGTGATCAACATCTCATCGGCATCGGCCCGGCTCGGCAGTCCAAACGAATATGTCGACTACGCTGCGTCGAAGGGGGCTCTTGAAACATTCACAACTGGCTTCGCGAAGGAAGTCGCGCGGGATGGGATACGCGTCAACTGCATACGCCCTGGGCACATCTACACCGACATGCACGCCAGCGGCGGGGAGCCGGGACGGGTAGATCGCGTCAAGGACTCGATCCCCATGGGAAGAGGCGGTCAACCTGAAGAGGTTGCGCGGGCGATCCTATGGCTAGCAAGCGCCGAGGCTTCCTTTATCACCGGCACGTTCCTCGATGTCACTGGCGGCAAGTGAGCAATGGGGTTCAGCGCCGGGCTCTTCCCTCGACGCACCGTGCCAAGATCTGCGCTGAGGCGCGCCATCTTTCCTTTGTATTGCGTCATCCCAGTAGTTCGCCTCAGGGGGCGATTTCACCCGAAAACTTCGTCCGAGGCCGTTGGCCTCCGAGCGGGATGGACAATCTCGCATCCTCTGTCGAAGCCCGAGCCTTCACCCTGATCCCGGCCGCCTCTCGGAACTCATCGAGCAGCTGCCGGCGCCGACCACGCACAGCAAGGCGCTGCTCGGGCGTTGACCTGCCACAATGGCTGGACGCCAATCGGCTTCCGACATTCATCTTAAGCGGCGGATCACCCGCCGCCGAAGGGTCTGCGAGCGATCCGAAGTTCCGGATGAGGCGGCGTTGCCTCAATGATGAGCCGACACGCCCTTGACCCATTGGGTCAACAGATCCGCGGCGGCGGATTGCCCGACATCACCCAGGCTGATCATGCCGACCATCCGCTTGCTCTTGTTGATCACGGGCAGCCTGCGGATTTTCAGCGTCTCCATGTGATGCACGGCTTTCGCCAGATCGTCGTCTTCCCGGCAGCAATGGACGCCTTCGGTCATCACGTCCCGCGCCGTCATGCGCGCGGCGTTGAAGTCCTTGCTCGCAAGGCCTTTGCAGACGATGTCGCGATCGGTCACCATCCCGATCAAATGGTCGTCTTCGCCGATCGGAATGCAGCCGACGTCGTGCCCGTTCATCAACTTCGCAATCTCGGTGATTGGGGTGTCGGGGCTGACCCAATCGACGCCCTTGTGCATCACGTCCTTGACCTTCATGGAGGACCTCCGTTGTGAACGCAGCCCCCGCGGTGTGACGATACAACGAACCGGGCGCGGCCGCACGCGCGCGGCGACGAAAGCGCAGCTGGGATCAGCTCGCCGACATGCTGCGTCCGTCATGCATGCTGAAGCGTCCATGCGGCGCATTGGCCGTCAGGTGCTCGAACTGCGCATGCGTGAGCTGGAGCAGCGTTTCGTGATCGCCGGCTTCGATATAGACCTCGGGCTGGGCCCGGAGACTGTCATCGACGATGAGATCGAGCCCGTAGCACCGGCCGACGGCCGGCACGGCCCCGTGCGCGCAATCCGCGAAGAGCCGGTTGATCTCGGTTTCGTTGGCCATCACGAGATCCTCGCCAAGCCTTTCCTTCAAGTCGGGCAGGTTGAGATGGTGCGATGCGGGTACGACCGCGAGCATATAGCCGCCGTCATGCCGCAGTACGACGGCCTTGGCGAGACGATCGCCCGAGATATGGCAGGCCTGGGCCGTACGCGTGGATGTCATGGTGAGATCGTGCGGGATCTCGGCATACTGGATGTTCTCTGCAGCCAGATACCGGTGCAGCGTGGGAGCAATAGACATGGCGTGGCCTCCGGATGGGTATGCGAACCATCCACCGTGAGGCTGCCCCCGCCGCACGATGGGCGGCCGCGTGATTGCCGGATTCCAGCATAGGCCTTGCCCTCGAATGCCGCAATTGGGTTGAGCGTTCGAATCGTTCCGGGCGCACCATCAATTTCGGCGCAGCCGTATCCAGCAAAACCATCCGCACGAATACTCGTCCCGGCGTAGCCCGAAGGGCGAGGCCGGATGGTTCGATTCCGCCCCCGGGCGCCACTTAGAATAGAGCTGCGAAATTCCACTTTATTTTTTTGGTGTCCGGCTGGGTTCGCGAACATCCGTGCATTGGGAATCGGTTCGAGCGGATAACCGGCGATCTCGCCTGAACGACCTGATGGTTGACGGCGTGCTGGTGGTACAGTTCGGCCAACCCATCTGCGTCACCGGAGTTGAACCGGCGCACCCATTCCTCGACGATTTGGCGCGGCGTCATCGGCTCGGGCCTCGTTTCGTGATCGTGGGTCGACTTGGGTCGGATCAGTCCCGGCGGTTGCCATAGAGATATTCGAAAACCGCCGCATGCCAAAGGCCTCAGGCTGCGTGTTCCTGAACGAACCGCGCGCCGGGGCGGTCAGACGCGCGCCATTGAGATGGATCGGAACGGTGGCGCGCCCCGGAATAAGACTGATTTGGGCGCGGCTCGACGCCATGACCGAAGAGGAAGCTTTGGCCGCCGCACAGTCCGATCCCAATGCCTTGCGCCGTTGTTGGTTCGACTTCGGCTGCACCATCCTTCAACTGCATCCACCGCTGTTCATCGTCCGCGAGGCGGCTTAGACGGGCGCGTGGGCGGCACCCGACAGGACGACGACGCCCGAGAGAGCCACGGCGAGAAGGTCGTCGAGCGGCGCGCGCGCCGCTCGTGCGTGGGGCACGGCTACCTGCGGCGGGACGCAGATCGGCAAAAGGCCATCGCGCAAAATTGCACCCAAAAATGGATGCGACGGCCATCGGGAATTGCTTTGACGCCAAACCAAGCGGGTTGCTAATTGCGGCGCGGGCCAATTTTGCCGCGACGAATAGGGCTAACAGTGCACAAGACTTTCTTCACGTTGACGATTACCGGACTGCTCGCAGGAGCATCCCCTTCGATCGCAAGCGACTACGCATTTCGTCTCCACAACCGGGCGGACGGCTACACCATCAACGGCTTCTACACCTACCAGGATGGCCAATGGAGCAAGAATTGGCTCGACAGCCGGGTGCGGCCGGGCGAGTCCGTCGCAATGGACTGGAATAGCAACGAAGGTAATTGCGTCGTACCGTTTCGCGTCAGCTGGGACGATTACGGCGCCGAGGATTTCAAGATCGACTGGTGCAAGGGCGTCCATAACATATACATGAAGGACAAGGGATTCGGCTGGGACTGACGAAGCCGCCCGCGGAAAGGATGGCTCCTCTATTGACGGGACTGATCATACCGGCAATCCATCATCGAGCAGCGCGTGTGGAGGCCAGGACATGAGCCTTGCCGCAGAGCAGATCGCCGCCCATCCCCAATTTCTCAATTTTTTTCGCATGCAGTCGCGCGCGCTGTTGCAGGTCTACAACGCCGATGCGCGAATGGCGTCGGTGTTCGCTACGCAACAGCGTTGGCTGCTCGCCCACGCCGCACTCGCCCTGTACTTTGAACGCGGACCCGCGGAAAGTTGCACGGGAATCACGTTGACGCGTTTCTTCGAACTTGTCGCCTGGGACAAGATAGCGAGCCGTAACACCGCCGATACCTTTATCAAGGAGATGGTTCACTATAACTTCGTCCGACATATCGGCGGCGAGGATAAGCGGACACGTCCCCTGATTCCGGTTGAAGCCACGGTCGGCGCGATCACGGGCTGGGTGTCGGTGCATCTTTCGACGCTGGATCAGATCGACGACGGCAAACGTTTGTCGCGTTTCTTGAACACCGAGCATGCAATCTGGCGACTGCATCCGGCCATTGCCCGAGGACTACTCGCGTCTTCAGCAGTCCGCAAGCCACAGAAGACTTTCTCGCTGTTCACCTGGCTCGACAACGGCGGCGTCGTCATGGAGTGGCTGATTTCGAACCTTGGCAACCCATCCGAGGACAGCGATCGCATCGCGACGGCGATCTTCTCGCTTGTCGACATGGCGCGCTGGCTGAACCTGTCGCCCACCCATCTCATGCGCAAATTGCGGGAGGCCGAAGCCTTGAACAGCCTTGGATGGGAAGGGCAGCGCGGCAAGTCGACGATGTGGGTGTCAAGAGATTTTGTGCATGAGATGGTTGCGGCCCAGGCGACCAAGCTTGCCGTCATCGACGCCGCCTTCGACGCCACCCTGGGTGCGGGAGGCTGAACGGTCCCGCCACGCCGGGCAAATCCTCCGCCCGCGATTTCGATCGCTGGAATCTTCACTCAGAAAAGCACCCAAGAATAGTCGGGCCCATTCCGTTGACCGGATGACGGTCGGTCGACAACTGTGGCGCTTGGCGCTGAGTCTTTGCTTTGGGGTAGTGCGGAATGGCTGGCAACAATAAGACGGTTGGGCGATACTTTGCCGTGCGGAGAGCGCTTCTCGTCTCGACTGCGGTCGTGACCCTGCTGTTCACGGCAGAAGCGGCAAACGCAGCGTGCGATCCGGCCGCAGCCGACAACGTCATCGCCGTTTGCACCGGCAACACCGTCGATCAGGGCCCGCGGCCCTCCTTCGGCTACGGCGAGCACGGGATTCATCTAAATGTTACAGTAAACGCCGGAGGCAGCGTCGCGGGTTCGTCTGTAGGCATCGGCTTTGGCTATGGCTCAGTGACCAGTTACGGCGCGATCACCGGCGGTGACGTCGGCATCACTGGCTTTAGCGTCAACGTCACCAACTTCGGCTCAATAGCTGGTCCAACCTGGGGTATTGCCGGCGTGACAGCGGTTGTCGTAGCCAATTCCGGTTCGATCGCGAGCGACGAAACGGCCATTACTTCCAACGGATCCGCCACTATCACCAACTCCGGCAGAATCGCCGGCAGCGTCGGTGCTGGAATCTACGCTCTTGGCGCGGTGACCGTGACCAATTCAGGCACGATAATAGGCGGATTCGGAGGCGTTCTTGGCACGGAAACCGCCGTAATCAATTCCGGCTCCATCATTGCGACAGACGACGTTGCCCTTTACGGCGCAAACATCAGTGTCAAGAATTCCGGAACCATCACGGGTGCGACCACTGGCATTGTCGCGACGACGGCAGCCGTAGTAACCAATTCCGGTAACATCACCGGCGGTTGGTTCGGCGTCATCTCCTCCGGCTCCGCCGACGTAGCCAACTCCGGGACCATTATCGGCGGCAACGGGACGGCGCTGAAGTTTAACGCCGATGGCGCATCCTTGCCAGACAGGCTCACCGTTCTGCCAGGTGCGAGGTTTGGCGGGAGGATCAATTTCGGCGGCGGCGCCGACAAGGTGGCGTTCGGTGCCGGAAGCTGGATTCTCCACACCGCGAACTTCGATGCCGTGCAGTCGACGGTTGCGACGGGAGGAAATCCTTACGTAGTCACACCTGATCGCATTGTGGTCGCGGATCTCTCGGTCTTCGGCGCAATGAATCGTACGGTGATGGATGTCACCGGATGGATTTCCTCGCTGCTGCCGGACACACCGGCGTTCGAGGTTGAGCCCAAGGGTGCAGCCAATGCGTTCGCCGCGATCGAGCAGGCGGCCCCGCGCTTCAATGGCGCCTCCACTTTGAACGATGCGATGGCCTATGCGCCGACGCCCGCATTCAAAAGCAGCGCGATCAGCGACCGCGACGGCAACACGGTCTTCGCCAAGAGCTTTGGCGGTCGGCGCGAACAACAGACCGAGGGTGGCTTCATCGGCAGCATCGCGGCAGGCTATGGTGGCGCGTTCGGCTACGAGCGTCGTATCACCGAGAATATCAGACTAGGCGGCTTCGTCGGAGCCAGCACCAACGAGACTCGCCTCGACCTCAACGCCGGCCATATCGATACCAACGCCCTGTTCGGCGGCCTTTATGCACGCCATGTTTTCGACGCGACCTTCCTCGACCTCGCCTTGATCGGCGGCAAACTCGCCAATGACTCCTGGCGCAACATCGGCGGTGGCCTCGCCTTCGAAACGGCCCGGGCGAGCTATGGTGGTTGGTTCATCGATCCCGCGCTTGCCTTCGGCCATCGCTTTGCCTTAGACAATGGCAACTCGATCACCCCCGCCCTGAAGCTGCGCTATATCGCTGCGCGTTTCGAGGGCTACAGCGAAAGCGGCTCCAGCGCGAATCTCAGCGTGGCCGGTCGCACCGTGCAGGCGTTCGAAGAACGCGCCGACATGACTTTCGCCAGGGTTGGCCGGATCGGCGACAGCCGCCTTACGGTACGCCTGAGTGGCGGCGCGGTTGCGCAACAGCTCGTCGGCGACTCCGCGGTCAACGTCATTCTGCTCGGCCAGAATTTCGTCGCCGCAATGCCCGGCAAAATACGCCTCCTCGGTCTCTATGCTGGCGCCGGCCTCGACTGGCAGTTCGGACGTGTCGCGCTATTCGCTTCCGGCGAGACCGTCGCCATGAACGACGACACCAGATCCTTCGCCGGCAAAGGCGGCATTCACATCGCGTGGTAGGCTCATTAAGTGCAACGGCGGCCCGTTCGGAATTACGGGAATTATAGGAGTTCGTAGTTTTGTTCTGAATGGCGCGCCATTTGCTTACAAAACCGAGCGCTTGACACGGCGCATGAGAGCGCCAGGCGAGGAGCGGCTTGTGATCACGCGGCGTGCGAGGCCCCTGCGCTGGAGGCCTGATCGCTGCGAGGGCCCAGGCGGAGGAGCAGGTGCCCTCTTACGCGGCCGTACCGTCGATCGAGCGGCGGATCACCCGCTGCACTTCCGCATTCGACAGAAACAGATCGTGGTTGATGATGCCCCAGCCTTCCTGGGAAGCATCGACCACGCGCACGCCGAGCTGCTGGATGGCGGTCTTCTCGGCGGCGCCGACCCTGGTCATTCCACCTGCAATTTGCCCCGACAGCGCCAGCGCGCGATCGTTCGTCGCGGCGATCACGGTGATCTTGCCGGCGAGCGGGCCGATGCGGTGGATCGCCGACGAGAACACGTCCATGTCGATATCAGGCGCGGCAAACACGATCGCGCCGATCTTGCTCGTAACGGTGTCGCCGTATCGCGCATAGAGCTGACGGAGGCTTTCGAGCGTCAGCATGGTTCCCATGCTGTGCGCAACGATGTGCACGCGGCCGCCGCCTGGAGCCGACACGATGGAAGAGAGCACGCGTTCGAAATCGTCGCGGGACCACATGGCGCTGTCGCGGTCATAGGCATAGTCGAATAGTCCTGCCCTGGAAGGCCAGGAGAATACCATGGTCCGGCCGTGGAACTTGATTCCATCGGAGAGATGGGCGGCGTCGAGTGCCGCCGTCTCGAATGTCTGCTTGAAGCCGTGCACATAGATCAACACGTCTCCTCCCCCGCTGGCCTGCGCAAGGAGATCGCCAATGTCGGCCGGCACCGGTTCGACCCGATCAAGACGCCAATCGTCAAGTCCGACCGCGGCGAGAGAAAGACGGCTCTCGTCCGGCGCCACCAGCGTCGCCCGCGCGACCGTCATTTTGGTCGCACGTTCCGGCCCGAACCACGGCTTCGTGCGACCGCCGTTCACGGGCTTGCGCGTGGTGGTGACGAGCAATGTGGGGTCAACGGAGAGGGTCGACGCGTCGAAGCGCGCGCCGGTCGCGCCCAAGCCTGCGCATCCGCCAAGCGCGAGGGCGCTGCCCGTCGACACGAGCCCGCCCAGGAGCGCGCGGCGCGACACGAGAGTCTCATGTTGCAGAAGATGTCGGACGATCACACGGAACCTTCGGGAACGTTGCCCACCGTTTGCCCTGATCGCTGCGTGAATGATGATGGCGGCGAGAAAAGGGCGATCCGGTTCCACTTCAATCAGAACCGATAAGTACTGGCGCTGATGCCGGGCTCCGGTTCAGGATTCTGGCCGGGACGGTGTTGCAGGACGCGGGATCAAGACTTCATCCTTGCCGCAACTTCAGGCCGGTTCTTCTCGAGCCAGGCCAGAGCTTCCGGCCCGTCGACGACACACTCGAAAGTCTCCCAGGTCGGGTCGTCCAGGGACTCCTCTTGAAGTCGCTTCGCCGCATATTCCATGAGGCTATGCAAGCCTTCATATCCTCGCCGGCGCTCGAGCGACTCTGCAATCGCTGCGCTCGTCCATTCCCGCCGGGCCAGATCGATGATGCCTAGAGCGTCGGCCTCGCTGAACCAGGGTGTGGCATCGAACTCGAGACAGACGGCGTTGTCGGCGGTGTGGCAAGTCGCGTGGATCATTGGACCCTCCGTTTGCGGGCGCAGGCGCCTCATCAGCTCTTGACCAGATCCCCCAGCAAGTTCGCCGCCACCGTCAGCTTGGCGATGGTCAGGCCGCTGGCTGCAATTTCCTCGACCGAGCGGCGGATACGCGTTGCTTCGGGGTGCGCCGCGAGCCACGTCTCGACGGCCGGATGGCCGGACTGGCCGGTTGCCAGCATATCCGCGGCGAGCCTTCTTTCGGCGCCAGCGATCTGCTCAACGGCGCGATCGATGGCCATGCGTTCGAAATAATCGTTTGCCGGCACGCTGCGCGCGGCGGCGATGATGCGATCGAGACGGAAATTTGCCTCGGCGTCAGAGAAGGTCGCTGCGGCGTCGCCGATCGGGCGCGTGGTGCGCTCGGCAACCGTCACGATGTCGGGTGCCGAGACCAGGGCGTCGAGATCGGCGAGTTCGCCGGCGAGGCCGGCCGGGACACCGGCGTCGGTGAGTTCCCGCCGCCGCTTGTCGCGCGCGGTCTGCAGGTCCGGCGGCAGGGCGGCGTCGAGCCCGGCGGCGATCTGGCGGATGGCCGGGCCGAAGCGCGCGACGACGGCTTCCAGTCCGTCCTTGAAATCGGCATGGCGCACGAACCAGACCATCCGGGAGAGCAGCAGGTCCTGCACGGAAGCGTAGAGGGACAGCTGCACCTGCCCGTCGATGCAGGTATCGAGTGCATCGATCGCGTCGTCGAGGAACTTCAGTCCGTAGCATTCATCGACCGCCACATAGGCCATGACGATGGTCGGAATATCGGCGTCGGTCTCGTCGATCAGGCGCACGACACAGGCCGGACCGCCGCGGTTGATCACCGCATTGGCGAGACTGGTCGCGATGATCTCCCGCCGCAGACGATGCAATTCGGTCGCGGTCGGGAACCTGTCTTGAACCTCATGCGGAAAATACTGAGATAGTTCGCGGGCAAGATAGGGGTCATCGGGCACGCTGGTGACGAGCAGGTCATCGTAGAGGGTCAGCTTGGCGTAGGCGAGCAGCACGGCAAGCTCGGGCCGCGTCAGGAACTGGCCGCGTCGTGTGCGCTCGGTCAGCGCCGCGTCGTCGGGCAAGAACTCCACCGCGCGGCTGAGCAGGCCGCGACGTTCGAGCGACTGCATCAGGCGGGCGAGGAAGCTGGTCTCGGCCACGCCTTTACGCTCGGCGAGCGAGAGCGCCAGCGTCTGCAGATAGTTGTTGCGCAGCACCAGCGCGCCAACCTCGTCGGTCATCGCGGCGAGCAGGCTGTTGCGGTCGGCGGAACTGAGGCGTCCCTCGCGCTCGGGGCGCGCCAGCGCGATCTTGATATTGACCTCGACGTCGGACGTATTCACGCCGGCCGAATTATCGATGGCGTCGGTGTTGAGCTTGACGCCCTTCTGCGCCGCCTCGATGCGGCCGCGCTGGGTGAGGCCGAGGTTGGCCCCTTCGCCGATCACACGGGCGCGCACGTCGCTACCCGTGATGCGGATCGGATCGTTGGCGCGGTCCCCGACCTGATCGTCGCTTTCCCCGGACGAGCGCAGATAGGTGCCGATGCCGCCAAACCACAACAGGTCGGCGCGAGCCTTCAGGATCGCCGTCATCACCTCGAAAGGCGTGGCTTGCGGCTTGTCGAGATCGAGCAGGGTGCGCACTTCCGGCGCGAGCGGGATCGCCTTGAGCTGGCGTGAGAACACGCCGCCGCCC
>JAEYRD010000225.1 GCA_023435725.1 Pseudomonadota bacterium | reverse complement strand
GCCCGACGCCGGCGCCCCAGAAATAGCCGCGATCGTTTCAGCCTCCGTTCAGGAACGATCAGCCATGGAAGCGGTTGGCACTGCCGCGCATTCCGAAAAGGACATGCCCTCATAACGACATGAGGGCGTGTCAGTTGTGAAACCGCACGGCAGAGGTATGCTCCATTTGCCGCGGACTTGGTCGGATCTCGGGGTCGGATCCGCTTCCCTGCCACCTCAGCCCCGTTTGGTTTAGCCGCGATGCGCGTTGTCGCCGCCGTTCTGTTGCTCGTGTCCATGCTCCACGCGGGCATCTGGGGAGTCTTGCGCGACCAGGAACCCGCGCCGGACTTCAGAGGCTTGTTGCCCAGCGTCTCCTACGCGCCGTTCGAGGGATCGGCGCACCCCGACATCGACAACATCCCGACGGTCGAGAAAATCCGCGCCGACATGAAGACGTTGTCGACGATGACGCGCGCGATCCGCCTCTATTCGTCGACCGGTGGCGTCGAACTGGTGCCGCCGATCGCCGCCGAGTTCGGGCTCAAGGTCACCGTCGGCGCCTGGATCGACAAGGACAAGGACCGCAACGAGCGCGAGATCAAAGCCGCCATCGAGCTCGCCCGCAAGAACAGCAACGTGATCGGCGTCGTCGTCGGCAACGAGGTGATCTACCGCGGCGAGCAGAAGGTCGAAGACCTGATCGAGATGATCAAGCGGGTGAGGAGCGCGGTCCGCGTGCCCGTCACGACCGGCGAGATCTGGAACATCTGGCGCGATAATCCCGACCTTGCCTCCAACGTCGACTTCATCGCCGCCCACGTGCTGCCCTACTGGGAAAACTTCCGCTCGGATCAGGCGGTCGATCAGGCCGTCGACCGATATAATCTCCTGCGCAATCTGTTCCCCGGCAAGCGCATCGTCATCGCCGAATTCGGCTGGCCAAGCCAGGGCTACAACCTGCGCAACGCCGACCCCGGTCCATTCCAGCAGGCGCTGACCTTGCGCAATTTCGTCAGCCGCGCCGAAGCCATCGGCATGGAATACAACATCGTCGAGGCGATCGATCAGCCCTGGAAGTTCTTCGAGGGCGGCGTCGGTCCGTACTGGGGCATCCTCAACGCCAGCCGCGAGCCGAAATTCGCCTGGACCGGCCCGGTGGAAAATCCCGACTACTGGAAGCTGATGGGAATCGCGCTGCTGGTCGGCGTCCTGCTGTCGCTGCCGATCCTGCGCATCGAGAAGGCGACCGCAAAGCAGGCCTTCCTGCTGTCGGCGACCGCCAACGGCGTCGGCGCCTGGGCCGCGACCGTGTTCGCTTTCTGGAACGGGCACTATTTCGTCTTCGGCTCGGCCTTCGCACTGACGCTGGGCATGATCCTGCTTGTTCCCCTCGTCCTCATCGCGATGGCCCGCATCGACGAGATCGCGGCGGTTGCCTTGGGCCGGCCGCCGCAGCGGTTGCTCTCCAAGGGCAAGCCGGTCGAGAACGCTCCCGAGAATTACTACCCGAAGGTCTCGATCCACATCCCCGCCTATTTCGAACCGGTCGAGATGCTCAAGCAGACGCTCGATGCGCTGTCGCGGCTGAACTATCCGAACTACGAATGCGTCGTCATCATCAACAACACGCCCGATCCCGCCTTCTGGCAGCCGATCCAGGACCACTGCCGCGCGCTTGGCGAACGCTTCAAGTTCATCAACGCCGAGAAGGTGCAGGGCTTCAAGGCCGGCGCGCTGCGCATCGCGATGGACCGCACCGCTGTTGACGCCGAGATCATCGGCATCCTCGATGCCGACTATGTCGTCGATCCCGACTGGCTGAAGGATCTCGTGCCGGCCTTCGCCGACCCGCGCGTCGGCCTCGTGCAGGCGCCGCAGGAGCATCGCGACGGCGACCTGTCGATCATGCACTACATCATGAACGGCGAATATGCCGGCTTCTTCGACATCGGCATGGTCCAGCGCAACGAGGCTAACGCCATTATCGTGCACGGCACGATGTGCCTGATCCGCCGCGCCGCGATGGACATGGCCGGCGGCTGGTCGTCCGATACGATTTGCGAGGACAGTGACCTCGGCCTTGCGATCCAGGAACTCGGCTGGGTCACGCACTACACCAACCACCGCTACGGCCAGGGCCTGCTTCCCGACACCTATGAGGCCTTCAAGAAGCAGCGCCACCGCTGGGCCTATGGCGGCCTCCAGATCGTGAAGAAGCACTGGCGGCACTTCCTGCCCGGCCGGAGCCGGCTGACGCCCGACCAGAAACGCGAATACGGCTTGGGCTGGCTGAACTGGCTCGGCGCCGAAAGCCTCGGCGTGGTCGTGGCGCTGCTCAACCTCGTCTGGGTGCCGATCGTCGCCTTCGCCGACATCGCCATCCCCGACAAGATCCTGACGCTGCCGATCATCGGCGCATTCATCGTCTCGCTGGCGCATTTCCTGTCGATGTATCGCGCCCGCGTCGCGATCAAGCCGGGCCAGATGCTGGGCGCCATGATCGCGGCGATGAGCGTGCAGTGGACAGTGTCGCGCGCGGTGGCGCAGGGCCTCATCACCGAGCACATCGCCTTCGCGCGCACCTCCAAGGGTGGCCTGTCACGGATGTCGATCGAGTTCCAGGCGTTCTGGGAGGCCGTGATCGGCACCCTGCTCCTGGTCGGCGCCGGCGTACTGATCGCCTCCAACGGCTACCGGCAGATCACCGAGATCTACGTCTTCGCCGGCGTGCTGGTGCTGCAGAGCCTGCCTTTCCTGGCCGCGGTGGCGATCGCCATCCTCGAACTCAGCCGCATCAACTCGTTCCAGTTCTGGCGCGACAGCGCGATCCGGACCGCCGAGCTGATCGGCCTGCGCCCGGTCGCGCTGCCGACGCCCGCCGGCACGCCGCAGCCGGTGCCGAACGAGGTCCGACGCGAGGCGAACTGACGGGACGGACGGCCTCACGGCGCGGGTGATAACTCCGCGCCGGCGAACTATCCTCGCTGTTCGACGTGGATGACGCCCGCCAATCTGGTTGAAACTTTCGGCCTAAGCGACGGAAGCAGCGAGCCAATCCCTGTTCGTGCCACAAGTCTTGGCAGCCACCCCGGCTATTGACCTCAACGCCCCATCCCCCTACACAGCGCGGGCCGAAGCATGATCCGGAAACTGCCTTACCGGTTTTCCCCGCGACGCCGATTCAAACGTGGCGGCAAGACATGCTTCTCGAAATGACCGACGACGATGGCGAGCGATCGTAAAGCCATCAGCGGCCATGGGAGCGCGTAGCTCAGCCGGTAGAGCACGTGACTTTTAATCACGGGGTCCTGGGTTCGAGCCCCAGCGCGCTCACCAAAACAAACGCAATATCAAAGAATTACTGGCGCTAGTAGCGACGTATTAGACGCGCCGATTTCCATGTCCGCCACGTGTCCGCAATCCGCTGTCGACGATCGCGGTTGAGCTTGTGAGATCGAGCGCGCCGCCCGTGAGTGGGCCGAAACATCCGAAATGCCGGAGGCTCGGGATGCGCTCCTGGAAATGGCGGAGAGCTATCGGCTCGCGGCCGAGGGCATGGCTAGCTCGTCGATGATGCGCTGATCCTGCCCCATGGGCGTCGATCAGACTCCGGCAGCGGGCGGCCCGTCAAGGCTGTTGATTCGTATATTCCCCGTCTGGGGATGCCCGAATCGTGACAGCATCGCGGTCGCCTGCCGTATCGCGATCAGGAAGCTCGCGAGAGCTGGAGCCTTGGAATGAACGACGACGAGATCGCGCGCCGCAAGGAATTGACCTTCGCCCAAGCTGAGGGCGCCGCAGCTTTACCGATCCAGCTGACGCGCACGCAGGTCAGTGCGCAACTCCGCGCGGCTCTCTGGGCCTACATCTATGGAGAGCTGCAGAAAACGTCCGTGAGGGAGACATGGACCTACGTCGGGGAACCATGGAAGACCGCTTTGAAAGACGTGCACATTTACCTTTTCCACCAACCGGCTGATGAATGGAATCCGCGCTTCAAAGAAGCCGTGGAGACCACGAAGGCAGTCTTCATGCTCGGCGACTATGTGTCGATATACGGCTGGCTACAACACGTCTTGCGGTTGCGATTGCGATCCATGCCTGATTTTGGCAAGCACATCAATTCCATCCTCACCTACTGTCGATCGCCGTATCGAGTGGTTGCGCCTGACGTCATCGCTCCAGTTGGGTCCGACGAGGAAGCCAAAGTCGTTGCGAAGGGACTGAGCGCCCTGAAAACATCCGGCTTGGCTGGTGGTCGTGAACACCTCGCAGCAGCGGCTAATGAATTAAGCGCTGGGCACTTCGCGGACAGTGTGCGGGAAAGCATCCATGCCGTGGAATCTGTTGTTCGCGTGCTCGAGCCTGATGGCGATTTTAGCAAGGCATTGGCGACACTGGAGGCCAAAACCAACATTCATGGCGCTCTAAAAGGGCTTTGTTTCTATCTACGGCTTTTCGAGCGACGAACAAGGGATTCGGCATGCGCTTCTCGACAAAGCAGCTCCCGCAGTTGACGAAACTGATGCGCTGTTCATGATCGGGGCCTGTGCCGCGTTCGTATCTTACCTGATCAACAAAGCGCGGGCGACCGGCCTGATCAGTTGATGGTGCGGGACTTCGATCCCACACCGGCTTTGTCACCGCCTGAGCCGCCTGCGGTGCGTCATCAGTTCGCTGCCTGCCTGTCGCTCTACCTGTGCAATTGGCTTTTCCACACCCACGACGCGCAGTAGCTCGCGCGCGTTCCGGACTCGATAATTTGCGAGGTGCCTACGGTGCCGCTTTGATCGCGGCATGCCTCGCACTGTCCGACGCCGTACACCGACCGAAGCCGACGGCCGACCCGTGAAGATAACGTTCGGCGCGATGCGCTCCATGGGCGTGCACGGCGTGCTGGTCTATTGCCATTGCGGCCACCACGTTGCCTTCGATGCGGATCGTTGGCCGGACGATGTCCGACTGTCTGACCTCGAGCCGCACTTCGTCTGTCGGAGTTGCGGCGGTCGCGGCGCCGAGGTCCGGCCGGACTTCGATCGGGGCAAGCCGCAGATTGCAGCCATGGGATATCGAAACACGAGATGACCAACGGTTGGGGCGGCGCGCGACGCGGGCGAGTACGTCGGCCCCGACTCACGCTCCGCTGCATTGATGCCGCAATCGGCGCGATGTTATGCTCGTCGCAGAACCGTGGAGCTTCTCGATGCGCAAAATCGCTGTCGCCGCCATGTTTGTCCTGATCTCCGGCTCCGCATTGGCGCAGGACCATGTTCAACAGTACGGCGAAGCGCCCAAGGAGAAGACGGCGACGCAGAAAGCGGACGACGATCGGGCTGAGCGCGCCTATCAACGCTCCCTCAATAATGTTCCCGACCAGAAGGCGGCCGATCCGTGGGGAACTGCTCGCGGCGATGATGCGTCGAAGAAGTCGGCCGCACCGGACAAGCCGGTGGTGAAGCCGGCCGTGAAGCAGTCGTCCAAGGCCAAGCGCGGCAGCACCGCCAATTAGCCCAAGATCGAATTCTGGAAAGAGGCCCGCCAGCGTGTGCCGGCGGGCCGTGCGCGCGCGCCGCAGCAATCATCTGAACACGGACAACGCGATCAACGTTCAGATCATGCTGCGCCGAACAGGAACAGAAGTTTTGTTTAGTTCGTTTAACGTCCAACTCAAAGGAGAAGCCTATGATTGCTAACAGGCTTATGATCTTTGGCGCGATGCTAGCCTTCAGCGCCAGCTCCGCGTATGCGGCTCCCTGCAACATGGCGAGCCGCGATGCTGGGTCGGGGAATGTCCCAGGTTATACCGGACAAACCACAGGCTCCGCAGCAACTGATTCCGGGCAGCATCCGCCGACATCTGCGATGAACAAAGCCTCCGAGAACATCGCAACATCGTCGCAGGACGCGCAGCGCCAGATGCAGAGCGAGCCTACCGCTGCCGAGCAGTCAAAGAAGATCGAGCCCGCACCCTCGTCGCAGTCACCGGACCGGACGGCAGGCACGGTGGAGCAGACCCGTCCCGCGCCCACTGAACAGTCAAAGAAAATGACGGCCGGCGAGGCAGAGCAAGCACCATCCTCGCAAAAGGTGGGCCAGGACTGCGATTAAGCGCGGACGCCATTCGCTCTGCCATGCGACAGCAGGCGCCTCATTCCCCCTTCCCTTCGCGTCGATGTCGCACCGCTGGGTGCATAGCGGCCCGCCCCCCATAGCGCGATAAAACCGCTGGAAACGCCGGGTTTGTCGCGGCGGAAGATCGATCCTGACGAAAGCCGACGGACCTCCATTCAAAGCCCGGCCCATGGCCGGGCTCTGACTCGCCCTTGCCCTCGCCCTCTGGTTGCGCTTGGATGTGAGTGAGCTTTGCGCTCGCGCTTTCAGCGGTCATTACGCCCAAAAGTCGTATTATTGCACAGCGAAAGAGCTGACGATGCTGATTTTGGTGATAATCGGTTGCACGCTTTTGATTATCGTTTGCCTTGGCGGGGGAGGTCACCGCACGGCCGTTACCGACCACATGTACGCGAGCCCATCGAGCTCGCTAGGGAGTTTCTTCCCGACGCCAATCCAAAGGTCGATTGCCTACCTAATCCCGCTCCCATAACGCGCTGCAGATGTAATACGGCCACGTCAAAACAAGCAGCGCACTCTCGCTTGGTGAGAAGCAAAGCTTGTTGAAACCACCTTTGACGAAAATCACATCGCAGGCTGCGACGATTGCGAACCCAGTGAGGAGATAGCAGCAAAGCAGGATCGAGATTGCGGCCATTATCATGCCCTCGTCATCGCCAGCCCGTTTGCCTACGAACTCCCAATATGTGGCACCGAAGCGGTGCTGTCGTAATCGAGACCTGCGGCTGGATGCCACGTCTACTGACCTAACGTGACGCTCTCTCGCGCGAAATTCCGGTCCGCCTTTATCCGGAGCGATGAAACGACCCCAGCACTCCCTACCAGTGCCGGGCCGTGCGAGGTTGCTCGACGGGGTTCGCCAAGCGAGAGTGAGCGCAAGCCACGCCCTCGTTCCGTCTGTTCACTTTTGGACAGTTGAGAATGAAAGACCGGCGGGACGTGTATTTTGGGCGGTCGTCCCAATGGGAAAAGCCGCAGCGTGGTTCCAGCCCCCACTGCGGCCATCCCGGACAAACTAGAAAATGGTGCTTAAATCTCGCCGGTGTTCTCACAGTAGAACACCCCGTTCCGTATAGGGAATCCGTAAGACTACCGGAAAGCGATGTTCCAGCGATTGTCACCTGAGAGCGAACATGGCACGGTTCGCTCTCCAGCCCCCCACTGCTCCCGGCGGCCGATTCAATTGCGGATCAAAGCGCCGGGAGTGCTAGGCCCGCCAGCGCGAACCGGCGGGCCTTGTCGTTTAATGCCTCAGCCGCCCCGCCGGCGGTGAGCATGAGCCGCTGCCGGTCGCGCTTCCCGTGCGACCGACCGGGCTCTTTAGCATCCCCGCGACGTGCACCGTGGCCCCGGCGGCAGGGTATTCTGCAGCTTGGGGACGTCGCCGTAGATTTAAGCCGGGGCTGGGTGCCGGCGCCGAGCCGTCCCTTATTTCTCTTTCGGACCAGCCGGACCTAAAGGAACCGTTAAACAGCCGCGCGCGTTCTTATCGCGCTTCTGGTCGACCTCCAACGCTCGGTTGAGGCGGCTTGACGGCGGCTCTCGATCCGGGGCCGTTCCAAGTGAGAAGTTGCTATGCCCAGGGAAATCGCAATAGCGCTTTGGTCTTTAGCCGCGGCCTGCGTAGTGGCATTCGGCGTCGCCGCACTTGTGTCTCCGCACTAACCGGAGGTCCGCTGTCAGCGCGAATCGACGGGCTCGCGACCCGCTCCCGATACGGGTTGTCCATTTTTGGGCGGCGATCAATCGTGCTTTCGGGTTGCCGTTTTAGGATTAAACGCAATGTCCAAGGAAAATTTCCTGATCGTGAAGGCAGTCGGCCGGCAACTGGATCTTCTGCGGGGCGAAGCAAGCCGCCTTGCGAAGGAAAGCAAGGGCGGCTGGTGGATCGAACACGTGGACGCCGGCAAACGCTTCTGGTTTGAGGATGCGAAAGCCAAGGACGAATTTGCTCAGATCTGCGACAGCTTTGGTGTCCCCTCTCGACACGGTTGAAGTCGACAGGCCCACCAAGGTGGTCTTATTCCGACTTCGGCCGGCTCGCCATCACCTTTTCGATTTCGCCGGCGAGTACTCTAAAATGGGCGGCGAGGCGCTCGTAAAGCTCGCGCTTCTGCAGGTCCGTCGCGCTTCTGGCGATCTGCTCCGCATAGTCGGCTTCGGCGCGCATTTTCTCCGCACTGGCTTTCATGTCCTCCATGACGCTTTTACCTTGGCGGTCACCCCCTCCGATGATCGTAGCCACTCACTCATATGAGAGCCGGTTTCGGCTTGGCGCGCCTTGCGCAACAGTTGCTGGCGCTCTGGTCCTGGGAAGGGCTTCGACCTCTTGTCGCAGCCTGATTGCGTCCTGACCGAGACGTCTAGAGACGGCACTTGCGTGAAACGACGCCTCTTAAACATGGCCCTGCTTGCGTGAGGCGGGAGCGCAACTGGCGTTCTCGATAGATGCCCACGAGCCGGGCGACGATGGAACCAGTGAATGCGCTCTGTGACCAAGAGTCGAGTCAATTCGGTTCCGCAGCGCGGTAATTTGACAACGCGGGCAAGCGAGGCATCGCTAAATTGCTCGAGGTTGCCTATTGGACCTTTTGTTGTTCTGCACGGGCGCTTTTCTTTGAACCGAGTGGCCCGGCTTGCGTTGAGCCGCATGGATGACAGAGATCTGCAAGCCCATGAAGAACGAGCCCTAGTCGTAGTGACCCTGAGCACTGCGACTCTGATCGCGAGCGTCGCCCTCTTGATTGCTTCGTCAATATAGGGACGTGCTCATAACTCGCGCTCCATCGCCTTCGCGGCATTACGATCACGTCTCAGCCATTCACTCATCCGCGATCTTGGGAGACTGAGAACGGAGCTTACGGCATGGCCTCACAGGGAACCGCATAGCGTAACCTAAGTTAATCTCCCATGGCTACACCAGTACCATGGGAGTCCCTTGATGAGCGCGCTGAGCGCGCCGTTGCTGAGTCCCGCTTCCTTCTGAAGGAGCGGCGCGCGTTACTGGATGATTTGACAATTCAATACAGTCGTAGGCTTGAGGTTGCGCGCAAGGCTGTTGTCGGCATCCGAAGGACCGAAGCCGAGTTGGTCACGAAATATAGACTATGGCTTTCGCAAATTGGGGCGACTTAATCGTCCCAGACCAGCTCGCCGCACTCGCATTTGAACAAGCGCACGTTGCGGCCTTTCTGGGCGTCCGTAAGTTGAAGTGCAGTTCTAAGTGGCCTTCTGCACTTAGGGCACTGCCGGCGGCGTCTTGGCCTGGTCTTGTGTCATAGGGACGGTCTCGGGATGCCGAGACAGACTCTATAGGCGCGCGTCCGTTCTCAAATTAACTTATGACACTTTTCACCAATCTGGCGGTTGCCAGCCGACCTTGGCCATCCGCTCAACTGCGAGCCGGTCTCGGCTTGGCGAGCCCTGCGGAGAGCGGCGTGGGGGAGTGTCCAAATGTGTAGTGATCACTTCGGAACTAAGCGCCAATCGTCTGCATATTAAGATCGCGAGAAACTCAAACCCAACGGTTAGGACCCGTAAGACGAGGTTGCTCCATGACACAGCGTCGCCGTTTCAAGCAAACCGTTTCCCTTGAAGAACGCCTTGCCGAAGAAGCGAGACGTCTCCGCGAAGAAGCCGAATTGCTCCCCCACGGACCTGTACGCGATGAAGCCCTTCGTAAGGCTCGCCAGGCTGAGATCGGCTTGCACATAAGCGAATGGCTGAAATCGCCCGGGCTACAGGCGCCGAAGTAGGAACCTTCTTCTGCGTCATGCATTTCCCCGCGACTTCCGGCCTGTTCCACCCCTGTAGGTCGGAAGCCTTGTGGACAGCAGCGGCTCCAGCTTTCCCCAAGGGCTGGGGCCGTCGCTTACCCCAGCCAAGTAATGGCACGACCGCTTTGTCCGCTCTCGCATGGCAGCCCCTTCGCCCCGAGACTTTATTGGGACCGCGGGTCTTTGTTTGGAACCACCAATCCGCGCGACGGTTCAGTGGGGATATGGACAAGTGGGAGGTCTCCATGCCCCGTGGCGACAAATCGAGCTACACCGGCAAACAGAAGCGGATGGCCGAGCATATTGAGGAGGGGTACGAAAAGCGTGGCGTCTCTGATGACGAGGCTGAGCGCCGAGCCTGGGCGACGGTGAACAAAGAAACCCATGGCGGCAAGAAAAGTGGCTCCGGTCGAGGGACGGCTGAAGACCACTCCCCCTCTCGAAAAGGCGGACGCTTGGGCGGCAAGGCATCGGCGCAACGGCCTAAATCCGAGCGGTCAGCTTCAGCGAAAAAGGCAGCCCGAACCCGCAAGCGGAGAGCCGCCTAGTCGGGCGCTAGGTGTTTAGTCCCAAACTTTGATGGTGCATTCTTGTCGCACGATTCGAAGGATGCGCTATGGGACAGGTTTTACACGGATGCGCCACCACCACGGAGGCAGTCCGTCGAGCAATACAAAATAGTCAAGAGAGCCTGAGAACACTCGCCAAGCGCTACGGGATCAACCAGAAGACTGTGGCGAAGTGGAAGCAGCGCGAGACGGTCGCCGATCGTTCAACAGGCCCCAAGGAAGCCAAGTCGACCGTCCTTTCCATCGAGGAGGAAGCGATCATCGTCGCTTTCCGGCGACATACGCTGCTGCCACTCGACGATTGCCTCTATGCGCTGCAGCCGACCATCCCGCATCTGACGCGGTCATCCCTGCATCGCTGCCTCCAGCGCCACGGCATCAGCCGATTGCCGGAGGTGGCAGGCGGCAAGCCTTCGAAGAAGAAGTTCAAGGCCTATCCGATCGGCTACTTCCACATCGATATCGCTGAGCTCCAGACCGCGGAAGGCAAACTCTACCTCTACGTCGCAATCGATCGCACCAGCAAGTTCGCCTTCGCGCAACTGGTCAAGAAGACGGGAAGGACCTCAGCCTCGGCCTTCCTCGAAGCTCTGATCGCGGCTGTCCCCTACAAGATCCACACGGTTCTCACCGACAATGGGATCCAGTTCACCTTCCCGCCGCGCTATGCGGACGGCCCGACGGCAAGATACGTGACGCATATGTTCGATATGCGATGCCAGGAAAACGGCATCGAACATCGGCTGACCAAGATCAAGCATCCCTGGACCAATGGCCAGGTCGAGCGCATGAACCGCACGATCAAGGAAGCGACCGTCCAACGCTACCATTACGATCGACACGATCAGCTCGAAGCTCACCTTGCCGACTTCATCACCGCCTACAACTACGCTCGGCGGCTGAAGACCCGGAAGGGCCTTACACCTTACGAATACATCTGCAAATGCTGGACTTCCCAGCCAGAACGATTCAAACTCAACACGCTCCAGCAAATGCCGGGACTAAACACCATGGGCGTCCCAGTAATTTGTCACGCCTTCCTCGTGGTTTTTGCCGCTCGGGGGCGCCTGGGGCGTATGCAGGAATGCACGGTAGAGGATCGCTAAAATCGCGATCAAGAGCAGCAACGGCAATGTCCAATCAGGCACGGTCAATCCTTGCGGTGTCTACCGTGAGACGCCCGATATTGGCGCTTGGTTCATCGCGCGCCAACGGCGGACGGGTGTCGGTTTGGCCCCGGCTTTGATGAATTATTGCAATCGGAGCAACCGTCATCGTGTGGGCCGGGTGCCTTGCTCGCGTCCACAAAGCGCAGAATTGCGCTGCGGAAGGGCGCGCCTGAGTCGGGGCGGAGCGAGGGACGAAAGATGGCAATCCAACGCTACAGCATTTCCGTCCTCAGCAGCAGTGGCCGCGCCGCGCGGACGCGGCAAAACCGGGATAGGAACTATCGATTCCCGATCTGAATTGGTCTTATGCTGGCTCGCTTCCCCCGAGCTGGCGGAGCGGCCCCGGCGTTACCCCAAGCGCCTCTGCGGGCCGGGGCCGCCTCTCCCCCCGCCGCCGCCCCTGAGCGCCGCGGCCAAAACTGTGCTAAACGACGAAACGCAGCACCGCCGTCGAGGGGCAGGTTCATATGGAGCACCAAATAGCCCAGCGAGGCGACAGGCTCGCGGAACAGCAGATCGCGGAGGAGCTTTCGGATCTGGCGCGCGAAGCGGAAGTCGGCCCCTCGGCCGAGCCGACCAGCATAGAGACGTCTCGCGCCCAGCCGGCAACGAACCTTCAATCGACAAAACAGCGCTATGTGGCTTTCGTCTGCTTTCTGTTGGCAGCAGCCGGTGCTTGGTGGTGGTGGTCGTCCTCCGCTCATCCGGCGATGACGGCCCCTTCGGACCCTGCACCTCTGACGCACGGCCCCCGAGAAGCCGCCGCACCAAAAGAGGCCGTGCCGTCTGCCATCGTTTCCGACTTGACGCAGCAGCTCCAGTCGATGACGCGCGATCTCGCTGCCATGAAGCAAGCGGTCGAACAGCTCAAGGTGACGCAAGAGCAGTTGGTCCACGACAATGAAAATCTCGCGAGCCAACTGAAGGCGAGCCAGGAAGAAGCGGCGCGCAAAAATACTATCATCGACGAGATCAAGGCGAACCAAACCAAGATGGCACGCGAAAGCCAGACGCTCACCGATCGCCTCAACGCAAACCAGGAGCAACTCGCCCGCGTCACTGCCAACTCCTCAGCGCCAAAGGAGATGATGCCTGACGTTACGAACGCGATCCCAGAAGAGCCAAGGGTCATGCCTGAAGTACCGTTGCCGCGTCCGCGGCAGCCGGCCAATGTCGCCCGGGTGCCAAAGCCGGCGCCAACCCCGGCCCAGCCTCAAGCCAAAAAACCGCAATCGTCGTTGTCCTGGCCATGGTCGCGCTAGTGCGTCGGGCGTCGTTTGACAGCGGCCTTGCTCGGTCGGCCGGCCTTCCTCGCGCCTGCTTTGGCAGCAATCGACTTAGCCGTCACCTTCTCGCCCGCGATGATCTTAGTCTCGAACTCCCGACGCACGCGCTCCGGCAGCAGTGTGCGCGTAAGGCTCGCTAGCACCTGCCAGCTGCACACTTTCGAGAGGATGTCCGGGCGGTCTCCGTAGAGTTTCCATACTCGGATCATTTCCGCGTAGGACTTTTAATCACGGGGTCCTGGGTTCGAGCCCCAGCGCGCTCACCAACAAAATCAAAGACTTAGATCGTATTCGGCCTCTCGAAATTCAGGGGCCGTTCTTGTTTGCGCGCACATAATGCACACTTGGCAGGGCCTCGGCGTGCTCTGCCTCTGATCGTTGGCGGACTGTCGTTGCTGCTGGCGCTGGCGGCCGCTTTTTGGTTGCGCTCGCCGTTAAAGTGCTTCGGGGATCAGGACGCTTCGCCGTCCGTCGCGCACCATAAGTGCGGATGAGGTCCTTCCAGCGCGAAGAGGCCACCAACTACAGTCACGGGAAGCGCGTACGTCATGCTTTCGTCTTCACCACCACAACGGACCATACCTGAACCCGTACGCGTAAGGCACCGGCCCGTAACATGGATATGACTGAAAGTAGTACGGCTGCGCATAAGCGCAGGAGCGAAGCAGATACGGGCGATAGTGGAAGCCCGCGTAGGACCGATCAACGTCTCGGAAGCGCGCATAGTGTCGGCGACGCGCGCTGAAATCGGTAGCTTTTCCAGAATCTGCTCCTTGGCTGACGATTTGCTGCTGCGCTCCCTCGACCGTCGTCAGCGGTACCGTCGATGCCAATGACATTACACCTGCGACGAGCGCAACACCGATCCTGCTTCTCATAATAAGGATTCCTCCTATCAATCAGGGGCGAGCAACGTTGCCTTCGGACAGCCAAGATGTGCAAGTCTACTAGGCTTCACTTCTCAGGCCAACGTGCGATGCACCCGCGGTTCTCCGCGCGGCCACACCGGTGTCCTGCTCGGCATCAATGTTCGAGAGTACCCCTTGCTGCCATGACTTGGATTGATCGATCATCCGGTCAAAGCTCCCGAGGCTCGGTGTCGCCGCCGTCCTCAAGGTCGGCCGAAATGTCGTCCTCCAGCTCGGTCATGAAGTAGGGGGCAAAATTGGACGCCGGTTGACAAAGAACCGCATTGGGACAGACGCAACCTGAAGAGGGATCAATGACCGTCTTTGTCTACGTCAATACCACCAAGCAGGTCGGCGATAAGGACCACATCAAGGTGTTCGCCAGCCAGGATGCCGCGGAGACATGGTTCGAGGAGAACGATCCGGAAGGCGTGGCGTTCGAATATGAGGTTCTTGAATGAACCGGATCGGCCGCAGGACGATCTACGTTGTGCTGGTGATCGTGGTGCTGCTGATCGTCTGGCAGATTCTCGCACCGCTTTGAATGAGTGAAGACATCGTCGTGCAGGGCCAATAACCTTGCATACTTGTAACGAGTCGAACACCGAAGCGCCTCCGGGGCGGCCAAATGCTGGCGAAATGTGAGGGTCTATGACAGCCCACCCTGGCCCCACGGAATTTACTCCGATGTTATTTCAAGCGGCGATTGTTTGCCTGATCGTACTCAGCATTGGCGTTCTCGTCGCCCACGCGGTTGACGCCCTCAGAACGTAGCGAGCCCGCCGGGTTGAATCGGCGGGCCTGTGGCGTCACAACTCGTCTACGCACCCACTGAGCGTTTTCAGCTCTATGACGGCCTCGCAATCGCCGAAGATCGCGGGCGCCCCTTAATCTGGCGGGCGAGGCAAGCCGAGCTGATCGCGCAGGGTCGAACCGTCGTACTCGGTTCGGAACAAGCCGCGACGCTGCAATTCAGGCACGAGCCCGTGAACCAAGTCCTCCAAGCCGCCTGGAAGATACGGGACCTGCAACATGAAGCCGTCGCAGGCGCCCGCCTCGAACCACTCCTGCATGCGATCGGCCACGGTGCCGGGCGTACCGGAAAATCCGCTGGTGGTTCTTCCCGCTCCATAGCGCTGTCCCAGCTCGGCGAGGCTCAAACCCGAGCGCCGCGTCAGCTCGGAGACTTCGCGATAGTGCCCTTCGACACCGGGAACATCGAGGTTCTCAGGCAGGACCTGATCCTGCGGGAAGTGCGAGAGGTCGACGCCGAGATGATAGGACAATGTCGAGAGACCGGATTCCGGATGGGACAATTCGTGGAGCTCTTCGTGCAGCGCCTTCGCCTGCTTCTCTGTATCCGCGATCACCGGGACGATGCCGGGCAGCACCTTGATCGTGTCCGGATCGCGACCGAACCGCACGGCGCGGGCGCGCAGGTCATTGCGGAATTCGACCGCGACGTCGATCAGACCCGGCGTCACGAAGATCACCTCTGCCCATCGCGCGGCGAAGTCGCGGCCGCGATCGGAAGCGCCGGCCTGGATGAAGACCGGGCGCCCTTGCGGCGGCCGGCTGACATTGAGCGGGCCTCGCACGTTGAACCATTTGCCGGAATGGTCGATCCGGTGCACCCGCGCAGGGTCGGCGAACAGCGGCGTCTGGCGATCCCGGACCAGCGCACCATCCTCCCACGAATTCCACAGCTTGGTCACGACCTCGAGAAACTCGTCGGCGCGTTCGTAGCGCTCCTCGCGCGAGAGCTGCTCGGTCAGGCCGAAATTGCGCGCCTCGCCCTCCTGGAACGAGGTGACGATGTTCCAGGCGGCGCGGCCACCGCTGAGATGATCGAGCGTCGCGAGCGCCCGCGCCAGCACATAGGGCTGGGCGTAGGTTGTCGAAATGGTCGCACCGAGACCGAGATGCTTCGTCGCGCCCGCGACGATCGAGAGCACCACCAGCGGATCGAGCCGCAACGCGCCGAGCGCGCCGTAGCGAAGCTGGCTGTCCAGACTGCCGCCCAGCGTGTCCGGGATTGCGAGGATGTCCGCAATGAAGAGAAGATCGAAGCGCCCCTGCTCCAGCAGCCGGCCGATGTTCTGGTAATAAGCGGCGGACAGCAGGTCGCCATCCGCCTTCGGATGCCGCCATCCGGCGTGGCTGCCGGAAACCGGGCCCGCGGAGACAAAGGCGGCAAGGTGCAATTTCTTGTCAGGCATGGGTCAGCTCACAGTCCATGAGATCTCGACGGGACCGCCACGCTTCAGCGTGTTGTAGATCGGGCAATTGGCCGTGAAACCGGCAACCAGCGCTTCAGCATCGCCCGCCGTCACGCCGGACAGGCGCACCACGATGCGAATCCACTCGTACTGCGTCGGATCGATCGCGTGACGCCGGAACGACACTTCGGATCCGGCCTCGCGCAAGACGATTCCCCGTTCTTTCGCCGTCTTCTGGATGAGGCCGAGCGAGCAGCTGCCGAGAGACGACAGCAGCAATTCACCGGCTGTGATCGCCTCGCCGGGACCGCCGACCGCCACACGCTGATCGGAAATGAAATGGTTCGTACCCGCGCTGAGCAGGTAACGGCCGAATTGGCCGATGGTGGCGGACGTGATCGACACCGTCTCGCCGACTTGAGCGTTCATAATGATTTCTCTGTTGTTGGGTCAGGCGTCGCTGATTATGCGCCGAGCTCCAGCGCGACGGCCTTCTTCGCGGCATCGAACTGCGTGCCGAGCAGGAAGGATCGGACGTCGACCTTGTTCGGCAGGACGCCGAGCGCGTGGAAATTGTCGGCGAGGTCCTGGGTCGACGCTGCGGCTGCCTCATCGATCGGCTTCAGCGCGACCGCGGTTGATTCAGACAGCCTGGCATCGCGGACAAGCTTTTCGTAGACGGCCTGCTCGGTCCCGTTGGGCGGAAAGCCGCCTTGCGACGCCCAGAGCGCAACCGATTCAGCCGGATGCGCGAAAATATAGGCCTGGGTCTCCCGGATGATCTTCACGAACTTGGCGAAGAGTTGCGGATACTTCACCGCGGCGTCACTCCGTGCGACGTAGAAGGCATAGTCGTAGGTCTTCACGTCCGGCAGCAGGCGCGCCTTGCCGCCGAGCTTGGTCAGCGCGAGCGCCGTGGCTGGCTGCCAGTGAATCCAGCCGTCGATGCTTCCCTGCGCAAACGCGGTGAACGCATCTGCCCCGCTCAGGCTGACCGCCGCCACGTCCGACAATCTGAGGCCGGCGGTCTCCAGATATTTGATCAGGCTGTAGGTACCCGTCGTGCCGTTCTGATGGGCGATCTTCTTGCCTTTCAAATCGGCCGCGGTCTTGATCGGCGAATTGGCCTGTACCAGGAAGTCGACCTCGTCGACCGGCAACGGATAGGCCGCGAGCGGCACGATCGGAACACGGGCCGGAACGGCATTCACGACCGCGGTTGCAGTCGCAAAGGTGAAATCGACGGAGCCGGCCTTGATCGCTTCCATGACCGGAAGCGACGCCGTAAAACCCGGTTGCCATACGATCTTCGTGCCGAGCTCCTGCTCGAGATTGCGGCCACCCACGCCTGCCCGCAACGATGCCCAGACGCCGGTACGGCCGTCTCCGATGACCGCGACGGTCAGCTGCGGCGGCACGGCATCGGCGGCATTCGCGTGCGGCGAGCCGCCTGCCCCCGCAGCAGCCGCGGCAAGTCCCGCACCAATCGACAGCACCGTACGCCGCGACATACCAGCGCCACCGCGCGTCGATCCACCAAGAGTCATATCGTCATCCTTTCGTCTTGTTATGCAACGGCAGCCAAGTCGCGCTCGGCCGACAGCAAACCGTCGAGCAACTCCTCCTTCAGAGCTGACAGCCCCGGATCACCGCGATGCCGCGGACGCGGCTGATCGAAGATCAGATCGCGCGCGATGCCGCCGTCCTTGACGAGGAGCACGCGGTCGGAGAGCAGCAATGCTTCCTCGACGTCGTGCGTGACCAGCACGACGGTACGCGGCCGCGCGATGAGCAACTGCCCCAGCAGCAACTGCATCGCGGCGCGGGTGATGGCGTCGAGCGCTCCGAACGGCTCGTCGAGCAGCAACAGGTCCGGTTCGTGGATCAGCGCTCTCGCCAGCGCCACACGCTGGCGCTGGCCGCCGGACAGCCCCACCGGAAACTCACTTTCGCGCCCCAGCAACCCGACCGCCTCGAGAATGCGCCCGGCGTCGCTCTTCCTGCCCTTGATGCCGAGCAGCACATTGCCGAGGACCGTCCGCCACGGCAGCAGACGATCCTCCTGGAACATCAGGCGCACGTCGGCCTTGTGGCCCGTCGAGCGGAGCTCGATGCGGCCCCGCGAGGGTGCGTCCAGCCCGGCCACGAGGCGCAGGAGCGTCGACTTGCCGGCCCCGCTTGGTCCGATGATCGAGACGAACTGCCCGGCGGCGATGTCGAGATCGACGTTATCAAGAACCGTGCGGCCGGCGAATGATTTGCCGACCGAACGCAGGCTGACGCTGGCTCCGCTCATGCCTTCACCCTGTCAGCATAGTTCGGATGCCAGCGCAGCAGGCGCCGCTCGATCAAGCGCGTGATGAAATCCGACAACCAGCCTGCGATGGCGTAGAGAATGATGGCCAGCACGATGATGTCGATGCGCAGCAGCTCACGGGCATTCTGCACGAGGTATCCAACCCCGTCCCGCGATGCGATCGTTTCACCGACGACCAGAGTAAGCCAGGCCACGCCAAGCGCATAGCGGATCCCGACCAGGATCGGCTGGAGCGCCGCCGGCAGAATGATGGACCAGACCAGCTCGGCGCGGCCAAGGCCATAGGATTTGCCGAGCTCGATCAATTTGGGATCGACGTTGCGGATGCCTCCGACCGTGTTGATGTAGACCGGGAAGAGCGAACCCATCGCGACGAGAATGAGCCGCGGCTCCTCCCCGATGCCGAACCAGAGGATCATCAGTGGCACCAACGCCAGGTGCGGAATGGTCCGGATCATCTGCAGCGACCGATCGAACAGATCGTGCAGCGGCTCGAACAGCCCCACGGCCAAGCCGAACAGCAACCCACCGAGGGCGCCAATGCTGAAGCCGATCGCAACCCGGCGAAGGCTGACCAGGATGTCATGCTGCAATTCGCCGCGCTCGGCAAGCTGCCGTGCAGCTTCCCAAATGTCGGATGGAGCCGGCACGATTGCCGTGGATACTATCCCCGTCGCCGAAAGAAATTGCCAGACGAGGAGCAGGCCGAACGGCAGGAGCCAGGGCAGAACGAACGAGCGCCATGCCAGGCTGCGCGCACGCGATGCCGACGTCTCCGACGAACGCGCAACGTCGGCGACCACCGTCACCACAACTTCGCCGGCGCCGTGGAATGATTCCGTGCGACCGGCAGCAGGCGCCGCCGTTACATCGGCAGGCCTGGAAAGTAGCGACGCATCCGTCATGAAATCAAACTTGCTCCGTCTCACCTGAGACGGCGCCACCTTCGCAAACTCCGGCGCGCAATTCGATGGTAGCAAAATTCATATTTCGCGCGTCGGCATCAATGCCGTTCTACCGCGCTCCGGATTCTGCAGAATGTCTTTTCAATCTGACGATACGCCACGCGACTTAACGAGCTCGAGAGGATTGGCTCGAAGCTTTAACTCAAACGAACGCGCGATCAAGACGGCAACGGATGAGTGGTTGGCCACAGGCCAACCTCGATCGCGCGCGTTCGCGATCGTGACAAAATGGCTGGCGCGCTCATTGCCTCGGTCCCGAGGCATTTGTTGCTCGTCTCAAGCGAAATTTGGAATGGCCAGGGCTCTTCGTTTCGCTTCTCCTACGCGGAAACGCCGGTCATGCCGAAGCATCTCCGTGAAAGCCGTGACCCGATCGATGCCACCAATCATCAGGAGCTATCCGTGACCGCACGCTTCTCTTCGCTCTCGCTATCCCGGCGCCGCTTGCTGGTCGCCAGCTCCGTGGTGGCGGCCGCCTTGACGGCTATGGCAGGTCTTTCGCCGGTTCAGAGTGCCGCCGGTCCGCAGAATGGCGGAAACATCACCTTCCTCATCGATTCGCTCGGCAGCACCTGGATCCCGAACAACAGCTCGATCTCCAGCTTCCAGGGCCACATCTGGGG
>JAEYRD010000203.1 GCA_023435725.1 Pseudomonadota bacterium | reverse complement strand
GATGAACACCGAGCCGTAAAGCGCGACGCCGAGCAGGAAATTCGCGAGCATGCCGAAGCCGAAATTTCGGCGCACCAGCAGGCGCAAATTGAGCAGCGGCTTCTTCACCGTCAGTTCGATGATCAGGAAGGCGGTCAGCGCGACGGCCGCGATCACGGACAGCCTGACGATGAAGGGCGAGCCGAACCAGTCGTCCTTGTTGCCTTCCTCCAGCACGGTCTGCAGCGCGGACAGGCCGATCGCCATGGTGATGATGCCGGCCCAGTCGCCCTCGCGCAGTAGCGACAGCTTCGTCGGCTTGGCGTCGAGCGCGTACCAGAGCATGCCGACCATGATCGCGCCGGGCACGAGGTTGACGTAGAAGATGTATTGCCAGCCAAAGTTCTCGGTGAGATAGCCGCCGATGGTCGGGCCGATCGCCGGGGCGAACGTCGCCGACAGCGCGAACATTGCGAGGCCCACCGGCTGCTTTCCGCGCGGCAGCAGCGTGATGATCAGCGTGAAAGCCATCGGGATCAGCACGCCGCCGGTGAAGCCTTGAACCGCGCGGAGCGCGATCATCTGCGGCAGGTCCTGTGCCAGCGCACAGGCCGCGGAGAGAGCCAAGAACAGGATCGCGTTGGTGAGCAGATAGATCCGGATCGAGAACACCTGCGCGAGCCACCCCGACAGCGGGATCACCACGATCTCGGCGATCAGATAAGAGGTCGAGATCCAGCCGCCGTCGTCGATGCCGGCTCCGATCGCGCCCTGGATATCGGCGAGCGAGGCATTGACGATCTGAATGTTCAGCACCGCCATGAAGGCGCCGAGCGTGGCGCCGACGACGGCGATCCAGGTCTTGACTGGCACCGCTGGCGCGGTCGGAGCCGCGGCAGGGGCGGGAAGATTGGCAGCGGAGGCGGCGTTCAGGGTCGGTTGGAGCGTGCTCATGGAAGCCTCGTCTCGGTACGGAGACAGGATGCATTAGGCGGATGGTTTCGATAATTGAGGAAGCGCAGGAAGGATTGTCCGCCAGGACTTGACAATCCTGCCGGTCTCCTGGGCTCAGCCGCCGTTCGGGCGGGACGTATTGTCGGCGAGGCGCTTGGCCGTCTCGCGCTCGGCCGCCACGGTCGCCTTGGTGTCGACGGTCGGGACCGCGGACATGCCTGGCCGTAGCAGGCCGGTCAGGTTGTGGTCGTCAAGCACGATCTTCACCGGCACACGCTGCACGATCTTGGTGAAATTGCCGGTGGCGTTGTCGGGCGGCAGCAGCGCAAATTCCAGCCCGCTCGCCGGCGACAGGCTGTCGACGTGGCCACGCAGGGTCTGATTGCGGAAGCTGTCGACGCGCAGCTCGACCGGCTGGCCCGGACGCACATGCGTGAGCTGCGTCTCCTTGAAATTTGCGACGACATAGACCGCATCGAGTGGCACCACCGCCATCAACTGCGTGCCGGCCTGCACGAACTGGCCGACCCGCAGCGAGCGGGCGCCGACCGTGCCTTCGACCGGCGCGGTGATCTCGGTATAGGACAGGTTCAGCGCTGCCTGCTGCGCCACTGCGCGGGCGCGCTCGAGCTGGGCCGTCGCCTGCGCGCGCTGGGTGGTGAGCACATCGACCTTGCGCTGCGCGGCCACGAGGCCCGATTTTGCATGCTGTAATTGCGCGTTGCTGGCGCGCAGCGCCGCATCGGTCTGCTGGGCGCGCTGGATCGTGCCGGAGCCCGACTTCATCAGGTCGTCGTAGCGGGCGCGTTCCTCCTGCGCGAATTTCAGATTGGCGTCCGCAGCAGTGACATCGGCCGTGCTCTGCTCGATGATCGGCTGCTGCAGCTCGAGTTGGGCATCGATGTTGCGCACCGAGGCTTCACCGGCGGCAACGTCGGCGCGGGCCTGGTCGAGCGCAGCCTTGAAGTCGCGGTCGTCGATCTTCGCGAGCGCCTGACCTGCTTTGACCTTCTCGTTGTCGCCGACCAGCACCTTCGCGATGTAGCCCGAGACCTTCGGCGCGATGATCGTGGAATCCGCCTTCACATAGGCGTCGTCGGTGGATTCGAGGTAGCGGCCGTTCCTCAGGTAATCGTACCCATAGTCGCCAGCCACCGCGATGCCGAGGGCCAGGGCCAAGCCGATGGCCGCCCGCTTGATCGCCTGGCGAGATGGGCGGAGACCTGTTTTCTCATTGGTTTCAGTCACATAAGACACGTTCGACATGGCATCCTCGGAGCTTCCCGGGCGCCCGCTTCGAACGGTACGCCACCGACGACCGTAAGATGCGTTGTCCCGGTGATTGTGATAATCCCGGAATTAATGGAAGCATTATCCACCAATGGCGGATAATCGGAGCCTCAAGCCATGGACCGCTTCACCAGCCTCACCGCCTTCGTCCGCGTGGTCGAAAATGGCGGCTTCTCCGCTGCCGCCCGCAGGCTCAACATGTCGACGACCATGGTGAGCAACCACGTCCAGGCGCTGGAGGACCGGCTCGGTGCGCGGCTGCTCAACCGCACCACGCGGAAAGTAAGCCTCACCGAAATCGGCAAGGCCTATTACGACCGCTCGACCCAGATTCTCGCCGATCTCGAACAGGCCGACGACATCGCCGGCGCGCTGCAGTCGACGCCGCGCGGCACACTGCGCATCCACACCGCCACCCACATGGTGCAATTCGTCGCGCCCGTGATGGCGGAATTCCTCGCGACCTATCCCGAGGTCAAGGTCGATTTGCGCATGGGCGAGACCAACGTCGACCTGATCGAGGAGGGGTATGATCTCGCGCTGCGCATGATCGCGCCACCCGACTCGAGCCTGATCGTGCGAAGCCTTGCGACCTGGCGGCACGTGCTGTGCTGCTCGCACGCCTATATCGAGGCGCATGGGCGCGTGCAGACGCTAGAGGAGCTCGCCGCGCACAATTGCGTGCGCCACATCAACTACCCCTTCGACGAGTGGCGCTTCTTCGATCGCAAGGGCACGCCGGCCTCGGTGCGCGTGTCGGGCAATCTGGTCACCAACAGCGGCGAAGCCCTCCGCGAGGCGGCTTTGCAGGGCGCGGGTATCAGTCTGGCGGCCGGATTCCTGGTGGGCGACGATCTCGACGCCGGCCGGCTGGTACGCCTCCTGCCGGAATACCGGCCGGTCGAGATGTCGATGAATGCGGTCTATCCGCATCGCCACCATCTATCGGCTAAAGTCAGGACGTTCATCGACATGCTCGTGCACCACAGTGCGGAGCAGCAGAAGCTGATCAATCCCTATTCATGAGCGGCGCGGCGGCGGCAGTCGCCCGAACACGGTGTCGAGCGCCATGCCGATCGCAAGCAGCCGTTCGTCGCTGCCGGCGGGGCCGTCGAGCTCGAGTCCGATCGGAAGCCTGCTTGCGGCGCCGAGCGCGATCGGGATCTGGATGCCGGGAATGCCGGCATTGCTGCCGGGGTCGGTGTTCTGGATGAAGAGCCCGAAGTTTTCGAGGCTGCTGGAATCCGCGTTGGAAGGAATCGCGACCCGCGGCGTGGTCGGGAAGGCGATGGCGTCGAGCCCGTTGTTCGCAAAGGTCTGCTGGTAGTGCGCCTGAAGCGCTGGCCTCGCGACGTTGATGGCTTCGTCGTAGAGCGGTTTTGCATCGACAAGGCTGCCGTCGGGCGCCGGCAATTTGCGCGGCAGCACGAGCCCCTCATAGGTGCCCTTGACGTCGGGGCTCGCGATCTGCCTGACCATCGCCTCGATGGTCACGCCCGTGCCGGTGTGCTTGAGGTAGGCGACCATGTCGTCATAGGCCTCGTAGAGCGCGATCGGAAACCCGACTTGGCTGTTGAGCTGGGCCAGTTCCGGCATGGCTATTTCGATCACGGTCACGCCTTGCGACTTCAAGCGGTCGAGTGCGGCGTGGAACGCGGCTTCCGTATCTTCGTCGAGATTGGTGAGGATGCTGCTCACGAGGCCGAGATGGATCTGCCTGAGATCGACCGGTACGATCGCATTGCCGCCGGCAATGACGCGATCGAGCAGCGCGACGTCTGTCATGGTGGCCGCCATCGGGCCTGCGGTGTCGCGGGTATGCGAGATCGGCGCGATGCCGGCTTGCGGATAACGGCCGACGGTCGGCCGCAGCGAGGCACAGCCGTTCAGCGCGCCCGGCACGCGCACCGATCCGCCGGTGTCGGTGCCGAGGCCGCCCGGCACGATCCGGGCACCGATCGCGGCGCCCGTTCCGGAGGAGGAGCCGCCGGCGATCAGCGAGCGGTCATAGGCGTTGCGCACCCCGAAGTCCGCCCCGGTCTTGAACGCGGTATTGTAGCCGGAGATGCCGAACGCAAGCTCGTGCATGTTGGTCTTGCCGATGATGACCGCGCCGGCCTCCCGCAATTTCGCCACCACAGGCGCGTCCGCCTGCGGAACGTAGTTCTTCAGCGCGGGCGTGCCGGCGCTGCACGGAAGCGCCGCGACCTCGATGTTGTCCTTGATTACGATCGGGATCCCGCCGAGCGGCGCGTCCTTGTCGTCCTTCGCGTCGAATGCGGCCGCCGCCTTCAACGCGCCGGCCTCGTCCAGGGTGACGAAGGCGTTCAGATCGGCGCCGGCTTTGGCGCGGGCAAGAGCTTCCGTCGTGAGCGTGGTGCTCGTGACTTTCCCCGCGCGGAGGTCGGCTGCGGCCTGGCTCAGGGTCAACTGGTCGAAATCCATGATGTGTCACCCGATTGCAGGTGCGCCATCACGGGGCCCCGCGGATCCTGAGGCTGAAGCGTCGCGGGCGCCCCGTCAACCGTAGGCGCGGATATTTGCCGGCGACGGTGCGTCCAGACCAGTGAGGAGCCGCTCGACCTCGGCTTTCACTTTCGTCATCGCAGCGTCCTTCACAGGGCCATAGCCGCGAATCTCCATCGGCGCCTTTGCGACGGCGACGAGATCGGGCAGATGCGCCGCGTCGAGGCTGCCAAGCATTCGTTCGATCAGGCCTTCGTACCAGGTGATCAGTTCCCGCTCCATCCGCCGTTCCTGGGTGTAGCCGAACGGATCGAACGGTGTCCCGCGTAGCCCCTTCAGCCGCGCGAGCACGGCGAGCGGCATCTGGATCCACGGACCGAAGGTACGCTTGCGCGGCCGGCCGCGGGAGTCGCGTTTGGACGGCAGGAACGGCGGGGCGAGGTGATAGTGGACGCTGAAGCCGTCCTCGAATTCGCGCTTCAATTCGTCGCGGAAGCTGCTCTGCATGTGCAGGCGCGCCACCTCGTACTCGTCCTTGTACGCCATCAGCTTGAACAGGGCGCGCGCGACTGCCTCGGTCAGTGCCGTGCTGTTCAAGGCGGCTTCGGTGTCGCGGATCTCTGTGACGATCGCCCGATAGCGCGCCGCATAGGCATCATTCTGATAGGCGGTGAGGAAATCGGCGCGCCGGTCGATCAGCTGGTCGAGTGTCTCGGCCTTGGGCGCTTCTTCCACTTTTGGCAGAGAGTCCGGATCGGCGGCGGCGATCCGACCCCAGGAAAATGCCTGCTTGTTGCGTTCGATCGCAACGCCGTTGAGCTCGATTGCGCGCAGCAGCGCCGATAGCGAGACCGGAACCAGCCCGCGTTGCCAGGCAAAGCCGAGCATGATGACATTGGCATAGACGGCATCGCCGAGCAGCCGTTCGGCCAGCGCGTTCGCGTTGATTGCGCTGAGATTGGCGTCTCCGATCACGCGGCCAATCGCGCGCAGGCGGGCGGGCGAGGCCAGATCGGCGTCGCGGAAGCGGACAAAGTCGCCGGTCGGCATCTCCGCGGTGTTGACCGCGGCGCGCGTGCCGCGGCGGTAGGTGCCGGATGCCTTTGGCGAGGAGCTGACGACGAGGTCGCAGCCGATCAGCGCGTCGGCCGCGCCCTGGTCGATGCGGACCTGATGCAGCGCCTCGGGCGAGGCGGCAACGCGGATGTAGCTCAGGACGGGCCCGAACTTCTGCGCAAAGCCGGTGAAGTCCAGCACCGAGACGCCGCGCCGTTCCAGATGTGCGGCCATCCCGATCAGCGCGCCGACCGTGATCACGCCGGTGCCACCAACGCCGGTCACGAGCAGATCGTAGGGCCGGTCGAGTGTGGTGGGCGCGGGCAGCGGAAGCGTGGCCGCGCGGTCGATTGCGTCGATCCGGCTCGCACTTTTCGTCCGGCGTGTCGCACCTTCGACGGTGACAAAGCTCGGGCAGAACCCGTTGAGGCAGGAAAAGTCCTTGTTGCAAGCCGAGAGATTGATCTGGCGCTTGCGGCCGAACGGCGTCTCCTTCGGCTCGACGCTGAGGCAGTTCGACTCGACTGAGCAGTCGCCGCAGCCTTCACAGACGAGGTCGTTGATGTAGGCAAAGCGTTTGGGGTCGGCGATCTGGCCGCGCTTACGCCGGCGCCGCTTCTCGGTGGCGCAGGTCTGCTGGTAGATCAGGACCGAGACGCCGGAGACATCACGCAGCTCGCGCTGCACGGCGTCCATCTCCTCTCGGGGATGGATGGTCACGCCATCAGGCAGGTCTGCCGGGAGAAATTGCGCGGAATCGTCCGACACCAGCGCGATCCGCGCAACACCTTCAGCGCGGACGCTGTGCGCGATCGCATGCACGCTGATGGGGCCGTCGACCGGCTGGCCGCCGGTCATCGCCACGGCATCGTTGAACAGGATCTTGTAGGTGATATTGGCTCTGGCGGCGATCGCCTGCCGGATCGCCATCGAGCCCGAGTGATAATAGGTGCCTTCGCCGAGATTCTGGAACACATGCTTATGCCCGGTGAATCGTGACGAGGCCGCCCAGTTCACGCCCTCGCCGCCCATCTGGATCAGCGAGGAGGTCTCGCGGTCCATCCAGCTTGCCATGAAATGACAGCCGATGCCCGCCAGCGCCTTGGAGCCCTCGGGCACCTTTGTCGAGGTGTTATGGGGACAGCCCGAGCAGAAATACGGTGTGCGCGTCGCGCCTGGGACATTGATCGTGCGCTCGGCCTCCGGCAGCAGCGCGGCTGCGCGCGCGGCAAGATTGAGGCCCGGAAACATCGGATCGAGTCGGCGCGCCAGCACGGACGCCAGCGCGCGGGGCGACAATTCGCCGATCCAGGAGATCAGCCGCGCCCCTCGCTCGTCGTGCTTGCCGACCATGCGCTCGGGCTTGGTGCCCGGATAGTCGTAGAAATATTCCTTGAACTGGCTCTCGATGATGCCGCGCTTCTCCTCGACCACGAGGATCTCGCGCTTGCCCTTCACGAACGCCATGGCGTCATGCAGCGCCAGCGGCCAGACCATGCCGACCTTGTAGACGTCGATGCCGATGCTGCGGCAGGCGGCTTCATCGAGGCCCATCAGCCGCAGCGCTTCCATCAGGTCGAGATGCGCCTTGCCCGTCGTGACGATGCCGTATGTTGCACCCGGAATGTCGTAGATGTGGCGATCGATCGGATTGGCCTTCGCGAATGCGTAGACCGCGTGCTTCTTGGCCTCCAGCCGCTCCTCGATCTGCGGGCCCGGCAGGTCGGGCCAGCGGTAGTGCAGCCCGCCCGGCGGCGGCGTGAAGTCGGGCGTGCGAAACAGGCGCGGCGGGCGCAGCGCGACGGAGGCGCCGGATTCCACGATCTCCGAGATCGCCTTGAAGCCGACCCACATGCCGGAGAAGCGGCTCAGTGCGTAGCCATATTCGCCGAACTCCAGATATTCGCCGACGCTGGCCGGATGCAGCGTCGGCATGAACCAGCTCATGAAGGCGACGTCGGACTGGTGCGGCATCGACGATGACACGCAGCCATGGTCGTCGCCCGCGACCACGAGCACGCCTCCATGCGGAGAGGAGCCGTAAGCGTTGCCGTGCTTGAGCGCATCGCCGGAGCGATCGACGCCGGGGCCCTTGCCGTACCAGAGCCCGAACACGCCATCGACCTCGCGATCTCCTTGCGTCTCGACCTGCTGCGAGCCGAGCACGGCGGTCGCCGCGAGATCCTCGTTCACGGCCGGCAGGAACTCGATGCGGTCCTGCTTCAATCGCTCCTCGATGCGCCAGAGCTCGAGATCGACGCCGCCGAGCGGCGAGCCGCGGTAGCCGGAGATGAAGCCGGCGGTGTTGAGGCTGTTGGCACGGTCGCGCCTGATCTGGTCGAGCGCGATGCGGACGATTGCCTGCGTGCCCGTGAGGAAGACGCGGCCCTCCTCGCGGTCGTAGCGGTCGGAAAGCTCATAGGTGTCGAGTGACGGAATGGCGTCCATGCGGAACTCCCGCGGCATCCCTGCCTGATCACCGAAGGTTAAGCCCGGGGCAGTGGCAGGTCTTACCTATTTGTTCTGATAAGGAAGCAGATTTCGGTAGGATTTTGCGAGAATGAATACATAATGGTACATTCTATCAGATGGAGCCGCCCTCATGATCGAAGACCAGGACGCGCGGATTCTCGCCCATCTCCAGAAGGATGGCCGCGCCACCAACCAGCAGCTCGCGGAGGAGGTCGGCATGTCGACCTCTGCGTGCTGGCGCCGGGTGCGCGCTCTGGAAGAGAGCGGCGTCATCCAGGGCTATGCGGCGCTGGTTGCGCGTGAGCAGGCGGGCTTTGCGATGTCCGCGATCCTCCACGTTTCGCTGGAGCGGCACGACGCAAAATTCGTCGACGAGTTCGTCGCGCGGGTGACGAAGCGGCGCGAGGTGCTCGAGTGCTTTGCGACGACGGGCGATGCGGATTACCACCTGCGCGTCGTCGTCCAGGACATGATCGCCTACAACAGATTCCTCGACGAGTTCATGTTCCGCATCCCCGGCATCCGCTACGTCCGCAGCAACGTGGTGCTGAAGGAGATCAAGACGGGCGTAGCGCTGCCATTTTGAGCGCGCTTCGTAGGAAGGGTAGAGCGATAGCGAAACCCATCAAGCTCTTTCCGAGACGAACCCAGGGGATGGGTTTCGCTCCGCTCTACCCATCCTACGAGGATCGAGAGCTTACCGCTGCTCCCGCACAAAGCGGTTGCGCAACGTCCCGATGCCGGTGATGTCGATCTCCACGACATCGCCGTGCTTGATATCAGGAGAGGCGCCGTCCGTGCCCATCCAGATCACGTCGCCGGGCCACAGCGTGAAATACTTGGTCAGCTCGACCAGGAACGGCACCACGCCAAAGATCATGTCGTTGGTGTGGAAGCGGTTGGTCTCCTTGCCGTTGACCCTGACGATCGTCTGCATCTTGGCGAGATCGGCCTCGGTTTCGATCCATGGTCCCATCGGCTTGAACGTGTCGGCGTTCTTAGAGCGCCACAGGCCACGGTCGGCCTTCTGCCAGCTGCGCTCGCTGACGTCGTTGCCGATGGTGTAGCCGAATACGCAATCCATTGCGTTCTGCTTGGTGAGATGCTTCACCTTCTTGCCGATGACGACGACGAGCTCGCCTTCATAGTGGATCTTGTCCGTCGCAAACGACGGGATCACGACCTCCTCGTCATGTGCGATCAGCGCATTCTGCGCGCGATAACCGATCTCGGGCCTGTCAGGGACGGCCGGCACCTCGCCGCGCTTGTCGGCGGCTTCCTTCAGGTGCTTCAGGTAGTTGAGGCCGACGCAATAGAAGGTGCGCGGGATCAGCGGCAGCTCGATCTTGACCTGCGCCAGCGGATACGTGCGCGAGGTGCGCTTCCATTCGCCGAACGGGTCGCCGTCGACCGCGATCACCTGCTGACCCTCAATGATCCCCCAGGATGTCTTGTCGGAGGCGGTGAATTTCAGCCAGCGCATATTCTGTCCTCGTTGTTATTCCGCGGCGTCGCGCGGCTTTGCCTTCCAGGCGCCGGCGGCCGGCCGCTTCAGCCCGAGATTTTCCCGCAGCGTCTTGCCGCGATAGTCCTTCTGGAACAGGCCGCGCCGCTGCAATTCCGGAACGATGTGCTGCACGAAGTCCGCGTAGGAGCCGGGCACGTAGGTCGCGGCGATGACGAAGCCGTCGCAGCCGCGCTCGACGAACATCTCTTCGAGCTTGTCCGCGATCTCCTTGGGGCCGCCGACCATCGCGTCATGCACCTGGCCACGGCCCGAGAAGGTGACGAAGTCGCGCGCGCTCGGGTTGCTCTTGCCTGATGTCTTGAGCACGCCGTCGCGGATGCCCAGAATGCCCTGCATGCTCTTCAGCTCTTCCGTCGTCAGTGGCTCGTCGAGGTCCTTGGAGGCGAAGTCGTAGTTGAGCGCTTCAGCGAGCAGTGACAGCGCGTCGATCTCGAGCGGCAGCTTGTTGATCAGCGCCATCTTGTCCTCGGCTTCGGCCTTGGTCGCGCCACAGACAGGCGTCGTCAGGTTGCAGAGGAACATCTGGTCGGGATCGCGACCGGCCTTGGCCGCCTCGTTGCGCACGGCCGCATAACCTTCCTTGGCGCCCGCGAGATTGCGCGCGGCGGTGAAGATCACCTCGCCCCATCGGCCGGCAAAGCGCTGGCCGCGGCCGGATGCGCCGGCCTGGATGATCACGGGATGGCCCTGATCCGAGCGCGGTACGGTGAATGGCCCGCGGGACTTGAAGGCAGGTCCCTTGTGGTCGAGCCGCTTCACCTTGGCCGGATCGGCAAAGCGGCCGCTCTTTTTGTCCATGATGAGTGCGCCGTCTTCCCAGGTGTCCCAATGGCCGAGCACCACCTCCATGAACTCGTCGGCGCGGTCGTAGCGGGAGTCGTGTTCGGGGTGGGAGTCGCGCCCCATATTGAGCGCCTCGCCGTCATTGAGCGAGGTGACGACGTTCCAGCCGGCGCGTCCCCCCGACATCAAATCGAGTGTGGCGAAGCGGCGGGCGACGTCGAACGGCTCGTAATAAGTGGTCGAGCAGGTTGCCCCCAAGCCGAGCTTGTCGGTGACCATGCCCATCGCGGTCAGCACGATCAGCGGATCCATCTTCACGCAGCGGATACCGTATTCGACGGTGTGGGCGTGGTCGTTGCCGTAGCGGTCCGGCATCGCCAGGCGATCGTCGAAGAAGCCCATGTGGAACTTGCCGGCTTCGAGGATCCTGGCGATCTCCTGATAGTAATCCGCCGACATCGAATCGTCGCGCGAGTCCGGATGCCGCCAGGAACTCGGCAAATTCGTGCAGTTCTGCGCCTGGAGGAAGCCGACCAGTACCATCTGCCGCGTCATGCTGCTGCTCTCCAAAATTCCGTCAGGCCAGGTCGAGGATTGTTTCGAGCCTGTACTCGCGCGCCAGTGCGCGCAGCTTGTCCCAGGTTGCATCCTCGATCTCGATGCCGTCGCGCAGGCGCTGCTGCTCGCGCAAACCTTCGATCTCGCCGGGATAGTAGACGCCCTTGCTGCCCTCGGACGGCGGTGTCGATTTCAAGTAATGCGCGAATTCCGCGACCTCGCGCTTGAACTCCTTCAGCGAGCGGAACGCGGCGACGTTGAACACCGCCATGAAGCAGCCGTCATTGTGCCGCCCGTTCGGCTCAACGCCGAACCCGAGACCGGTGAGCAGGCCGCACAGCACCTCGACCATGGCGGCGAGGCCGCTGCCCTTATAGCCTTCGGTGCCGCCGAGCGGCAGCAGCGCGCCGCCCTTGCGGTATTGGGTCGGATCGGTGGTGTGCCGTCCCTTGGCATCGATGATCCACCCCGTTGGAATCTCCTCGCCGCGGGCGACAGCGAGTTGGATCTTGCCGGCCGCGACCGCCGAGGTCGCCATGTCCAGATAGAAGGGCGCATCGAGGTCGGACGGCACCGCGATCGAGATCGGGTTGGTGCCAAGCCGCGCTTCCTTGCCCCCGAACGGCGCCACGTGTTTTGGCGAGCGGCCGGAATCCGCCGTCGCAATCCCGATCATGCCTTCGCGCATCGCCATCAGCGGATAGGCGGCGAGCCGGCCGACATGGCTTTGCCGGAACACGGTGCAGGCGGCGACGTTCGCCGTCTTGGCCTTCTCGATCGTCAGCGCCATCGCCTTGGCGTTGACGTGGAAGCCAAAACCCCACTGGCCGTCGATCACGGTCGTGGTCGGCGATTCCTGGACGATGGACCATTTGGCGCCGGGAACGATATGTCCGGCCTTGATACGGTCGATGTAAGTCGGAACAGCAATCACGCCGTGCGAGTCGTGCCCGGCAAGATTGGCGTTGACACAGCCGACGGCCACGGCGTCGGCTTCTTCCTCGGAGGCTCCGGCGGCACGGAGCAGTGCGGCGCTGATGCGCGTGAGGCGGTCGACCCTGACGATCGGCATGGCGTTTCCTCGGCTTGGTACACCCTTAACGGGCTGCTCGTTGGGGGCCATCGTCTCAAAGCGCGGGAGCGATATCAATCTCCCGTAAACCAATACAGGGCTGCAGATTCGCAAAGAGAATGCGCCTTTGGTTGCAGGTTCTGCGCGCCGGCATCCCGTGCGGCGGGATTATCGACAGTTTGGCGCCGCTAGTTCGCAGCTTGTTCACTTTGATTGCGGGTTTGCGACACGCAATAACGACCACTTAGGCGACGGCCGTTCATAAAGTAGCCGGGATAAAAAAGGCAGAAATGCCCGGGAGTTAAGATCGTGCAGACGACCCTCGCGCGCACCTTTGCAGCGTTGAGCGCCATCAATGAAGCGATCCTCTACGCGAAATCCCCGGACGAGCTGTACCAGAAGGTCTGCGACGCCGGGTTCGCGAGCGGAGACTTCATGGCCGTCGCGGTGTTCCTGTCGGAGCCGGACAGCTGTCGGCTGCGTTTTGCCGCCGGTTGCGGCGAAGACGTCGCGCGATTGAGCGCGATCGAGATCACGACCGAAGCTGGCACACCCGAAGGATCCGGCGTCGGTGGCGAGGCATTTCGTAGCCAGAAGCTCTGCATCAGCAATGATTTTCTGAACGATCCGCGTTCGCTCGCATGGCGCGAAGGAGCGGTGGAATCCCATGTCGGTGCGGCCGCGGCTCTGCCGTTGCTTTGCAATGGCAAGAGCGTCGGCGTGCTGTTCGTGACCCGCAGTGAGGCAGACTCGCTCGATGCCCAGATGGTGTCGCTGTTCGAACGCATGTCCGCCAACATTTCCTATGCGCTGGACAATTTCACACGCGAGACTGCACGGCAGACCAGCGAGCGGGCGACGCGGCGGCTCAACCGCATGTTCGGCGCGCTCAGTGCGACCAACGAAGCCATCCTGCGTGCGAAAACCGAGCAGGAACTGTACCAGCTCGTGTGCGATGCCTCCGTGCATGGCGGCGAGTCGCTGGCGACATTCGTTCTGCTGAAGGAGCAGGATTCGCATTGGTTGATGCCCGTCGCCGGCACCGGCGAGAACATGGAGATCGTGGCACAGACCCGCTACTCCGCCGATCCGGAGAATCCTTACGGCCGCGGTATTTCCGGCGAAGTGTTTCGCACGCAGAAGCCTTTTGTCGAACGCGATCTCGCGCGTCGCACCAAGGGAACGCCGTGGGAGCAGGCCAATATCAACACCGGCGTTGCCGCCTGTATCGCGGCGCCCCTGATCAAGCATGGCCAAAGCATCGGCGTCATCCTCTCCTTCCTAAGCCAGTCCTGGGCTAAGGACGAGGAAATCGTCGCGCTCATGCTGCGCATCGCCGAGAATGTCTGCTTCGCCATCGACAATTTCGACCGCGAAGCCGAGAAGGCGCGGATCGCCGAGGAGGAAGATCGCCTGGCGCGAATGTATGCGGCGCTCAGTGCGACCAATGAGGCGATCCTGCGTGCGCACTCACGGGCCGAACTCTTCGATCTCGTCTGCGAAGCAACGGCGAAAGGCGCCAAGTTCACCTCGGCCAACATCGCGCTCGTCGACCGCGATGCCGAGCTGCTCCGCGTTGTCGCCTGCTACGGGCCGAACGCGGATACGGTGCGCGCCTTCAAGTTCTCCACATCCGACCACGTGCCCGAGGGGCGGGGGCTGACGGGAACCGCCTTCCGGACGCGCCAACCCTGCGTCAGCAATGACGTCCTGTCCGACGACCGGATCAAGCCCTGGCAGACCGACGCTCACCGCAACGGTATCAGATCCTCCGCGGCGCTGCCGCTGTTCAATGGCGATCGCGTCGAAGGAGTGTTCCTTTTCAACTCGCCCGAACGCGGCACGTTCACGCCGGAATTCGTCGAGCTGCTGCAACGGCTCCAGGCCAATGTCGCCTTCGCGCTCGACAATTTCGACCGGGCCGAGGAGCGGTCGCGGGCCGAGGCTCAGAAGGAGCGCCTGACGCGCATGTTCGCGGCGCTGAGCGCCACCAATGAAGCGATCGTGCGAGCCAAGTCGCGCACCGAGCTTTTTGAGCTGGTGTGTCAGGCCGCGTCCACCGGCGGAAAGTTCACCTCGACAACCATAGCGCTCGCCAGGCCCGACAGCGATCAACTCAAGATCGTCGCCGCCGCCGGGCCGTCCGCCGAGACCACCCGGAACGTTCGCCTTTCCGTCGACGCCGATCGGCCCGAAGGCCGCGGCATGAGCGGTACGGCGTTTCGCACCGGGCAGCCCTGCGTCAGCAACGATTATGTCAATGACAGCCGCGTGAGCGCCTTCCATGCCGTCCTGCAAGGCGAGGGCGCGCGCTCCGGCGCAGCGTTCCCGCTGATCACGCACGGCGAGCCTGTCGGCGTCATGATCTACATGTCGACGGAGCAGGACACCTTCACCGGCGGGTTCATCGAGCTGCTGCAGCGCCTCGCCGGCAACGTCTCCTTTGCGATGGAGAATTTCGATCGTGCCGACGAGAAGAACCGGGCGGACGAGCGGATCGAGTACCTCGCTTCGCACGACAGCCTGACAGATTTGCCGAACCGCGAGACCTTCAACGGGTTGCTCCGCGAGGCGATCGACGTAGCGCAGCGCCACGATCACCGCTTCGCCGTGCTGTTCATCGATCTCGACCGCTTCAAGGTGATCAACGACTCGCTGGGTCACGAGGCCGGCGACCTGCTCCTGCTCGAAATTGCGAACCGGCTGCGCGCCGCACTGCGGGCAAGCGACGTGGTGGCGCGTCTCGGCGGCGACGAGTTCGTGGTGATCCTCGATCAGTGCGGCGAAATCGACGACGTCCAGCGCATCGCGACCGGGCTGTTGACGACGCTCGCCGAGCCCATGGAGCTGGCTGGTCACGAGTGTCACACCACGGCTTCAATCGGCATCGCGATGTATCCGGCCAATGGCTCCGACGCGCAGACGCTGACCAAGAATGCCGACATGGCGATGTATCTCGCCAAGGAAGACGGCAAGAACGGCTATCGCTTCTTCTCCAAGGAAGTGAAGACGCAGTCGATCGAGCGGTTGTCGCTGGAGAGCGCGCTGCGCCGGGCGTTGGAGCGTGAGCAATTTTCGCTGAACTACCAGCCCAAGGTCGACATCGAGACCGGCCAGATCACCGGCGTGGAAGCGCTGCTGCGCTGGACGCATCCTGATCTCGGCAACGTTTCGCCGGCGCAATTCATTCCGCTCGCCGAGGAGACCGGACTGATCGTGCCGATCGGTCGCTGGGTGCTGAATGAAGCCTGCGCGCAAGCCATGGCCTGGCAGCGCCGCGGACTGCTGCCGGTGTCGATGGCGGTGAACCTGTCACCGCGGCAGTTCGCCGACGAGCATCTGCTGCAGGACGTCGACGAGGCGCTGGCCGCAAGCGGCATGTCGCCGGTGCTGCTCCAGCTCGAAGTCACCGAGAGCATGATGATGCGCAATGTCGGTCGTGCGCTCAAGGTGCTCGACGCCATCCAGAGCCGCGGTATTCGCCTCGCCATCGACGATTTCGGCACCGGCTATTCGTCGATGTCGCTGATGAAGCACTTCCCGATCGATACGATCAAGATCGACCGCTCCTTCGTGCGAGATCTGCCGCAGGATTCGGAAGACCAGGCGATCGCGCAGGCGATCATCAGCATGGGCAAGGCACTCGGCATGACCGTCGTCGCCGAAGGCGTCGAGAACGCCGAGCAGGAGGCGTTCCTGCGGACCCATGGCTGCGACGAGATGCAGGGTTTTCTGATTTCCAGGCCGCTGCCGGCGCCGCAGATGGCCGAGTTGCTGCGGCCGATGCTGATGCCTGTCGCGCCACCGCTCCAGCCCGGGCCGGATCCTGCCGCCGAAGAAGCCGCTGCGTTACGGTTGAAACGCGCCGTCATCTAGCGGCTGCGGATGCAGCTCGCGGACGTCGAGATCTCCGCCCCCGGTCCTGCTCGGAAAATCCTGCGGTCCTGTCAGCGATGTCTGCTCGACGAACAGCGCGAGAATTGCGCGTGCGCCTTCGGCGAAGCTCGCGCCTTCGTTCAAATCGAGCATGGTGCACCATGCGCCGCTCATCAGCTCAGGGTCGTCGAACACCGCCATGGCCGGCCCCCACCACCAGGCGGGCGCCGGCGAGCGCTCGTCCGCGGGCACGACGTGCCACCGGCCAAACTCCTCCATGACGCGCTCGAACTCCAGGCGTGCAGCCTGATGCATTCGCTCCATGCTCCCTGGGGCCGCGCTTGACAGCGGGCCGACGCGCGGACGTGATCGTGGCCTTGACGCTCGGAAAAATCGGCTCGCGCAATCGGCCAAGCCACGCGGGCCGGCATCATCGCCGGCGACGCGGAAAATACGGTCGCTGGACATCTGCCAGCGCCGACAGTCGCTGCTATCCTAGCCGTTCAGGCACCCGCTGGGCAATGCGCGGGCGGTCGCGCTGCCTAACGCGACCTTAGCGGATGCGCCTTCTGGTGCCAGGCCCAGGCGGTGCGGATGACCGTGGGCAGGTCGGAGTGACGCGGCACGAAGTTAAGCACTTTTCGCGCAGCAGAGGGATCCGCGACCAGATAGGTCGGATCGCCGGCGCGGCGCGGCTTGATGGTGTGCGGCACCTCGCGCCCGGTCTCCTGTTTGATGGCGGTGAGGATCTCGCGCACGGAAAAGCCGGAGCCGGTGCCGAGATTGAAGCTGCCGCCGGAGTGTCCCTGCTCCAGCAGCTTGAGCGCCGCGACATGCGCGGCAGCGAGGTCGGTGACATGGATATAGTCGCGGATCGCGGTTCCGTCGGGAGTGTCGTAATCGTCGCCGAACACGGCGAAGTCGACATGCCCCTGCAAGGCCATCATGGCGCGCGGGATGAGATGGGTCTCGTTGTCTCGCAGCTCGCCAATGCCGCCTGCCGGATCGGCGCCGCTGGCGTTGAAATAGCGCAGGCAGAATGCGCCGAAACCATAGGCCGTGCGGTAATCGGCGAGCATGCGCTCGATCATCCACTTCGAGGCTCCGTAGGGATTGATCGGTGCGCAGGGAAAGTCCTCGGGCAGCTCCTTGGAATCGGCGTTGCCGTAGACGGCGCCGGTCGAGGAGAACACGATGCGCGTGCAGCCCGCGTTGCGCATCGCCTGCAACAACGACAGCGTGCCCTGCACGTTGTTGATGTAGTATTTCTGCGGGTCGGTCATGGATTCGCCGACTAGGCTTGCCGCCGCGAAATGCATCACCGCCGTGACCTTGTGATCGGCGAAGGCACGTGCGAGCGCCGCGCCGTCGAGCAGATCGCCAGTGACCAGCGGGCCGGTCACGAAGCTGCGATGACCTGTCGAGAGATTGTCATAAACGACGGGCTGATAGCCGGCGGCGGTCAGGGCGCGGCAGGCATGTGAGCCAATATAGCCCGCGCCTCCTGTGACGAGGACAGTCGGTCGGTCAGTCATGTCGTCTTCTACTCTTCTTTCAGCGATTGAAGGGCCGATTGCGGCTGAACAGAAGATAGAGCGCGCGGGGGCTGGTGGTCAAATAGCGCCAGAGCAGCCGGCGCGGCTCAAGCCAGGTGCGCCAGGCCCATTCGAGTCCGATCTTCTGCATCCATTGCGGCGCGCGCGACCGACTGCCCGACAAAAAGTTGAACAACCCGCCCGACGTCTTGATGACGCCAACATTGGACATGAGCGGTGTGAATTCCTCGACGAACGCCTGTTCGTTGGGCACGCCGAGCGCGACCCACAGATAGTCCGGCGCGAGCGCGTTGATCTCTTCGACTTTCGCGCGCAAAGCGTCGCCTCGGAGATAGCCGTGGCTGTACCCGACGATCTTGAGGTTCGGATACATCTTCTGGACGTTCTCGACTGCGGCGGCGTTCTCGGCCTCGCTGGCGCCGAACATGTAGAAGGTGCGACCGAGTGCTTCCGCCTTGCGTGCGACAAAGTGGAACAAATCCGTGGTCGCGACGCGCTCGGGCAGCGGGAACCAGGATTGCAGCTTCGAGGCTGCCACCAGCGGCTGGCCGTCTGCATTGATCAGGTCGGCGGCGCGGAACAGGCGTTCGGTCTGCGGCTCGGTCGAGCAGCGTGCCAGCACCTCGCCGTTGGCCGAGGTCAGGTACAGCGGACGACCGATGCGATTGTCAGGATCGGTGGCCTCGATCATGAAATCGGCGGTCGCTTCCAGGTCGAGTGCGGCCATGCGAAGGCCGCCGACGGTGATGCGCGGCACGTCGGCGGTTGCGGCCCGGCCTTCGAGATTGATACGGCGCTCAAGCATATTGTCTGCCTCGCTGGCGCGCTTGGGTTGCGGGGGTGAGCTCGTCCAGCACGACGCCGACGAGCTTGCGCTCGGCGTGGCCGAGTGCGGTCAGGATCTCTTCCAGGCTGTCGTTGATGTCGAGACTGGTCGGCAGCACCGCCACCAGAGCATCGGCGCCATCGAGCAGCTTGCGGCTGCCGGCCGCGAGCGGCATCGCGGGGCCGTCGAGGATCGCGAGGTCATAGCCGCCGGCAGAGCGTGCCTGCGCAATCGCCTTGCGGATGGCGTCGGCGGCCTTGCCGGCATCGTTCTCTGCAGCCGGCAGCATCGAGATGCCGTTGACCGTCTTGATCTCGCGAGCAGCCTTGCTGCCGATCGATAGCCAGCCGAGCCTGCTCGGTTCGCTCTTGCCGGGACGGTTGACCTTGTTGGAGAGAGTGTGCGCCTGATGATCGGCATCGATCATCAGCACGCGGGCGCCGTCACGCGACGCTGCGAGCGCAAAGTTCAGCGCCGTCACGCTGCGCCCGACGGTATCGCCGGCACCGACCAGCGCGATGACCGGCATCGCCTTGTTGCCGGCACGCCGGGCCACCGTTCCGCGCATGTCGCGCCAGGCGTTGAGCAGCGTCGTCAGGGGAAAGCCGGGGCGCAGCGTCGGCCAGCCGAGGCGGGTGAGGTCGACGCCGCCGCCGGTCGCGAGGATGGCGCCCAGCGTGTGGAGGACGTCGGCCTCCTGGAGGCGCGCGATCAGCGGCTTTTCGGTCAGGGGCTTTTCGACCATCGAAGGTTGCAGCGGTGGTGCCGCAAGCTCCGGCGGGGTCTCTGCGACTTCCGGAGCGGGCGAAACCTGCCGAGGCTGTGCGACCTCCGGAGCCCGCGAAATCTCCCGAGCCCGGGGAGGCGGCGGCGCTGGCGTGCGCTGGGGACGGGCCGGCTCGGGCGCCGGCGTGACCGCGCCGGCGAACAGGAATTCGGCCGCGACGAACCAGCTCGAAGCCGCGAGCGCGCCGAAGATCAGGCCGATGATGGCGAACATGCTCATCGCCGGCGGGAACGAGCGCCGCTGCGGCACCGTGGCTTCGCCGATAACCCGTGCAGCCGAGGTATTCAGGCTTTCCTGTTCCTCGGTCTCGCGCGAGCGCTTGAGGAATGATTGATAGACATCGCGGCTGGCGTCGGCCTCGCGCTCGAGTTCGCGCAGGCGAACGGCGGCCTGGCTGAGCTGGACGCTCTGTCGCTTCTGCGCTTCCAGCGCCCGGTTGAGTGAGGCCTCGTAGTCGCGGGCGCGCGTCAAATCGTTCTTGGCCGACTGGGCGAAGCGATCGATCTCTTCGCCAATCGTGCGCTTGAGATCCTCGACCTGCTTCTCGGTCTGGCGCAGCGCCGGATGGCGCGGGCCAAGTTCGCCGGTCTGCTCCGCATATTTCTTGCGCGCATCGGCATATTGTGCGCGCAGGTTCGCGATGGTCGGCGACTGCAGCGCCTCGGGAATTGCGCCGGCGTCCGCCGCCGTGCGCCGGCTGGCCTCGATCTGGTCGAGCCGTGCCTGCGCATCCATCGTCGCCGCACGGGCCGCGGAAAGCCGCTGGTTGCTGGAGGAGAGCTGCTGGTCGCTGATCAGCGTGTCCTGGGTGCCGACGAAATTGTTCTGGGCCTTGTAGGTCGCGAGCGCAGTCTCGGCGTTGCGCAGCCGCTCGCGCAGCTCCTTCAGGCGGCCGGAGAGATCGTTGGTGGCGCGCCGTGCGGCCGAAGCCTGCGAGTTGCGGGATTCCGTGAGGTAGGCGTTGGTCAGCGTGTTGGCGAGCATCGCCGCTTTCGCGGGATCGGTTGCCCAGACCTCGATGTCGACGATGAAGCTCTTGTCGGTCTTGCGAACCGTGATGTGCCTGTTCAGCGCGTCGAGCGCCGCAAGCTGCACTTCCTTCTTGTCCGCCGCGGAGGGCGCGCGGGGCTGGAGGCCGATCAGGCCCAGCAGCGACGAAATCGCGCTTCTGCCGTCGCCGCCGCCGAATTCTGGATCCTTGTCGAGATTGGCCTGCTCGATCACCTGGAGCAGCACGCTGTTGGAGGTGATCAGGCGCGCCTGGCTCTCCACCATCATCGACATGCCGGAGACGTCCTGCGCGCGCGGCGTGAGTTCGCGATCGACGAGCTGAAGCTCGCGCGGGTCGACATAGAGCTGGGCGGTGGCGGTGTAGCGCGGCGTCAGGCTCTTGCCGACGGTGACGGCAAGCGTCGCGCCGAGCAGGGCGGCGGCGGCAATCGCAACCTTTCGTCGCCGGAGCAAGCCGACGAGCTCCAGCATGTTGAAGTCGGCCTGAGGCCTCTGTTGCGGAGCCTCCGGTCTGGCCCGGTCTATTGGCTGGTTATAGTCCAGCATGATCCCCAGCTTTCATTCCAACTGCCGCGGGCTGAGGGGGTGCTCTTCGCTCTACGCCACGCACCTGGGATATAGGTGCCCAATCAACGCAACAGGGAAAATTAACCATACTCATCGAGGGACTATTCACCGAAATGGCAAACAAAGCGTTTATGCGCATGCCACACTTCGGCACATCGCCGTGACGCGCGCCCTCCGAGATTAACGGTTCGTTACCGCGCGCGGCATGACCGCGAGGCTCTGCTCGCCCAGCGATAGGCCGCGTGCACGCCATCGCCGTCAGCGCTTCCGCAGGATGACGTGATAGTCGCCGCGGCGGACGTCGGTGCCGCGCGGGAGCACGGCATTCAGCACGGCGGCGCCGGCATCGACCAACGCCGCGACCAGCGGCTTGCGGCGGCGCATCTCGGGATAGCGCGGGCTCTCGACCTCACGGCGGTAGCTCATCTCGAGGCCATTGGCGGCCGCGAACGCTTCGAGCCGGGGCAGCGTCACCAGCGGATGGAAGAAGGTCGGGAACGGCGGCTCACCGGGCAGGCCGGCATCCTTGATGCCGCGGATGTGCCGGTAGAACCAGACGTGAAACCAGTGCGGCGAATATTTGGTCACGACGCCGGAGAGCGAGCGCGGATTGGGCGCGCCGATCAGGATCATCCCGCCGGGCTTGAGCGCGTCACGGAAGTTCAAAAGCGCCGCGTCGACGTTGGGCAGATGTTCGATCACGTTGTAGCATATCACGAGATCGAAGGTCTCGCGCCCGAAGCGGTAGGTCTGCACATCGCCGAGGATCGCCTCGTCCGCGTAGGTGTTGTTGCGGACCTGGTCCTCATCGATATCGACGACGGTGACGTGGCTGCGGCTCAGCAATTCCGTCGGCAGAACGCTGCACGAGCCGCCGCCGGCTTCATAAATGGCGAGCCGGCCCTGTGGCAGCGCGCCGCGCAGCACGTCGTGAACGGCGAGCAGGCTGTCGCGGGCCTCGCCGGGAATCAGATCGTGCAACGCCTGGGTATATGCAGCGGCCGCAGAGGCTCTGATCGCCGTGGCTGTCGCGAAATCGATCGTGGCTGGCTTGTTCATATTCTCTGACCGCGCTTGTTCGATTCAAATTTACAGGAAAGGTCTCGCGTCCCCGAAGAGCAAATCTGATGTCGCGCCCCTTCAACAGCAGCGGTGCTTAGGGCGGGGTTAATGCGCATATGCGTTAACTACGGCATCGTTCATGTGGGGCCGTCGCCAGCGCGATGGACTGCAAATTGCACTATCACGCGCGCAAGTTTTCGCGGGAGCAAAACGCGAAAGCGGTTAAGTGGACCTATGCAAGGCGATCGGCGGCGTGGTGCCATCCCGCGCTTCGGGATGACCGTTCATCTTGGGACGCATCTGTCCCATGGTGATGTACCGTCGCGGGTCGGCGCCAATCCGCGCGATCGAAGCAGGGCTTTTTCAATATATCTCGGACATCAAGAACGCCATGACCATGATCCCGACAGACCTGTCCGCCAGCCGGATCCCCGATGCCGTAAGCGATCCCAACCGGGAGATCGCGGCGAGCTCCCGCGTCATTGACCTGTCGGTCGGCATCGTCGTCTGCATTCCCTGCTTCCGTCGCCCGCAGCATCTGCGGCTGACTCTGGAATCGGTCGCGAGTCAGCGCACTCCGCGTTCCTTTGCCGTCGTCATGGTCGAGAACGATGCCGCGCGGCGCGAGAGCGCGCCGGTCGCCGCCGAGTTTCTAGCCGACGGCAGGCTCCAGGGCATTTGCCTCGTCGAGAAGCGCCAAGGCAATTGCCAGGCAATCAACGCTGCGTTCGAGACAGCGCAGGCGCTGTTTCCGGCCGCGACCCGTTTTCTGATGATCGACGATGACGAGATCGCCTCGCCTGACTGGCTCGAACTGATGGTTCGCACCGCGGAGGCGACCGGCGCCGACATCGTCGGCGGACCGGTGCTGCCGGTCTTCGACGACGACAATCAACCCTGGCTGTCGCGTCATCCCGCGTTCTGTCCTGCCTATGATTACAGCGGCGCGGTGCCGCTGATCTATGGCTGCGGCAATTGCCTGATCACCCGCGCGGCGTTCGAGCGGTTGGGCCGTCCCGCCTTCGACCTGCGCTTCAACTTCCTCGGCGGCGGCGATTGCGATTTCTTCTCGCGGTGCCGCGATGCCGGTATGAGCTTCCATTGGACCGCAGAGGCGGTCATCACCGAGACCGTGCCACAGAGCCGCACCAGCCTCGGCTGGATCGCAAAGCGTGGCCTGCGTATCGGTGCGATCAACTATCGTGTGCAGTACAAGGCCGCGCAGGGCGCGGGAGCCCGGGCGCGGGTGTACGCGAGGATGCTGGGACGGCTGCCGCTGTCGCTGGTGCGCGCGGCCGGTCTGCTGCCGTCGTCGAAGGCCGTCGTTGCCATTCATCCCGTGATGGTCGCGCTCGGCTCCGCGCTCGCAGCGTTCGGCATCGAGCCGAAACCTTATGAGGCCTCGAAGATCGTGTCCTGACGCCGCCGGACGGACTAGATGCCGAAACGGGCGAGGACCACCCGCAGCGCGGAGCGCGGCAGCGATTTGAGCGACCGGCGGCCGACCATCCCAAGATAGGTCAAGGCTTCGCGATACTTGCCGAAGCGAACCGCTTGCATCGCCGAGTAGGTGACGAGATGAATCTCGGCGGCCTGACGCAGCCCGGCGGCCGTACCCTCCGGCAGTCGCGCCAGGATCAACCCGTCGTCGAAGATTCGCGCGATGGCCGGGAAGAAATCCTTCGGCGTTCGCACCGCCGCGTTCATGGTGCTGGCAGTGTGCAAGCGATAGTCGAGCAGGAGCTCTGGTGCGAACTCGAACTCGCCGATCGCGGCGAGGCGGCACCAGCAATGCCAGTCCTCGCAATATCTGAGGGAGACGTCGAAGCCGCCAATGGCGCGGAAGGCCTCTGCGCGCGCGAGCGCGATGCCGCCATTGACGATGAAATTGCCGGCCGCGAGCCGTGTCAGCACGTCACCGGATGGCTTGCGGCGTCCTTTCAAGAGGTCACGCCGGCCGATCTGCCGTCCCTCGCTGTCGATCGTATTGTAGTCGCCATAGACGAGAACCGCGCGCGGAGCACCGCGCGCTGCGGCCAGCAGTGCAGCCACCGCGCCGGGGCGCAGGCGGTCGTCGGCATCGAGGAAGAGGAGCCAGTCGCCGCTCGCATGTCGCGCGCCAAAATTGCGCGCGGCTGATACGCCGGCGGAGTCGTTTGTCATAAGGCGCAGCCGCGGATCACGGATACCAAGGACGATCGCAGCGGTGCCGTCGGTCGAGCCGTCGTCCACGACGATCACTTCGGTGATCTCGCGTTGCGCCAGTGCGCTTGCGATGGTTTCGCCGACATAGGCCGCAACGTTCTTGGCGGGGATGACGACGGACACCGATCCGGCAGCGCTGACCCGCAGCGGAACGCTAAGGCCTGTCGTCACGCGCGAGCTGGCCGGCAATTCGAGAACGTCTTCGGCTGTGATCAAGCTGCGGCTCGTCTTTAAGATTTTGTTAACCAGGGCGCATCTGCCGAGCTGGCAACGCCTGTGATCGCAACGTCGGCCGCTGCGGATGACATCGATATTACGGTGGAATCGTTTCCTGGAGGACCTGCGTTGCTACGGTTTCGTAGATTAGCGTTAAGCCGTTAGCATTAAGCCTGTCGCAAATTTGGAAGAGTGCGGCAGCCGGTCCCATGCGAGAATGGGGACCCGATTACCGCGGATGGATCCAGTGCCCGCAAAGACGTTCGATTACGATCCCGACGACATGGTCCTCAACCTCTTCTACGAGGACAAGGACGACCGCTGGTTTCCCGGTGACCGGCATCTGCGGCGCCTGGCCCGTCGCATGCTGCTCGGTGAGCCGCGGATGAGCGGACAACTTCGCGTGTTCCTCAATCTCTGCGCGGGGCTCGACCGGCTCGGCATTCGCTATCGCGTCAACGACTATCGCTACATCGCGCAGCATCCCGAGGAAGTCGCGTGCATCATCGGGCGGACCTTCCTGCTCGACAAGTTCGCGTGGAAGAACCCGATCCTGCTCGGCGTCGCCGCCCACAATCATCCGCTCGACGATCCCGACCTGTTCAAGCGGCTGCCGGTCAAGAAGGTCGTGGTGCCCGGCGATTGGTATGTCGATATGTACCGGCCATACTGGCCCGACACCGAAGCCTGGCCGATCGGCATCGACACGGATCTTTGGGCGCCATCGCCCCCGTCGCAGAAGACCGTCGACGTCCTGATCTACGACAAGGTCCACTGGGACCGCGAGCGCTATGCGCCGGAGCTGGTCGAGCCCGTCCGCGCCCGGCTCATCAAGGAGGGGCGCTCGTTCACGGAACTACGTTACGGTAGCTACAAGGAGGAAGACTATCAGGCCGCGCTGGCGCGTTCGCGCGCGATGATCTTCCTGTGCCAGAACGAGAGCCAGGGCATTGCCTATCAGCAGGCCTTGTCCTGCGGCGTGCCGGTGTTTGCCTGGAATCCCGGCGGCCCGTGGCGGGACCCCGATTATTATCCGCATCGGGTCAAGTTCGAGCCGGTGTCGTCGGTACCATACTGGGATGACCGTTGCGGCGCCAGGTTCCTCGACACCGCGGGGTTCGAGGCGGCCTGGGAGGATTTCTGGGCCGGGTGCGCCGCTGGTACATTCGATCCGCGCGGCTATGTGCTCGACAACCTCACGCTCGAGCAGCGGGCGCTGCAATATTACGAGATCGCGCGACGTGTGGCGCGAGAGCAAAAGGCGGCCAAGGTGCCTGTCGCATCCGGCATCCCGGTTGACGGATGCTTAACGGGGGTAGGCTAAGCCCGAGCGATCCCGCGCCCTCATCTTGGCCTCGAGGCATGGATCGCAACGCCGCAGACATGATTGACGCCGAGGTCCGATCGCTCGGCCACGTGCTGCGCGAGGTATTTGCGAAGCTGAATGCCGTGCAGGCGGGACGCTGCCTCGTCGCAGTCGCGGCCCTGCTCCTGGTGCTGTTGACGCTCGATCCCTTTCCTGACCTGCGTAGCGAAGACGCGACCGCCGTCGTCGGCGGGCGCATGGCGCTGACCTACATCGCCTTCGGCCTCCTGGCCGCTGTCGCGGTGCTGTTCGTAGCTACCACCGATGCGCCCGCGCTTAAGAGCCTCGTGACCCCGCTGCATCTTTGTCTCGTCGGCTGGCTGTTGATCAACATCCTCTTCTCCGAGAGCCGCGGAGTTTCGATCCAGCGCTTCGTGCTCGCGGCCAGCGCGACCTCGCTCGCCGTCCTGTTGCCTCTGCTGCCGCCGACGCGACGGAGCTTCAACCAGTGCCTCGGCGCTGCTGCGCTCGTGCTGCTCGTGCTCTGCTATCTCGGCGTCTTCCTGGCGCCTGAATATTCGATGCACACCGCGCTCGACCTCGCCGAGCCGCAGCTCGCCGGCGATTGGCGCGGCAGCTTCGGGCACAAGAACGTCGCCTCGCCCGTGATGACCATCCTGGCCTATGTCGGCATTTATCTCTGGGCCGCCGGATCGTTTGTGATGGGCCCCGCGGTCGCCGCACTCGCCGGCATCTTCCTGATCTTCACCGGCGGCAAGACGTCGACGGCGCTGTGTCTGGCGATCTACGGGCTCGCATCGCTGGTCTTCGTCACGCGAAGCTTGTGGCTGAAGCGGTTCATCTGCTTCGCGCCGCTGATCGTGATGAACCTGCTCACGGTCGGCTCGGCTGCGAGTCCGGCGCTCGCGGCCGTCACGAGGCTGCTTCCTATCGATCCGAGCTTCACCGGCCGCTCCGACATCTGGCAGTTTGCGCTCGGGGCCGTCGCCGAAAAGCCCATCACCGGCCACGGCTACGCGGCGTTCTGGGACGGTGTGACGGAACGGGAGACCGCCCAGGGTGCCGAATGGGCCACGACCGCCGCCCATAGTCACAACAGCTATCTCGACCTTGCCGTTACCATCGGCCTGCCGGGGCTGATGCTAGTCATTCTCGTCTTCGTGCTGTCACCGCTCAAGAACTTCCAGGCCGCCCAGGCTCACAACCGCAGCAGTGCGCTGGCAAAACTGTTCCTGACCATCTGGCTGTTCTGCCTGTACTACGGGACGACCGAAACCTTCCTGCTCGATCGGCAGAATCCGATCTGGTTCATGTTTGCGCTTGCGGTGGCGGGACTGCATTTCCTCGCCAGATTCCAATGCGTCGAGCAGGCGAAACCCGGTCGTTAGCCTGCGACAAAACACAATCTATCTGGACAGATTCAGTAACTGTATGCCTCTCGGATGACGTCTCTCTGCGTCGAGCAACCAAATGGTCGAGTGTCCGGAGCGGGAATCACGGTCGATTTCGTGCGTGACTGGCGGCAGGCTTCGTCGCGCCTGAATGCAGGCCATCGCCTCGCGTTCCAGCAGGGTTGCTGGCTGGGTCCCTGGTACGCGGCGTTCGACGACGTCGCGCCGCTGATCGCCGTGATGTCCGATACCGCCACCGGCAAGGACGTCGCGATGGTGCCGATGATCAGCCACATGAGGCGCGGCATCCGCATCGTCGAATTTGCCGACCTCGGCGTCGCCGACAACAATGCGCCGATCCTCGCCTGCGACGTTGCCTTCGACGCAAGCGACGCGCGCAGGGTTGCGACCGCGTTGGTCGAGGCGTTGCGCGCCTTGCCCGACGGCTTCGATCTGCTGCGCCTGAAGAAGATGCCGGCCCATGTCGGCGGCAATCCGAACCCGCTGGTGTCACTCGGCCGGATCGGGTCCTGTTCGCTCAACGGCAATCTCATTCTCACCGGCGACGACTATGCGGAGTATCAGGCCTCGATCCGGCGCATGCAGATGCCGCGCTGCTGGCGCGTCTTCGGCCGGCACAAGGGCGCGCGGTTCGAGATAGCCACGGATGTCGCACGCACGCGAGAGCTGCTGGACGTGATGGATGCCCAGCAGCAGGCGCGTATGCGCAAACTCGACACGCGCTTCGTTCTCAACGACGAGACCCATGCGAGGTTCTATCGCGATGTCGCCCGGCAGGGCGTTGCGGAAGGTCATGCCGTCATCTCGGCGCTCGTATGTGATGAGGCCGTCGTCGCCACCACGTTCGGCGTCAGGCGCGGTGCAACCTATTTCCTCCTGCGCATCAGTCACGCCGCCAATTCATGGTCCAGCTGCTCGCCGGGGCTGCTCGTCACCGAGCGCACCATCGCGGCGCTGCATGCGCAAGGCGTGCGCCGCTTCGATCTCGGCATCGGCAATCAGTACTACAAGCGCCGCTTCGGCGCCGAACCGGTACCGCTGACCGATGTCAGCGTCGCGTTGTCCTGGCGCGGCGCTCCTTATGCATTGCGCGATCATGCCGCGCAGGGCCTGCGCCGCCACCCGAGGCTGGCAGCCCTCGCGGCAAGGGCGATGGGCAAGGCGCGCTAAAGCAAAAGCGCCGCACGATGCGGCGCTCTTTGTCCCGATGTGGGCAGATTTACGATCCCGTGCAGCCTGCACAATGCAGGCGGCCGCGCGAGGCGCGGAACAGGCTGCGGCAATACCAGCGTCGCGCCAGTGCCTGGGCGGGCTTGCGGATCATCTGGACGATCAGCAAAAGTTCGAAGGTCATTCGTATCGCTCTTGTTTCGCTCTTCGCCAATGTTCTGCGAGCAGAGATGGGGCGGCATTCCCGAAAGAGAATGCCCCCCGCGTCGCATCAGCCATGCAGTCGGTCGTGAAGCTTAGCCGTGCAGCTTCTTGGCGGTCTCCGCGATCTGGCGTCCCTGATAGCGTGCGCCGGCGAGTTCGTTGGCGCTGGGCTGCCGGCTGCCGTCGCCGCCGGTGATCGTGGTGGCGCCATAGGGCGCGCCGCCGGTGACCTCATCGAGTTTCATCTGGCCGGCAAAGCCGTAATTCATGCCGACCACGACCATGCCGAAATGCAGGAGATTAGTGATGATCGAGAACAGCGTCGTCTCCTGGCCGCCGTGCTGGGTCGCGCTCGAGGTGAAGGCACCGCCGACCTTGCCGTGCAGCGCGCCCTTGGCCCAAAGCCCACCGGCCTGATCCAGGAAGTTCGCCATCTGCGAGGACATCCGGCCGAAGCGGGTGCCGGTGCCGACGATGATCGCGTCGTAATTGGCGAGATCCTCGATCTTGGCCACGGGCGCAGCCTGGTCGAGCTTGTAATAGGAGGCCTTGGCGACCTCGGCCGGCACCAGTTCCGGCACGCGCTTGATGTCGACGGTGACGCCGGCCTCGCGCGCGCCTTCGGCGACGGCATTGGCCATCGCCTCGATGTGGCCATAGGCGGAATAATAGAGGATGAGAACTTTGGTCATGGTGGTCTCCGTTTTAGATCCGATGGTTAGTGGTTGGGGACGTCATGCCCGGGCTCGTCCCGGGCATCCACGTTCTTGTTTGCGGGCGGATGGGCCTGGATGGCCGGGAAAAGCCCGCCCATGATGGCAGTCATCGTTACGCTGCGTCGACGAGCACGAGCTCGGAGTCTTCGAGGGCTGTGATCTTCAGCCGATCCTCGTCGCGGATTGCGGCACCGTCGCGGGCATCGACGCGCACACCGTTGACCTCGACTGAACCGGCCGCGGGAACCAGATAGAGATGCCGCGCCTTCTGCGGCTCGTACTCCGCGCTCTCCCCGGCCTTCAGCGTGGTGGCGAGCACCCGCGCGTCGGCGCGGATCGGCAGCGCCTCCGCATCGTCCTCGAAACCACTCGCGATGGTGACGAGCTTGCCGGAGCGGTTCGCCTTGGGGAACGGCTTCGAGCCCCAGGTTGGTTGTCCCCCGCGTGTCGTGGGCTCGATCCAGATCTGGAAGATCCGTGTCTTGGTCGGCTCCAGATTGTACTCGGAGTGACGGATGCCGCTGCCCGCGCTCATCACCTGCACGTCGCCCGCTTCGGTGCGGCCCTCGTTGCCGAGGCTGTCCTGATGGGTGATCGCGCCCTCGCGCACATAGGTGATGATTTCCATGTTGGCGTGAGGATGGGCGGGGAAGCCGGTGTTCGGCGCGATCTCGTCGTCGTTCCACACCCGCAGGGCGCCGTGACCCATGTTGTTCGGGTCATAGTGGCTTGCGAAGGAGAAATGATGCTTGGCCTTGAGCCAGCCGTGGTCGGCGCCGCCGAGCTTTGCGAAAGGTCTGAGTTCGATCATCTGCGTAATTCCCTTGTAATTCCCGTGGGGTTGAACGGATGACGGTTCGGCTCAGGCGCCGAAGCCGCCGTCGACGTTGAGTACGGTGCCGGTGACGAAGGAGGCTTCCGGGCTTGCGAGGAAGACGACGCCGGCTGCGACTTCCTCGGGACGGCCGAAGCGCTGCAACGCGTGCTGCTTGCGCTGGGTCTCGGCGAACTCACCGCCATCCCTGGGGTTCATGTCGGTGTCGATCGAGCCGGGCTGCACCACGTTTACGGTGATGCCGCGCGGGCCGAGGTCTCGTGCCGCGCCCTTGGTGTAGCCGACCACGGCCGCCTTGGTGGCGACGTAGTCGGCAAGACCCGGAAACGAGGCGCGGTCGGCCAGCATCGAGCCGACGGTGACGATGCGCCCGCCTTCGCCCATGAGCTGCGAAGCGGCGCGGATCGCCGCGATCACGCCATGAACGTTGATCGAATCCTGGCGGGCGAGGGCTTCCGTATCGGCGTTGGCATCGTCGATCGCACCACCGGCGGCCACGCCGGCATTGTTGACGAGGATGTCGAGATGGCCGAATTCCTTCGCCACCGCGTTGACGAGCTGCGTCACGTCCTTTGCCGACGCCTGGTCTGCCTTGTAGGCGCGAGCCTTGACGCCCCGGGCCTTCAACTCGGTCACGACGGCTTCCGCCTTTTCGGGCGAGGCCACGTAGCTGATGGCGACATCTGCACCTTGATCGGCGAGAGCGCGGGCGGAGGCTGCGCCGATGCCGCGAGAACCGCCAGTGACGAGGGCAACCTTGCCTGAGAGCTTCTTGGTCATTGGATTTCTCCATTCCCTGAAATTGCGATGACCCTTGGATAAGCTTCCGCCTGTGGTATAGAAATAGAAACTGTTGAAACGCATTGTTTCCCAGAATGTCGCGATTGGAGCGCTCCCATGGCCAAACTCCCCGATTTCGAGGCGCTCGCGATTTTCGCAAAAGTCGTGGAGTTACGGTCGTTTGCGGGGGCCGCGAGCGAGCTTGCGATGTCCAAGGCGACGGTGTCCAAGGCGGTCACCCGCCTGGAGGAGCGGCTCGGCGCCCGCCTGTTCAACCGCACCTCGCGCCGGCTCGCACTGACCGATGCCGGGCACAAGCTCGCCGAGCGCGCCACGCGCCTTCTGTCCGACGGCGAGGCAGCGGAGAACGAGGCGCTGGCGCAGTCGGTGGCGCCGCGCGGCCTGGTGCGGCTCGCCGTGCCCATGACGTTCGGAACCAAGGCGGTGGCGCCGCTGCTGCCGGAGTTCCTTGAAACCTATCCGGAGGTCTCGGTCGATCTGCACTTGAGCGATGCGACGGTCGACCTGATCGGCGAGGGTTTCGACATGGCGGTGCGGATCGCGCGGCTGCCGGACTCGTCACTGATCGCGCGCCGGCTCTTCACCATGCCCCGCTTCACGGTGGCCGCGCCGTCCTACCTCAAGCGCCATGGCCGGCCGACGCATCCGATGCATCTGGCCCAGCACAAATGCTTCAGCTACGCCTACCTCACGACGCCCAATGTCTGGCACTACACCAATTCGGCCGGCGAGCAGGCGAGCGTGCGTCCGGGTGGACAGCTTCGGGTCAACAACGGTGAAGCCGTGATGCCGGCACTGATCGCCGGCCTCGGCATCGCCGAGCTGCCCGAATTCATCGTTGGTGAGGCCATCTCCTCCGGCGCCGTCGAGGTGATCCTGAAGGATTGGAAGCAGGCCGAAGGTGCCGTGCATCTGGTGACGCCACCCGGCGGCCCGCGCCCCGCACGCGTCGAGGCGCTCGGCGATTTCCTGGCGGCGAAGCTGCCGGGTACGTGCAAGCGGCGGCCGAAGAAGAGTGGGAAGGTGATGTAGAGCGGACGCTGTTTCATCGGACTCGTCATTGCGAGCGCAGCGAAGCAATCCAGTCTGTCACGGCGGCGGGATTCTGGATTGCTTCGCTGCGCTCGCAATGACGGAGTCTGTTGAGACGGTATGTCCTCACAAGTCGCTTGCCCACGTGGCGAGAGCCGCTACTCTCCCCTCCGAACGAAAAACAAAATCATATTGGGGGAGCCGCCGATGAACCGCCGTGACCTGCTGCGCGCCGTTGCAGCATTGCCGCTCGCACAAGCCGTGATCTCGCGCCCGGCCTTCGCGCAAGCCTATCCCGTCCGCAACATCACCATGATCGTGCCGTTTCCGGCCGGTGGCCAAGCCGATCTCGCCGCGCGTCCGGTGGCGATGGCGCTGGAGCGAATTCTCGGCAAGCCCGTCATCGTCGACAACCGTGCCGGAGGCGGCGGTGGATCGGTCGGCAACGCTGCGGCGGCGCGCGCCGAGCCTGACGGCTACACGCTGCTGATGACGCTGTCCTCGCTCGCGGTGCTGCCGGAGGCCGACCGGCTGTTCGACCGGCCCGTCGCCTATGAGGTCTCGCAGTTCATGCCGATCGCGCGCGTGCTCGCCGATCCCACGCTGCTCGCCGTGCCGGCCTCGGCACCATGGAAGACGGCGCAGGATTTCGTCGAGGATGCGAAGAAGCGTCCGGGTCAGATCACCTATGGCTCGTCCGGTCCCTACGGCACGCTGCACGTGGCGATGGAGATGTTCGCAAACAGCGCCGGCATCAAGCTGCTGCACGTGCCGTTCCGCGGCGCCGGTCCCGCGCTGACCGCAATCCTCAGTGGCACCGTGCAGGCGATCGCGGCCGCGCCCGGCACGCTGAAGCCGCAGGTCGACGACGGCAAGCTGCGCGTGCTCGGCAATTGCGGCGCGCAACGCATCGCGAGTTTCCCTGATGTGCCGACCTTCCAGGAGCTCGGTTACAAGGATGTCGAGATGTACATCTGGGCCGGCTTGTTCGCGCAGAGTGCGCTACCGGCGCCGATCGCGACCCGCCTGCGCGAGGCGATGGCGCAGGCGATGACGAGTCCCGACGTGCTCAAATCGTTCGACGCCTCGGGCAGTCTTGTCGCCTATCAGGACGCGCCGGCATTCTCCGAGTTCGTCGCAACCGACAGCGCGCGGCTAATCGCGGCGGTGAAGAAGATCGGCAAGGTGGAGTAGGTTCCAGACGCACTTTCACATTTTATTGTTGGTCCAGAACCGGCTCCCGCCTCATTGATTGATGAGAGTTCGACGGAATCGGGAAGGATCGAGACATGCGAACAGAGCGCATTGCGCTGGGTATGGCGCTCGCGATCGGCGGCATCGTTGCACAGGGCGCTGCGTCCGCTGAAGAGTATCGCGGAACGCTGGAACAACAGATGGCCTGCACACCGGATGTGTGGCGCCTTTGCAGCGATCAGATTCCGGATACGAACCGCATCGTCGCGTGCCTGCAGCAGAACACGTCCCAGCTCTCGAGCGCATGTCGTGCGGTGTTCCAGTCTAACAACCAGGTCCAGCCCCAGCAGCAGGTCCCGCGGAATCGCATCGCGCCGCCGCCGCGCTATAACGATGCGCCGCCGCCTCCACCGGCGCAGCCGCGGTCTTACGATGAAGATGATTAGTGCCGCCCAGGCACGATCCGGACCCGAAGGGTCGCGTTCGCGCAAAGTGCGCAGCAGTGTTCCCTCGCGACAAACACGGAACGCGTTTGCGCGGAGATCATGCTCAAACAACCACCGAAAGCGCGATGACGATTGATCATCATCGCAGCGTGCTTCAGGGGCGGTGCTCGCAGACGTCGATCCATTCGGCCGAGACGAGCTCGGCCATGCGGTCGGGCGCGATTCGCACTGCGCTATGGGTCGAGCCCGCGGCGGGCACTACGACGTCAAACGCCTTCAGCGACACGTCGCAATAGACCGGTAGCGGCGACTTCAGCCCGAACGGGCAGACGCCGCCGACCTCATGGCCGGTGATCTCGGCGACCTCTTCCAGCCCCAGCATCTTCGGCTTGCCGCCGAACGCCGCCTTCACCTTCTTGTTGTCCATGCGCGAGGTGCCGGCGGCGACGATGAGGATCACGCGCTCGCCGATCCGCAACGACAGCGTCTTGGCGATCCGGCCGGGCTCGACGCCATAGGCTTCGGCGGCCAGCGTCACGGTCGCGGAGCTGATCGGAGATTCGATGACGGATATGTCGGGGGCTTTCTCGGCGAAGAAGGCGCGAACGGATTCCAGGCTCATTCAGAACAGCTCATTCCAGACTTACGGGCGGGCGGCGATCCCTGGGTCATCCCTAGATGATCCCGGGCAACTCGGAGAGGGCGCGGACACGATGATCCGGCGCGAAGCCAAGTTCGTCCATCTGGGTCCGGATCGCCTTGAACATGGTGAGCGGTGCCACGAGTTCGTTCTCGACGCAAGCCAGCGCCATCGCCTCGGGCGTTACCCGCTCGATCCACGCGACGTTCAGTCCGAACGCCTTTGCGCCCGCCACGTCCCAGGGATTCGAGGAGACGAACAGCACCTCATCCGGTGCGGTGCCGAGCACCTCGGAGATCAGCGAGTAGGCCTCCGGGCTCGGCTTGAAGATCTTCTTTGCATCGACACTGATGGTGGCGTCGAGCAGGCGGTCGAGAGCGGAGTTGCGCACGAGGGCATTCAGCATGTCCGGGCTGCCATTGGAGAGAATGGCAAGTTTGCGCGGCTTCAAGGCTGCAAGCGCTGTCGCTGCATCCGGATAGAGATCGAGATGCAGATATTTCTCGATCACGCGCTCGAATGCTTCGCTCTCGTAGGCGAGCCCTAGCACGCGCAGCGTATAGGCAAGCGAGTCGCGCGTGACGGCGGCAAAATCCTGGTAGCGCTGCATCAGCGAGCGCAACCAGGTGTATTCGAGCTGCTTGATTCGCCACACTTGCGTGATGATGTCGCCGTAGCCGGGGAACGCATCCTCGGTGATGTCAGCCGCCGACTGGATCTCGTAGAGTGTCCCGTAGGCGTCGAAGACAACGGCTTTGATGCTCATTGATCCGTTCCCTTGGTCGCGAAGCGACCGGCTTATCGCCGTTTTGTAGTCCAGGTCTCCCGCTCTGCGAAGACCTGGCTGACCTCCGCCATGTGCTCCGTGCCCCACGAGCACAGCGGCACGAGCGCCTCGGCGAGGCTGCGGCCCAAGGGGGTGAGGCTGTAGTCCACCCGCGGAGGCACTTCCTTGTAGTCGGTCCGCTTCACGAGACCGTCGGCCTCCAACTCCTTGAGCTGCTGGATCAGCATCTTGTCGCTGACGTGGCGCACGGCGCGCCGCAGCTCGCCATAGCGGGTCGGCCCGTCCTGGGCGACGAAGTAGAGGATCAGCGGTTTCCACTTGCCGGCGATGACACGCAAGGTCGCATCCAGGCCGCATGTGAAGCCGGGCAGTGTCGGCGTGCAACTCTGGACGCGTGAAGCCTGCGCCGGCGTGAAAGTTGGCTCTGAGATATCTGACGACATTTTTTGGGTACTTACCAAAAGGTGCATACTTGTCGATAGGTGGGTAGGCCGCCAGCTCAGTGCAACCTCAATGAAGGAGCGCATCATGAGCAGACTACAGGGCAAGACGGCAGTGGTGACGGGCGGCGGAACCGGGATCGGACTTGGAGCCGCCAAACGGTTCGTCGATGAAGGCGCGTTCGTCTATCTCTTCGGGCGGCGGCAGGAGCCGCTCGACGCCGCCGTGGCGCAACTCGGTTCCTCGGCGCGCGCCGTCAGGGGCTCGGTGACGGATCTGTCCGACCTCGACCGGCTATACGCGGCGGTGAAGGCCGAGCGCGGCGGGCTCGACATTCTGTTCGCCAATGCCGGCACCGGATTGTTTGCGCCGCTCGGCGAGATCACGGTCGAGCATTACGATCAGATCTTCGACGTCAATGTGAAGGGGCTGGTGTTCACGGTGCAGAAGGCCCTGCCGCTGATGAAGGGGGGCTCGTCGATCATCCTGACCGGTTCGAGCACGGGAGTGATGGGAACGCCGCAGTTCAGCATTTATAGCGCGACCAAGGCCGCGATCCGCAATCTGGCGCGCAGCTGGGCGCTGGACCTGTGCGGCACCGGCATCCGCGTCAACGTGCTGTCTCCGGGGCCGACCAGGACGGAGCTGGCGCTGGAGATCGTGGGCGAGGAAGCCTTTAATGCGCTCGGAAGCGCCACGCCCATCGGGCGCGTTGGCGATCCGAGCGAGACGGGGGCGGTGGCCGCGTTCCTGGCGTCGTCAGACAGCAGCTTCATGACGGGCGGCGAGGTTTTCGTCGACGGAGGCCTCGCGCAGGTCTGACGCTTTGAGCGTGAGGGCTTCGGTCATTCGATCGAAGCCCTCAATGCGCTTTCTAGATCCCCAGCAGCTTGCGTGCGTTGGCCTTCAACACCTTCGGCCGGATCTCGTCGCGGATGTCGATCTTGGCGAAGTCCGACAGCCAGCGGTCCGGCGTGATCACCGGCCAGTCCGAGCCGAACAGCATCTTATCCTGAAGAATCGAGTTGATGTAGCGGACCAGGATCGGCGGGAAATATTTCGGCGACCAGCCCGACAGGTCGATATAGACGTTCGGCTTGTGGGTCGCGACCGACAGCGCCTCCTCCTGCCAGGGGAAGGAAGGGTGGGCGAGGATGATCTTGAGATCGGGGAAATCCGCCGCCACGTCGTCCATGTACATCGGGTTGGAATATTTCAGCCGCATCCCCATGCCGCCCGGCATGCCCGAGCCGACGCCGGTCTGGCCGGTGTGGAACAGCGCGATCGCGCCGCCATTGTTGATCTCTTCGTAGAGCGGATAGGCCATGCGGTCGTTGGCGTAGAAGCCTTGCATGGTCGGATGGAATTTAAAGCCGCGGACGCCGTATTCCTCGATCAGCTTGCGCGCCTCGCGCGCGCCGAGCTTGCCCTTGTGCGGGTCGATCGAGACGAAGGGGATGAGGACGTCGAGATGGTCGGAGGCGACCTCCAGCATCTCGTAATTGTTGTAGCGGCGGAAGCCGGTCTCGCGCTCGGCGTCGACCGGAAAGATCACGGCGGCGATATTCTTGGAGCGATAATAGGCTGCGGTCTCCGGCACGGTCGGCGGATGCTTGTTCGGCGATTTGAAGTACTCCGCCATCTGCGCCTGGAAATCGTCATAGCCGTCGTCCGCGTGGCAACCGCAGGGCTCCTCGGCGTGGGTGTGGATGTCGATCGCGACGACGTCGTCGATGTTGGGCAGCTTCAATTTCGGCATTGGTTTCCTCCCGACGGGTTGCTAAATTGATTATATGATATAACGAATTTGGCAAGGCTCGGCTGAGTTGGAAGGGGTTCCCGCGAAGGGGCCATTTCAGGGCTATCCCGAGGTTAATGCACCCCGAGAGACCCGTTTGCATTGACATCCGGTCCCCCGATGCCTTAAGAACCGCCCCGTCCCGGGCGGCTGGTCCGCCAGCGGGAAAAATCTCATTTTGCCACATTCGCGCGTGCCGAAACGGTAGTGCCGAACACGGCCTTTCGAACGTTCAGGATTCTGCCATGAAGGTCCGTAACTCGCTGAAGTCGCTGCGCGGTCGCCATCGCGCCAACCGTCTGGTTCGCCGCAAGGGCCGGGTCTATGTGATCAACAAGGTGCAGCGCCGCTTCAAGGCCCGTCAGGGCTGATTTCGCCCTGCCGGACGCCTCGCGCGCGCCTAGCAAGACCACGGTCTCACACGAGTTTGACGCCGCCCTGCTTTGCAAGGGCGGCTTTGCGCGTTTAGACTTTCACCATGGCTGTGAGATTCCCTTTCGCGCGCACCCTGTGTCTTGCCCTTGTGCTGGGAACCGCCGGACTCGCTCCGGCGCTGGCGGATGACCCGCCGGCTGCGCCCGGCAAGCAACAGAAGAAGCTTCCTGAGGCGCCGGCCAAGCTGCCCAAGGTCGATCGCACCAAGAATCTCGATTTTCTGTTCGGTGCGCTGAAGGCGGCGCCCGACGAGGTCAGCGCCAAGCATGTCGAGGCGCGGATCTGGGCGATCTGGCTCCAGACCCCGAGCGACACCGCGGCGCTGCTGATGGAGCGCGCCAGGACGGCGGTCGACGCACAGAAGATCGACATCGCGATCAAGCTGCTGGATGCAGTCATCAAGCTCAGGCCCGACTATATCGAGGCCTGGAACCGGCGTGCCACGCTCTATTACATGCAGAACGACTATGGTCGCTCGCTCGCCGACATCCAGCAGGTACTGATCCGGGAGCCCCGCCATTTCGGCGCACTCGCAGGCCTCGGCATGATCATGCAGGAGGTCGGCGATGAGAAGCGCGCGCTCGAGGCCTATCGCAAGGCGCTCGCCGTCAATCCGCACCTCGACAAGATCCCCGAGCAGGTCAAGTCTCTGACCGAGAAGGTCGAAGGCCGCGATATTTAGCCGACAAGTCGAGCGAGTGCGGCGGAGGCGGATTAACCACGATGATACGCGCCGCATCACAAGGGGTATTGGTGGCACGGCCGCACGCCTACCTTCACGGCAGGAGCACAGCCATGAAGCGTTTGATCCTTGCAGGTAGCCTGCTGTTGGCGTCGGGAACGGTGAGCCTGGCCGACGGACTGTTCTGGGTGGTCGGCAACCGAGGCACCGGGAAATGCGACATCGTGACCAGCAATCCCGTGATCAACGGCGACATCTGGTTCGGCGACGGCCCCTACAAATCGAAGGCCGATGCCAAGCTTGCCCGCTCGACGATCCGCGCCTGCCCAGCTGTCACGCCCGACGACGAAAAGGACGAGAACAGCTCGAACTAGCCGACCGCCTGAGCGTCAGTGCAGGGCGCTGCCGCCGCGCTCGGCGAGGCCCTGATCGGCTGCTGCTGCGTAAGCCTTTGCAAGCTCCGCCTCGAGATGCTCGTTGATCAGCAGCAGTGCTCGCACGGCACCGCGCAGATCGCCGTTGCAGCTCGCGACGATCTCGTCGATCGCGGTGTCGTTGGATCTGAAGCTCATCGAAAATTCTCCGGTTCAAATCAGGACAAATCCTACCGGTCTTTCCCGCATCCCGTGAGGTTGCGAGGAGGATCGGCGCCCACCCGCGTCTAAATGGCGGAACCGACCATGGCGATTATATGGACTCCGCGATGACGACCGCATGAAGCTGCTTCGAGGCTTGCGCGGCGTTGAATAGCGGCGTTGATTTCGTTGAATTTTTTAGTTTGGCAATTATGCACATATCCACAGCCCCGGGATTCCCCGTGGAAGCGCTGAAGCCGGCGGCGCGAAACTCCGCGTCCAAGACCCTAACCGCAATGTGCCCTGGATTTCCCGGACTCACTCCATGATCGTGATGTCAATTGTTGCGGCGCTGGCTGTGTTGGCGTTGGTCACGCAGGCCGGCGTCGTCGCCGTGCAGCGCGCTTTTCCACCTCAGGGGCGGATGATCGATGTCGATGGCGCGTCACTTCACGTCGTCGACATCGGTCCGCGCGATTCCGGCCTGCCGATCGTGATGCTGCACGGCGCGAGCTCCAATCTCGAAGCGATGCGGCGGCCGCTCGGCGACCTCCTCGCCAAGAGCCATCGCGTCATCCTGTTCGATCGTCCCGGCCATGGCTGGAGCACACGCGCGCGACGGCAGGATTCGACGCCGCGGATCCAGGCGCGGATGATCGATCAGGCGCTTGGCAAGCTCGGGATCGATCGCGCGATCTTCGTCGTGCATTCCTGGAGCGGCGCGCTCGGCGCGCGAATTGCGCTCGATCATCCCGGCCGCGTCGCCGGCCTCGTGATGCTCGCGCCCGTCACCCATTCCTGGCGCGGCGGCGTCGGCCGCTACAACGAGATCATTGCGACGCCATTGATAGGGCCGATACTGGCCTACACCATCACGCTGCCGCTCGGTTATTTCCTGACCGAGCCCGGCGCGCGCAACGTGTTCCTGCCGCAGACGATGCCGGATGGCTTCGTGCAGGATTCCGCGACGCCGCTGCTGCTGCGTCCGCGCGAGTTCATCGCCAATGCCTATGACCTTGTGACGCTGAAGGAGGCCGTCGCTGCGCAAGCGCCGCGCTACGGCGAGATCAAGGCGCCGGTCACGATCATTGCCGGCGAGCCCGACAAGACCGTGTCAACCAGCATCCATGCGCGCCCGTTTGCCGCGATGGTGCCGAATGCAAAGCTGATTGCGCTGCCCGATCTCGGCCACATGGTGCAGAACGCGGTGCCGGATCTCGTGAAGACGGAGATCGAGACGATGATCGGCGAGATCGTCCCCGCGCAGGCGGCCGCCGATTAGAGCGTTTTCGAGCGAAGTGGATGCCGGTTCGCGTCAGGAAAACGCGTCAAGAAAAGAATCTGGAGCCCCGTTCCGGTTCCATCGGAACGGGGCTCTGGCGGCCGCCCTTCGGCGCGCTTACTGCTTGATCTTTCCGTCCTTGTCGAACTGCGAGACGAAGGCCCAGAGATTGTTGATCTCGGTCTCGTTCTTGATGCCGGCGAACGCCATCTTGGTGCCGGGGATCTTGGCCTTCGGATCCTTGATGTATTCCTTGAACAGGGCCTCGTTCCAGGTGATGCCGGAGTTCTTGTTCGCATCGGAGTAGCTGTAATCCGGTGCGGTGCCGGACTTGCGGCCGTCGAGGCCGTTGAGCTCGGGGCCGACCTTGTTCTTGGCGCCCTCGCCGATCGCGTGGCAGGCCAGGCATTTGTTGAACGACGTTTTGCCGGCCGCGACATCCTGCGCCATCGCGGCGGGAGCGGCGGCAGTCACGGTGAGGATCATCAGTGCGCCAAAAGTCAGTTTTGTCATCGGGTGCTCTTCGTCTCTTCCCTGGTGGGGTCTGGCCTGTTCAGTTGCTTGCCTGATCGGCAGTCGTCGAACCCACCGGTTTTGGCAGGCCCGCCCGGCTTGGACAAGCCATGAAACCATGACAGGTTTCACGATTTCCTACTTGTCCCAGAGCGAACTCGCTCGAGATCGTTGGTCCGACTTTCGGATGGCCTACCCAAACCACCGCGGACGTGGTTGATTTGCCGCGACAATTTGATCGCCCGCCGCGAGTCGGAAGGATATGCCATGGCCATCATGATGCCTGCGAGTGACCAGGCGGTGCTCGCGCGCCGCGCTGGGATCGTTGCTGCATTGCGCGCAATCGTGCCCGGCGAGGGCGTGATCGACAGCGCGGCCGAGATGCGGGCCTATGAATCCGACGGGCTGACCGCCTATCGGCAGCCGCCGATGGTCGTCGTGCTGCCCGATACGACCGAGCAGGTCTCCCTTGTCCTGAAATATTGTGCAGCGCAGGGCATCAAGGTGGTGCCGCGCGGCTCCGGCACCTCGCTGTCCGGCGGCGCGCTGCCGCTCGAGGACGGTGTGCTCTTGGGGCTCGGCAAGTTCAAGCGCATCCGCGAGATCGATTTCGACAACCGCGTCGTCGTCACTGAGCCCGGTGTCACCAATCTGGCGATCAGCCAGGCAGTCGCGCATGCCGGCTTCTACTATGCGCCCGACCCGTCCTCGCAGATCGCCTGCTCGATCGGCGGCAATGTCGCGGAGAATTCCGGCGGCGTGCACTGCCTGAAATACGGCATGACCACCAACAACGTGCTTGGTTGTGAGATTGTCCTGATGAGCGGCGAGATCCTGCGCATCGGCGGCAAGTCGGCGGAGAACCCGGGCTACGACCTGATGGGCGTCATCACAGGCTCGGAAGGGCTGCTCGGCGTCATCACCGAGGTCACGGTGCGCATCCTGCAGAAGCCGGAGACGGCGCGCGCGCTGATGGTCGGCTTCGCAGAAGTCGAGGCGGCCGGCGAATGCGTGGCGCGCATCATCGGCGCCGGTATCATTCCCGGCGGCATGGAGATGATGGACAAGCCGGCGATCCACGCGGCGGAGGCCTTCGTCCATGCCGGCTATCCGCTCGATGTCGAGGCGCTCCTGATCATCGAGCTCGACGGTCCCAAGATCGAGGTCGATGAACTGATCAGCCGCGTCGAGGCCATTGCGAATGGTTGCGGCTCGACCACCTGCCAGATCTCGACCTCGGAAGCCGAGCGCAATCTGTTCTGGGCGGGCCGCAAAGCCGCGTTTCCGGCCGTCGGCCGTATCTCGCCCGACTATCTCTGCATGGACGGCACCATCCCGCGCGGCGCGCTGCCGAAAGCGCTCGCCCGCATCCGCGAGCTCTCGGAGAAATACCAGCTCGGCTGCGCCAACGTATTCCACGCCGGCGACGGCAATCTGCATCCCCTCATCCTCTACGATGCCAACAAGCCCGGCGAGATCGAGCGCGCCGAGGCGTTCGGCGCCGACATCCTGCGTGCCTGCGTCGAGTTCGGCGGCGTGCTCACCGGCGAGCATGGCGTCGGCATCGAGAAGCGCGACCTGATGCCCGACATGTTCAGCGAGATCGATCTCAACCAGCAGCAGCGGCTCAAATGCGCCTTCGACTCGCAGGGCCTGCTCAATCCCGGCAAGGTGTTTCCGACCCTGCACCGCTGCGCCGAGCTCGGCCGCATGCACGTCCATGCCGGCAAGCTGGCGTTTCCGGACATCCCACGGTTCTAGCGCCGATCGCTGCAGCTTCGTTGCAATGCGCCAGATTTGCTTTCCGTCCTAAACTTGGATACCGGCTCAATCGTGGATACGCTCAAGGTCAGAGACGCCAAGGACGTCGAAGAGGTGGTGCGCGCGGCGATTGCCAATGAGCAGCCGCTCGAGATCATCGGTCATGGCTCGAAGCGCGGCATCGGTCATGCGATGGCGACCAACGCCGTGCTCGACGTCTCAGCGCTGAACGCCGTCACCTCCTACGAGCCCAACGAGCTGATCATTACGCTCCAGGCCGGCGCGCCGCTGGCCGACGTGCTGTCGCTGATCGATGCCAAGAACCAGCAATTCGCCTTCGAGCCGATGAACACCGCGCCACTTTTGGGCACGCCGGCGCTCGGCACCATCGGCGGCATGATCGCGTCCGGGCTCGCCGGTCCGCGGCGCATCAGGGCGGGCGGGGCGCGCGACCATCTGCTCGGGGCGCACGCCGTCTCCGGCTTCGGCGACAGCTTCAAGACCGGCGGCAAGGTGGTGAAGAACGTCACCGGCTACGATCTCTGCAAGCTGCTGGCGGGGTCCTGGGGCACGCTGTCGGTCATGACCGAGGTCACGCTGAAGGTGATGCCGAAGCCCGAAGCCGAGCGGACGCTGCTGCTCCGCGGGTTAGATGATGCCGCCGCCAACAAGGCGATGACCGCGGCGCTCGGCTCGCCCTTCGACGTCTCCGCCGCCGCGCACCTGCCGAAATCGGCATTCCGGGCCAAGACCGACGGGCTTGGCGATATCGCGGGCCAGGGCGAGGCACTGACCGTGCTGCGGCTCGAGGGGATCACGGCCTCCGCCGCCCACCGCGCCGGATCGTTGCGTGAATTGCTGGCGCCGTTCGGGACCGCGACGCTGGTCGAGGACATGGCGTCCGCGGCGCTCTGGGCCACGATCCGCGACGTCCTGCCCTTCGCGGCAAGCGGCGCGCTGGGCGCCTGGCCGGTCTGGCGGATCGTCTGTCCGCCGACATCAGGTGCTGCGCTCGGGACGCAATTGGCGCGCGAGACCGGAGGCGACGTGATCTACGATTGGGGCGGCGGGCTGATCTGGGCGGCATTGCCGCCGAAGCCGGATGCGCACGCGCCGGTCGTGCGCCGGCGCGCGGATGCCGTGGGCGGACACGCGATGCTGATCCGGGCGGACGAGGATGTCAGGCGCGGTGTCGATGTGTTTCATCCGCAGGCGCCCGGCATCGCCGCGCTGAGCGAGCGGGTCCGCACCAGCTTCGATCCGAAATCCATTCTCAACCGGGGCCGGCTGACGCGGGGCGCTGCGGCATGAAGACCGAATTCTCACTGGCGCAGCTTGCCGACCCCGATATCGCGGAAGCCGACAAGATCCTGCGTGCTTGCGTCCATTGCGGCTTCTGCACTGCAACCTGTCCGACCTATGTGCTGCTCGGCGACGAGCTCGATAGCCCGCGCGGCCGCATCTACCTCATCAAGGAGATGCTGGAGAAGGACCAGGCGCCGACGGCGGAGGTGGTCAAGCATGTCGACCGCTGCCTGTCGTGCCTGTCCTGCATGACGACCTGCCCCTCCGGGGTGAACTACATGCATCTCGTGGACCAGGCCCGGGTCAGGATCGAGCAGCGCTATCAGAGGCCGCTCACCGAGCGGCTGCTGCGGCAGGTGCTGGCCTTCGTCCTGCCGGACCCGCAGCGCTTCCGCACCAGCATGTGGCTGGCGCGGTTGGCCCGCCCGCTTGCCGTATTTCTGCCGACGCCCAGGCCGTCGGCCACACCCGGCCTGATCCAGCGCCTCAAGGCGATGTTGGCGCTGGCCCCACACCGCCTGCCGTCGCCGGGGCCTAGCGCCGGCAGCGTGTTCGCAGCGCGTGGCAAGAAGCGCGGCCGGGTCGCACTGCTTCAGGGCTGCGCCCAACAGGTGCTGGCGCCGCGTATCAATCAGGCCGCCATCAGTCTCCTCACCCGCCACGGCATCGAGGTCGTCCTGGTCAGGGACGAGCAATGCTGCGGCGCGCTGACCCATCACCTCGGCAACGACCACGATGCATTGGCGCGGGCTCGCGCCAATGTCACGGCGTGGGGGGCTGAAGCGGCGGGCGAGGGGCTCGACGCCATCCTGGTGACGACGTCCGGGTGCGGCACCGTGATCAAGGACTACGGCTATCTGCTGCGTGAGGACGCTGCGTTCGCGGCTGATGCGGCAAAGGTGTCCGCGCTGGCCAAGGACATCACCGAATACATCGACGGCCTCGGACTCGAACCGGTCACGCGACCGGACAACATCGTCGTCGCCTATCACTCCGCGTGTTCGTTGCAGCACGGACAGAAAATCACGGGCCTTCCGAAAGAATTGCTTTCCAAGAATGGATTCGTGGTGAAAGATGTCCCGGAGAGCCATTTGTGTTGCGGTTCGGCGGGGACCTACAACATTCTCCAACCCGAGCTTGCGGGCCGGTTGCGCGATCGCAAGGTCGCCAACATCGCGAGCGTCAAGCCGGACATGATTGCCGCGGGCAATATCGGCTGCATGGTGCAGATTGCCAGTGGCACTTCAGTTCCGGTCGTACACACGATTGAGCTTCTCGATTGGGCTACGGGCGGGTCGCGGCCGACATTGAACGCGTCGAGCTGAGCTTTCGTCCGGAGGTGACGGCTGAAGACGCCCGATCGACCATTGTTTGGCGGCAACAGGAGGACCACGATGGCGAAAGCGAAGAAGAAGAAAAGCAAGAAGGCCAAAAAGGCCAAGAGGGTTGTAGCGGCGAAGAAGGCGACGAAGAAGAAGGCTGCCAAGAAGTCCGCGAAGAAGACAGCGAAGAAATCTGCCAGGAAGGCCGCGCCGAAGAAGGCCGCCAAGAAGACAGCAAAGAAGGCTGCGGCGAAGAAGGCGGCGCCGAAGAAGGCCGCGAAGAAAGCGGCTCCGAAGAAGGCGAAGGCAGCTCCCGCGCCGAAGCCGTCAGCGCCGGTGGCGGCTCCGGCTCCCGAGCCTGCCGTCGAGACAAGCTGGGCGATGCCTTCGTCTTCTGCGGAAGTGACGCCGGCCGAGGGGCAGGGTTAGGCCAAAGGCCAGGTTCATCCCCAACGGCAGCGATAGACAACAGGACGGCCGCGGCGGTGACGCCGCGGCCTTTTTGCACCACAGTGGGCTGGGGCGGTCGTCATTCTCGCGTCGGTACGATTCGTGGTGCGGGCACCACTGCACGGCAGGATTTCGTATTATCCGGGGCGGCCTCTGCACTTTTGGGTGCAAATAATGTGATCAAGAAGCAACACAGGCTGACAACCTTTCGTAGAATCGTCAAAACGCCTAAAAAGTCAGCAGATGCCCGTGATTTTTGCTTCACGGTTCACATCCCTCAATCCAGATTGTCGCGGTAACGCAATTTTGCACGTAGGTCGCGCGCCCCGGGGGGCTTCCGGGAAAACCGACTGGGTAAGAACTGGTGATGGGGATCGAAATGAAAAAAGTGGCTTTGTTGGCAACGGCGCTGGCAATGGTGTCGGGTTCGGCTTTCGCGGCAGACATGCCGGTGAAGGCATTGAAGGCCCCGCCGCCGCCCGCCTTTGACCCGTGGGATATCGCCTTCGGCGCCGGCATCATGAGCGACTACATCTTCCGTGGTGTCACTCAGTCGAACCACAATCCGTCGGTCGCGGCCTATTTCGAGCCGCGCTACAACGTCAACAAGGACCTCCAGCTCTACGTCGGTACGTCCGCGGAGAGCATCTCCTTCCCGAACCGCGCTGCAGCTGAAGTCGACATCTACGGCGGTATCCGCCCGACCTTCGGCATGTTCGCCTTCGACTTCGGTATCTGGGGCTACCTCTATCCCGGCGGAAGCTGCTTCGGTTCGCAGGGCACCCTCGCTCAGGGCAATTGCGGCAGCAGCCTCGACAACTCCCAGGGCGCCATCGGCCTTCCGATCAACGGCAACTTCGCCAAGAAGGACGCGAGCTTCTACGAAGTCTATGCCAAGCTGAACCTCAATATTAACGACCAGTGGGTCGTCGGCTTCAACGAATATTACTCGCCGAACTTCCTGAACCTCGGTGCCTGGGGCAACTACGCCTCGATCACCGCCAAGTGGACTGCGCCGAGCACGACGTTTGGTGCCAGCGGCGTCGGCATGTATGTGTCGGGTGAATTTGGCCGCCAGTGGCTTGGTACCTCGGACATCTTCTACGGCATCGCCGGCGACCCGCTGTACTCCAACGGCATCAAGGAGCCGAGCTACAACACCTGGAACCTCGGCGTCGGCTTCACCTACAAGGTGTTCACGCTCGACCTGCGCTACTACGACACCGACCTGTCGAAGGGCAATTGCAACGCCTTCACCAGCGACTTCTCGGCCACCAACTCCAGCCCGAATTACGTGACGTCGATCAACGGCGGCGCGAACGCGGCCACGGCGTTCGGCTCCAACTGGTGCAGCGCGGCTGGCGTCGCCAAGCTCTCGGTCGACCTGACGGCGATGAGCAACCTGAAGTAAGTTTCGTCCCGAAACGACTTCACGAAGTAATTTGGCGAGGGCGGCAGAGCAATCTGCCGCCCTCTTGCCTTGAGGAGCGCTGCCGGCATTGAATCGGCCATGGACGCGCTTGCGGAGTGGCCGTGTCGAAGGATGGGGCCGCAGCGAAAAGGCACAGAGCCCAGGCTTCGTCGCGTCCCCCGCTCGCGCGCTCAGCGCGCCGCGCTCGGCTCTGCCTGGGCCGGCTCGCCGCCTTTGCCGAGAACATGGATCTCGCCGTCCTTCACCATTGTCACCTTGCGGGTATGGAAGGCGTCCAGCGTCGAGCGGTGACCGATCGAGACGATGGTGGCCTGTGGCAGCTTCTCCGCCAGCAGCCGGTAAAGCCGGTCCTCGGACGGCTCGTCCAGCGATGCCGTGGCCTCATCGAGGAACAGGTAGTCCGGCATGTGGAGCAGCGCGCGGGCCAGGCCCAGGCGCTGCTGCTCGCCGAGTGACAGCATCCGGTTCCAGTGACCGTCCTCGTCGAGCCGGCCCGCCAGCCTCGGCATGCCGACCGCAATGAGCGCGTCACGGATCCTCTCGGGCGGGATGGAGCCGTGCTCGGCCGGGTAGATGACTGCGTCGCCAAGCGGACCGATCGGAAAATACGGCCGCTGCGGCAGCATCATCAGCTTCGACTTCTCGGGAATGACGATCGTGCCGGTGCCGAACGGCCAGACGCCCGCAATGGCCCGGAACAGTGTCGACTTGCCCGAGCCCGACGGGCCGGTCACCAGCACCCGCTCTGACGGCTGGATCGTGAAGGCATCCGCCGCGACCAGAGGCGCGCCGTTCGGTAGTTTGACGAGCAACTGCTCGAGCGCGATCACCTTGCCGTTCGATGGCGCAACGCCGATGGTCGGCTCGTGCGCGGCGAGGTTGGCGGCCGAGGCGACCGACATCTCGAAGCCGTCGAGACGGGCAACCACGGCGCGCCATTCGGCGAGCGACCGGTACGCCGTGACGAAGAACGACAGGGCGCGCTGAACGCTGGAGAAGGCCGAGGCGGTCTGCATCATGTCGCCGAGCTGGATCTTCTTGGCGAAATAGGCCGGCGCCACCAGGACGTAGGGAAAGATCACGGCCGCCTGCTGATAGCTCGCCGTGAACAGCGTGAGGCGCTTGGTTCGGCTCATGATCGCGTACCAGTTGTCGATCACGAAATCGAAGCGGTGCAACAGGCGTCCGCGCTCCGCACCCTCGCCCTTCAGCAGTGCGATCTGTTCGGAGTTCTCGCGTACGCGCACCAGGTTGAAACGGAAGTCCGCCTCATAGCGCTGTTGCTCGAAATTGAGATTGACCAGCGGCACACCGATCCAGTGCGTCAGGGCGGTGCCGAGGATCGCATAGAACAGCGCGCCCCAGACGAGATAGCCCGGGACCGCGACGTCGATGCCAAACAGGTGCAGCGGCGCGTTGTTGGAGAGCCCCCACAGGATGATGACGAAGGAAAATAGCGTGACGATCGACGAGAGCAGGCCAAGTCCGATGGTCAAGGTCTGCTCGACGAAAGTCTTCACGTCGTCGGTGATACGCTGATCGGGGTTGTCGGCCGCGTCGCCCCGAAGCTGCATCCGGTAATGCGTGGCGTCGTCGAGCCATTCGCCGAGATAGTGCCGCGTCAGCCATCGCCGCCAGCGGATCTGCAGCCACTGGTTCAGATAGAGCTGATAGACAGCCAGCGCGACGAAGGCCGAGGCAAGGCCGACGAAGATCCAGATCTCGCGCATGAAGCTATCGAAGTCATAGGCCTGGAGCGCGCTGTAGAACCGGTTCTGCCATTGGTTGACGAGCACGTCGATGGCGACCAGCGACAGTTCGATCGCGATCACCGCGGCGAGGAGGCCACGCCCGGCCCATTTGTCCTCGGATCGAAAATAGGGGATGGCGATTCGCCAGACGGTCGCGAGCGTGGCGCTGATGTTCTTCACAGAGCGGGATCTCCTGAGGGAATGTGCACAACGCCCCGTTGCCAAATGGCTGAGGCCATGGCGGAAATGGGCGCGCTTAGACTAAAGTCGCAAGTTCTGCAATTTGCGTTGGCTTGTCGCGGCTTGCAACCCTAGCATGGGTACAAGGGCGTGGGGTGGGGGCCTCCTGGACTTCTCGGGCTTGTGAGCGGCTGGGAACCGCCGCATTCGCAAGGAATTCGTGTCCAACTCGGGGGTATCGCTTCCAGCGTCGAGCAGGCCCGGCCGTCCACGCAGGCCGCCTGTCGCACAAATGCGTGGGGGGAGGAAGACATGTGGAATCAAATCTATAATCCGCTGAACAACGCGGCACTGTCGACAATCGCGGCGGCCATCCCGGTCGTCTCGCTATTGATCATGATCGCGAGCGGACGCGTCAAAGCGCACATCGCAGCCGTGATCGCGGTGATCATCACCAATCTGATCACGATCTTCATCTTCACCATGCCGGCCGGCATGTCGGTCCGCGCTACGGTGCTCGGTATCGTCACGGGCTTCTTCCCGATCGGATGGATCGTGCTCAACGTCATCTTCCTCTACCAGGTGACGGTGTCCACCGGGCGCTTCGAACTGCTCAAGCGCGCGATCGGCGGCGTCACCGAGGACCGGCGCCTGCAGCTCCTGCTGGTCGCGTTCTCGTTCGGCGCATTCTTCGAAGGTGCCTCGGGCTTCGGCACGCCTGTCGCGATCACCGGTGCCGTGCTGATCGGCCTCGGCTTCTCGCCGCTCGCGGCATCAGGCCTGTCGCTGATCGCCAACACCGCGCCGGTCGCCTACGGCGCGCTCGGCACGCCGATCCTGGGCCTCGCCTCGGTCACCGGGCTCGATCCCTATGTCCTCGGCGCGATGGTCGGCCGGCAATTGCCGTTCTTCTCGCTGATCGTGCCGTTCTGGGTGGTGTGGGCGTTCGCGGGCTGGCGCGGCATGAAGGATATCTGGCCGGCGATCCTCGTCACCGGCATTTCCTTCGCTGTCCCGCAATTCGTGATCTCCAACTACATCAATCCCTGGATCGTCGACATCGGGGCGTCGCTGATCTCGATGGGCGCGCTGATCCTGTTCCTGAAGGTATGGCAGCCGAAGCAACTCTGGTTGTCGCCGGAGTTGCGCGGCCACGATGCGTCGGCCGCGCAAATGCAAAAGGCCACGCCGCTCGACAAGACGCCGCTCAGCCAGTCCCAACTGTGGAGCGCGCTCTTGCCGTGGATCATCGTCTGTATCGTGATGCTGATCTGGGGCAACGGTGCGTTCAAGACCTGGGCGAACTCGATCTTCACCTGGAACTATGCCGTTCCCGACCTGCACCAGATGATCAACAAGATGCCGCCGGTGGCCGCCAAGCCGACGCCGGAAGGTGCAGTGTTCGGGTTTACCTACCTGTCCTTCACCGGCACCGGCATGCTGATCGCGGCGATCATCTCCGGGGTCCTGATGGGGGTTGGGCCGGGGCGCCTGCTGGCGGAGTATGGCCGTACGATCCGGCTGTGCGCGATCTCGCTGATCACGATCTCGGCGATGCTCGCGATCGGCACGCTGACCCGTCTGTCCGGTGTCGATGCAACGCTCGGTCTGGCGTTTGCGGCAACCGGCGTGCTCTATCCCTTCTTCGGCACGCTGCTCGGCTGGTTGGGCGTGGCGCTGACGGGATCGGACACAGCCTCGAACATCCTGTTCGGCAACCTCCAGAAGATCACCTCCCAGCAACTCGGTCTGTCGCCGATCCTGATGGCGGCGGCGAACTCCTCCGGTGGCGTGATGGGCAAGATGATCGACGCGCAATCGATCGTGGTCGCCTCCACCGCCACGCGGTGGTACGGCCACGAGGGCACGATCCTGCGCTTCGTGTTCTGGCACTCGATCGTGCTGGCCTGTTTGGTCGGCGTGCTCGTGACGCTCCAGGCCTATGTATGGCCGTTCACGGCGCTTGTGCTGGAATAGTCCGGCACGCCTTGCTCTGACGGAAACCCCCGCGGGCTCGGTCCCGCGGGGATTTTTGCGTCATGGGTGGGCGAACCTTCTCAATGGCGCTGCTGTCTTATAGAAGATGCGGCAAATCAGGTCGGTCGAGAGGTTTCATGGTTTCGCTCAAGCAGATCGTGTGTGCGACGGTTGCAGTGCTCGCGGTGTCCGCTGTCGCGCGTGCGGAGGACGGTTTCCCCTTCGGCACCGAGTTGACGCTGGAGGCGCTGCCGCAGCCGGGCTCGAAGCGGATTCCAAACATCGAGATCGGCGACAACGGCGAGGTGATGCTGGAGCTCTGGTGCAAGGGTGGCAAGGGCCAGTTCTCGGTCGCCGGCAACACCGTGATCTTCGTCCCCGGCCAGATCCAGGACCGTTCCTGCCCGCCCGCCAAGGCGCAGGCCGACGACGACCTTGTCGCAGCGCTCGGCAGCGTCGAGACCTGGAAGCGCCAGGGCGACGTGCTCACCCTCGTCGGCCCCAAGCCGCTGCGCTTCCGCGCGAACGGGAACTAGATGCCAGTCCGGACCCGTGGCAAGCGGCGTGCGCTTAATGGGGGGTTAACGCTTTTGCGCGAAGGATAGGCCACCAGCGCAGAATTACGTCCAAGTCATAAGTGCGAGCGGAGCTCCGCCCCCGAGGAGGGGAATCGGATGGGACTGCTTTTTATTGGCGTGTTGGCTGGAATCTTGATCGGCTTTGGCTGGTTTGCGCCGTCACGGGGATACTTCCTGGGGTGTGGGCCGCAGCCTTGTTTCGACAGGGTTGAGATGAGCCGGCCGGCCGAGCCGAAGCCGACGGCGCTCAAGCCCGATCCTGCGACTGCAAAAGCGAGCTCTGCAACCAGCGTGAGGTCCGCAGAGCGATCGTCTGCGAAAAAGAGCGGACATGTCGATCTCACCAAAGCAGTCTCACCACGGACGAGGATCAAGGTGTCGGCATCCACTCCGCCTGCGCAAACATCGGACCCCGTGCTGGACAAGGCGAAGCTCTCGATCGCAGCGAAGATGGAGGATCCGGCCTCCGCCGAATTCGGCGACATGAAGCGAGCGATCAGGTTGAACACATTCGGGCGTGCCGTGGATACGATTTGCGGACACGTCAAAGGAAAGAACGCGTCAGGTGAAGTGACCGGAGAAAGACCCTTTCTATATCTCGTGAAGGACGATGATGCGTACGTTGTCGACGGCAAGCCAGATTCGGCGTCGGCGATCGCGTATCGGAATATCTGCAAATAGGGCATGAGCCGAGAGCGGATTCCGTTCTCTCGAATTCATGTTCCACCGAGAGCAAGAGGGCGGGCGATTGGTCAAGTCGTCGCGCACCGGAATGAACTGAGCGGAAAGAATTTCCACTCACGGTGAAGCGTCGAGCTCACCCTGCGATCCCTTGGGTGCGTGGCTTGGGCGGGCACCATTCGCTGTGCTTCCTGGAATGAACTAATGACGCCAGCCATGTGAAGCGCGATGCACGCATATACTGCGTCGCCTCAGAGGCTTTTTGCACTTCGAGGATATTATGAGCGACATAACCAATTCTGCGGAGAGGCTCCATGGATCTCTCCATATGCCGGTCCTGGTGATCATCGAGCAGTTCGCGCTGCCTCGCACGTGCATTCTAGCCACCCTCAGGCGGGAATTGCCCGAGTACGACATCCTCGACATGGCGACGACCCAAGGCCTGGATTGCACGTCAGCACGGGATGTTCGCCTGGTCTTGCTGAGTATCGGGGGCAAGCTCATCGACGATCCCTCCGTCGATGACGATCTGGCGCTCGTCGCGGAGTGCTGTCCCAACGCCTCCATCGCGATCCTGTCAAATCATGATGACGAAGCCACCGCGCTGGCAGCCATGCGGCGGGGTGTGCGCGGCTTCATCCCAACCTCGCTTCTGATCGAGGTCGCCGTTGCCGGCCTGCGCCTTGTTCTGGCCGGTGGGGTCTACAGGCCGCTTCCGATCATCGGGTTGAATAGGACACCGGGTCTCGAACAGCCATATCCTCGCGATCTCGCGTCCGCATACCTGACGCAGGACTGTGCCAGAGGCGCCGCCGAGAGAAACATGACCGATTTCACGCCCCGCGAGCATCAAGTGCTGGCCGAATTGGAGCTTGGTCTGCCCAACAAGCTGATTGCCGCCAAGCTGAACCTGTCGGAGAACACCGTCAAAATGCACGTTCAGCACATCATGCGAAAATGTGCTGCTCGCAATCGCACCGAAGCGGTTCTCCGTTGGAGCGGCCGATTGTCCTGGAATGATCGCGATTCCGACCCGGACGCCTCCTTCAATTCCTGAGATGTAAGCGCCGCCGATCGAAGCTCAGTCCTCGCGAAACGCACCGTGGAAACTGTCGAGCAGCGGCCTCAGCGCGTAGAATGCGACCGTGCTGCGCCCGGTCGTGATGAATACTTGAACCGGCATTCCGGGAATGATCTGGATGTCGTTTGCAGCGATCTGCGCGTCATCGACGCGAATTTTCGTCGCGTAATACGGCTGGTCGGTGCGCTTGTCGAGGAGCCGGTCGGCGGACACGTGCACCACGGTTCCCTTCAGACGCGGCACGCGGCGCTGATTGTAGGGCAAGAGGTGCACATCGGCATTCAGCCCGGAATGGACCACGTCGATGTCGTCGGGCCTGAGACGCGCCGTCACGATCAAGCGATCCTGTCGCGGTACGAGGTCCATGAGCGTGGCGCCGGCGCCGATGACGCCGCCGGGCGTATGCACTCGCAGATCGGTCACCACACCGTCCTCGGGCGCCTTGACCAGCGTCCGGGCAAGCTGGTCTTCCGCTGCCGGCAATCGCTCGCGAAGCTGATACATCTGGTTCTGCGCCTCGCGCAGCGCCTGCGCGATATCGTTCTGCCTGTCGCTCTCGAGCTTGACCTGCGTCGCCTGTGATTCGGTAATCACCTGTTTGGCACGCGAGATTTGCGCGGCGAGCTCGCCGCTTCGCCCCTCGATGTCGGCCATTTCCCGCTGGAGGCTGAGCAGGCGTGGCCGCCGCTCGAGGCCCTTGTTCACGAGGGTGGCCACCATGTCGAGCTCCTCGCGGACGATGTCGGTGCGCTGGGCGGTCGCATCCGCCTGCGCCTTGAGACCCTCGATCTCCCTTGCGACCTGGAGTCTCTTTTCCCGGAGGACCGAAGCCTGGGACTGGAACACCTGCCGTCGCGTCTCAAAGATGTTCTGCTGCGCGATCAGTACGGCGGCGGCTGCCGTGCTCTTGTTGCGCGCCGCTTGCAGGTCGGCCGGAAACGTCACCTGCTCCTGCTCCTGCTGCTCTGCCCGAAGCCGGGCGTCGCGCGCGGTTGCGTCCCACAACTGGCTCTGCAGGCTCAGCACTTCGGCGCGGGCCTTGGTGTCGTCGAGCGCGATCAAGGTCTGTCCGTCGTGCACGACGTCGCCGTCGGCGACCAGGATCTGCTTGATGATGCCGCCCTCCAGATGCTGGATCGTCTTACGGCTCGACTCCGGCTCCACGACGCCGGAAGCGACCGCGGCGCTTTCGAGCGGCGCAAAGCTCGACCATATTCCCAGGCCCAGCACGAAGCAGAGGACCAGCAGATTGCCGACGAGCGTGACACGGCGAAGCCGGCTGCGAGGTGAGGCCTGCGTCGGTGCCCCGCACCAGGGAAACTGGACAGGCTCGTAATCATCGATCGAGGTGACCACGATCCCGAAGCGCCGCTCCGGCGCGAGCGCGGTGACCGCTTTCATGTCCTGTGCGCGCGAGCTCATGGGACGGTCGGCTCCGATGACGAATTCCCGGTCGGGTCCTCGGGCGAGGTGATCTGCGGGCGGTTCAAATATCTCTCGAATATCTCCTCGCTGTCGCCGAACGCGGCAATCGTGCCGCCCTGCACGATGGCAAGCTTGTTGGTGGCCGCGAGGATGCCCATCCGGTGGGTGATGACGATGACTGCGATGTTCGCGATTTTCATCTGCTCGATGGCATCGAGCAGCACGCGCTCACCCACGAAATCGAGGCTGGCGTTCGGCTCGTCGAGCACGACGAGGTGCGGGTCGCCGAAGAAGGCCCGCGCAAGCCCGAGGCGCTGGCGATAGCCGCGCGAAAACGCACGGCCGCCGTCGGGGGCGGCGGTGTCATAGGCCTGAGGCAACCCCATGATGCTCTCGTGGAGCCCGGCGAGCTTCGCGGCTTCGACGATCTTTTGCGGATCGGCGTCGTTCAGCCGCGCAATGATGTCCCCGATCGTGTCCCCGAACAGGTTGATGTCCTGGGGCAGATAGCCGAGCTGGCGGCCGCCGCGGCGCTCGCGCAGCACGGCGACGTCCATGTTGCCGAGCAGGATGCGGCCCCGCGTCGGCACGGAGATGCCGGCAATGATCTGCCCAAGCACCGACTTGCCGGAGCCCGACGGACCGACGATGCCGAGGCATTCGCCCGGCGCGAGATTGAACGAGACACCCTTGAGGAGGTATGGGCCGGCGCCGGGCAGCTTGACGTCGACATCGTCGACGACGAGACCGCCCCGCATCCGTTGCGACGGATCGTCGGTGTCCTCTGTGGCGGCCGGGGCGGCGGCAAGGGTCGAGTCAAGCCGCCGGCAGGCGCTCAAGGTCTTGACGAGCGATTTCCATCCCGAAACGGCGCCCTCGACCGGCGCCAGCGCGCGGCCGAACATCAGCGTTGCGACGAAGATGATCGCGGGGCTCCGGCCGTAATCGAGGACGAGCCACGCCGCCGCGCCCATGATCAGAACCTGCGCCAGCGCACGGATCGGCTTGGTCAGCAGCGTGACGATCTCGTGTCGTCGTTGCGCCAGTTCCTGTGCGTCTTGCGCCTCGTGCGCGTCCTGGTAGATCGAGCGCGCCGTGCCGTCGAGCATCCCCAAGGCGCGGATCAAGTGAACATTGCCGACGGCCGCGATGAGCCGGGCGTAGCTCCTGGCGAACGCGGTGCCGGACTTCGCCTGCGCGTCTTCAGTGAGCAGATCGGCGGCCAGCGCGAGGCCGAACAGGAGCAGCACGCTGCAGGCGCCGATCAGCCCCAGCAGGGGATGGACGAGGAACAACACGCTGAGGAAGAGAGGCACCCAGAGTGCGTCGAACAGCATCGGGCACGCGCCAGACTCGACGAATTGGCGCACGGCGGTGAGATCCCGAAAGGCGTCCGTCGCCCGCGCCGGATCGTTGCGGTAGGCGTATTCGAGGCACGCCGAAAGCACCGGGGGACGAAGCCGGTTTTCGAGCCATGCGCCGAGCCGGTTCAACACGGCGCGGCGTAGCGCATCGAGCACCGATCCGACCACGACCGTGATCGCGACGATCAAGGTGAGCATCAGAAGCGTATCGCCGCTCCGGCTCGACAGCACGCGATCGTAGATCTGGAGCAGGTAGATGGAAGGAGCGAACAGCAGCAGGTTGTAGCTGCAGCTATAGGCGAACACGAGTCCGAGCGAGCCGGCGCAGGCCCAGAGCGCCGCATGCAGCGGGGTCTGGAGCGGCGGCACCAACTGCAACCGGAGAGGCGGGATCAGCATCGTCGTCACTGCCGGAAATTTGCAAGGAACCTGAGTTTAAGCCTTGTCGCCGGGCCGATGATCCGGCCCGGCGGACGGATCATCGGTGGTAAATCGGAGACCTGCGGCATGTGCCGCCGGTCTCCCATAGCCGGACAGGTGCCGGTCAGATCGACGAACTGAAGTGGAAGTCGACCTCTCCGCCCATTGCGGCGTTATTGTCTCCGCCGTTGCCGCCAATACCGGCCATCACTTCCTGATGCATGTCCACCCAGAGCTTGTTGGTCTGATCGGCCGTCGTGTTGGCGTACACCTTGGACGTATCGTGGCCGCTGTACGACTTCTGATCGCCGTTCGAATTGGCGTTCACATCATGGGCCTTCTTCGCGATCGCGTCGGCGTCCCAGGATGCCTTCTGGCTGACGTGATCCCCGGTCGTGACGTTCACGTGGGCGCCGTCCGCCTTGTTGGTTGGATCGAAGGTGAGCGTCGGCTTGTTGATGACTGCTCCCGAGAAGGAGCCGTCGCCGCCATTTCCGACGCTCTGACCGCCGGTATCGATGGACTTGAAATGGATCGAGTCGGAAACATGGATTGATGGCTTTGGCAACACTGGTAACATATGAGCCTCCGTCCTGTGGTTGTTTTCGTGCATCATCCTTCCCGCGCAGGGATGACGGATGTGCCTGGAGAATCTGATTCCCGGTTGCTCCAATGAGATAGATGTCAAATGGGATGCATCCGCTTCGGTGGGGTACACACGAAAGACTATATGCCGTGCAATCCCGATTGGCCGCGCGCCGGAGTGCCGCCGGGCAATAGGCCGACAAATCGAGGATGATCGTGCCGGAAGATGAAGCTCGCCTTGCCGGGGAAGGGTGAGCTGGCGCTACGCCATCGAATGGAGATCGGACAGCAGGTGCGCGGCGATATCGCCGCCCATCACCAGATTGCCGTCGCCACCGTGCCCGCCTATTCCCGCGATCTGGACGACGCTCTGGTCGATGTGCACGTTGTTGATCTGATCGGCCACGGCCGTCGCATGAGGGCCGGCGATGGCAATGTTGATCGGAGCATAGATGGCGACGCTGATATCGACGAGGGTGCCGGAGAAATAGCCGTTCCCGCCATTGCCGGCGCTGTTGGATCCGGTCGCGATCGCATCCGAGCCGCCCGATAGGCCGGAGGAGCCGACATGCCCGCCGATCGCTGCGCCGCCATTGCCGCCATTGCCACCGATGCCGGCCATCTGGATGGCATACTGGTCCAGATGCACGTTGTTGTTCTGGAAGGCGTAGGAGCTGGAATTGTATCCTGCCACCGAGATGTTGACCGGGTCATACACAACGACAGAGGTGTGGACGAGGCTGCCGGTGAAGGATCCATCGCCGCCATTGCCGGCGTGGTTGCCGCCGGTGTCTATTCCGCCGCTGCCCGACCCGGATCCGGTCGTGGAAACGTCGCCGCCGATTGCGACATCGCCGTTGCCGCCATTGCCGCCGACACCCGCGATCTGGGTGGCGGATTGATCGATTGCGACCGTGTTCGACTGGCTTGCATGCGCGCCGGCGCCGACCGCGATGTTGATCGGATTGTAGATCACGATCGGGGCATCGAGCAGCGTTCCTGAGAAGTGGCCGAAGCCGCCGTTGCCGACACTATTGGCGCCGGTCACGATCGAACCCGCGCCCGCGCCGGAGGAAAGATCGACGTTGCCACCCAGGGCAGCGTTGCCGTTGCCGCCGTTGCCGCCGATGCCGGCCATCTGCACGGCGGATTGATCGATACCGGCATTGTTGATTTGTTCGGCCAAGGCATTGGCGCCGTATCCCACAGAGACGGAGATGTTGACCGGCTCATAGACGATGAGGGAGGCGTGAATGATGCCTCCATAGAAATAGCCGTCCCCGCCGTTGCCGGCCGTGTTGCCCCCGGTCTCTATCGTGCCGGAGCCCGTTCCAGAATGAGAGCCGGCACCGGGCTCGATAGTCGAAACATTCGTGCCCGCCGCATTGTGGCTTCCGCTGTTGTCGAGCGGGACGCCCACCGGCGCAGCGTGTTGATCGGTATGAACCGGAACGGATGAATGCGAACTGCCCCCGCCATGATCGTCAGGTGGCCCAGCCTTTTGCATGCGGGCATGCGAGCCCGCCAAGTGCATATCAGCGCCTGCGAATGGGCGCCCACCGCCCACAGCGCCGTGGTCGCCGTAGTCAGTCATTGAGAAGAGCGAAGCCCTCGATACCGGAAATGACCCGTCAGCATCATCATACCCATCGTGATGGGAATGATGATACAGTCGGATTCCATCCGACATCCGCGCAAAATTCATTGCCGTCTCTCTCATCGACCTCGCTCCGCGCGATCCGACGGGGCATTGCTTACGACGGAATGTCATCCTGCGAAGATCAAAAGCCCAGTCCTCAGTTCGGATGCAGCGCTTCGGGTGATACCGTAGCTTCGGCTACATCCTTTCGGGTGCAGCACAGCCTTAATGGCGTGGCGCGCGTCCCGCAAGAAACAGCGTTATCTGACCGCCGAGCGATGCGCAGCGCTCGGCAGCGTCGAAACCTGGAAGCGTCAGGGTGACTTTCTCACGCTGATCGGCCCGAAACCGCTGCGCTTCCGGATGAACGGCAATTCGGCTTCGCGGCCGCCGCCGTTCTTTGGCGGTTACGGCGTCGCGATCAATCCGTTGGCGGTGGCGACGATCCAGCGGCTGCCCCAGCGCACGATGGAGTCGATGCGCCCGAGTCCGAGAACATTGTCACCGCGTGCGGCCATCCGGATTCCGTCAGGTCCGTCGAGAACGGCAATTCCGTCCCGAACGTCAACAACGGTCCACCCGGGAATGGTTGTCGGTCTCGTTTCCGGCGCCGGCGCCAGAGGCTGCCTCATGGCAGTTGCTGGCCCCGAGAGGCTCGTATTCGCCTGAGAGGCCAAGCCATTAGGCAAGCGGGCGGGCGATGCGGTGGACGGCTTGGGAATGCTTCCTACAAAGGCGGGTGCCGCGGTCTGCAGATCCGGATGAGATGCGGTCTTTCGAACGCCTTCGACCTTGCCCCCGGATCTCGCTTCAGAAGTTTGCGATGAAGCCGCATGTTTCTGGGCTATTGGACTGAGGCTGATCATGCTTGCGAGCTCAGGCCAATTCAGACCTCCGGCCCATCCAAGTCCAAAGCTTGCCGTCAGCGCAATTGCTGACAGCAGAAAGTTGCGCACGCGAACACCATGCGGGTCTCGTAGCACCAGCACTTCGTCGCGATCGCGGCTTAACAGATTCCGCAACCTGACCGGCTGCCTCGGCAACTGGCCGCCAGCCACATTCCCCAACCAGATGTTTCCAAGGGTACTCGGCTCGCGGTCTTGCATGATGCGACCCACGTTCGGCTACCCGATGATGGCCGGCTAAACTGAATCGAATCTTAACGATCAAGCAAACGCTGCGGCAGCGCCTGGCTACTTCCAGACCGACTTGTCGGCGTCCCAGCGCTGGCCTTTCAGCTCCTTTGCGAGCGCCTCGATCGAGCCGTTGTCATCAGGCTGGTCACCTTCCTCGTCCACCGCAGCTTCATCCGAGAGATTGAGCTTGGCGCCGGTGCTCTCGTCGGAGGTCGTGGTCGAGGGGCTGCCGATCCACAGCATCAGCTTGTCGGTCGAGCCGGGCTTGTCGGGCGAGACCAGGCCCGCAACCTCGATGGTGTCGGTGAGCTCGAGCGCCGGGAAGTCCTGGTTCGGCCGCTTGAAGACCAGCTTGAGCTTGCCGCTGGCCGGGTTGAAGCTCTGCGAGACCGGCTTTGCCGCGAGCGTCCTGCTGAGCACGCCCGCCACTGTGCTCGCGAGCTTGTCGCGGTTGATCTTGTCGCCCTCGCGCCAGTCGGCGGCGGGGAAGCGGATGGTGCGGTCCATCTCGGTCATGCCCGCGGTCCAGCCCGCCGCGGTGACGCCCGGCATCGCCTTGAATTTCGCGAGCAGCGCGCCGGCGCGCTCCGGGTCGACGGACATGTTGATGGTCTGCTCGCCGGCGCGGAGCGCGTCGCATCCGACCGTGAGACTAGCCAGCGTCACCTCGACGTTCTGGCCCTTCAGGCTCTTCAGGAAGTCGGTTGCGGCATCGAGCTTGACCTTGACCGCGATCGCCTCGGGCGAGACGTCGGTGAAATCCTTCGGCTGCGGCGTGATGCCGTCATCGGAGGTCTGGTTGTCCTGAAACTCCTTCTCGCTGAGATCGGAATTGTCGGTCGAGGCGACTTCTGTCACGGTCTGGCCAATCGCGATCTGGCCGCGGAATTCGAACGTGTCTCCGGTCGGCTTGCGCAGCAGCTTGACGCTGACCGGCGCCTTCTCGCCGAGACTCTGCGTAGTGCCCGTCAGGTTCTGACCCGCGACCTGCAGGTTGACGACGAAGCGATCCTTGCGGTCGGAATTTTTCGTAACGGGATAACAGACGTCGAGCACGGCCGCGGTGACCGTCTTGCCCTGCCGCGTCTCTTTCAGGATCGCGTCGGCATTGCCGTCCATCAGCCCGTCGATCGAGGTGAAATAGCGCGTCTCGACGCCGCCGGGAGTTGTGGCCTTGGGCGACAGTTTCATCTGGGCGGATACGAACCCGGGTGACATGGCGAACAGGGCCGCCAAAAGAGCTGTCGGGCAAACCAGAAGCGCGCGCATCGACGAAATCCTTGAGCAATAGAGCGTGATCCGGACCCGGAGGGCCGCGTTAGCACAAAGTGTGCAGGGGCTTTCCGACAAGATCATGCCCGAACAATAACCTAAACCGCGATGACGATCGGTTCCTGTTCCATCGCGCTCTAGAATCTGCGCGCCACCGTAGTGGGTTTTGGCCGTCGGTTGAATTGGAAAGCACCGGCCCAAGCCTGTAAAAAAACAAGTCTCCAAAAAAAGGCCTGCAAAAAAACAGGTCTGCAAAAAAGAAGGCCGCCCGGAGGCGGCCTTCGCAACACTGTAATGGAAGGATTGGCTTTAGAAGCCGCCCATGCCGCCGCCGGCGGGCATCGCGGGCGGGGCTTCCTTCTTCGGCATTTCGGCGACCATGGCCTCGGTGGTGACCAAGAGGCCGGCCACGGACGAGGCGTCCTGGAGCGCGGTGCGCACCACCTTGGCGGGATCGATGATGCCCTTCTCAACCATGTCGACATAGTCCTCGTTCTGGGCGTCGAAGCCGAAGGTCTCGGACTTGTTCTCCAGGATCTTGCCGACGACGATCGAGCCTTCCACGCCCGCGTTCTCGGAGATCTGGCGGATCGGAGCTTCCAGCGCCTTGAGCACGATGTTGATGCCGGCCTGCACGTCGGCGTTGTCGTTGGACAAGCGGCCGACAGCCTTCTTGGCGCGCAGCAGTGCGACGCCGCCGCCGGGGACGATGCCTTCCTGCACCGCGGCGCGGGTGGCGTTGAGCGCGTCCTCGACGCGGTCCTTCTTTTCCTTGACCTCGATTTCGGTCGCGCCGCCGACGCGGATCACCGCGACGCCGCCGGCGAGCTTGGCCAGACGCTCTTGGAGCTTCTCACGGTCGTAATCCGAGGTGGTCTCCTCGATCTGGGCCTTGATCTGGCCGACGCGGGCCTCGATCTCCGGCTTCTTGCCGGCACCCTTGACGATCGTGGTGTTCTCCTTGTCGATCACCACCTTGCCCGCGCGTCCCAGCATCTTGATCGTGACGTTCTCGAGCTTGATGCCGAGCTCTTCGGAGATGAGCTGGCCGCCGGTGAGGATCGCGATGCCCTCGAGCATGGCCTTGCGGCGGTCACCGAAGCCCGGCGCCTTCACGGCCGCGATCTTGAGGCCGCCGCGGAGCTTGTTGACGACGAGCGTCGCCAGCGCCTCGCCCTCCACATCCTCCGCGACGATCAGCAGCGGGCGCGAGGACTGCACCACCGCTTCCAGGACCGGCAGCAGGGGCTGGAGGCTGGCCAGCTTTTTGTCGTGAATCAGGATGTATGGGTTCTCCAGCTCCGCGATCAGCTTCTCGGCGTTGGTCACGAAG
>JAEYRD010000174.1 GCA_023435725.1 Pseudomonadota bacterium | reverse complement strand
CCGCACGGCTCCTGAAAGTGCCGAGGTTGCGGCGCTTACCGGTCCTGGGCTTCACCTTGCGTGAGTAGAGTCGATATTCGCCGGATGCGAGTTTGCGGATCATGATTGCGCCTCCCGTCGTGCGTTCGATTTCAACCCGCTTCGCACGAGGTCCGTTCCATCAGGGCTTGCCGGCCGGGGCGAACTGTTGATTGGCGAAAGGCTGCTGATCGGGGGGAACTTTCATGACAACGAAACTGCGGCCCATCGAGCGGTGGCAGGCATTGCAGCCTTCGGTCAGCTCGCCCAGCGTTTTCGTGAATTTGCGGCCGTCCTTCGCATTGATCGCGTCCGTCATCGCTTGCAGCGACGGCTCCAGCGTCGTGACGTTGCTGACGGGAAGGCCGGAATAGAGCACGGCGGCCTCGACCAGGCTTGCCTTGAGCTGGCGCAGCTCGTAGGCGGCCAGCTCCCAGTTCTGCGCCTTGCCGGCCAGCCAGAGCTTCTGGTGGCGCGTCTGCGCAGCGCTCATGATGTCGCCGAGGCGAGGCACGTACTGGTCAGCCGACGGCGATTTGAGGTCTTGCGCCGTCGCCACAGCGCTCACGGCGCTCACGCCGGCCAGCGCCAGCATCCAACCCCGAAGCTTCATCACGCGTCTCCATTCCTGTGCAAGATTCCTCTGCAAGCCCAGTGTAGACCGGCACGGCGGCCGGCGGCCTTGCGCTCCATCAAGGCCGGCTTCGAACCCGGCAGCACACGCGTGCGACAAAGCGGGCATGAATCAGATGCAATTATCAGCAGAGGAGCAGATCGCAGCCATCGTCGCAAGCGCGGCGAAGCAGCCGCTGCTCGATGCCGCGTTCGAGCTGTGGTGCCGCCGCTACCGGCTGGACTCGATCGAGGGCCGCCCGACCGACGAAGAGGTCCGTCTCTATCGCACACTCACGCCGGAGCAGATGCGCGCGAAATATCGTCACGACCGCGACCATGCCCATGAAGGGCCGATGTCCGGTTATCTCAAGCGCGCACATCCGCATGCTGACGATGCCGCGATCAGGCAGGCCATCGTCGTCGCCGTCAAATTCGAGGATGCCACCTTCGAGCACTTCAACTGGAACGGCGATTTCTGGGACTGCGTCGTGCGCGCCGTCGCAAGGGCGGCCACGCAATATCCGGACTTTCTCGATACGACCTATCGCGACGCCCGCAGAAACGTCGCCTATTACTACAAGTGAGCTGAGGGGCGCTTCATCACACCGCTGTCAGCCGGAGCGCTCGAACTACCTCTCCCAAAGGGAGAAGTGATTCAGAAGCACAGCGTGGTGACGAGCTTGCCCTGCTTGTCCTTGATCGCATAGGGACAACGCAGCCGCTCCAGCGCCTTCTTGGCGTCCTCGTCACCGAGCGCGGCCGCGCGCTCGTAATAGGCCTTCGCGGCGTCCTTGTCCCTCGGCCCACCGCGGCCCTCCTGAGCGAAAGCGCCCATCCGCTCCAGCGCGCCGGGATGGTTTTGCGCCGCCGCCTTCTCGAACATCGCGCGGGCCGCGACGTCGTCCCTCTCGCCGCCGTTGCCGTTGGAGAGCATCAGGCCAAGCTGGTACTGCGCTTCCGCGCTGGTCTCGGCGGCCTTGCCGAGCAGAGCGCGGGCCTGCGCGGGATCCGCGGGCGCGCCGCCGAGCGCGGCAAGATTGCTGACGCCGCGAGGATTGCCGGCCTGCGCCGCCTTCTCGAACAGCTTTCGCGCCTGCGCCTCATCCTTGGCGACACCGGAGCCGGTGCCGTAGGCCACGCCGAGCTCGACCATCGCCGCGCTCGAGCCCTTGTCGACCGCCTTGCGCCACGCTGCGATCGCCTCGCTCGTTTGCCGGTTGGCGGCATAGGCGCGGCCGAGCGCGAACATCGCGCGCCGAGACGACGGCGCGGCCTGCTTGCAGAACCTGATCGCGGTCGCGATGTCGGAGGGAGCGACCTCCGTCACGCCCTTCACATCGGCCGGCTTGTCGGGATCGCTGGGATCGGCGGCTACCCGGTCGCACAGCACGAGATCGGCCGATTGCGCCTGTGCCGATAACGGCAAAGCGAGCGTGAAGAGGATGGCAAGGAGACAAGTCCGCATGGACGCCACGTTGCGACCTCGCCCCGGCAAATTCAAGGCTCCAGTCCCGATTGCCGCAGCACGGGTACGACCTCGGGCGATGCCAGATAGTGCAGCAGCCGGTCCGCGGCGTCGGCATGTTTCGCGTTCGCCATGCGGCCGGCGGAGAACACGGCCGGTGTCTGCAGATCGTGCGGGATCGGTCCGACCACCTCGATGCCCTCGACCTGCTTCAGCTCGCTGATCTGCTGCACGGCGAGATCAGCCTCGCCGCTGACGAGCCGTTCCGCCGTAAACCCCTGCTCGACGATGGTGGCCTTGGCGTTGATCTCTGCTGCGATGCCCATTTGCACGATCAACTGGGCGAAGTACACCCCGCTCGCGCCGAGCCGTGAATAGGCGACGGACCGCGCCGCGAGCAACGCCTTGCGCAGCGCGGCTTCGGTCGCGATGTCGGGATGCGCCTGCCCCGTGCTCACGGCGATGCCGACGAAGGAGCGTGCCAGATCGGCCGCACTGCCGGCGACCACGCGGCCCTCACCGATTACCTCGTCGAGCCCCTCGCGCGTGAGGATCACGAGATCGGCAGCCTCGCCGCCGCGCAGCCGCTTAAGCAGCGCCAGGGTCGGCGCGAAGTCGGCATCGATGCGGACACCTGTCGCCGCCTCGTACGCGGAGGACAGGCTGCGCATCGCGCCCATGAGGCCGAGCGTCGAGAGCATACGAACGTTTTCCATGTGCAATCCCAGGGTAAATCAGGCGCGGTGCATCAGCTTGAGCGTGGCGGCGAGGCGCAGGCTACGCTTGCCGGCAAGCGCGGTCGCCTCCAGCACTGCCTGCTCCGCATCATAGCTTCCGGAGAAACCGATGCCGACCTCGTGACCGCCGAAGATCGGATCATCCTTTGACGGCGTGTGCTCCTGATTCAGAATCTGGCCCTTCCAGCGCCCGTTCGCGGCGGTGTAGCCGCCGAGATAGTAGAACGAGGCATCGCCACCGAGGATACGGCCCTGGTTGAGCAGCATCACGCCGGTGAGCCCACCCTCGATGCCGTCGAGCAGGCGCAGCTGCATCGAATAGAGCCCGTCGACGATCCCGGCCTCGCCGCGGCCGGCGATAGGCATCCAGTCTTCCGCGATCGGCGTCATCAACGACTGGAAGGGAACGCCGGGCAGCTCCTTGAGCTCGCCCTTGAAACGATAGAGATCGCCATCCGCCCGGCCCTTCGCGATCAGCGTCGCATCGTCGGTGCCAGCCATGGCGCGATAGTTCGGATCGAAGTTGTGGCGAACGGTCTTGATCACGACGTCGATGCCATCTTCGGTCTTCTCGTAACTGCCGATATGGGCAAAGGCCGAATTGCCGCCGAGCATCTTGCCATTGCCGACATGCATCACGCTCCGGCCGATCACGTCGCCGAGCTGAAATCTCACCTTGTAGAAGCCTTCAAACACCAGCCGTGTCCCCCGGCCCCGCGCGCATCCCAGGGACACTCTATCCCGGTTTCGTCACCCGTGGAGAGATTTCAGGCCGGCATGGCCGACAGACCACAATGATGGTCGTTATCAGAACGCAAAAAATCCGCCGGAGCCACTCAGCTCCGGCGGATTGAAGGCCAACCCGGGTCTGCCCCCAGCCCGGGCCGGGAGGGATCTTAGGCCGCGGCCTTCTTGTCAGCCGGCACGGACGCGATCGTCTTCAGGATCTGCGAAGCGATCTGGTATGGGTCGCCCTGCGAGTTCGGACGACGGTCTTCCAGATAGCCCTTGTAACCGTTGTTGACGAAGGAGTGCGGAACGCGGATCGACGCACCGCGATCGGCAACGCCGTAGCTGAACTTGTTCCACGGCGCGGTCTCGTGCTTGCCGGTCAGACGCTTGTCGTTGTCCGGGCCGTAGACGGCGATGTGGTCCATCAGGTTCTTGTCGAACTGGGCCATCAGGGCCTCGAAATACTCCTTCCCGCCGACAGTACGCATGTACTCGGTCGAGAAGTTGCAGTGCATGCCCGAGCCGTTCCAGTCGGTGTCGCCGAGCGGCTTGCAGTGCCACTCGATGTCGATGCCGTAGCTCTCGCAGAGGCGCATCATGAGGTAGCGCGCCATCCAGATCTGGTCGGCGGCGGTCCTGGAGCCCTTGCCGAAGATCTGGAACTCCCACTGGCCCTTCGCCACCTCGGCGTTGATGCCCTCGTGGTTGATGCCGGCCGCGAGGCAGAGGTCGAGATGCTTCTCGACGATCTCGCGCGCGACCGAGCCGACGTTCTTGTAGCCGACGCCCGTGTAGTAG
>JAEYRD010000127.1 GCA_023435725.1 Pseudomonadota bacterium | reverse complement strand
GCCCCTGGTAGCGGCTCATGTCGGGGCCCTGGTCGATGGTCATGGCGAGATGACCGCGGCCGAGCAGCGTGCCGGAATCCCTGGCATCGCCGAGACGCGCAGCGTCGTAGCGCGCATAGGCGCGCAGGCGATCCGGCGCCATGTAGTCGACGACCAGGAACGACACCGGACCATCGGTCTGCGCCTGAAGGATGAAGCGTCCTTCGAACTTCAGCGCCGAGCCGAGCAGCGTCGTCAGAACGATGGCCTCGCCGAGCAGCTTGCCGACCGGCGCGGGATAATCATGCTTGGTCAGGATGTCGTCGAGCGCAGGACCAAGCCGAACCAGGCGCCCGCGCACGTCGAGCGCGTCGACCTCGTAGGGCAGCACGGCGTCATCGACAGGAACCGCTGATGGCGCGCGAACCGGGCCTTCGGGCCCGGTTTTCATGTCAGGGGATTGGAAAACCATGGCGCTCTATCTGGGGTCGGAGGAGGTGAAATGGAAGGGGCGCGAGGCGATGTGTTCCGGAGGCAGTTATGATCATACAACACTGCCACAAACTCAGTGTCGTCCCGGGGCGCGCGAAGCGCGAACCCGGGATCCATAACCACAGGATTACGTCATCGCGCGAGACGACAACTCCGAGTGCTCGCCACACGACGTCCTGTGGCTATAGGCCCCGGATCGGCGCGCGGCTGTGCGGCGCTTGTCCGGGACGACAGCAGAGAATGGGGCCATCGACGTGGCCCTATCACCCCGCTACTTCACCGCGTCAAAGCACCAGGCCAGAATGCCCTTCTGCGCATGCAGGCGGTTCTCGGCCTCGTCGAACACGACCGATTGCGGGCCGTCGATCACCTCGTCGGTGACCTCCTCGCCGCGATGGGCAGGCAGGCAGTGCATGAACAGCGCATCGGGCTTGGCCAGCGACATCAGCTTGGAATTGACCTGATAGGGCTTGAGCACGTTGTGGCGATGCTCGCCCTCCTTGTCACCCATCGACACCCAGGTGTCGGTGACGACGCAGTCAGCGCCCTTGACGGCCGCTTCCGGATCGGTGCCGAGCACGATCGGCGCGTTCGTCGCCTTGATCCAGTCGCGCATCACCTTCTTCGGAGCGAGCTCCGGGGGCGTTGCGACGTTGAGCTTGAACTTGAAGCGCTCGGCGGCGTGCGCCCAGGACGCCAGCACGTTGTTGTCATCCCCGGTCCAGGCCACGGTCCTGCCCTCGATCGGGCCGCGATGCTCCTCATAGGTCAAGAGGTCGGCCATCACCTGGCAGGGATGCGAGCGCCGCGTCAGGCCGTTGATGACGGGCACGGTCGCATACTGCGCGAGTTCCAGCAGGGCCTCGTGATTGAGGATGCGGATCATGATGGCATCGACATAGCGCGACAGCACGCGCGCGGTGTCGGCGATGGTCTCGCCGCGGCCGAGCTGCATCTCGGCGCCGGTGAGCATGATGGGCTCGCCGCCGAGCTGGCGCATGGCGACGTCGAACGAGACGCGGGTGCGGGTCGAGGGACGCTCGAAGATCATCGCCAGCGTCTTGCCTTCGAGCGGCCTCTCCGGCTGATGCGCCTTCTGCTTCGCCTTCATCGCGGAGGACGCGGCGAGCATGCGCTTGAGCTCCGACAACGGCAGCTCGTTGATATCCAGGAAATGCTTGGGCTTGCTCATCAGCTTGCCGCCCGCTTGGTCTGACTGGACGACAGCGCGGCACAGGCGCGCTCGAGCCGTCCGACGCTGTCCTCGATTTCGGCTTCGGTGACGATCAAGGGCGGCAAGTAGCGAACGACGTTGTCGCCGGCCCCTACCGTGAGAAGCTTCTGGCCGCGCAGCGCCGCGACAAGGTCGCCGGAGGGCACCACGGCCTTGATGCCGATCAGGAGGCCCTCGCCGCGCACTTCGCTGACGATGTCGGGATGACGATCGATTACGGAGGCAAGCTTCTGCTTGAGCAGGAGCGACATCTTCTGCACGTGGTCGAAGAAGCCGGGCTTGAGCATGACGTCGAGCACGGCATTGGCCGCCGCGACCGCGAGCGGATTGCCACCGAAAGTCGAGCCGTGCGAGCCGGGACCCATGCCGGCCGCCGCATCCGCGGTCGCCAGCACCGCGCCGATCGGGAAGCCGCCGCCTAGCGCCTTGGCCAGCGACATCACGTCAGGTGTGACGCCGGTGCGGCGATGGGCGAAGAGATCGCCGGTGCGGCCCATGCCGGTCTGCACCTCGTCGAAGGCGAGCAGCAGGCCCTTCTCGTCGCAGAGCTGGCGCAACGCCCTCAGGAACGCAGGCGTTGCCGAACGCACGCCGCCCTCGCCCTGGATCGGCTCGATCAGGATGCCGGCGGTCTGAGGACCGATCGCCTTCTTGACGGCTTCGATATCGCCATGCGGGACCTGGTCGAAGCCGTCCATCGGCGGGCCAAAACCTTCGAGATATTTTGCAGACCCGGTCGCGGCCAGCGTCGCCAGCGTGCGGCCGTGGAAGGCGCCTTCGAAGGTGATCATGCGGTAACGTTCCGGATGACCCTTGGAGAAGTGATGATGGCGGACCAGCTTGATCACACCTTCCAGTGCTTCGGCGCCGGAATTGCAGAAGAACACGAAGTCCGCGAAGCTCTCGTTGCACAGACGCGCGGCAAGCTTCTCACCGTCCGGGCTCTGGAACAGGTTCGACATGTGCCAGAGTTTTGTGGCCTGCTCCTGCAGCGCCTTGACCAGCGCAGGATGGGCATGGCCGAGGGCGTTCACTGCCACGCCCGAGGTGAAGTCGAGATAGCGTTCGCCATTGGTTGCGATCAGCCAACAGCCTTCACCGCGCTCGAAACCGAGGTCGGCTCTGGCGAAAACGGGGAGCAAATGCGGCGCAGCGCTGTTGGTCATGACGATCACTTGGGTGTTGAGGACGGTGTGAAGCGTGCATTGCGCAACGCACCATTGACCGGCCCGGAAAACGAAACGTGCCGCCTTTTAAGGGCGGCACGTGGCACCATCTTATGCTTGGCAGAACGGGTGTCAATGCTGCCGGGAAAGCCTCGCGAAACCCTAAATCCGTAGTATTGCGGTCATGATTTTGCGCGATTTCCACCGCGGAACATGTGGACGCGAGTCGGCGGACTCTTGCGCGTGAGTCACGCCATATTGTAGCGTTTGGCTTGTCAGATACGACATCTCGTGCAGCAGTTCTGATCCTCTAAGTCCTCATGTACCGGCGTAGACGTTCGGGCGTTCTAGGTGCGCCCGGCGAGCCTTAAGGGATTCTGGCGGCACGAGTTTTTCGAAGCTTAGGCATTCGCTGCGCGGCCCCAGGATGGCGGACGCCGGCGAAGGAAAGGGTGCCAATGACGGTTTTGACCTGGTCCGACGATCGCGTCGAGCAGTTGAAAAAGCTCTGGGAAGCAGGACTTTCTGCCAGCCAGATTGCGGCCGAGCTTGGCAATGTGACCCGCAACGCCGTGATCGGCAAGGTGCACAGGCTCGGCCTGTCCGGCCGCGCCAAGAGCCCCTCATCTGCCGCGCCCCGACCGCGCAAGGCCCGCCCCGCGCAGCACATGATGCGGGTGAGCCGTCCGATCTCGCGCGGCAACACCGCGCTGGCCCAGGCCTTCGAGGTCGAGGTGGAGCCCGATCCGGTCACCTACGACAACGTGGTGCCGATGAGCCAGCGGCTGTCGCTGCTGGAGCTGAACGAGGCGACCTGCCACTGGCCGGTCGGCGATCCCTCGAGCCCGGATTTCTTCTTCTGCGGCGGCAAGGCGCTGTCCGGCCTGCCCTATTGCGCCCAGCACTCGCGCGTCGCGTACCAGCCGGCGGCGGATCGCCGGCGCGCGCCGGCCAAGCCGGGCCCGCGCTAAGGCCATCAGCGCGAGCGGCTGGTCGTCGCGCAAAGACGGTTCAACAAACTGGATGTCGTCCCTGCGAAAGCAGGGACCCATGATCCCAAGGCGCAGTTATTGCGCGGGATAATCACTCCGAGTCTTCGCCAAACCACTCCCTGTGGTTATGGGTCCCTGCTTTCGCAGGGACGACATCGGAGAATGCGGCGGCAGCCCGCTAGACCACGTCTGCCGCTGCAAACCCTTAAGCCTGCTCCGCCTTCGCGAAACGATCATCCAGCGCGTAGCCGGCGCCGCGGACGGTGCGGATCGGATCCTGCTCGCGGCCGAGATTGAGCAGCTTGCGCAGGCGGCCGATGTGCACGTCGACGGTCCGCTCGTCGATATAGATGTCGCGGCCCCAGACGCTGTCGAGCAGTTGCTCGCGCGAGAACACGCGGCCGGGATGCTCCAGGAAGAACTCCAGCAAGCGATATTCGGTCGGGCCCAGATCGATCGGCCGGCCCGAGCGCGCCACGCGGCGCTTTTCACGGTCGAGCTCGATATCGCCATAAGCCAGCACGGTGGCGAGCCGCTCCGGGCTTGCGCGCCGCAAGAGGCCCTTCACGCGCGCGAGCAGTTCCGGCACGGAGAACGGCTTGACGATGTAATCGTCGGCACCGGTCGCAAGACCGCGCACCCGCTCGCTCTCCTCGCCGCGCGCGGTGAGCATGATGATCGGGAGCTGCTTGGTCTCGGGACGGGTGCGCAGACGGCGGCACAGCTCGATGCCTGATAGTCCCGGCAGCATCCAGTCGAGCACGATCAGGTCGGGGATGTGCTCCTTGAGGCGGGTGTCGGCGTCGTCGCCGCGCATCACCGTCTCGACGTCATAGCCGTCGCCCTCGAGGTTGTAGCGAAGAAGTTCGGTGAGAGCTTCCTCGTCTTCAACCACCATAATGCGTGCGCCCATTGGGTCGTCGCTCCTTGCGTAATCAGGTATTCGGGACCGTCGTGGTGAAGGTCGTCATGTCGCCCTTCGGCCGCTTGTCGGCGATCGCCTGTCCCTCGATCATGTAGAATACGGTCTCGGCGATGTTGGTGGCGTGGTCGCCGATGCGTTCGATGTTCTTGGCGCAGAACATCAGGTGGATGCAGAACGAGATGTTGCGCGGATCCTCCATCATGTAGGTGAGGAGTTCGCGGAACAGCGAGGTGCAGATGGCGTCGACTTCCTCGTCGCCCTTCCACACCGCCATCGCCGCCGGCAGGTCGTGCGCGGCATAGGCGTCCAGCACCGACTTGACCTGCTGCTGCACGAGGTCGGTCATGTGTTCCAGGCCACGGAACAGCTTGAGCGGATGGAAGTCCGTCTCCAGCGCTGCAACGCGCTTGCCCATGTTCTTGGCGAGGTCGCCCATGCGCTCGAGATCGGTTGCGACGCGCATGGCGCCGACGATCTCGCGCAGGTCGACCGCCATCGGCTGGCGGCGCGCGATGGTGAGCACGGCACGCTCCTCGATCCGCTTCTGCAGCGCGTCGAGCTCGGCGTCGGTGGTGACGACACGCTGGCCGAGCGCGACGTCGCGGCGGATCAGCGCGTCGACGGAATCGACGATCATGCGCTCGGCGATCCCGCCCATCTCGGCGACCAGGCGGGTGAGTTCCTGGAGGTCGGTGTCGAAGGCCTTTGCGGTATGTTCAGAACCCATGTCCTGTCTCCTCAGCCGAACCGGCCGGTGATGTAATCCTGCGTGCGCCGGTCGGTCGGCGACGTGAAGATCTTGCTGGTGTCATCGAACTCGATCAGCTCGCCGAGATACATGAAGGCGGTCTTGTCGGAGACGCGGGCCGCCTGCTGCATGTTGTGGGTGACGATCGCGATCGTGTAGCTCTCGGACAGCTCCTGGATAAGCTCCTCGACCTTGGCGGTCGAGATCGGATCGAGCGCCGAGCAGGGCTCGTCGAACAGGATCACCTCAGGCCGCACCGCCACGGTGCGCGCGATGCAGAGACGCTGCTGCTGGCCGCCGGAGAGCGACAGGCCCGAGGCATTGAGCTTGTCCTTGACCTCGTTCCACAGCGCGCCGCCGCGGAGTGCCTTCTCGACGCGGTCGTCCATCTCGGACTTCGAGATCTTCTCATAGAGACGGATGCCGAAGGCGATGTTCTCGTAGATCGTCATCGGGAACGGCGTCGGCTTTTGGAACACCATGCCGACACGGGCGCGCAGCAAATTGAGGTCGAGCTTGGGGTCGAGGATGTTGGTCTGGTCGAGCATGAGCTGACCGGTGGCGCGCTGCCCCGGATAGAGGTCGTACATCCGGTTGAAGATGCGCAGCAGGGTCGACTTGCCGCAGCCCGACGGGCCGATGAACGCCGTGACGCGGTTGGTGCCGAGCGTCAGGTTGATGTTCTTCAGCGCGTGGTGCTCGCCGTAATAGAAGTTGAGGTTGCGCACCGTCACCTTGGCGGGCGCTTCCGGCAGCGGCTGCTGCGACGCCAGGTGAGCGTTGGAACTCACGGATACGGACAGGTCGGTCATTTTGCGGTCCTCTCGGCGCCAAGGATGCGCGCGCCAATGTTCAGGGCAAGCACGGTGAGCGTGATCAGCAGCGCACCGCTCCAGGCGAGCTGCTTCCAATAGGCGTAGGGGCTCTGCACGAAGTTGTTGATGGTCACAGGCAGGTTCGCCATCGTCTTGTTCAGGCTGAGGCTGAAGAACTGGTTCGACAGCGCCGTGAACAGCAGCGGCGCGGTTTCACCGGCGACGCGGGCGGTTGCGAGCAGCACGCCGGTGATGAGGCCGGAGCGCGCGGCACGATAGGCGATGCGCTTGATCACTAGCGAGCGCGGCAGGCCGAGCGCGGAGGCCGCTTCACGTAGCGCATTCGGCACCAGCAGCAGCATGTCCTCGGTCGTGCGCAGCACCACCGGAATCACGATGACGGCGAGCGCGAGCGCGCCAGCGATCGCCGAGAAGCCGCGCATCGGCACCACCACCGCACCGTAGATGAAGAGGCCGATGATGATCGAGGGCGCCGAGAGCAGGATGTCGTTGATGAAGCGGATCACCGACGTCAGCTTGTCGTTGCGGCCGTACTCGGCGAGATAGGTGCCGGCGAACAGACCCAGCGGCGCGCCGATGCCGACGCCGATCACGGTCATGATGATCGAGCCGACGATCGCGTTGCGCAGGCCACCTTCGGTCGAGCCGGGAGGCGGAGTGTCGGCGGCGAAGATCTCCAGGTTCAGACCCGCCAGGCCGTTGTAGAGCAGCGTGATCAGGATCAGCGCAAGCCAGGTGACGCCGAAGGCGGCGGCGCCGAAGCAGAGGCCGCGGACGACGATGTCCTTGCGGCGGCGACGTGCATAGATCGGGTTCATGTTAGTTTCCCGCCTTCTTTTCGAGACGCAGCAGCATCAGCCGCGCGCCTGCGAGCACGAAGAATGTCAGCACGAACAGCAGGAGGCCGAGCAGGATCAGGCCCGACTGGTGCAGGCCGTCGCTCTCGGCGAACTCGGATGCGATCGCCGCCGAGATCGTGGTGCCCGGGGCAAAGATCGATGACGAGATGCGGAACGAGTTGCCGATGATGAAGGTCACCGCCATGGTCTCGCCGAGCGCGCGGCCCAGCGCCAGCATGACGCCACCGATGATGCCGACGCGGGTGTAGGGGATCACCACGCTGCGGACGACCTCCCAGGTGGTGCAACCGACGCCGTAGGCGGCCTCCTTCAGGACCGGCGGCACCGTCTTGAACACGTCGACCGAGATCGAGGTGATGAAGGGCAGCACCATGATTGCGAGGATCAATGCGGCGTTGAACAGGCTGAGATAGGACGGCGGGCCGGCGAAGATCGCGCCCAGCACGGGGATGCCGTCGAAGATCTTGATCATGAAGGGCTGGAAGGTGTTGGCCAGGAACGGGCCCAGCACAAAGAAGCCCCACATGCCGTAGATGATCGAGGGAATGCCGGCGAGCAGCTCGACCGCCATGCCGATCGGACGGCGCAGCCATTGCGGGCAGAGCTCGGTGAGGAAGATCGCGATGCCGAGACCGACAGGAATGGCGATCAGCATCGCGATGAAGGAGGTGACGAGCGTGCCATAGATCGGCCCGAGCGCGCCGAGCACGGGCGGATCGGCCGACGGCGCCCAGCGCTGCGTCCACAGGAATGAGAAGCCGTACTCCTTCATCGCCGGAAAGGCGCCGACGATCAGCGACAGGATGATGCCGCCGAGGATCAGAAGCACCGAGATCGCGCTCAGCCGCGTGATCCAGTAGAAGGTGACATCGCCGAGCTTGAACGCGCTCAAGGCTTTGGCGCGATCATACGGTCCGGCGGCATCAATTACATTGCTCTCGACAGCCATATCTGCCACGCCGATCCCCTGCACTGACTATCTATACGTGTTTTTGAATCACCAGTCTCGCACCCGGGACGGCTCGCTGTTGCGACGCCGGTCCGGAGGACGATAGTTCGCGAGGCTCCGGAGCGGCGGAGCGGCTTTCGATGCCGCACCGCCCTCCGGAACAGAAGAGCTTAGCTCTTGATGTCGGCCGACCAGGTCTTCTCGATCAGCTTCACGACGCTCTCGGGCATCGGGATGTAGTCGAGCTCCTCGGCCGCCTTGGCGCCGTTCTTGAACGCCCAGGTGAAGAACTTGAGAGCTTCCTTCGACGCCGCCTTATCAGCCGGCTCCTTGTGCATCAGGATGAAGGTCGCCGCAGTGATCGGCCAGGACTTGTCGCCGGGCTGGTCGGTCAGGATGACGTAGTAGCCAGGAGCCTTGGCCCAGTCGGCGTTGGAAGCAGCCGCCTGGAAGGCTTCGACCGTCGGCTGAACCGTCTTGCCGGACTTGTTGACGAGGCCGGTGTAGGTCAGCTTGTTCTGCTTGGCGTAGGCGTACTCGACGTAGCCGATCGAGTTCTTGGTCTGGCTGATGTTGCCCGACACGCCTTCGTTGCCCTTGGCGCCGACGCCGACCGGCCACTCGACGGCAGTACCCTCACCGACCTTGCTCTTCCAGTCCGCGCTGGCCTTGGAGAGGTAGTTGGTGAAGTTGAAGGTGGTGCCCGAACCGTCCGAGCGGCGGACCACGGTGATCGCATCCGACGGCAGCTTCACGTTCGGATTGAGCTTCTTGATCGCGGCGTCGTCCCACTTGGTGATCTTGCCGAGATAGATGCCGGCGAGGGTCTCGCCGTCGAACACCAGCTCGCCGGCCTTCACGCCCTCGATGTTGACGACGGGAACGATGGCGCCCATCACCATCGGCCACTGAACGAGGCCGTCCTTCTCGAGCTGCTCGGCCTTGAGCGGCGCATCGCTGGCGCCAAAGGTCACGGTCTTGGCCTGGATCTGCTTGATGCCGCCGCCCGAGCCGATCGACTGGTAGTTCAGGCCGTTGCCGGTCTCCTTCTTGTAGGCGTCAGCCCACTTCGAATAAATCGGGAACGGGAACGTCGCACCGGCACCGGTGATGTCGGCAGCAAAGGCTGCCGTCGCCGATGCGGCGACCAAGCCAGCAGCGACGATAGTTTTGAGGAAATTCATGCTGGTCTCCATACAGGGGAACGAAGCGCCATCCGCGCCCGATCGCGCTCCCCGTGCCGCCCCTTTAGGAGCGGTCGGCTGTGCTTTTACGAAGGTTTGGTGACAGTCGGATGACACCATCAAGCAATTGAAATCGCTTGATTTTTAGGCCGAAACGGGAGTCCGGACCTGGGGAAAACAGGCGGTGAAAGTGGCGCCCTGCCTGGGCACACTTTCGATCAAAAGCCGGCCGCGATGGCGGTTAAGAATATGTTTCACCAGCGATAAACCGAGCCCCGTCCCGCCCTGCGAGCGGCTGTCGCCGACGTCAACCCGGTAGAAACGCTCGGTCAGCCGCGGCAGGTGCTCGGGCGCGATGCCGGGGCCGAAATCCCGGACCGTGACCCGGATTTCCTGAGTTCCATCAGTGGCGGGGCTGGACGTCAGCGACACGATGACGCGTCCGCCCGAGGCTCCATATTTGAGGGCGTTCTCGATCAGGTTCTCAAACAGGCGGAGCAATTCCTCGCGGTCTCCTGCGATCATCACCGGCGGCTCCGGCAGATGGATCTCGACCTCGACCTGGCGCTCGCGCGCCAGCGGCTCGAGCCCGTCGGCGACCTGGCGAATGATCGGCAGGAGATCGACCAGGGTGTCGGGCCGCACGTGGGCGGACAGCTCGACCCGCGAGAGCGAGAGCAGGTCATCGATCAGGCGCGCCATGCGGGTGGCCTGGTTGTGCATGATGCCGAGGAAGCGCTCACGCGCCTTGGGGTCGTCCTTGGCCTGCCCCTGGAGCGTGTCGATGAAGCCTGACAGCGCGGCGAGCGGGGTGCGCAGCTCGTGGCTGGCATTGGCGACGAAGTCGGCCCGCATTTCCTCGACCCGGCGCAGCGGCGTCTGGTCGTGGAAGGTCATCAGCATGCATTTGTCGGCGCCGCCGAAGGTGGTCGGCACCGGCACCGGCGTGATCATGAGCTCCATCCAGCGATCGACCGGGACATGATCGAGATAGGTCGCGCGCCGTGGCTCGGTGGTCGCGATCGACTCGCGCAGCGCCGTAATGATCTCCGGCGAACGCAGCGCGAACTGGGCGAGCTCGTTCTTGCGCAGCGCCGGCGCCAGCTGGGCTGCGGCGGCATTGAGGTGGATGACCCGGCCGGCGCGGTCGAGCAGCACCGCCGGATCCGGCATGCCGGCGACGACCGCAGCCACCGCCGCGCTCTCGACCGGATTGATGCGGCGGGTGTCCTCGCGTGAGGCGGCGGTATCGTGCAGCCGCCATGGGATCAGCGCCGCCGCCGCGATGCAGAGGAATACCGCCACCGCGCGCATCGCCGACAATTCGCCGAGCGAAACCACCACCGACAGCGCCAGCGCCGCAGCGATCAGGATGACGGTCGAGTGCCGCAGCCGATCAGACCACGGCGCGGCGGCGGGAGAAGATGGGGCGTCGATCGCCATCGGGGCGGGCTTCTCCTAAAGGCTTGCGCCGGTCAGGCGCCGCTATCGCTGCGCTCTCTCACATAGGCGGCTTCAGGCGCCGGGCCGGGGTCGAGCTTGAGCGCCGCCTGCTGCAAGCGCTTCGATCGGGCGCCGATTATAACCTCGCGAAACGTCAGCAAGATTACAGATATGACGAAGGGGGAGAGATAATAGAGGACGCGGAACAGCAGCATGCCGCCGAGGAGTTCCTCGCGGTCCATCTGCCAGAGGCCGACCAGCATGGCGGCGTCGAACACGCCGAGCCCTCCGGGAGAGTGGCTGGCAAAGCCGAGCAGCGTCGCCGAGACGAAGATCACCGCGACCACGACGAAGCCGAGATTGGGCTCGTCAGGGACCAGCACATACATCGCGAGCGCACAGAAGCCGAGATCGAGGATGCCGATCGCGATCTGGAGCAGCGTCAGCGGTCCGCCCGGCAGCATCACGGTCCAGGGCCCGCGGCCGACCACGCGCGGCTGGGTCCAGACCCAGACCACATAGGCGACCAGCCCCACGATGATCATCATCGCCATCGTCCGGTTCAGCCAGGGCGGGAGCTGGTCGATCGAGGCGGCGGCTTCCGGATGGTAAGCGATGCCAAGACCGAGCACGGCGGCATTGCCGAGCCAGAAGGTCAGGCCGGCGAGGAAGCAGATTTTTGCGACGTCGATCGCGTTCAGGCCATAGGCCGAATAGATCCGGTACCGTACCGCGCCGCCGGTGAAAACACTGGCGCCGACATTGTGGCCGATCGAGTAGCTGGTGAAGGCCGCGAGCGCGTTGACGCGGTAGGGCACATGGGAGTGGCCGATCGCGCGCACGGCAAACAGGTCGTAGAAGGTCAGGGTGAAATAGCCCGCGGCAACGAACAGCGCCGCCATCGCAATCTGGCGCGGCTCGGTGCTCTTGATCGCCTCGATCACCTCGTTGAAGTCGATGCCCCGCAGCATGTGGTAGAGCACATAGCAAGCGATGCCGATGACCGCGACGCTGATCACAACTCCAAGCTTATGCAGGATTTGCTTCTGGCGCAGAAACGACATCGCCCTGCGTATGGCTTCCAGCATCTAGACCTCAAACAACGCTTCAGCGGCCAAGGTGGCCGGCGAACAGGCGGACGACGTACAGGCACTCAACGAACCTTCACCGCCGGCTCCGGCATCGCGCATGCCCGCCGTCCATCCACTAGCGCGTTTTCGGGCGGAGTGGAATTCGCCAATTAGAACAAAAACACGTGCCTTCAATATTTTAGGCAGGGTTGCGGGCTCCGGATGCACGGTTTGGCGCTTTCGGCGGCAAGACTGACGCGAATCTCCATGGCAATCCTGCGCAGGGGCCATGAAGTTTTGATGATTTCGACCGCACAATGTTCCGTCTCGGCTTAAGCCGACGTCAATCTATGGACCGCGCCCGCCCGTTGAAAGAGGGGCGACCGAAGCGTTTGTTCACGGATTTTCCGATGTGCCGAATGGTCACACGGTCTGGCCCCTGACCCAGTGGTCAGGGTGCATGGCAACATCACAGAGCGGCCGTCGGCACGCTCCGCGAGACCACCCGGTCGCGCAGCCACGCGCCGATGGTGCAGCCGACGAGGTAGCAGGCGAACATGATCAGCCCGAGGTCGAGCCAATAGCCGAAGCGACCGGGGACCACCTGCGCGAACGAGGCAGCGACCAGGGCGGCGGCGAGCACGGCGAGCCAGCGCGCGGTCACCTTCGAGGTGCCATTGCCGCGCTGGACCACCGAGATCCAGCCCATGCAAAAGCCCAGCAGCAACGAGCCGACCAGCCAACCCAGATGGAACGAGACGAGATAGGGCATCGTCACCTCACCAGAAATTCGATGCGACGGTTCTGCGCCTTGCCGTCGTCGGTGTCGTTGCCGGCGACGGGCTGAGTGCTGCCGTAGCCGACCGCGGTGAAGCGGGTGGCGGGCAGACCGGCCTTGACCAGATAGTCGATTACCGCCTGCGCTCGCTTCTCCGAGAGAGCCTGATTGAAGGCGTCCTCACCATCGGAATCGGTGTGGCCGGCGACCTCGATATTCGTCGTGGGGCAGCGCAGCGCCGTCTCGATGAGATGGTCGAGGATTCCTGCCGAATCCGGATCGATGTCGGCACGCTTCGGCGCAAAGCGGATCTTGCCCTTGGTCAGGAGCTCGGAAAACAATTGCTGGCAGACGGTGCCGTCGACCGGGCCCGCCGCTGGCTTCACCGTGATCTCCGGCTTGAACTGCCAGTATTTTGGAAAGTCCTTGCCCAGGCCTGCGCGGATGTCGTTGGCGGCGCCTTCATAGAGCGCATCGCCCGACAGCTTCACCTCACGATCCGAGACCACGAGCGTGCCGGTCGACAATCGCGACAGCGCCCCGAGCGCTGCGACCACGGCGGTGTTGAAGGAGCTGGGCGCGCCAATGCTGGCCTTGAGATTGTCGACGACCTTCTCGTTGAAGAACTTTCGCGACGCGCTGGCTACGATCGCTGCGTGCACGTTGTTGTCGGGAACGTAGCCGGTCAGCGTTACGGTCGCGGCAACCGGGTCCTTGTAGGCCTGGAAGATGTAGGGCGGCGCCTTGACCTCGTTCGCGGCGATCGAGAAGCCCTCGGGCAGATTTTTGAGCGCAGCCGCAATCGCTTCGCGGCCGCCGAGCTCGCGCGCCATGCCAGACAGGCTGACCTTGGTGTCGGAGATCGTGATCTTGCCCTCCTTCAGCTTGCCGATCTGGTCAAGCAGAAGCATCGCGGCCGCCTCGAAACGCGGCGGCGCGCCGCGCGCCAGCCCCATCTGGTCGGCCACTTCGACCCCGGCAACCTCCTTGCGGGCCGCCTCGGTCAGGCGCGCCTTCATCGACGGCAGCGGCGCGGAGCCCGACAGCGTCACCCGCACCACGTCACGCTCGGCGTTCCAGACGAAGGGCTTGGCCTCGGGAACAAGGCGGGTGCGGTCATCAACCAGGCGCACGCCGGGGACGGTCTCGACCGCCATCACGGCGTCACGGCGCCCCTCCTCGGAGAAGGCATCTGCGGCGAGGCTGACGTCGCGGCCGTCGACCGCGATCCGGGTCTTGTCCAGGACAGTGTCCTTGAGGGCGGCCGAGCTGCGGGCCGACAGGTCCGCCTCGACCGGTAAGGTATTATTCCAGGCCGCAAGTCCCCACATGACGGCCAGGGGGATCAATCCCGGCCACCATTTGCTGGCCCACCTGAAAAGCTTCTGCATTCGACGACCCGAACTCTGGAACCGGAGACAAAACAAACCCTTGGCAGGCTGTCAAACCGGAAATGGAGTCCTTCCGAAGGCCCTCCGTGGACAATGGAATAACTTTTTCTTCAAGGGTCCTTCCTTAAGTAGAGGGCGGAATGCCAAGGGTCTGCCCGCCGGTTATGAAACAACTCCGTAACAACGTCATCCGCGCCGGGCTGGGAGCACTCTATTTCAGCGGGGCGCACCACCTGTTGCGCCCGCTTTTGTCGGGCGTGGGCGCCATTTTCATGCTGCATCACGTGCGGCCGGCGCGCGAGGCTGCGTTTCAGCCAAACCGGCATCTCGAAGTCACGCCCGAATTCCTGCGCGCGACGCTGTGCCATTTGCGTTCGCGCGACATCGACATTGTCAGCATGGACGAGCTGCATGAGCGGCTGGTGCAGGGCCGGTTCACCCGCCGCTTCGCCGCCTTCACCCTCGACGACGGCTATCGCGATAATCTGGAATTCGCACTGCCGGTGCTGCGCGAATTTGACGCGCCCTTGACCGTCTATGTCGCCAGTGATTTCGCCGAGGGCACCGGACGGCTGTGGTGGTCGGCGCTCGAAGCCGTGATCGCCAAGGCCGAACAAATCGACGCACAGATCGGCAACGCCGCGCTGCGGCTCGATGCGACGACGCCCACGGCCAAACAGGCTGCGTTCGACCGTCTGCACGACTGGCTGCGCGCGCTACCCGGCGAGCACGATCTCGCGCGTGAGATCGAGGCACTCTGCGCCAGACACGAGGTCGACCTGGCCGCGCTCTGCCGAAGCCTCTGCCTGTCGTGGGACGAGGTGAGGCGGCTGGCCGCCGATCCGCTGGTCACGATCGGCGCCCACTCCATCAGCCATTGCAATCTCGCCAGGCGGAGCGAGGAGATCGCTGCGCAGGAGATGACCGTGAGCCGCGCGCGGATCGAACACGCACTCGACCACACCGTGCAGCACTTTGCCTATCCCTATGGCGACCGCGAGGCTGCGGGCGAACGTGAATTCGCACTCGCTGCATCCGCCGGCTTCAAGACCGCGGTGACGACGCGGCCCGGCATGTTGTTCGCCGAGAACGCCGGCCACATGACCGCGTTGCCGCGCGTCTCGCTCAACGGCAACTACCAGGACACCCGCATCCTGCCGGTGCTGACCTCCGGCGCTGCGACGGCAATGTGGAACGGCTTTCGCCGGATCGCTGCGGCGTAGGCCTCAATTTCGGCTGTCCGCCCGGACAAGCGTAAGCGCAGATCCGAGACGACAGCGGAGATTGACTCCCCTCCCCGCCGCGCCCAAAACGGCCACCAACCAAGGGAGGCCTCATGTTCAACGATCTGTTCTCACTCAAGGGCCGCGTTGCGCTCGTGACCGGCGGGTCGCGCGGCATCGGCAAGATGATCGCGGCGGGATTTCTCAGCGCCGGCGCGGCGAAGGTCTACATCACCGCGCGCAAGGCGGGGCCGTGCGAGGCGACCGCGAACGAGCTTACCGCGCAATATGACGGCGAATGCATCGCGCTGCCGATCGACATTTCGACTGTTGCCGGCGCCGAATTACTGGCAAGCGAATTTAGGAAGCGCGAGCCAAGGCTCGACATCCTCGTCAACAATGCGGGTGCGGCCTGGGGCGCGGATTTCGACGAGTTTCCGGAGAGCGGCTGGGACAAGGTGATGGACCTCAACCTCAAGGCGCCGTTCTTCCTGACCAAGGCGCTGGCCGCACCGCTGCGCGCGGCAGCGTCCGTCGAGCGACCGGCGAAAGTGATCAACATCGCCTCGATCGACGGCATCTTCGTCAATCCGACGGAAACGTATTCCTATGCGGCGAGCAAAGCCGGCCTGATCCACCTGACGCGGCGCATGGCAGCCCGGCTGATCAAGGAGAATATCAACGTCACAGCGATCGCGCCGGGCGCGTTCAAGTCCGACATGAACCGCGCGGCGCGCGATCACGCCGACGAGGTTTCGAAACGTGTGCCTGCCCGGCGCATCGGAACCGACGAGGATATGGCCGGCATCGCGATCTATCTCGCTTCGCGCGCGGGCGACTACGTGGTCGGCGCCACGATCGCCGTCGATGGCGGCGTCGCCTACGCCACCACCGGGCTGGAGATCGCGGGATAGGTGCGGGCTGGCGCGTCGCCGTCACCACACCCTCGGTGTCATGCCCCGGCTTGACCGGGGCATCCAGTACGCCGCGGCGTCTCGATTTATCTCTGCTGTCTCTGGAATACTGGATCACCCGCTTTCGCGGGTGATGACAGCATTTGTGTTGCGCGGTCGTCGCGCCTCGCGAGCAGCCCCTTACGACTCGATCTTCACGTACTCGAAGTCGCCCGGCTTGTTGTCGATGCCGACTTTCGGCGGCGAGATCCAGGAGGCGAACTTGCCGGTCTCGGTGACGGGCTGCATCAAGGAGGTGATGAAGTCGCCGTCGCTCGTCGAGGGCAGCCACTCGTCCTTGCGCCTGGCCCAGGTGGCATCGTCGATCAGGATGCCGTCGGGCGTCGCATGCACGTCCTTGAATTCGCCGATGTGGCGGTGGAAGGCGACGTTGGGCAGCGTCAGCTTGAAGTCGTAGCCCGCGGTCGAGATCACCTTGTTCCAGCGCAGCATGCCCTTCACGCAATCCTGGCTGTAGTCGTCGCGCAGGCGCATGTTGAGCGCGGTCAGCGCCGGCTCGTCGACCAGCTTGATTTCGCCATTGATGTACTTCAGCACCGGATAGGTGGCGTTCTTGAGCTGGTGATCGTCCTCGATCTGGGTCTCGTGGTAGCGGCCCTTGATGCCGGCGTTGAAGGCATTCGCCGCATTGGTCGAGACTTCCGAGCCGAACAGGTCGAGCGACAGCGTGTAGTGCAGGTTCAGCTTCTTCTGGATGGTCGGCAGGTCGATCACCCCGAGCGCGCGGACCTTGGCGATATCGGTCGGATCGGTGATGCCGGCTTCGCGCATCGCATCGCAGGTGCGCTGCACGACGCGGGTGATGCCGGTCTCGCCGACGAACATGTGGTGCGCCTCCTCGGTCAGCATGAAGCGGCAGGTGCGCGACAAGGGATCGAAGCCCGACTGCGCGAGGCTGTGCAGCTGCATCTTGCCGTCGCGGTCGGTGAAGTAGGTGAACATGAAGAAGGACAGCCAGTCCGGCGTCGCTTCGTTGAAGGCGCCCAGCATGCGCGGCGCATCCGCATCGCCCGAGCGGCGGCGCAGCAAATCGTCAGCCTCTTCGCGGCCGTCGCGGCCAAAGTACTTCTGCAGCAGATAGACCATCGCCCAGAGGTGACGGCCTTCCTCGACATTGACCTGGAACAGGTTGCGCATGTCGTACAGCGAGGGCGCGGTCTTGCCGAGATGGCGCTGCTGCTCGACCGAAGCCGGCTCGGTGTCACCCTGGATCACGATCAGGCGGCGGAGCATGGCGCGATGCTCGCCCGGGACTTCCTGCCAGGCCGGCTCGCCATAATGCTCGCCGAACGGCACGACGCGGTTCTCTTCCTGCGGTGCAAGCAGGATGCCCCAGCGATATTCGGGCATGCGCACATAGTCGAACTTGGCCCAGCCGCGCGGATCGACCGAGTAGGCGGTACGCAAGTACACCAGCGATTCCTGGAAGCCTTCCGGCCCCATGTCGCTCCACCAGTCCATGTAACCGGGATGCCAGCCTTCGAGCGCCTTCAGCACCTGGCGGTCTTCGGCGAGATTCACGTTGTTCGGAATCTTGGTCGAGTAGTCGACGTTCATGATGTTCATATTCATGGCCGTGCTCCTTGCGATCTCTTTCCGTCATGCCCGGCCTTGTGCCGGGCATCCACGTTCTCGCTTCCTTGAGCCAAGGACGTGGATGGCCGGGACATCTAGCGCGAAGACGCGCTTCGCGCTTTTTGCCCGGCCATGACGCAGTGAAAGTCGTTACACCCGCGTCATATCGAATTTCGGCTTCTGCCCGCTGCCGTAGCGGCGCAGCGCGCCTTCTTCGCCGACCGCGTTCGGGCGCTGGAAGATCCAGTTCTGCCACGCGGTCAGGCGCGCGAAGATCTTTGACTCCATCGTTTCAGGGCCGACGAAGCGCAGGCTCGCCTCCATGCCGGTTAGGCTGTCGGGCGAGAAGCTGGCGCGCTCCTCCAGGAACACGCGAACCTCGTCGTCCCAGTCGATGTCGTCGAGCGCGAAGGTGACGAGGCCGAGCTCTTCGGCCTGCTCGGCGTCGAGCGTCGTGCCGACGGTGGCTTCCGCGCGCTCCACGTCCGACGGATCGGCCTGGAAGCGCGACTCCAGCCGCGTCAGCCCATGGCTCATCGGGTACGGACCGAAGTTCATCGCGGAGAGTTCGATCGAGGGCGGCGGACGGTTGTCGCCCTGGCGCGTGCCGATCAGCATGTAGGAGCGGTCGGCGGCGAAAACGAGCTCGGCGAGCGTGCCGGCAAAGCAGGAGCCTGGCTCGACCAGCGTCACCAGCGTGCGCGAGGTGACGTCGATGCGCTTCAACACACGCTTCCAGTAGTGGCGGATCTCGTTGACCAGCCAGTGCGCCTTGTTGGCTTCAAGGAAGGCGTCGCTGGCGAGCACGTGGGCGCGATCGCCATGGCTCTTGAACACCAGCATCGCGATCTCGAGCTCGTTGATACGCAGGTGCAGAATGGCGTCGTCGAGCTCTCGCGCGACCTGGAGCGGCCAGAACGAAGCCCCCTGCGCCATCATGCCGTCGATATCAGCGGGCGGCGCAGCTTCCGGCGCCTTGATCGTGATGGTGGCGATCCGCGCGGCACGGTCGATATCGACACTGACGAAGCCGTAGCGGATGCTGGTTTCGTCGATCACCCGCTTGAGCGGCGAGAGCGCGATGCCCTTGCTGCCGCCCTTGCGCTTCGAGCTGCCGGCGAATTCCTTGGCGCGCTCGGCGATCTTGGCCTCCAGCTTCGAGTTCGGCGCGATCTCGTCGACCAGGCGCCACTGCACGGCGCGCTTGCCCTTCACGCCCTCTTCGATGGTGCAGAAGAAGTCGGCGTGGTCGCGGCGCACCTTGCGCTTGTCGACGACGCGCGTCAGACCACCGGTACCCGGCAGCACCGCGAGCAGCGGCACTTCAGGCAAGGCGACAGCAGACGAGCCGTCATCGGCAAGGATGATATGGTCGGTCGCGAGCGCGAGCTCATAGCCGCCGCCGGCAGCGGAGCCATTCACCACCGTAATGAAGCGCTGGCCGGAATTCTCCGAAGAGTCTTCCATGCCGTTGCGGGTCTCATTGGTGAACTTGCAGAAGTTGACCTTGTGGGCGTGAGTGGAGCCCGCGAGCATGCGGATGTTGGCGCCGGCACAGAACACGCGGTTCTTGGCCGAACGCATCACCACGACCTTCACTTCCGGGTGCTCGAAGCGCAGGCGCTGGACCGCATCGGCAAGCTCGATGTCGACGCCGAGGTCGTAGGAATTGAGCTTGAGCAGATAGCCCTCGAACAGGCCGCCATTCTCGTCGACGTCCATGGTCAGCGTCGCGACTTCACCGTCAACCGCGAGCTTCCAGTGCCGGTAGCGGGACGGCTCGGTCTGGAAATCGATGAATGTCGCACCGCCTGCGAGGCGCCGATCTTCCCCGGCCATGGGCCACCCTTGAGCTTGATTATGAGTTTTGGCTGTAGCGTTAGATGCACAATAGTGCATCTTTTAGGGCGCGTCTAGTCCATAACGGCAAACGCATGCACTTTGTTTCATGAAACCTATTGAGACCGCGCAGGCGCCCCGAGCGCAACCCAGTCCGCCTTGGAGAGCTGCGGTCGGCCAAATGTGATCTGGAGCAGAGCCACCAATGGCGCAACCGGAAAGCTCTCGACGAAGCCGTCGCCGGCCGCGGCTCCCTTGCGGGAATTGAGGGCCTGCAGCTCTGCGAGCGCATCGCCGAACAGGCGCGCAGCCGAATGCGGCCGCTGCATCCGCAGCCGCAGGTTCGCATTGGCGATATGGATGCACGCGCGCAGCAGAATGCGCTCTCGGCTGCCCTGCGGGGCTGCCGCCCAGACCGTCTCCAACACTTCCTGCGATTCCCAGAAATAGCCGCGGTCGTTGAGCGCGAGCCCGTAGCGCAGCGCCGGGTGGCGCGCCGGCACGTAGCCGCGGAAGGCCAAGGGCACCAGCGCCTTGGCCATGTCCAGCGTCTCGTAGTCCGCTTCGCCCCCGCCGGCCTCGCCCGGCACGTAGGCCCATTGCGGCCATGGCAGCGGGTCGCTCGTATTCGGCGGCACATTCATGGATGTGCCTCCGCAAGCTCATGCGGCGCGTCCCTGAAGTCCCTGATCGTCGCGCAGGGCCGCTTTTGCAAATTGCTCAATCGCGTCAAGCGTCGCCCCCGGCGCTTCACGATGCGGGGAATGGCCCGCGTCTGAAATAACTTTCAAATCTACCGGACAGTAACACTCTTCCTGCGCAATTTCGACCTGTCGCAATGTCCCATACTGGTCGTTTTCACCTTGCAGGACCAAGACTGGAACGCGGATGTAGGCGAGATATTCCGAGATGTCCCAGTCCAGGAACGCCTGATCGAGCCAGGCACCGTTCCAGCCGTAGAAGGCGTTGTCGACGTCCTTGTGCCAGCGGGCGAGCTTCGTCTTGAGGTCTGTGGTCTCGTAAGTGGCCTTGATCGCCGCGATGGATTTCACCGAGATGTCCTCGACGATGAAATGCGGCGCGATCAGCACGAGTCCCTGCAGCCGGTGATCCTGATGCGCGCCGGCATAGATCGTCGCGATCGAGGCACCATCGGAATGGCCGAGCAAGAGGCCCCGCTTGAAGCCGATCACGTCGAGGATATCAGGCAGCACGTCCAGCGCCTCGCGCTGCATGTAATCGAGCGGCCGCGGCAGCGTCACCGGGCTCGACTGGCCGTAGCCCGCGCGCGAATAGGCGAAGATCCCGGCGCCGGTCCCCTGCTGGAGCTTTTCGGGGAAATCGCCCCACAGGCCGACCGAGCCGAGGCCCTCATGCAGCATGACGATGGTCGGCGCGTCGGCAGATTGCGGCGCGAGCCATTTGTATTCGAGGCTGGCGCTGCCGATGGTGAGGAAGCCGGTGGGGCTGAGGTTGGTCATGCTGTCACTCTGCTTATCCAACGTGGAACGCGATCACGCGCCACTCGCTCCGTCGTTCACTCCCCCCTTGCGGGGGAGGGAGCGCAGCGGAGTTTGCCGCAGCGGTATCGATCACACTCGGCATACACACTCTCACTTCGTCCCTTCCCGCAGCTTGAACCGCTGGATCTTTCCCGTCGCCGTCTTCGGCAAGGACTCCACCACATCGATCCAGCGCGGATACTTCCAGGGGCCGATCTTCTGCTTGACGTGCTCCTTCAGCATTTCCTGCAGATCCGTCGTCTTCGCGCCGGGGCGCAGCACGACGAAGGCCTTGGGCTTCAGCAACCCTTCAGGATCGGCTTCGGGCACGACGGCAGCTTCGAGCACGGCCGGATGCGTGATCAGCGCGCTCTCGACCTCGAAGGGCGAGACCCAGATGCCGGAGACCTTGAACATGTCGTCGGCACGGCCGCAGAAGGTGTAGCGGCCCTCGGCATCCCTGACATATTTGTCGCCGGTGCGGGTCCACGGTCCCTCGAACGTGCGGCGGCTCTTGTGGCGCTGGTTCCAGTAACCCTCGCCGGCGGAGGGCGCATCGACCAGAAGCTCGCCGACTTCGCCGTCAGCCACGTCCTGGCCTGCCTCGTTGACCAGCCGTACCGCATAGCCCGGCACCGGCTTGCCGGAAGAGCCGTACTTGATGTCGCCGGGCGCGTTCGACAGGAAGATGTGCAGGAGCTCGGTCGAGCCGACGCCATCGAGGATGTCGACACCGAAGCGCGCCTTCCAGCTGTTGCCGACGGATTCCGGCAGCGCCTCGCCAGCCGAGGTGCAGATGCGCAAGGACTTGCCGCCGCGCTCGGCCTTCATTGTCTCGTCATTGAGCATCGCCGCGAACAGCGTCGGCACGCCGTAGAAGATCGACGGATTGAACTTGTTCATCAGGTCGAACATGCGCGCCGGCGTCGGACGCTCGCTGTTCAGCACCACGGTGGCGCCGACCGACATCGGGAAAGTCAACGCGTTGCCGAGGCCGTAGGCGAAGAACAGCTTTGCGGCGGAGAGGCAGACGTCGCCTTCGCGGATGCCGAGCACCTGCTTCGCATAAGTGTCCGCGGTTGCCTGCAGGTTCGAATGCAGATGACGCACGCCCTTGGGCATGCCGGTCGAGCCGGACGAGTAGAGCCAGAACGCCGGCTCGTCGGGATGCGTCGCAGCGGTGGTGAACTGGTCGCTCTCGCCCGCGAGTTCCTCGGCGAGCTGCTTGTGGCCATTCTGCTTGGCGCCTGAGACCACGACATGCTCGAGATCCGGCATGCGGCCGACGACGTCCTTGATGACAGGATAGAGCGCTTCCGACACGAACAGCACGCGCGCGCGGCAGTCGGCGAGGATGTAGGCGTACTGGTCCGCGGTCAGCAGCGTGTTCAGCGGCACCGGCACGATGCCCGCACGGATCGCGCCCAGGAACACGACCGGGAAGTCAACCGTATCGAGCATGATCATCGCCACGCGCTCCTCGCGGCGGACGCCGAGGCGGCGCAGCATGTTGGCAGCGCGCCGCGTCGCGCACGCGAGCTCGCCATAGGTCAGCCGCGCGACGGTGTCGTCGAAGACGAACTTGTTGCCCCTGCCCTCCTCGACGTTACGGTCGAGCAGCCAGGTCACCGCGTTATAGGATCCCTCGCTCACGGACTTCTCCCCCGAATTTAGAATTATAATTCATAGAAAGACACCGCCGTGGCTTGCTGTCAATGCCAGCAGGCATTATGTTTCATTAAAATGCGCCGCAGGACAACCGCTAAAGAAGGCCCATAATCTGTAGCCCATGACCGAAAGTCCCGACGCCGAATCCCGATTTCTCGAACAGCTCGGCCAACGTGTGCGCACCATGCGTGCGCTGCGCGGCATGTCGCGCAAGGTGCTCGCCAAGGTATCCGGAATTTCGGAGCGCTACATTGCGCAGCTCGAGAGCGGCAAGGGCAATGTCTCCATCGTGCTGTTGCGCCGCGTGTCGGACGCGATGGGCGCGCATCTGGAAGATTTGCTCCCCTCAGCCGATCCGACGCCGGACTGGCAGATGTTTCGCGATCTCCTGCGCAAGGCAACGCCAGCGCAGATCGCGCAGGCCAAGGATCTGCTCGCCGGCGGCAGTGCAACCGCGCCGCGACGCGCACCGTTCTGCGGCATCGCGCTGATCGGCCTGCGCGGCGCCGGCAAATCCACGCTTGGGCGAATGCTGGCGAAGAAGATCGGCTGGAGCTTCGTCGAGCTCAACAAGGAGATCGAGCAGCAGAACGGGCTATCGGTCGCCGAGATCATCGCGCTCTACGGCCAGGAGGGTTTTCGCCGCATGGAGCAGGCGGCGCTGCAGCAGCTGCTCGCGCGCAACGAACTGATGGTGCTGGCGACCGGCGGCGGCATCGTCTCGGAGCCGCTGACCTTCGACCAGATCCTGTCGTCGTTCTACACGATCTGGCTGAAGGCCGAGCCCGAGGAGCACATGGCACGCGTACGCCGCCAGGGCGATCTGCGTCCGATGGCCGACGATCGCTCTGCGATGACGGAGTTGCGCAACATCCTCTTGAGCCGCGAGCCGCTGTATTCGCGCGCGACAGCGGTGGTGGATACCGCGGGGCTCAGTGTGGACGCCGCCGCCGCACATCTCATCGATGCTGTCCGTCCGGTGCTGCAGAACGAGGCCCGCAGCTTTGGGCTGCGCAGCGTGGCGCTGTAGCGCGATCTGGCGCGACACACTCCACTGTCGTCCCGGATCGGCGCTCCGCTTGTCCGGGACGACAGTGGAGTTTGTGCTCGGACACTAACAACATATATCAACACCCAGCAGCAAGTTTTGGGACAAGACATGACCGACAGCGACGTCGCAATCTCCATGTTCGAGCGGATCGGCGGCAGTGCCACGATCGACCGCCTCGTCGATCGCTTTTATGAGCACATGGATACGCTGCCGGAGGCGAAAGTCATCCGCGCCATGCACGCCGCAGACCTCGGTTTGATCAGGGATGTGCTGAAGCGCTACCTCACCGAATGGACCGGCGGCCCGCGACTTTATTCCGTCGAGAAGGGGCATCCGCGGCTGCGGCAGCGGCATATCGGTTTTTCCATCGGCGATGCCGAACGCGATGCGTGGCTGACTTGCATGCGCGGTGCGCTGGAGGAGACGGTCATCGATGCCGCCGCGCGGCAGGACCTTGATCGCGCGCTGTCGGGCCTCGCCGACTGGATGCGTAATCGTAGCTAGCCAGCGTCTCGACGCAAGCGACGACGGGGGCGTGTGGCGAGCATGGGCGACCCGCAACGAACGAGATTGAGTCCAGCGAAAGCCGCCTGCTAAGCTCAGATCATGACCGAGCCCCTCCCCGATACCATCCGCCGCCTCTACACCGATCCCGGCGAGTACATCGACAGCGATCATCCCGCCGTGCGGCAATTCGCCGAGACCGCCGTGCGCGCCGATGCGAGCCATCGCGAAAAGGCGAGCGTGCTCTACAAGGCGGTGCGCGACGGCATCCGCTACAATCCCTATGTCAGCATGCGCGTTGCGGAGACCTTTCGCGCCTCGAGCGTGCTCGCCGCCGGGCAAGGCTATTGTGTCGGCAAGGCCGCGCTTTTTGCCGCCGCCTGCCGCGTCCACGGCATTCCGGCCCGCGTCGGCTTTGCCGACGTGAAGAACCATCTCACCACCGAGAAGCTGCGCCAGAGCATGGGCACGGACATGTTCACGTGGCACGGCTTTACCGAGGTTTATGTCGACGGCGCCTGGCGCAAGGCGACGCCGACCTTCAACGACACGCTCTGCGCCAAGGTCGGCGTGGCGCCGCTCGATTTCGACGGTCACACCGATGCACTGCTGCATCCCTTCGACGGCGCGGGCCGCACCTACATGCAATATGTCAACGACCGCGGTACCTATCACGACGTGCCGGCGAAGTTCTTGATGCGCGAAATGGCGCGCGAGTACGCCAACATGCAGGGCGAGGATCTCTCGGACCGCGACATGGAGCGCGAGGCGGCGGAGCGGTAGAGGCGGGCTCCCCTCACGACACACCGACCGGCCGCCCAATCCGATCGTTGCACGCGTCGAGCACGGAACGGTCGAGCGCCTCGGCGGCGAAGCCCGCGACATAGATCAGCGCAAGGATGGCCGCAGAGATCGCAATCGTCTCCGCATGCGCTACCGCCAGTCTCAATACACGCTGCAACAAGGTCGGCGGCGGGAAGCGGTAGGTCCGGCCGTCAGGCGTGATCACGTCAAACGACCGAGCCGGCCGCGAGCGTACGGGGATCTTCGGCAGCATCCGGATATCTCCTCTCCAGTTCCTCGATCATGCCGCGCGCGATCTCGCGCTCGCCCATGATGACGACATCCGCCCCCAGCCCCCTGAGATGATCGACCTCGGCATCCGCATGCGCCCGCGCGATGATACGGATAGCCGGATTGGCCGCACGCGCCTGCTGCACGATCTGCCCCGCCTCGAACGCCTCGGGGATCGCGATCACGAGATGCCGCGCCCGCGACGGGTTGGTGGCGCCGAGGATCTCGGACTGCGCGGCATTGCCCATGACGGTCTCGATGCCGCCCTGCTTCAGCTTCTGAAGCACACTGTCCTCAACCTCGACGACGAGAAACGGCAGTTGCCGCTGCTTCAGGGCATCGCCGACGAGCGCGCCGACGCGACCATAGCCGATCACGATCGTATGGTCCGTCAGGTCGGTGATGCGGATCGGCTCGGGCACGACGGCTGCGGCTTGCGGCGAATCCCGTCGTGAATCGAGGCGCGGCGCGAGCCAGGTGACTGCCGCGAACATCAGCGGATTGAGCATGATGGAAAGGATCGCGCCGGCCATGATGAGGTCGCGGCCGTCGCTCGGCAGGATCTGCGAGGCGACACCGAGTTCGGCCAGGATGAAGGAGAACTCGCCGATCTGCGACAGGCTCGCGGAGATCGTCAGTGCGGTAGCGATCGGATGCCGGAACAGGATCACGATCAGGAACGCGGCGCCCGACTTTCCGAGCATGATGATCGCGAGCGTAGCGAGCAGCGGCCAGGGCTCGCGGACAACGCTCGCCGGATCGAACATCATGCCGACCGAGACGAAGAACAACACGGCGAAGGCGTCGCGCAGCGGCAGCGATTCCTGCGCAGCCCGCGCGCTGAGCGGCGACTCCCGCAGCATCATGCCGGCGAAGAATGCCCCCAGCGCCAGCGAGACGTCGAACAGTTTCGTCGCCCCGAACGCGATGCACAGCGCTATGGCGAGCACGGCGAGGCGGAACAATTCGCGCGAACCGGTATGGGCGATGTAATGCAGGATCCAGGGGATCACCCGGCGGCCCACCACCAGCATCAAACCGATGAACACGATGATCTTGACGATGGTCAGCATCACGACGCCGGCCAGCCCGAGGCCCAGCTGCGCGGCGAGGGGCTCGAACGCCGGCCTGCCATCCACGCCGCCCTGGAGGCTCGCGATCGCCGGAAACAGCACGAGCACGAGCACCATCGCGAGGTCCTCGACGATCAGCCAGCCGACGGCAATGCGTCCGCGATCGGTCTCCATCAGGCGCCGCTCCTGCAGCGCGCGAAGCAGGACGACGGTGCTTGCCACCGACAAGGCCAGTCCGAACACGAGACCGGCGGCAGCGCTCCAGCCCATCAGCTGCGAGAGGCCGAGACCCATCAACGTCGCCACCGCGATCTGCACGACGGCGCCGGGCACGGCGATGTTGCGAACGCTGAGCAGATCCTGAAGCGAGAAATGCAGGCCCACGCCGAACATCAGGAGAATGATACCGAGCTCCGAAAGCTCAGTCGCGAGGGCCTGGTCGGCGACGAAGCCCGGCGTGAACGGGCCTACCGCAACACCGGCGAGGAGATAGCCGACCAGCGGCGGCACGCGGAACCGCTGCGCGATAGTTCCAAGTACGAAGGCTAGTCCAAGTCCAACGACGATGGTGGCGATGAGGGGTGTGTCATGCGGCATTCTTGCTTTTTGACACAGCGAACGCGCTGGCGCACCGCGACCCGTGCGCGCGGGTCACGCGACGCTTGCCGCAATTGCACTGTCAAATCGACCAATAATTTGCGTGCGCGTAGGGCTGCGAACGATCGCCCCAGTCGAATTCGTCGCCGTCGAACTCGCACGGTCCGCTGGCGAGTTCGTCCAGCGTCACCTCGACACGAAAGGCCTGTCGTGCGGGATCGTATTTCAGCGCGCTCCACTGCACCGGATAATGGTGGCGCGTGCCGAGCAGACCGCCGGTCTTGATCACCGCATAGGCGACCGTGCCGCTCACCTTGTCGAGCATCAGTCGCTCGATCGTGCCGAGCTTCATGCTGTCGCGCCCGAAGACACTGACGTGCTCCACGCGATCGCTGGGAACCATGGTGTGTTGCATGGCGTCCTCCCGGGTCTCTGATATCGTGCGATATTATAGCGGCGTAGGGCGCATTAGCGAAGCATAACCCACCACGTGGCGTCGGCAAATTCCGCTATCGCCTGCGGGGTGGTGGGTTACGCGTTGCAGTATCTTTTGCGGTAGGACGGAGGTCGTGGGGCATCAACCCGGCCTACGGATCACGCGGATCGAGCGTTCCGCTCCGTGGCCGGCGCTGCCCCTGCCCTCCCTACGAGCTGTAGTCGCCGCAACGAGGCGGCGTTGCCGCGGAGCTGGGCGGCCATCTCCTCGGCGGGCATCGGCCGGCCAAGGAGATAACCCTGCACGGAGTCGCAGCCGAGGCGGCGCAGATGCGCAAGCTGGATCTCGGTCTCGACACCTTCGGCGAGCACCTCGAGCCCGAGCGCCTTGCCGAGATTGACGACCACGGCACAGATCTCCATGCCCTTGGCATGATCGGGGATATCGCGGACGAAACTCTGATCCACCTTCAGCTTGTCGACCGGGAAGCGCTTCAGATAGGCGAGCGACGAGTAGCCGGTGCCGAAATCGTCGATCGCGAGCTTGACGCCGAGCAGCTTCAGTGCGGCGAGCGTGGCTTCGACATCGGTGCCCTGTGCCATCAGGCTGCGCTCGGTAATCTCCAGCTCCAGCGCCTGCGGCTCGAGGTCGGTTTCCGCCAGTACATCGGCGATCGTCCTGGCGACGTCCGGACGCTGGAACTGCTGCGATGACAGATTCACCGCCATGATGTCGAGCGCGAGGCCCTGGGCGCGCCACTCCTTCATCTGACGGCAGGCCGCGCGCAGCGCCCACTCACCGAGGGCGATGCTGAGGCCGGTGTCCTCGGCGACCTTGATGAATGCCCCCGCCGGAATCACGCCTTCGCCCGGTGGCGCCCAGCGCAGCAGCGCCTCGACACCGATGAGGCGACCGTCGGTCGCGTTCACCAGCGGCTGGTAGTACAGCAGGAACTCGTTGCGCTCGAGGCCGCGACGCAGGCGACTTTCGAGGCTGACACGCCTGTTCGCGGCCTCGGTCAGCGCAGGGGTGTAGAAACGGAAGACGCCGCGGCCCGCGGCCTTGGCCTCGTAGAGCGCGGCATCGGCATTGCGCACGAGCTGGTCGACGGTGCCGCCGTCGCGGGGAAAGCGGCAGATGCCGATGCTGGTGCCGATGTAGATCTCCTGGCCGCCGCTGAGCACGAAGACCGACACCAGGGCATCGATCAGGCCCTGCGCGAACTCGGAAATGGCGACATCGTCGAGCAGGCCGGGTGCCAGCACCATGAACTCGTCGCCGCCCACGCGCCCGAGCAGCGCGTCCGACGATAATACGAGCTGGAGCCGCTCGGCCACGAGGCGCAACAGCTCGTCGCCTGCCGCATGCCCGAGACTGTCATTGACGTTCTTGAAGGCGTCGAGATCGAGCAGCAACAGCGAGCCCTGGGGACCGGCAGCATCGTTTAGCAGTGCTGCGAGCTGCATCTCGATCATGCGACGGTTGGGCAATCGCGTCAGCGAATCGTGATGCGCGAGATAGGCAAGCTCGCCCCTGCTGCGCGTCAACGCCCGCTGGGGCGCCAGCACGCCGGCGACGAACAGCGCGCGGTAGAGCATCGCATAGGCGACCGCCTTGTAGACGTGTCCGAGCAGGTTCAGGAGGTCGCCGGGACTGACGTAGAGCGTCAGCATGAGCTCGGCAAGACCAAGCACCCAGGAACCGGCAGCAAGATAGCAGAGGTTGGCATTCCGCCAGCTCTCGCGCCGGCGCAGCAGCAGCAGCGCCGCGAGGAAATAGGTTCCCGCAAGGCCATACTCGGCGCCGATCTTGAAGTCGGTCAGGCTGCCGTTCGACGCGACGTTACGCGGCAGCAGGTCGCCATGAGCGAGGTTGATCCACCACACCAGTGCGCCGGCCACGAGCGCGACCACCACGGCAGCCACGGCTGTACTCGGCGACCAGCTACGGGCCGGCAGGAGCGCAACAGCGATGAGCGCGAACGCGGCGAGCGCGCGGCCGGCAAGCCAGAACCCGATCGTCAATTGCGGCCCGCTTTCGCCCAGCGCCGACGGCATGCCGGGATAGGTCATGGCGTGAGCGAAATCGATCACCGCCACCGCAAGAAAGGCCGCGGAGAGCAGCACGATGTGACTGTTGAGCTTCTCGCCGCGCAGATTCCAGCCGAGCCCGAACACCATCAGCGACACTGCCATGGCGGTGAATTCGAGCGCAGTGTGCACCGGCAGGTAGGACAGCGGCGTGAAGAAATGCACGACCGGCAACAACGGTGCGGCAAGAAGCAATGCCGAGAGAGCCGCGACCACGAACGCCAGGTGACGGATCTGCGGTTCGAGCGCTCCACCAGTGTCTCGAGAGATCATGCGATACAATCAGCGCCTATTGCGCGGCGATGCGGAAATTGGATGAATTCAACCAATCAATCGTGCCCATGAAGCCGTTAAGAAAGCCGGAACGTGTCATACGCCACGCAACTGGCGTTAACGCTTCTCGGACGTCTGCGGCGACACGCGACGTGCGCTACGGGATTACCACCTACAGCAATTGAGAGCGCACCGACCCGGCGCCTTCACGCAGCAACGGCAGGAAGCGGTCGATCATCTCGGCTGTCGGCACACGGTCGACATGGGCGCCCATGTTGATGGCGGCGACGATGGTGTCGTCGTAGCGGCGCACCGGAACGGAGATGGAGCGGAAATGCGGCTCGGCCTCGCGGTCGACCAGCGAATAGCCCTGCGTGCGGTCGGCGACGATGCGGGCGAGCAGCGCCTTCGGATCGGTCTCCGTTTGCGGCGTCAGCGCCTCGCGCTTCATTGCCTTCAGCCGTGCAGCAAGATCGGAATCGTCGAGCTGGCCGAGCATGGCGCGGCCGACCGAGGTGCAGAAGGCCGGGAGACGATAGCCGATCTCCAATCCGCCGGAGAACACCCGCGCCGGGCCGCCGCGCGCGATGAACACGACGTCGTCGCCGTCGAGCACCGCGAGCGAGGAGATTTCCTGCGCGGCGGTTGCGATGCGATCGAGCACGGGTTGAAGCACGGCGACGAGCTGGCTCGATCGCAGATACGACGCCGCAAGCGTCAGCACATGTGGCGTCAGCGAGAACAGCTTGCCGTCGCCGCTGACGAAGCCGCCGCGCTGGAGCGTGAACAGCATGCGCCGCGCAGTGGCGCGGGCCAGATCGGCGGCACGGGCAAGATCACTCAGCGTCATCGGACCCGCCGTCGCGCCGAAGCACTGAAGCAGGCGCAGGCCGCGATCGAGGCTCTCGACGAAATCCGTCGCGCGCTCGTCGGTTTCGCTCCGCTTCAGCTTGGGCATGATCCTCGGGACAATCCTGCAAAATAGTGCTTGCTGCAGGTTCAAGGCATGTCATAATTCGCCCATTCGTTCAATAGGCGAACAAAACGCTCTCCAGAAAAAGGACGCGACCGCCATGATGAGCCAGGAGCAGAACGACCTGATCACCCGCACTGGTCCGAAGGACCCCTGCGGCAAGCTGATGCGGAGCTACTGGCAGCCGGCGGCGCTGGTCGATGAGCTGGAGGGCGAGCGGCCGATCCGTCCCGTCAGGCTACTCGGCGAGAACCTGGTGCTGTTCCGCGACGAGACTGGACGCTACGGCCTGATCGATCGCCACTGCGCGCATCGCGGCGCCGACCTCGCCTTCGGACGGCTCGAGCATGGTGGCCTGCGCTGCGCCTTCCACGGCTGGCTGTTCGACGCGACCGGCCAGTGCATCGAGACGCCGGCCGAGCCGAAGGACTCGAAGCTCTGTCAGAACATCAGGCAGCGGTCATATCCCGTGGTGGAGAAGAGCGGCATCCTCTGGGCCTATCTCGGCGAGGGTGAGCCGCCGGCGTTCCCGGAGATCGACTGCTTTGTCGCGCCTGATACTCACACCTTTGCGTTCAAGGGCCACATGGCCTGCAACTGGCTCCAGGCACTCGAAGTCGGCATCGATCCCGCGCACGCCTCCTACCTGCATCGTTTCTTCGAGGACGAGGACACCTCCACCGCCTACGGCAAGCAGTTCCGCGGCGCCTCCGCCGGCTCGGATCTGCCGATGACAAAAATCCTGCGCGAATACGACCGCCCGATCATCAATGTCGAGCACACCGAATACGGCCTGCGGCTGATCGCGCTGCGCGAGATCGACGAGGAGCGCACCCATGTGCGCGTCACCAACCAGCTCTTTCCGCACGGCTTCGTCATCCCCATGAGCACGGAGATGACGATCACGCAGTGGCACGTGCCGGTCGACGACGAGAATTGCTACTGGTACGCGATCTTCACCAGCTACACGAACCCGGTCGACAAGACGAAGATGCGCGACCAGCGGCTCGAGCTCTATGAGCTGCCGGACTACACATCGCGCAAGAACAAGACCAACGATTACGGCTTCGATCCGCACGAGCAGCAGACGGCGACCTATACCGGCATGGGCAACGACATCAATGTCCACGACCAATGGGCGGTGGAGTCGATGGGCGCGATCCAGGACCGCACCAAGGAGCATCTCGGCCAGAGCGACAAGGCGATCGTGCAGTATCGCCGCCTGCTGCGGCAGGAGATCGAGAAGGTCGCCGGCGGCGAGAAGCCGATGCTGTTCTTGGACGAAGCCAACGCGCGCAGCATCCAGGGACCTGCGACCATGGACGGCATCGGACCGACCCGAGGCTGGGAAGCCTATTGGATGGAAGTCGACGTCAAGCGCCGCCGCGGCGCCCCCTGGACCGCGCCGGTGCCGAAGGAGATTGCCGACAACGTGCATCGGCTGACGGCGGCGGAGTGAGAGTGAAAATTTCTCCACCGTCATTGCGAGCGCAGCGAAGCAATCCAGACTGCCTTTCCGGAAAGACTCTGGATTGCTTCGTCGCTTCGCTTCTCGCAATGACGGAGAATGTGACAGGCGTCCTGCACCCGTCGGGCATCGTGACTGAGGAGCAATCATAGTGACTTTCGTCGCGCGTCATGTGCTGTGGTCGGATGAGCAGAAGGACGCGGCGACGCGCATGCGCCGTATCGTCGAGGAGAAGAACCTCGAGGTCATCCGCCTCGCTTTCCCGGACCAGCACGGCATCCTGCGCGGCAAGACCATCATCGCCTCCGAGGCGATCGCCTCGCTGGAAAGCGGCTGCTCCATCACCACCACCATGCTCGCCAAGGACACCTCGCACCGCACGGTGTTTCCGGTGTTCACCGCCGGCGGCGGGTTCGGCATGAAGGAGATGGAGGGCGCCGCCGACGTGCTGATGGTCGCCGATCCCACCACGTTCCGCGTGCTGCCCTGGGCCCCGGCGACGGGTTGGGTGCTGTGCGACCTCTATTTCAACGACGGCCGCCCCGTGCCGTTCGCGACGCGCGGGCTCTATCGCAAGGTGGTCGATGAGCTCAGCAACCGCGGCCACGATTTCGTCGCGGGCCTCGAGGTCGAGTTCCACATCTTCAGGCTCGACGACCCGCATATGCGCGCGGAAGACGCCGGCCAGCCCGGCACGCCGCCCTCGGTGAGCCTGCTCAGCCACGGCTATCAATATCTCACCGAGCAACGTTTCGATCAGATGGAGCCGGTGCTGGAGATCCTGCGCCGCGACGTCGTCGCGCTTGGATTGCCCCTGCGCTCCGTCGAGGTCGAGTTCGGCCCCAGCCAGTGCGAATTCACCTTCGCACCGAGGAAGGGCCTGGAGCCCGCCGACAACATGGTGCTGTTCCGATCCGCGGTGAAGCAGATCGCGCGCCGCCACGGCTATCACGCCACCTTCATGTGCCGGCCGAAGCTTGCGAATTTGTTCGCGAGCGGCTGGCACCTGCACCAGTCGATCGTCTCGCGCGCGAGCGGCGAGAATCTGTTCATGGCGAAAGAGAACGGCCAGCCGCTCAGCGAATTTGGCCGCGCCTATCTCGCCGGCCTGCTCGACCACGCCCGCGCATCGACCGTGTTCACCACGCCGACCATCAACGGCTACAAGCGCTATCGCTCCTATTCGCTGGCGCCTGATCGCGCGATCTGGGGCCGCGACAATCGCGGCGTGATGGTCCGCGTGCTCGGCGGGGCCAACGATGCCGCGACGCGCCTGGAAAACCGCGTCGGCGAGCCTGCCGCCAATCCCTATCTCTACATGGCCTCGCAAATTCTGTCGGGCCTTGACGGCGTCGACCGCAAGCTCGATCCCGGTCCTTCCGCCGACACGCCTTACGAGGCCAAGGCGCCGCTGTTGCCGAAATCGCTGCGGGAAGCCGTGAGTGCACTGAAGGACGATCCGTTCTTCCGCGAGAAGTTAGGTGCCGAGTTCGTCGACTACTACACCCACATCAAGAACGCCGAGATCGACCGCTTCCTGGCCGAGGTGACCGACTGGGAGCATCGCGAATACTTCGAGGTGTTTTGACGGAGATACGTCTCACGCCCCCGTGAGGCGACTTCATCCGCTCTATTCCGACGACATGTTGGAGCCGGCCGACGAAGCCATTTTCCTGACGCTGCGAAAACCGCCGGAAAGACATCTGGTCCACATTGGCTCTCCGTGATGGACAATGGAGTTCGGTCATGTGGGGTCAATTATTCAGCCTGATCTACCGTCTGTCCTGCCGGGCCACGCTGATCAGCATCGGCACGCACCGCCTGGCGCGGTAGCGGCCAACCACCGTGAATTGGGTAAGGCGGATTGACCAGATAGGGGGTCTCCGATGCGCAAGTTGATTGTGATTGCTGCGATATCGCTGCTCGCAACACAGGCCTTTGCCAGAGGCTCACGAAGCCTGAGCCTGGCGACCACAAATGCAAGCCAGGCGACCGAGCCCCCTGCCGCGACCGCAACAGTCGCGCCGCAGGCAGCAGAGGCGCCGGCGGCAACGCCCCCCGCGAATGTCCAGACCACAACATCAGCTTCAACCGCGGCACCACAAGCCGCGACGGCTCCAGCCGCAACGCGCACGCCTGTTGCCCGCACGAGCGAAGTCGCCAAGCCGAGGCGCCGCCAACTGTCCGACGAGGCCCGCTTGATCCGAGAACTGCAACGGCATGGGATTTATTGGTGAGGGAAGGACAGCTCCGTTCCGTCATTGCGAGCGGCGCGAAGCAATCCCGACTGCCAGCGCGGAAGGACGCTGGATTGCTTCGCTGCGCTCGCAATGACGAAGCTGATGGAGCGGAGCCTCAAATCCCGAGATATTTGTGCTGCAGATCCGGCTCTGCCATGAGCTCGTCCGACGTGCCACTCCACACCGTCTTGCCGCGCTCGATGATGTAGTGGCGGTCGCAGATGCGGGCCAGGTGGTCGACGTTCTTGTCGACGACCAGGATCGACTGTCCCCGGCTCTTCAGCAGCGACAGGCAGTGCCAGATTTCTTCGCGGATCAACGGCGCCAGCCCCTCGGTCGCTTCATCCAGGATCAGCAGCTTTGGGTTGGTCATCAGCGCGCGGCCAATGGCGAGCATCTGCTGCTCGCCGCCGGACAGCTGGTTGCCCATGTTGGAGGCGCGCTCCGCGAGGCGCGGAAACAGGACATAGATGGCGGCAAGCGTCCAGGGATTGCTGCTGCCGAAGCGATCGGCCGCGGCCGCGACGAGGTTTTCGCGCACGGTGAGATTCGGAAAGATCTGGCGTCCCTCGGGGACGAGGCCAACGCCGAGCTTCGCGATCCGGTAGGACGGAAGCTGCCTGACCTCGGCGCCCGCAAAACGGATGTTGCCTGCGCGCGCAGGTGTCAGGCCCATGATGGAGCGGATGGTGGTGGTCTTGCCCATGCCGTTGCGGCCCATCAGCGAGACCATCTCGCCGGGCTTGATCGACAGGGACATGCCGAACAGCACCTGCGAGAGCCCATAGCAGGTCTCGATGCCGTCGACGTCGAGCAGAGTGTCAGCCATGGTGCGTCACCACATGCTGGTCGCCGAGATAGGCGCGCTTGACCTCCTCGTTCGCACGGATCGCGGCCGGATCGCCCGAGGCGATCACGCGGCCATAGACCAGCACCGAGATGCGGTCGGCGAGCGCGAAGACCGCGGGCATGTCGTGCTCGACCAGCACGATCGAGACTTCTCTCCGCAGCTCCTGGAGCAGCTTCACCATGCGCTGGGACTCGGTGACGCCGAGGCCCGCCATCGGCTCGTCGAGCAGCAGAAGCTTCGGCTTGCTGGCGAGCGCGACCGCGAGCTCGAGCTCGCGCCGCTCGCCATGGCTGAGCCTGCTCACGACGACGTCGGCGCGATGCAACAGGCCGACGCGGTCGAGTGCGGCATGCGCGGCATCACGCAGGCCTTTTTCCTTCCGAGCGTTCGCGAAGAAGCGGAACGACGTGCCGGCATGAGCCTGCGCGGCCAGCGCGACATTGTCGGCGGCGGTGAAGTCGAGCAGCAGCGAGGTGATCTGGAACGAGCGGGCGAGGCCCAGCGCGCAGCGGCGATAGGCCGGCAGGTAGGTGATGTCTCGGCCGCCGAGCGAGACGCTGCCGGAATGCGGCTCGAGATGCCCGGTGAGCTGGCTGATCAGCGTGGTCTTGCCGGCGCCGTTGGGGCCGATGATGGCGTGGAGCTCGCCAGCCGCGACGTCGAGCGACACGTGGTCCGTCGCGATGATGCCGCCGAAGCGGCGCACCAGCTTTTCGACGCGGAGCAGCGGTTCAGCCACGGCCGACCCTCCCGAGCAGGCCCATGATGCCGCCGCGGCCGAACAGCACGATCAACAGCAGCAGCGGGCCCATGATCAGCGCCCAGTATTCGGTGATCTGCGACAGGAACTCTTCCAGCAGCAGATAGACGACCGCGCCCATCACCGGGCCGAACAGCGTGCCCATGCCGCCGAGGATCACCATCACCATCAGATCGCCGGAGCGGGTCCAGTACATCACGGCCGGGCTGACGAAATCGGTGTTGTTGGCGAGCAGCGCGCCGGCGAGGCCGCACATGGTGCCCGATATGACGAAGCAGACGAGCTGATAGCGTTTGGCGGGGAAGCCGATCGCCTGCATGCGCTGTTCGTTGGAGCGCAGGCCCTGCACGACGAGGCCGAAGCGCGAATTGGCGATGCGCCAGATCAGGAAGATCACGCCGAACAGGCAGGCGAGGCAGAGATAATAGAACTGCGTGCGGTTCGACAGGTTGATCAGCCCGGAGAAGTCGCTGCGCTTGTAGACGGTGAGGCCGTCATCGCCGCCGTATCGCGCCAGCCCTGAGGCGACGTAATAGGCCATCTGCGCGAAGGCGAGCGTGATCATGATGAAATAGACGCCGCGGGTGCGCAAACTGAGCGCGCCGATCACGAGCGCGTAGGCCGCCGAGGCGGCGAGCGCGACCGGAAACTGGATGAAGCCGGAGCCGACGCCTTCCTGCGCGAGAATACCGACCGCATAGCCGCCGATGCCGAGATAGGCGGCGTGGCCAAAGCTCATCATGCCGCCATAGCCCATGATGAGGTTGAGGCTTGCGGCCGCCAGCGCCAGGATCACGATGCGGGTGAACAGCGTCAGGATGAAGATGTTGCCGGAGAGCTGCGAATAGAGCGGCAGCAGCACGAGGCCCGCCAGCATCAGGGCCGTGACGGCCTTGCTCACGCCAAAACCCTTCATCGACGGCTGGCCGGAAACAGCCCCTCCGGCCGCACCACCAGCACGATCGCCATCAGCAGATAGATCAGCATCGAGGACAGCGCGGGCGCGGCAGTGGAGGCGGCGGTCGAGCTCAGCACCTGCCGCAACAGGTTGGGCAGGAAGGCGCGGCCGAGCGTATCGATCATACCGACGAAGATCGCGGCGAGGAACGCGCCGCGGATCGAGCCGATGCCGCCGATCACGATGATGACGAAGGCGAGGATCAGGATGTTCTCGCCCATGCCGATCTGCACGGTGAGGATCGGCGCCTGCATCAACCCGGCGAGGCCGGCGAGCGCGGCCCCTAAGCCGAACACCAGCGTGTACAGCAGCTTGATGTTGATGCCGAGCGCGCCGATCATCTCGCGGTTGGAGGCGCCGGCCCGGATCAGCATGCCGACGCGGGTGCGCATCACGCCGAGATAAAGCAGCAGCGCCACCAGCAGCGCGACGACGATGATGGCGAGGCGATAGGCGGGATAGTGAATGCCGGGCAGGATCGGCACCGGCACCGTGAGCCAGGCCGGCAGCGGCAGCGCAAGGCCTGCAGGTCCCCAGATCAGCCGCACCGCTTCATTGAAGAACAGGATCAGGCCGAAGGTCGCGAGCACGTGGTCGAGATGGTCTCGCCCATAGAGATGCCGCAGCGCACTCATCTCGAGCACGATGCCGAGCACGAGCGTCGCGCCGAGCGCCAGCAGCGCGCCGAGCAGGAAACTGCCGGTCCAGGCCGCGAAGGTCGCCGCAAAATAGGCGCCCATCATGTAGAGCGAGCCATGCGCGAGGTTGACGAGATCCATGATCCCGAACACCAGCGTCAGGCCGGCGGCGAGCAGGAACAGGAGCAGGCCGAACTGCAATCCGTTCAAGAACTGTTCGACGACGAGCAGCATCAAAACTCTTTCAGGCGCACGCAGCGTCGCGCCGATGTTCGAACACGGTCGCCATCAGTGAAAGAGCTCCCCCCGCCTCTTCAAGGCAGAAAAATGGGTAATGGCAGTATCGTTCCGAGGCAAGAGCGATTTGGCGCCAAACATGCACTTTGTTGCATCCAGCCGATGCGGTCGAAATCCGCCTTGCAAGAAGGCTGCCGCGCGGATGGGGCAAGCTGCCGCACCCAAATGATCACCCTCCTCCCGGCGAGCAAGCCGAGGAGAGGGCGCGGACGTCGTCGGGATGAAAAAAGGCTGCGCCTAGAGCATGATCCGGAAAAGTGTGAAGCGGTTTTCCGAAAGGATCATGCTCAAACAATAACCCCAAGCGCGATGACGATTCATCCCAATCCCATCGCGCTTTAGTGCGACGTCATCTGCCGGGGAAGATCGTCCGGTTCGGCGAGCCCGCTGCTTGCCGTCGAGGCCTCCAGCGCGGCCATCCGGAACAGATAGGCGAGCGTCGCCAATCCGGAGTCTTCCGCCATCTGCGCCAGCTCGAGCGCCATGTCGGACATGTAGCCGAGATTTTCGTCCTTGATCTGCGCCATGGTCTGGCTGTCTCGCATCATGTTCGACATTTCAGGCGATCTTTCGTTGCGCGGCAAGGCCGCAGAGGTTGGCACGGGCGACGGCGTCCAGACGCGGGCCGTCCTGGCGCACGACCGAAGCCATGCCAATGCGATTGTGCAGAGCGGCGAGCGTCTCCCAACGAATGTCGATGGTCGCCGCCATGGTCCACGTGCTCTCCACCAGCGCCGGCAGACCAAGCGGCGTCACGACGAAGCCGGCTTCATGGAAGCGCGGCAGCCACCATGTTTCCATGATCGCGCTGACCTGCGCGATGCCTTGGCCGAGGCAGAACTCCTGCACCGCCGTCATCAATCGCAGATCGAGAGCACCGTCGCGGCGATCGCGTACGACGAAATAGCGCGACCATTCCCAGACCAGCGGATCCGCGGGGCAATCGAGAACCGCAGCCAGATGCGGGAACACCTCGCTCATCATCGAGGGTTTGGTCGTCGGATAGAGCCTGTGGCCGCCAATGACGCGGCGCCCCTCCAGCGCGAGCAGATAGACAGTGTCTTCGTTGTCATAGGAGTCGATCTCGCGGCAATCCGGCTTGCGCAGCGTCTCCCAACGCCGTTCCTCGACGAAGATGTCGTGACGCAGCCGGAAATGCTGGTCGAGCACGTCTTCATAGAGGTGGCGATTTGCTGCAGCAATTGCGTGAATCATGTACTCCGCCCCATTCGTCCTCAATGGGGAAGCCTCCGCGAAAAGAGAAACGTTCGATACTGGGAAATTTCCCAGTATGTCGTTCAGGCACTGATGATCTTGTGGCGAATCGCCAGCGCAACAGCATGCGTACGGTTGACGGCACCGAGCTTGCGCGCTGCGGTTGCGAGATGTTCCTCGGCGGTACGCTGCGTGATGTGCAGGATCTCGCCGATTTCCCAGGCCGACTTGCCCTGCGAGGCCCAGGCGATCACCTCGCGCTCGCGCGGCGTGAGGCGCGTCGACCGATCGGGCGCCGAGTCGAGCAGACGGCGAATGTGGTCGAAGCCATACATCGCCATCAAATGCAGCGCCGGCTTGCTGCGAGGATTGAGGTCGAGATGGACACCGCCGAGCGACACCGCGGCCTCGTAACCGGTAAGCCCGTGGATCGGGACGGTGAAGCCGCGCGACATGCGAAAATCGGTGGCGCGGTTCATCACCTCGGCCGCGCCCGGCTCGAGTTCAGCATCATAAGGCGCTTCCGACCACTCGAACGGATTGACGGATTGCCGGCACAGCCGCACCACCGGATCGCAGCGATCGTAGTTGTTTTCGGTGTAAAGGCTGAACCATCCCGCGGGCCAACGCTTGGCGAGGACCATCTGGGCGAAGCGTTGATCGGGATTCGGCAATCCCGTGACGATGATGGTCTCGAAGCCGAAGCGGCCAAAGGCTGCTTCGAGCGCATCCATGGCATCCGGAACCTTGCGATAGGCCCCCAAGCCTTCGATGAAGTCGAGCGCCTCCCGGCCATAATCTACGGCGGACATCGGTGCGTTTCCTGACCCTTGGTGGCCAGTATAGCACGCCTTTGGAGGCAGCCTCAATTCGCCGCTCCCGTAGTTTCCCGGTATTCCCCGTGCGCCGAAGATTTAATCTACTTATGGAGGAAATTGGATCAGAATACACCTGACGGCGTCCAAAGCGGAGGGCCACGATGGAAGATGAGAATATCGCCCTCGACAGTGTGCTCGGCCTGGAGCTCAACCGCGTTTTTTTCGCCGTGCGCGAAACGGCAAACAAGCGGAAGATCATCGAATTCGCGCGTGACGTGCTGGAAAGCGAGCGCGCGAAGCCAGCCGACACCGCCACGCCGGAGGGACCGGCGAGCTGAGCCGCGTTGTTGCCGCCATTGCGCGGACACGAGCGGCTTCTGCATGCGTTTCACCCCTCGCATGTGGCGGCATAGTCGAATCGGTCCGATGGCCGGAATGTTTGCCGCCGGATGATGCGGCCGCTCCCGTGAGATGATCTCCGGAGACTGCTCCGGGAATCCGCAAATGATGACGCTGCGTCCGAGAGCATCTTTGAGCAGATCAACGGCGTCTACAAGAAGGTCGACGATCTCTCCGATATCATCTCCAAGATCGGACGCTGCGGACTGTCGGAGCTGCGCATCGGCTCGGTGCCGAGCAACTCGCAAATGATGGTGCCGCGTGCGATCGACGCGTCTAGCGCCGCTATCCCGATCTCGGCATCGGCATCAACATCCTCAGGCTCGAGGAAGCCGGCGGATAAAAGGGTAATTGTGTTAGGCAGCGGAATGACTATCGTCGCGCTTGGAATTGCGCGATTTTCTCCGCTAATGGCCGGGACCGAACGCTCCTAACAAGACAATAGCGAAATCATGTCGAAGCGCGGATACGCCGCCAGCAAGAAGCTCCTCACAGGCCTGATCGGAGCGCCGATCGCGCATTCCGCTTCCCCCGCTATGCATGAGCGCGCCGCCGAAGCCCTCGGCCTGCGCGGCCACTACCAGCTCATCGAGGTCGCCGGCGCCGATGCGGCCGGGCTTCGCATGATGCTCGAGGGCGTGCGGCGCCTCGGCTTTGCCGGCGTCAACGTCACCTACCCCTACAAGGAAACGGTGGTCCCGCTGCTCGACGAGCTGGCGCCGGGCGCGGCTGCGATGGGCGCGGTCAACACCGTCGTCGTTAGGGACGGCCGCCTGACCGGCCACAACACCGATACGACCGGCTTTGCGCGCGCGGTGGCACCGCTGCTGGCGCCGACCGGGAGCGCTGTGGCCGTGATCGGCGCCGGCGGCGTCGGCAAGGCAATCGCGTTTGCGCTGGCGAGCCTTCAGGTTTCCGACATCCGCATTTTTGACAGTGAGCCCGCGCGCGCAAAGACGCTCGTCTCCCTGCTTGCCCCGCGGGGCGGCGCGAGAGTTGCCGCAAGCGTCGAAGATGCGCTCCAGGGTGCAACCGGCCTCGTCAACGGCACGCCGGTCGGCATGCTGCCGAACCGCGGCATGCCTGTTACGGCCACGCTGCTGCACGAGAAATTGTGGGTCGCGGATGCCGTCTATTCGCCGCTGATCACACCGCTGCTCGCTGCAGCGCGGGAGCGCGGCGCGCGGATCATGACCGGGCGGGAGCTCGCGATCTATCAGGCCGCGGACGCCTTCGAGCTGTTCACGGGCCTTGCCCCATCGACCGAAGTCATGGGAGAGGCTTTCGACGAGGTGATGGCGGCGCGAAGTTCGGCCTATCACGCAGCGTAACCGAAGCGGCCGGACACAAGGCCGCGGACGACATCAACGGAAATGGGAGGAGAGTCCATGAAATCGACCCTGCTGGCAGGCGCCCTGCTTGCCTTCGCGGCTGCTACCAGCGCCCACGCACAAGCGATCAAGCTCGCCGACGTCGCCGAGCTTTCCGGCGGCGGCGCCACCGTCGGCACCAACTGGAAGAACGGCATCGACCTCGCGATCGAGGAGATCAACGCCAAGGGCGGCGTGCTCGGCCGCAAGCTCGAAGTCACCCATGCCGACTCGCAATCGAACCCCGGCGTGGCGCGCGCTCAGGTGCAGAAGGCGCTCGACGCCGAACCCTATGTACTGCTCGGACCCGGCTATTCCGGTTCGGTCAAGGTGACCGCGCCGCTCGCGGCAGAGGCCGGCATCACGCAGATCATGGGCGGCGAAGCCGCCGAGCTGACGCAGGCCGGAAACAAGTTCCTGTTCCGCACGTCCTTCGGCCAGCAGTCCTCGATGCCGAAGGTCGCCAAGTACATCCACGACGACATGAAGGCGAAGTCGGTCGCGGTGGTCTGGGTCAACAATGATTTCGGCCGCGGCGGCCGCGACGTCGTCATCAAGGAGCTCGACCGCCTCGGCTCCAAGGTCGTCGCCGACCTCTCGACCGAAGCCGGCCAGGCCGACTTCGCCGCCGACGTCGGCAAGATCAAGGCTGCCAATCCCGATGCGCTATTCGTCTATCTCAACGAGGAAGAGAGCGCGCGCATCCTGAAGGAGCTGAAGCGCCAGGGCGTCACCGCGCCGCTGATGGGTGAGACCACGCTGATCGGCCAGAAGGTGATCGAGCTCGCGGGCGACGCCGCCAACGGCGCGCGCGGCCATGTCGGCCTCACGACGGACGCCCCGGTCGACCTGATCAAGGGATTCCGTGACCGCTTCTCCAAGAAGTACAATTATGTGCCCGACCACAACGGCCTGAAAGGCTATCTCGCCGTCTACATGGTGAAGGCCACCACCGAGAAGATGGGCAAGGTCGATTCCAAGGCGTTCGCCGACACGCTGCACGGCCTGACCATCAAGGCCGCGGACGAGCCGGGAATCCTGATGGACGTCACTTTCGACCAGAACGGCGACATCGATCGCCAGAGCTTCCTGGTCGAGGTGGTCGAAGGCAAGCAGGTCGTGAAGCAAGTGCTGCCGAAGGTGAAGTGATCGCTTCGCCTCTCCCCGCTTGCGGGGAGAGGCCGGAATTTGCCTGAGCAAATTCCGGGTGAGCGGAAGTCTCCGCGAGTCCGACTGCCTCCGTTTTCGTGGAGAGTCCCCCTCGCCCCAACCCTCTCCCCGTAAGCGGGGCGAGGG
>JAEYRD010000107.1 GCA_023435725.1 Pseudomonadota bacterium | reverse complement strand
GTGATCTTCATCGAGCAGAACTTTGGGCCGCACATCGAGCAGAAATGCGCGACCTTGTGGGCTTCCTTCGGCAGGGTCTCGTCGTGGAAGCTCTTTGCGGTGTCCGGATCGAGGCCGAGGTTGAACTGGTCGGTCCAACGGAAGTCGAAACGGGCACGGGAGAGGGCGTCGTCGCGCAGTTGGGCTGCGGGATGGCCCTTGGCGAGATCGGACGCGTGGGCGGCGATCTTGTAGGTGATGACGCCGGTCTTGACGTCGTTGCGATCAGGCAGGCCGAGATGCTCCTTCGGCGTGACGTAGCAGAGCATGGCGCAGCCGAACCAGCCGATCATGGCCGCGCCGATGCCTGAGGTGATGTGGTCATAGCCCGGCGCGATGTCGGTGGTCAGCGGCCCGAGCGTGTAGAACGGTGCTTCGCCGCACTCCTTGAGCTGCTTGTCCATGTTGATCTTGATCTTGTGCATCGGCACGTGGCCGGGGCCTTCGATCATGACCTGGCAGCCCTTGTCCCACGCGATCTTGGTGAGCTCGCCGAGCGTCTCGAGCTCCGCGAACTGCGCGCGGTCGTTGGCGTCGGCGATCGAGCCGGGACGCAGGCCGTCGCCGAGCGAGAACGAGACGTCATACTTGCGCATGAGGTCGCAGATCTCGTCGAAATGCGTATAGAGGAAGCTCTCCTTGTGATGCGCCAGGCACCACTTCGCCATGATCGAGCCGCCGCGGCTGACGATGCCGGTGACGCGGTTGGCGGTGAGGTGGATGTATTGCAGGCGCACGCCAGCGTGGATGGTGAAATAGTCGACGCCCTGCTCGCACTGCTCGATCAGCGTGTCCTTGTAGAGCTCCCAGGTGAGCTTGACCGGATCGCCGTCGCACTTCTCCAGCGCCTGGTAGATCGGCACGGTGCCGATCGGCACCGGCGCGTTGCGCAAAATCCATTCGCGCGTGGTGTGGATGTTGCGGCCCGTCGAGAGGTCCATCACGGTGTCGGCGCCCCAGCGGATCGCCCACACCATCTTCTCGACCTCTTCCTCGACCGACGAGGTCACCGCCGAGTTGCCGATATTGGCGTTGATCTTGGTCAGGAAGTTGCGGCCGATGATCATCGGCTCGAGTTCGGAGTGGTTGATGTTGGAGGGGATGATGGCGCGGCCGCGCGCGATCTCGTCGCGCACGAACTCCGGCGTGATGAAGGCGGGCACTGCGGCGCCGAAGCTCTCGCCGTCGGCCAGGGCCTGCTCCGCGCGCTCCAGCTGCTGCTTGCGGCCGAGGTTCTCGCGGGCGGCGACGTAGATCATCTCCTTGGTGACGATGCCGGCGCGGGCGAATTCGAGCTGGGTGATCTTGTGGCCGTCGAGGCCGCGTAGCGGCTTGTGATAGGCGGAGAAGGCGCGCGCGGCCTTGTCGGCGGAGACGCTGCCATTGTCCTCCGGCTTGATCTGCCGGCCCTCATATTCCTCGACGCCGCCGCGCTCCATCACCCAGGCCTTCCGGTTGCGGGCAAGGCCGGCGTTGACGTCGATGGTCACGGACGGATCGGTGTAGGGGCCCGAGGTGTCGTAGACCGGCAGGTTCGGCTCGCCGGCGCCTTCGGAGAGGATGATCTCGCGCAAGGGCACGCGGATATCCGGCGCGGCCTCGGGCGATGCGAAGATCTTGCGCGAGGAGGGCAGCGGGCCGGTGGTGACGGCGGGAACGGTCTGTTGCGGGTTGGAGCGGATGTTCATGGGTTCCTCCGTTTTAGTTCTGTTGTGCGTGTGCCGGGACGACGCTGGTAAAGAATTTCTCCGTCATTACGAGCGAAGCGACGCAATCCAGAGATGTATCCGCGGAAACAGTCTGGATTGCTTCGTCGCTTCGCTCCTCGCAATGACGGGTGGAGAGAGCGTGTGCATCACGCCGCCTCCTTCGATTGGCCGAGCCACTGCCGCACCCGCGCATCCGGGTCGGAATTTTGGGTGACGTCGCTGACGACGGCGATGGAATCCGCGCCCGCGGCAAAGATCTCCGCGGCGTGCTCGAACTTGATGCCGCCGATCGCGACCAGCGGGATGGCGCCGATGCGCTTCTTCCATTCCGTGATCTTCGGAATGCCCTGCGGCGCGAAGCGCATCGATTTGAGCGTGGTGAAGAAGATCGGGCCGAGCGCGACATAGTCGGGTTTTGCCGCGAGCGCGGTTGCAAGCTCCGCATCGTCATGGGTGGAGACGCCGAGCGACAGGCCGGCCTCGCGGATCGCCTTGAGGTCCGCATCCGCCAGATCCTCCTGGCCGAGATGCAGATACTTTGCGCCCGCGACGATCGCCGCGCGCCAGTAGTCGTTCACGACCAGCTTGGCCTGCGTGTCTTTGGTGATCGCCAGCGCGTCGGTGACGATCTGCAGCGCGTCGGCGTCGTTGAGCTCCTTGGTGCGGAGCTGAATCGTGCCGACACCGAGTTTGGTCAGGCGCTCGACCCAGGCAAGGCTGTCGACGACGGGATAGAAGCGATCAGGATACGCGTTGCGATCAGGATACGGCATGCCAGAACGGGGTCCCAACGACAGGGGTGGACGGGGAGGCGAAGTCGCGGGCATTCATCAGCCCGGCCTCGTAAGCGGTGCGGCCGGCCTCGACGCCGAGGCGGAAGGCGTTCGCCATTGCGACGGGGTCGGCGGCTTTCGCGATCGCGGTGTTGAGCAGCACGGCGTCGTAGCCGAGCTCCAGCGCGTGCGCGGCGTGGCTCGGCGCGCCGAGGCCGGCGTCGACCACCAGCGTGATGTCGGGCAGCCGCTCGCGCAGCAGCCTCAGGGCATCGCGGTTGATGATGCCCTTGGCGCTGCCGATGGGAGCGGCCCACGGCATCACCACCTTGCAGCCTGCATCGACCAGACGGTTCGCGACCGAGAGATCCTCGGTGCAATAGGGGAACACCTCAAAACCGTCCTTGATCAGGATGGCGGCGGCTTCGACCAGTCCGACGACATCGGGCTGCAGCGTGTCGTTGTCGGCGATCACTTCGAGCTTGATCCAGCTCGTGCCGAACAGCTCGCGCGCAAGCTTGGCTGTCGTCACCGCCTCGCGCACGCTGCGGCAGCCGGCGGTGTTCGGCAGCACGGTGACGTCGAGCTCGCGGATCAGCTTCCAGAATGCGTCGCCCGACTTACCGCCGGCGGATTCGCGGCGCAGCGACACCGTGACGATGTTCGAGCCGGAGGCGCGGATCGCCGCCTGCATGATCGCAGGCGAGGGATAGAGCGCGCTGCCGATGAGGAGGCGGGAGGCGAAGGTTTTGCCGTAGAAGGTCACCATGTCGGTGTTTCCTCGGATTCAACTGTCGTCCCCGCGAAGGCGGGGACCCATACCGCGGGATGTCTCTTGGGGCACGCGGGAAGAGACCTTCCGCCACAACGAAGGCCTGGGGTTATGGGTCCCCGCCTTCGCGGGGACGACGATTGGAAAGAGTGTGCCATCATCACCTCACCCTCCCTGCCGCGGCGTGATGATTTCGATCTCGTCGCCGGCCTTGAGGTTCGTCTCCGCCCAGCGGCTTTTCGGCACGACGTCATAGTTCAGCGCGATCGCGAAATGGGTGCCCTCGTAGTCGAGCTCGGTGAGCAGCGCGTCGACGCTCACTGAGGCCACCTCGCGCTGCTCGCCGTTTACGATCACCCGCATTGCATTACCTCATTGTCGATCTGTCCGCGCTCGACATAGGCGAGCGTCAGCTCGGCGAGTGCAGGCGCGATCAGGAAGCCGTGGCGGTAGAGCCCGTTGACGGTGATCCTGCCGCCGCGAATGCCGATGCGCGGGAGATTGTCGGGGAAAGCGGGGCGAAGGCCGGAGCCGAATTCGACGATCCGCGCCTCGCCGAAGGCCGGATGCACGGCATAGGCTGCGCCCAGCAGCTCCAGCGCGGAGCGGACGCTGACGCCGGTGTCCTCGGTCTCGATCGAGGTCGCCCCCAGCATGAACAGATTGTCTTCGCGCGGGATGACGTAGAGCGGCCAGCGCGGGTGGATCAGCCGCACCGGGCGGGCAAGCTGCACCTCGCTGGTTTCGATCAGGATCATCTCGCCCTTGACGCCGCGCAGCTCCGGCTGCTCGTCGCGCGCGCCTAGCCCGCGGCAGTCGATCACGATGCCGTCGAGGTCGGCGGCGGTGACGTCGCTATCGAATTTGATGGTGCCGCCGGCGGCGCGGATGCGCTCGTGCAGCTTCGGCAGCACGCGGCGCGGCTCGACATGGCCCTCGGTCGGGAAGAACAGCGCGTCGCGGAAGCGGCCCTCCAGCGACGGCTCGAGCTCGGCAAGACCTGCGGCATCAAGCCGGCTGTGCTCCTCGGTCATCCGGGCAAAACGCTCGAAATCGTTGCGCTCGCGCGGATGGGCGACGACGAGGGAGCCGTTGAACGGGGTGTCCGGCAGTTCGCGCCGCCAGATATCCAGGGAACGCAGGCCGAGGCGGCTGATGATGGGTTCGGCGACCTCCGCCTCGCAATAGGGCGCGAGCATGCCGCCGGCCCAATGGCTGGTGGCGTCGGTCATGGTGGCGTCACCGCGCTCGTGCAGGGTCACGGTGTGGCCGGCCTGCGCGAACAATAGCGCCTGCCACGCTCCTGCAATGCCTGCGCCGATGATGGATACCGGAGAGTCCGGCCGCTTCTTCGTCTGGTACATCCCTGTCCCTTCGCCGGCATGACCCGGATCAGGTTCAAAGGGTCACCGCGGTCCTGGGCGGGCTTGCCCATTTAGCGGTATCTCAGCTCCTCCTCGGAGCACCCCTCGGAACGGCTCTAATGTATGCCAGTGACGGCTGGTGTCAACGCGTTTGGCTGGAACCCCACCGCTCTCGTGCCCCGGACGCGGCGCAGTGCGCCGCTGAGTCGGGGCCCATCTTTGCGGCGTGCTGGGTCCCGGCTCTGCGGAGCGGCATTTCATGCCGCGCCGCGTCCGGGACACGGGGAGTTACTTGAGCGCCTGCGCCCGCGCGTTACGCACGCGCTGGGCCAGCTTGCGGTGCGGCACGGTGCCGAACATCGGCTGCGGATTGCCGTTGGGCTCGAGCCAAGGCTGGCCGCTCGCGTCGGCGCTGGCCTGCTGCACCAGCTGTTCCTGGCGTTGTTCCTGGCGCTGGCGCTTTGCGGCGTAGTAATAGCCGCCTGCAAAATAACGAATGGCTCGGGCGTGGTCGCCGTTGGCGGCGTGATAGGCGCCGGCGAGATACTTCACCGCATAGGTGAGGTTGGTGTTGGGATCGCGCAGACCTGCAGCATCTCCGGTGTAGCCGAGCCCGCGGGCGGTCGCGAGCTTGATCTGCATCAGCCCGATGGTGCCGCCATGGCCGACGAGGCCTGGCTGGTAGCGGCTTTCGCGCATGATCACGCGGTGCACCAACGCTTCCGGCACACCGTTGGTGCGTGCATGCGTCGCGACCATCTCGGCATATTCGGCTTCACCCGCGAATGCGGCCTGCGGCAACGTCAGTCCGGCCGCGAGCAGCGCGGCAATCCGTAAAATTTTCATCAGATACCCCTGATGTGCCTGAGTGACCTGCACCCGGCTGCTTTAGGCCCGCCGAACGCGGCGATGATGTGGCCAAACGCCGCTGCCGGCGATTTTGCGGCGCCGAGCCGCTGTTACGACTCAATGCTGGCGTACGGGTTTTCTCAGGCGGACGAAGTACCGCGCGCGGCAGCAAGGCTGTCTATTCGTGTAGCCCTGCGAAAGCGAGCAAGAAGACGCTGCAAAACGGGAGAGGTGCCATGACAAAATCCGACATGGCCAACGCACACGCCAGCGACATCCCCAGACAGAACCCCTGCGCCCAATGCGGCGCGCCGATCCCGAAGCCCGACTGGATCGAACCGGGCGAGGGGCGCATCTCCTATCTCTGGACATGCCGCGCCTGCGGTTATCGCTTCGAGGCGGTCGCGATCTATGATGAGCCTGCAGCGACCGAGCATCCGCCGCTCGCGGCATGAGGCGATGTCTTAAGCCGCAAGCCGCGGCTGCTGCCACACCGGCAATTGCATCCGCACGATCAATCCGTGTGGCTCGCGGTCGTGCAGCGACAGTTCGCCGCCATGGGCGAGCGCGATCGCGCGCGCGATCGACAGGCCGAGCCCGAAGCCGGTGGAATCGTCCATGGTGCGCGCGTCGTCACCGCGCACGAACGGCTCCAGCATCTCCTGCTTGCGCGCATCCGAGATGCCGGGGCCGTCGTCCTCGACGTCGATGATGAGCTCGGTGCCGGCAACATCGAGGCGGATCGTCACTTCGGCGCCGAAGCGCACCGCGTTCTCGACGAGGTTGGTGACGCCGCGGTGCAAATCGTCGGGACGCGCGACGGCGGTTGCGGAAGCGGGGCCGTCATATTGCACGACATGGCCCATGTCGCCGAACTGGTCGGCGACGAGCTGGAGCGTGCTCGCGATGTCGACCAGCGTCATCGCCTCGATCTTGCGGTCGTTGCGCAAGAGCGAGAGCACGGATTCGAGCATCGAACGCATCTGGTCGAGATCGATCAGCATGCGCCTGCGGTTGCCCTCGTCCTCGATGAACTCGGCGCGCAGGCGCAGCCGCGTGATCGGCGTGCGCAGATCGTGGCTGATCGCGGCCAGCATCCTGGTGCGATCCGACATCAGCCGCGTGATCCGCTCATGCATGCGGTTGAGCGCGCGCGCAACCTGGCGGATCTCTTCCGGGCCGCGCTCGGGCAGCGGCTCGGCAGTGCCGTCCAGGCTGAAATTCTCGGCGGCCTTGGCGAAGGAGGAGAGCGGCGCGGCGAGCGCGTAGGACGCCCACAGGCCGAGCACGGTGACGCTGATCAGCGCAAACAAGAGCGTGACCATCCACGGCCCGCCCCAGAACCGCGGTGCAAACGGTCCCTGCTCGACACGGCCCGCAATCATGGTGCCGTCAGGAAGCTGGACCGCAACCCGACGCACGCCGAAGCTCGGCGCGAGCGCGAGCACCTTGTACTGGCGGCCGAGATGCCGGCGCACGCTGTGCAGACGCAGGCTCTCACCGTCGTCGGCAACGGCAGTCCCCGGCGCAAGGAGCTCGATGCCCGCCTTCGGAAACGCACGGGCGATGTCGGCAAGGATGCGCGGCCGCTCGCTGGCGTCAGCGCCACTCAGCAGGAGAGCCGCATCCGCGAGCTGATGCGCGCTGTCGGGCGGCGGCTCGGCGCGGTCGGGCCGGCCGACCAGGAAGCTGATGGTGAGGATCAGATGCAGCGCGACAATCGAGGCCACCACGAGCGCGGCGATCTGTCCGCCGATGCTCTTGAGGTGGAAGAAGCGGAACGGCGTCATGATGGCCGCCCCACTAGTTGCTCAGGGGCGTCGCGACCGCTTCGTTGCCGGCTGCTTCGATTCTCGGCGTGAACAGATAGCCGCCGGAGCGCACCGTCTTGATGATGGTCGGATCCTGCGGATTGGGCTCGATCTTGCGGCGGATGCGGCTGACCAGCACGTCGATGGAGCGTTCGAACGAGCCGGTGTTGCGGCCCTGTGTGAGGTCGAGCAGGCTGTCGCGCGAGAGTACGCGGCCGGGGCGTTCGCAGAAGGTCCGCAAGAGGTCGAACTCGGCGCTGGTCACCGCGACGCGCGCGCCTTCCGGATTGCGCAGTTCGCGCAGGCGCAGGTCGATGCGCCAGCCCTCGAACGCGAGCGTGCTCGCGCCCTCGATCGAGCTTGCGGCCTGCGCGGCAGCCTGGCGTCGCAGCACTGCGTTGATGCGGGCGAGCAGCTCGCGCGGATTGAACGGTTTCGGCAGGTAGTCATCCGCGCCCATTTCGAGGCCGACGATGCGGTCGACGTCCTCGCCGCGCGCGGTGAGCATGATGATCGGCGTCTGTCCCTCCGAGCGCACCTTGCGGCACAAGCTCAAGCCGTCCTCGCCCGGAAGCATCACGTCGAGAATGATGAGGTCGACGCGATGATCGGCCATGGCGCGCGACATCTCGCGACCGTCGCTCACGGTGGTGACGTTGCAGGCATTGTTGCGCAGGTACTTCGCAATCAACGTCCGCGTTTCGCGGTCGTCTTCGACGACCAGGATGTTGGGATTGGGAATGGCCATGAGCTTTGTTTGTCCACGATTAGGGCCAAAAGGCGAAGATTTTTGTTTCGGTATGTTTCTGTCTGCACGGCACGCAATACCCGGCAATGCCTGGGCAGTGGAGCGGCAAGGTCTCGTTAAGGCCGCTAACCATACCGTGACAGCGTCACGCAAGAAACCCCGCAAAACCCACGGAGCCATGATGACCTCGATTTCGGCGGCCTCCGCCGGCAACTACCAGTCGCCGTTGCAGCGGCTGCAGCAGGAATTGCAATCGGAAGTTTCTGCCGGCACGATCTCGTCGTCGGACCAGTCCGCGCTCTCGACGGCGCTGACCGACATCGACACGGCGCTCCAGCAGAGCCGGTCGAGCGACCAGTCGAGCGGCACGCGCCCCTCCAAGGACGACATGCAATCGAAGATCGACGACCTCATCTCCAACGAGGTCTCGAACGGGACGCTGACCTCGGATCAGGCCAGCGAACTGAAGAACGTGTTCAAGTCCGCCTTCGCCAACGGTCCCGGCGGCGCCGGTGGACCCGGTGGTGCGGGTGGGCCGCCGCCCGGTCTGCCCCCGGACGACAGCTCTTCGGATTCGTCGGATACGACCAGCAGCACGTCGACCGACTCCACCACGGCCAAGATGCTCCAGCAATTCCTCCAGGCATTGCAGCAGTCGCAATCGTCGGCGTCGTCCTACGGTGCGAATGGCAGCGCGACGAGTTCGTCGAGCGGCTCGGACTTCTCCGCGCTCCTGATCGACTACAAGAGCTGACCCGGGCGAACAGGTCGGCGCGTTCCTCGCCGCGGTCGTGCTTCACCCAGGGCGCGCGATCGTCGGCGGGGAACCTCGCGTTGCAAAATGTTCCTGAGTGACGCAGGAACATTTGCCTTCAAATCTTTCCCGCGTATCGAGCTGCGAAATTGCCGCAACTTCGGAACTGCGGGTTATCGGCGCGGTTCTCTCCATACGAGTTTTCTGCTGAAGGAGAGGACAACAATGTTGATGAAATCGATCGCCGCCGGCCTTGCCGGCACCGCACTTCTTGCGACCGTTGCGTTCGCGCAATCGCCGACGACCACCACCGACAAGGCAGCGCCCGCGGCCACTGCGACAACCACGACCACGACTGCGTCGGGTGAATGGCGTGCGTCGAAGATGGCGGGCGTAAAGGTCTATAACGACGCCAACGAGAACATCGGATCGATCAACGATCTGTTGATGGACAAGAACGGCGCCGTGAAGATCGCCGTGATCGGCGTCGGCGGCTTCCTCGGCATGGGCGAGCACCTGGTCGCCGTGCCCTTTGAGAAGCTGAAGTTCGTCAACGAGGCCGTCGCCTACACCGGCGCGGGCAGCTCCGGCACGACGAGCAAGTCGACCACGACTACGGGCGCTGCGACCGGTACCGAGAAGACCGCGACGACAACGTCGTCGTCCTCGTCGTCCAGGTGGTATCCGGACCACGCCGTCTTCAACGCCAGCAAGGACGAGCTGAAGAACATGCCCGAGTTCAAGTACTCGGAATAATCAGGCTCTGACCGCCTAAACCCAACGCGCCCGGTTTTCACCGAGCGCGCTGTGGTGTCATTCGTCTCCCGTCATTGCGAGGAGCTCGTCGCAAAATTGCCAAGCAATTTTGCACTGAAGCGACGAAGCAATCCAGAGCTATCTCCGCAGTTGCATTTCTGGATTGCTTCGCTTCGCTCGCAATGACGGAGGTGCTCCGGATATCACTTCACCAGCGGGCAGCCGCCCTTGTCGAGCGGACGGAAAGCCTCGTCGCCGGGCACGGTGGCGATCAGATTGTAGAGGTCCCACTCACCCTTGGATTGCTCGGGCTTCTTTACCTCGAACAGATACATGTCGTGGACCATGCGGCCGTCGATGCGGATCTTGCCGTTCTTGGCGAAGAAGTCGTTGATCGGCGTGGCGCGCATCTGCGCCATCACCTTCGGGGCCTCGTCGGTCTTGATGGCCTCGATCGCCTTCAGATAGTGCATGGTCGCCGAATAGAGGCCGGCCTGGATCATGGTCGGCATGTGACCGACCTTCTCGTTGAAGCGCTTCGAGAAGGCGCGCGTCTCCTCATTCATGTCCCAGTAGAACGCGTCGGTCACGATCAGACCCTGCGTGGCCTTGATGCCGAGCGAATGCGTGTCGGTGATCTCCTGCAGCAGCGCGATCATCTTCTGGCCGCCCTGGGTCAGGCCGAACTCGGACGCCTGCTTCAGCGCGTTGGTGGTGTCGCCGCCGGCGTTCGCCAGCGCGACCACCTTGGCCTTTGAGGCCTGGGCCTGGAGCAGGAAGGAGGAGAAGTCGGACGAGTTGAGGGGATGGCGGACCTCGCCGAGCACCTTGCCGCCGCTCTCCTTGACCACGTTGGCCGCGTCGCGCTGGAGCGCCATGCCGAAGGCGTAGTCGGCGGTGACGAAGAACCAGGTGTCCTCGCCGCGCTTGACCATCGCCTTGCCGGCGACGTTCGACAGCGCGTAGGTGTCATAGGTCCAGTGCACCGTGTTAGGCGAGCATTGCGCGCCGGTGATGTCGGACGAGCCGCCGCCGGAATTGATGTTGATCTTGTTCTTCTCGCGCGTCAGCGCCGAGATCGGCAGCGCCACCGACGACGTCGGCACGTCGAAGATCGCGTCGACTTTGTCGTTGTCGTACCAGTTGCGGGCGATGTTGACACCGACATCGGGCTTGTTCTGGTGGTCGGCGGCGACCACCGCGACCTGCTTGCCCGCGACCTTGCCGCCATAATCGGCGACCGCCATCTCGACCGCTGCGAGCGAGCCCTTGCCGGTCGCGTCCGCATAGAGGCTCGACATGTCCGTGAGAACGCCGATCTTGACGACATCGTCGGAAATCTGCGCCTGCGCGGCGCCGGACGTGGCGGCAAGGGCGAGACCGGCCGCGACGGCGGCGATGAGTTTTTGCATGTTTGTTTTTCTCCCTGCGTGTTGTTGTTTGGGCTTTGTTGCAGGCACTGTTCTAGCGACAATCGGTCGCGGCAGCAAAGGCAAGGACGCGTGAGGAGGGTTGAGAAAAAGTAGGGGGCGGGCTCCGTCATTCCGGGGCGCGCTCCGCTTGGCGCGCGCCCGAAATCCATTCATCCACCGTCGCAGTGGCCCGATGGACTCCGGGCTCGCGCTGCGCGCGCCCCGGAATGACGGTGGGGCCTATGTCCCCGACAGCTTCGTCACGTCACTTCGGTCGCATCGCCGCCTTTCAGCCGCTGCTGCCCTTGAGCCGCTCGTTGCGTCTGCGCAAGCCTTCCAGGGTGGCGAGGAGGATGACCGATACCGTCGTCAGAATCACGGCTGCTGCAGTGATGGTCGGACTGATGTTCTCGCGGATGCCGCTGAACATCTCGCGCGGCAGGGTGCGCTGCTCGGGACCTGCCATGAAAAGCACGATCACCACCTCATCGAAGCTGGTCGCGAAGGCGAACAGCGCACCCGACGCCAGGCCGGGCAGGATCAGCGGCAGGATCACGCGGCGGAACGCGTAGAGCGGCGAGGCACCGAGTGAGGCGGCGGCGCGCGCTAGGTTGGTGTCGAAGCTTTGCAGCGTCGCGCCGACCGTGATCACCACAAAGGGCGTCGCCAGCGCGGTGTGGGCCAGGATCAAGCCGAGATAGCTGCCGGTCAGTCCGATCGGCGCGAAGAAGAAATACAGGCCGACCGCGGTGATGACGCCGGGCACGACGACCGGCGACAGCACGAAAGCCAGTACGAGCGGTTTGAACCGGCTCTTCCACTGCGCCAGCCCCAGCGCGGCCAGCGTACCAAGCACCATGGACAGCAGCGTCGCGGAGACGCCGATGATCATGCTGTTCTTCAGCGAATTCATCCAGCGCGGCGAATTGATGAAGTCGTCGTACCAGCGCAAGGAGAGGCCCGGCAGCGGATAGGTCAAATAGGAGCCCGAGCTGAAGGACAGCGGCATGACCGCCAGGATTGGCGCGATCAGGAAGATGAACACCAGCGTGGAGACAACGATCGTCGCGGTCCACGCGATGCGCTGACTGGGCGTGCGGAGGGAAGGATTGTCGCTCAATTCTTCATACCTCCCGTGACCTGCTGGCCTTGCACCAGCTTGCCGTAGACGAGGGCGAGCAGAAGTGTGACCAGCAGCAGCACCGCACCCAAGGCCGAAGCAAGCCCCCAGTTGGCCGTCTCGGTCGTGTAGAGCGCGATGAAGTAGCTGATCATCTGGTCGGCGGCGCCCCCGACCAGTGCCGGCGTGATGTAGTAGCCGAGCGCCAGGATGAAGACGAGCAGGCTTCCCGCGCCGATGCCGGGCAGGGTTTGAGGCAGGTAGATCCGCAGGAAGGCGGTGACCGGCGGCGCACCGAGCGAGGCGGCGGCACGCATGTAAGCAGGCGAGATCGCCTTCATGCTGCTGTACAGCGGCAGGATCATGAACGGCAGGAGAACGTGGGTCATCGCCACGCAGACACCGAAGCGGTTGTAAATCAGGCGCAACGGCTCGTCGATGATGCCAAGCCAGTGCAGGCTGTCGTTCACGACGCCATTGCTCTGCAATAGCACGATCCAGGCGCAGGTGCGGACCAGAAGCGAAGTCCAGAAAGGCAGCAGGACGAAGATCATCAGCAGGTTCGACCGGCCGGGCGGCAGCGTCGCCAAGAGGTAAGCGACCGGGAAGCCAAGGATCAGGCAGAGTGCCGTGACACTGAGGCTGATGATGAAGGTGCGGGCGAAGACGTTGCGGTAGATGGCCTGATCCGGCGGGGCTGAGACGATCGCGCCGTCCGCGTTCCGCGTCAGGTCGAGCGCCGCCAGAAGGTAGAAGCCGGTCACTGGGCCACTGGCGTCCTTGATCGTCGTCCAGGTGGTGCGTTCGCGCCAGGCCGGGTTGATCTTGCCCAGCGTCTCCTTGGCCGTGCCGGGCTCCGGCACCGCCTTCAGATTGCGTGCCGTGCTGGTCAGGATCGTGCGGAAGCCGTTCAGTGCATAGTTGAGCCGCTTGGCTGCGACGGCGATGGTGCCGGAGGCGCGCGCCGCCAGGATGTCGCTTGCCAGCGCCGCGTAGGCCTTTTCGTCCGGCAGGTCCTTGCCGTCCCAGTTGGCGAGAGCGGCCACGGTTTGAGGCAGAACTTGACGCACCTCCCTGTCATCGACCGAGCGCCACAGCATGCCGGCGATGGGCCCAGCGAAAGTGAAGAGCAGAAACAGCAGAAGCGGCAGAACCAGTGCCAATGCCTTGATATGGCGCGCTCGTTCCGCCCGCTTCAGGCGACGCTTGAGCGGCACCTCGGCCTGGGCATCGGCGCCGGTCAGAAGCGCGGCTGGCATGGAGAGAGCCTCTTAGACCGGAAATCCTCGGCCACTTCACGCAAGGGGTGGGGCACAGGCGAAGAGGTATCGATCCCCTGCCTGCGCCGTACGCCGGTTCGGCAGCGCGCTATTTCGCTGCCCATTTGTTGAAGCGCTCGGTCAGGCGGTCGATGTTCTCGAGCCAGAAGCCGACGTTGATCTCGACCGCGTTCTTGATGTTATCAGGCGCTGTCGGCAGATCCTTCAGAACGGCCGGCTGCAGCCGGGCGGCGGCGTCCTTGTTCGAGGTGCCATAGGCAATGTTCTCCGACAGCTTGGACTGGTTCTCCGGCTTGCCGACGAAGTCCAGGAACTTGTAGGCCGAGTCTTTGTTCGGGCTGCCCTTCAGGATGACCCAACTGTCGAGGGTGAAGAGCGCTCCGTCCCACACCATGCCAAAATTCTTCTTCTCGTTCTTGTTCGCGGTGTCGATGCGGCCATTGTAGACCGAGGTCATCGCCACCTCGCCGGAGGCGAGCAATTGCGGCGGTTGGGCGCCGGCCTTCCACCAGACGATGTCGCCCTTGATGGTGTCCAGCTTCTTGAACGCGCGCTCGACGCCCTCGTCGGTCGCCAGCACCTTGTAGACGTCCTTCGGCGCGACGCCGTCGGCCATGAGGGCGATCTCGAGCGTGGTCTTCGGGCCCTGACGCAGGGCGCGCTTGCCTGGAATCTTCTTGGTGTCGAAGAAGTCGGCCCAGCCGTTAGGGGCGTCCTTCAACTTGTCCTTGTCGTAGCCGAGCACGAAATCGTAGAGGATGGCGCCGACGCCGCACGGATTGACGGACGGCTGTATGTAGGCGGCCTCGCCGCCGATCCTGGAATAGTCCAGCTTCTCGAACAGGCCTTCCTCGCAGCCGACCGCCAGTTCGTCGCTCTCGACCTGGACGACGTCCCAGGTGGCGGCGCCACCCTGCACCTTGGCGCGCAACACGCCGACGCCGCCGTCCCAGGACTCGTCGTTCATCGGAATACCGGCCGCCTTCTTGAACGGCTCGAAATAGACCTTCTTCTGGGCATCCTGATACGCGCCGCCCCACGACACGACGGTGAGGTCGCGCGCTTGCGCCACCGGGACCAGCGCAGCGCTGGCGCTGAACGCCGCGGCGAAACCCAGAGCAATCTTGCCAATCTTGCGCTTCAGCATGATCTTCGTTCCTTCTTGATGTGCGTTGCGTTGAGGTTGATTGATGCAGCTTGCGTTGGGATCAGACGGGATCAAGGGCCAGGCAGTCCTCGGGGCGGAAGGTGATGAACACGCTTTCGCCATGTCTCAGGCTGTCATGCGCTCCCGGTTGAAGCTTGACCATGAACTCCCCGTTGCCGGCGACGTCGAGCACGGCCAGCGCGTGATCGCCGAGATAGATGGTGTTCTGCACCTTGGCCGGCAGCCGGTTCGATCCGCCGCTGGAGGTGCCATCCGGAACAATGGCAATCCGCTCCGGCCGCACCGACAGGGAAGTCGATGCGCCCGCGCCTGATACGTTGACCGCCCGTGCGGTCACGACGCCGCCACCAGCCAGCGCGACGCGGCAATATTCCTTTTCGACCGTTTCGACGGTGCCCGCCAGCACATTGTTCTCGCCGATGAAGTGGGCGACGAAGCTGTTCACCGGATGCTCGTACAGCGTGCCGGGCGTGTCGACCTGCTGCACAATGCCGTCGTTGAACACGGCGATGCGGTCCGACATGGTGAGCGCTTCGCTCTGATCGTGGGTAACGTAGACGACGGTGATGCCCATCGTCTCGTGCAGTTGCTTGATCTCCAGTTGCATCTGCTCCCGCAGGCGCTTGTCCAGGGCGCCCAGGGGCTCGTCCATCAGCACGAGCTGCGGATTGAAAACCAGCGCGCGGGCCAGTGCCACGCGCTGCTGCTGACCGCCTGACAGCTGCCCGGGCCGCCGGTGCGCCAGGGGTTCCATCTTGATCATGCGCAACGCCGCCCTTACGCGCTCCTGCGCTTCCGCCTTGTTGATTTTGCGAACGGATAGCGGGAAGGCAATATTCTCCGCGATCGTCAGGTGCGGAAACAGGGCATAGTTCTGGAATACCATGCCGATGTCGCGCTTGTGCGGCGGCATGTTCTTGATGGGCCGGTCAGCGAGGTAGATCTCGCCTTGGGTCGGAACCTCGAAGCCAGCCAGCATCATCAGCGTGGTCGTCTTGCCCGAGCCCGACGGGCCAAGCAGGGTGATGAACTCACCCTTCCTGATTTCGAGATCGAGGTTCTTCACCACGAGGTGCTCGCCATCGTAGGTCTTCTGAATGCCGGAAAAGCGCACCAGTGCCGGCGCGGGCGTGACCATGCCGGCTTCCATATCGTCCTCGCGTCGTCCCCTATCGTGTTGTCAGCACCTCGTTCGAGGTTGCGAGGAACAGCTTAGCATCCTCCGACGAGAATGCCAGCGTCGCAACCGACGAAGACACGTGCGTGGGCCTGGCGAGTGAAAGCGTTACATCCCCGATAGCTTCGACACAGTCACGTTCAGCGAGCCGCCGGCTTCGGCGACCACGCGCAGCGTCTTGGAATCGAAGGCGATGTCGGCGAGCGTCAGGCTGTCGATCTTGGCCTCGACCTTGAGTCCGTCCTCGCTCTTCTGGTAGTCGGCGATCGCGGCCGCGATCTTCTCGCGCGCATTGGCGGCGATCGGCTTCAAATCGAGCGTCGCCTTTTGCACCAGCGCCTGCTGGAGCTGCGGCACCACCGCGCGCGCGGCGGCGCCGAGCAGGCCGAAGGCCGCCTCGGATTCCACCGCGAGCTCGATGTCGGCGAGCCGCAGCGTCTGCTGCGCCTGGTCGAGCATCGGTCGGCCCCAGATATGCACGGTCGCCTCGGCGCCGAGACCGAGCCAGCTCTTCTTCTCCTTGGCGCGGACCAGCAGCGAGATCAGCAGCCGGTCGCCGGACGGGATCACGTTGACGCTCTTCACGGTGACGTCGACCGGGCCGGAGCCGTCCTCGGGATAGGTGTGGCCGACCATCTGCGCCGCGATGAGCTTGTTGATCTCGGTGAAGGGCACGTCGATTGGCACACCGATGTTCACGCCGGTGCCGGTCGGCGGCACGATCGAAATCTTGTCGGGGAACGGACACTCGGGCTTGGTCGGCGCCGAGGTCACGCGCGTCTCGGCCTCCAGGCCAAGCAGCAGCGTCACGGCCTGCGCGTCGACGCGCGGCTGCGCGGCGATGGCGCGGGTCGGTTTCATCTCGAGCCAGAGCGGCGGCAGCGCGGCCGAGGCGCCGCTGCCTTGCAGCGGGATCGAGCGGCAGGCCTTGGCCCATTGCACCTTTGCATTCTCGCGCAGGGAGGGATCGTTGCGGATGCGCTCGGAAACGACGTTCAACTGGTCAGCGACGGTCTTGTCGATCAGCGGCTTCACCTGCGCCGGCACGTTGACCTTGACGCCGGCGACCGAAAGGTTGGTGTCGCCGAGATTGACCTGGCCGCCAAGATTGGGCTCGAGATGCCAGTTGGCCGCGAGCTTTGGGCGCGAGGTCACGACCACGTTGCCCTTGATTTCGGCGCTGGCATTCAGATTCTTGATGTTGACCGCGCCGATCTGTTTTGCGGCATTGCCGCCGAGCACGCTGCCAAGCGCTTCGCCGAGCGCACCGGTCGCTTTGGAGGACAGCGTGCCTGTCACGTTCAGCTTGCCGGTGAGCGGCGTCGACAGCGTCAGCACGTCCTTGTCGCCGACAGCGGACATCGGTCCGCGCATCGCGGACCAGCCGATGTCGGCGTCCTGCAGGATTTGCGAAATCGGGTTCTCGGCCTTCCCGGCGAAATTGCGTGGCGCGGCTTTCTCGGCTTGTTCTCGGATCGCCGACAGCGCGATCGCGACCGGCGCGACCACGATCGAGTTCTTCGAGACCGGCGGCAGCGGGGGCAGTTGCGCGACCGGCGGCGCAGACGTCGTCGCGCTCGGCGACAGCCAGTCCATTGCCTTCAGGCTGACGAAGAACGACGCCGCGAGCACCGCGACGGCGATCAGGACAGTCTTCAAGTCTAACGTTAGTCGCATCAATCCCCCAGGCCGCCCCGGTTGGGGTTTTACAGGGCGGGCGAGGAGGGCGCTAGAGCGCACCGGTGGGGTGGAATTGGGGCGAACAAGTTAACGTTGCCGTACATTCAGGCCGTCACCGCGGAGCAGTTCGCCTCGGACGCCGAACCGCTCTCACATTGCCGCGACTTCCGCCGCCGCAAAAGAAGCGATCGTCGCCGTCCGACTCCAGTCCCGACACCATTGTTCCAGCGGGCAGGTCGAGTTGCTCGAGCACCTTGCCGGTTTCGGGATCGATCCGCCTGATGTCACTATCCTCGCCTTCCCAGGTGCCATGCCAGAGCTCGCCGTCGACCCAGGTCACCCCGGTCACGAAGCGCTTGCTTTCGATGGTGCGAAGAACAGCCCCTGTTTCGGGATCGATCTGATGGATCTTCCGCTCGCGATACTGACCGACCCAGAGCGAACCCTCGGCCCAGGCGAGGCCGGAATCGCCACCGCCACCCGGCGCGGGGATCGTGCTGAGGACCGTGCCGGTCGCCGCGTCGATCTTCTGAATGCGATCCTCCGCGATCTGGAACAGGTGCCGGCCGTCGAACGCCGTTCCCGCGTGTGCGGCAACGTCGATCGAGCGTGCGATCTTGCCGCTGGCCGGATCGACGGCATTCAACTTGTCGCCGGACGCGAACCAGACATGCGTGCCGTCATAGGTGACGCCATGCACGGCCTCAACGCCCGCAAAAGGCCCGTACTCCCTGACAATCTCGGTGTCTGAACGCTTCATGTGCTTGATCCCTGTGATGTGACCAACCTACGTCTTCAGGAGCGGTGTTGGGAGTAACAAGCCTGTCGGGAAACCGGGGACAGGCGGGGTCATCCAGCGGCGTGCCCGGCCATGTCCGAACGACTGCACCTTGTTCGATCGGACGAGCTCGTCGAGCGCCCGCTGCACCGTGCGCGGGCTGATTCCAAGCGCAAGCGCGAGGGCCGAGCTCGACCAGGGCTCGCCGTCGGCGAGAAAAGCGAGCACGGCGGCGTGCTTTTCCTCGACCGGCCGCGCCAGCACGAGGACGTCGCGTGTCTTCCGCGGCGCCAGCACAAAACCCCGCTTGGTCGCGCTGATTTCGGCCAGCGGCTTGAGCTTCGTGCGGAGCCGCCCGATCTCGACGCGCAATCGCGCGCGGTGCGACTCATCGGCGTGCTTCGCTTGAAACGCACCTGATATCAACGCCTCTCGCGAGACATCCGCGGGCCATGCCAGCGCCAGGAGACGGGCGAGCTCGAACAGCACTGGCCGCGTTCCGAGCGACACGACAGCGCTTCGCCTGCGCACCATATGATGGAAGGTATCGACGACGAGCGCTGTCGAGGTCGCCAGTCTTTCGACCTCTCCGAGCAACAACGGATGTTCGCTGCCGCGCGCGATCAGGCGCGCGGCCGGCGTATCGAGGATGAGGTTCGCGCTGTCGACCTCGGCCGCGAGCGCCGCGATGCCCGCCTGCCGCGCTGCGCACGCCGCGCGGCTCAGTGCCGTGCGCGCATCTTTCGTTCTAAGCCGCCTGATGGCGATGCCGGCGACCACGAGCTCGCGGACGACCTGAGATGCAGGCGGGAGCGGGGAGGTGTTGAGTTCGGCCAGCGTGCGCTCGGCCTCGTCGACGCGTCCGACGAGGAGGAGACGGCGGGCCTCGATATGGCCTGCATGCGCTGCATTGGCGAGATCGCCATGCTTTTCGAGCGTCGCCCGCGCACCCGCGAGCGTCCTGGCCGGCCAGTTCAGGTCGCGCGAGACGAGCGCAATCTCGGCTTCGGCGACCACGCACCTGGCGCGCGCGACCGCCTCGCGCGGACCGAAGGCGCGCGCGGCGCTCCGCAGCAGCGTCTTCGCCTTCGCGAGATCGCCGAGCTGGGCCATCGCGATGCCGCGCAGCGCCAGCGACGGCGCATCGTTGCGCAGCGCAACTCGGTTCAGCGCTCCGAGCGGATCACCGGCTTCGAGCGCGCGCGCTGCCGCCGTGATCAGCGACTCCATGACAATCCCGCCACACTTGTTACTCCCGCACACCGATCGTCCGGTGCCACAAATGGCTCACGGCCGACGATGTGCGGCGAGGCGCGAGTGAATTCGCGTCGGTCACAGCGAGGCGCGGAACTCCCGCCCAAGCAAGAGGTTTTGAGAGCCATGACGTCATCAGCGCAAAACGGACGAAACGACGGACAGACCGCCATGCAAACACCGCCAGTGGTATCGCCGCAGGACTGGGAGGCAGCCCGTCAGCAACTGCTCGTGAAGGAAAAGGCACAAACGCGGGCCCGCGACGCCCTGGCCGCCGAGCGCCGGCGCATGCCCTGGATGGAAGTGGACAAAACCTATTCGTTCGAGGGGCCCGGCGGCAAGGTCAGTCTGCTCGACCTGTTCCAGGGCCGGCGGCAGCTGATCGTCTACCGCGCCTTCTTCGAGCCGGGCGTGTTCGGCTGGCCCGATCACGCCTGCCGGGGCTGCTCCATGGTGGCCGACCAGGTCGCCCATGTCTCGCACCTGAACGCCCGCGACACCACGCTCGTGTTCGCCTCCCGCGCGCCACAGGCCGACATCAAAGGGCTGAAGGAGCGGATGGGCTGGACCATGCCGTGGGTGACCATCACGGACAGCTTCGACGCCGACTTCGGCGTGGACGAATGGCACGGGACGAACGTGTTCTATCACGACCGCGACCGCGTATTCCGCACCTACTTCGTCAAGAGCCGGGGCGACGAGCAGATGGGCGGCACCTGGAACTATCTCGACATCACGCCACTCGGCCGGCAGGAGGTGTGGGAGGACTCACCGAAGGGCTATCCGCAGACGCCGACCTACAAATGGTGGAACTGGCACGACAGCTACACGGAAGGCGCGACGCCGGACAAGAAGTGGGTGGAGATTTCGGATGCCGGCGAGAAGGCGTTCCGCAAAGAAGCCGCGGGCGAAAGGCCGTGACTGGTCCTGTCAGCGCGGCCACCGGCGCCAGGCGTGACGGCGTCGGAGCCGCGCGCCACGTCGCGAAGTGGCTCGGCCTTGCGGCCGCGCCGACCTTCGCGATCATGGCCCTGCTGACGGCCGTGCTCGGCGGCGGTCCGGCGGACATGCTCTGCTCCGGCGAACACGCATCTTTGCTGGGCGGAATGGTGCCGATGTATCTCCTGATGAGCGCGTTTCATTCGGCCGCATGGCTGAAGCTGGTCTCGGAGCGGCGGCGGACGAGGCCCCGTTAGGTGAGGAGCCCGCCAAAAGCGGGCGTCTCGAAGGATGGCCACAACGATCGTCGCCAAACGAAAAGGGCCCCAGTGATTCCGGGGCCCTTTGCATCACGATGTCCTGTCGCTCATCGCGTGGCGCTGCCGAGATCCGCGCGCCGTTCCGTCATCGGCAGCACGATCACCTTGGCGCCGACGTTGACGCGGGAATAGAGGTCGGTGACGTCCTCATTGGTCAGGCGGATGCAGCCGGAGGAGACGTGCTTGCCGATGGTCTCGGGCGCGTTGGTGCCGTGGATGCGGTAGATGGTGCCGCCGAGATACATGGCGCGGGCGCCGAGCGGGTTGCCGGGGCCGCCGGCCATGTGGCGCGGAAGATAGGGCTGGCGCGCGATCATCTCCGGCGGCGGGGTCCAATCCGGCCACTCGGCTTTCTTGGTCACCGATTGCGTGCCGGACCAGGTGAAGCCGTCGCGGCCGACGCCGATGCCGTAGCGCAGCGCCTGGCCGTTGCCGAGCACATAGTAGAGATAGGTGTTGGGCGTATCGATGATGATGGTGCCCGGCGCCTCGCGCGTCGCATACGAGACGGTCTGGCGGCGGAAGCGGGCCGGCATCTCGACCGTGTCCTGATCCTCAGAGGGCGCGGCCTGATAAGGCGTCGGCTGGTAAGGCTGCAGCGGCTGCGGCGCAGCCATCGGCTGCAGCGGCTGGAAGAAGGGGAAGAGCTGCACGGGCGCGGCCTTGGCCGGACCGGCGAATGCGATTGCGGAGATCGCAATTGCGCCAAAAGCAACGGCGCGCGAATACGTCTTGAACGTGTCCAGATTGAACATTGGTCGCCCCTGTCTGCGCGGTGTTTCTTGGTCACCCGGCACCGTTTCGGTGCTCCGTTGCCTGGATCACTACCGGCAAAAAGTTTCGCGACGTTTGCGCGGAAAACCGAAAACGGTTTCGTCGCGGAAAGGATTGTTTCATGACAGTTTCGTGGCCGCGCGGGCTCGTTAACGAACAAAACAGTGGGCCGACACTTCTGTGACGTCACACGCCTGAAATATCCTTCGTTGATGGTCCTTAGCCGAGAATCATCAAACTCTCGGGATTTCCCCATGCGGGTATTAATCGCGACTGACGCCTGGCATCCGCAGGTCAATGGTGTGGTGCGGACGCTGACGTCGCTGGCTAGCGTGGCCAAGGCCCTCGATGTCGAGATCGACTTTCTGACGCCGGACGGCTTTCCGTCCTGGCCGTTGCCGACCTATCCGGGCCTGCGCATCGCGCTGCCTTCGGCTAAGGAGATCGCGCGGCGGATCGAGAAGGCCGCGCCGGAAGCGCTGCACATCGCAACCGAAGGCCCGATCGGCTGGGCCGCGCGCGCCTATTGCCGCCGCAACCGGCTCGCCTTCACCACCTCCTACACCACGCGCTTTCCCGAATACGTTTCGGTGCGGACCGGCATTCCCGTGAGCGTCGGCTATGCAGTGCTGCGCCACTTCCACGATGCCGCCGCGATGATCATGGTGGCGACGCCCTCGCTGCGGCAGGAGCTCTCCGAGCGCGGCTTCAAGCGGCTCGGCTTCTGGACGCGCGGTGTCAACACCGAGCTGTTCCACCCCGACACTCCGGCAAATCTCGACCTGCCGCGCCCGATCTTCATGACGATGGGGCGCGTGGCCGTGGAGAAGAATCTCGAAGCGTTCCTCTCGCTCGATCTGCCCGGCACCAAGGTCGTCGTCGGCGACGGTCCGCAGAAGGCGGCGCTCGAAAAGAAATATCCAGGCGCCGTCTTTCTCGGCGAGAAGAAGGGCGCGGATCTGACCGCTCATCTCGCCGCCGCCGACGTCTTCGTCTTCCCGAGTCTGACCGACACGTTCGGCGTGGTGCAGTTAGAGGCGCTCGCCTGCGGCACGCCGGTTGCGGCCTTTCCGGTCACGGGGCCGAAGGACGTCATCGCCGATCACCCGATTGGCGCGATCGATCACGATCTGCGTATCGCTTGCCTGCGCGCGCTCACGATGTCGCGCGAGACCTGCCGCAACTTCGCGCTGGAGCGCTCCTGGGAAAACAGCGCGCGCCAGTTCGTCGGAAACCTGACTTCACTTCAGCCCAGCCGCATCCTGCGCGCCTCGCCTCGCATGGCGCGGCGGCCGGTGCGCGGTTGACCATACCTTTGACCCACAGCGAGAACCTCATCGATGGCTAAGATCGTGAACCTTGACGGCACCCAGCAACTAGACCTCACCCGCGGCACGGTCGAGCAGGCCTATGACCGCTGGGCGCCTGTCTACGATCTCGTGTTCGGCGGCGTGTTCGCAAAGGGCCGGCAGGCCGCGATCGCGGCCACCAACAAGATCGGCGGTCGTGTGCTCGAGGTCGGCGTCGGCACCGGCATCTCGCTGCCGCTCTATGCACCCAACCTGCGCATCTTCGGCACCGATATTTCGGAAGCCATGCTCGACAAGGCGCGCCGCCGCGTGACGGAGCAGAAGCTGAAGAACGTCGAGGGCCTCGCGGTGATGGACGCCGAGAAGCTCGAATTCCCCGACAACTCCTTCGACGTCGTGATGGCGCAGTACGTCGTCACGGCCGTGCCGAATCCGGAGAAGGCGCTCGACGAATTCGCCCGCGTGCTGCGACCGGGCGGCGAGCTGATCATCCTCACCCGCGTCAGCGCCGACACCGGCATGCGCCGCTTCATCGAGCAGAAGCTCCAGCCGGTGGTGCGTCCGCTCGGCTTCCGCACCGCGGAGTTCGCCTGGTCGCGTTATGCGAAGTGGCTGGCCGGTGCCCATGGCATCGAGCTCGCCGAGCGCCGTTTGATTCCGCCGCTCGGCCATTTCTCGCTGGTGCGCTTCCGCAAGGTCGACGTCGCCAAGGCGGCCTGACGGCCGCTCCTCATGGTGAGGAGGCGCGCAAGCGCCGTCTCCCGGACGATGCTTCGCATCGCTCGGAGAACCATGAAGGCCCAGCTGCGACAGCCCGGCCTTCATCCTTCGAGATGCGCGTTCCGCGCTCCCAGCGACAACGGCTTCGCCGTTGCGCGAGGGGATGAGGAGATAGAGTAGCCCGTGCGTCATCGCGCCGCTGCACATTGTCATATGACAAAATGATGATGTCACACGGCGTACATCGAATCCCTGTAATCCCGTACCCGAAAGCATTTTGGGGGAGAGCATGATCAAGAATTATCTCGAGCAGCTGCGGATCCAGCGCTGGGACGACCATCGCTACTATCACCACAGCCGCATCAATCAGAGCCTGCACTTCGTCAGCGCGCTGAGCTTTCTCTTCGCCTATGTCTGGCTGTTCATCGATCCCGTGATCTCGGGTCTGGTCGGCTGGCTGGTCTCGATGACCTCGCGCCAGGCCGGTCACTTCTTCTTCGAGCCGCACGGCTACGACCACGTCAACCAGGCCACCCACGAGCACAAGGAAGAGATCAAGGTCGGCTACAACCTTCAGCGCAAGGTGGTGCTGATGGCGATCTGGGCGCTGTCGCCGCTGGTGCTGGTCGCCGATCCGACGCTGTTTGGACTGTTCACGCCCTGGGCAAGCGCGACCGATTTCATGCGGCAGGTTGCCAAGATCTGGCTCGCGGTCGGTGCCGGCGGTCTTCTGTTCCGCACCGTGCACCTGTTCTTCATCCGCGACGTCGAGACCGGCCTCGTCTGGATGACCAAGATCCTGACCGACCCGTTCCACGATCTGATGCTCTATCGCAATGCTCCGCTGGCGCTGATGCGCGGCGAGCTGATGGATCCCGGCCTGCACCTCAACCCCGAGCACACGCTGGGCCTGATCAGCGAACCCACTCTCGAAGAGCAGCACGCCTGAGCGCGCCGCTCACACAAGACACTCCGATGTCGATTGGTTGCGTCATGCCCGGCCTAGTGCCGGGCATCCACGTCTTGGGGGCTTCTTCGCCTCTCCCAGCGTGCGGGGAGAGGTCGACGCGCGAAGCGCGACGGGGGGCTTTCCGCCAGGACGGCGGCAGTTGGATTCGCGGAGACTCCCGCTCTCCCCGCAGGCGGGGAGAGGGAGCGAGGCAGCGGTGCTCGACCTCAGCGTCGTCCGAAACGCTTGGCCAGCATTTCTTTAAGGATCTGCCGCTTGATGCTCTTGTTGGTGAGCACGCCATCGTGCCACCAGAAGCCGTCGGCCTTCATCTTCTCGGCCGCGCGGACGAAGCGTTCAGCGACTTCGCTGAAGTCGGCGTCGGTGTAGTTGAGGCTGAAGATCAGCCGTCCGGTACCGACCCAGCTCAGCGCCAGGCCCTCGGCACGCAGGTAGTATTGCAGCATCCAGTTGTAGCGGGACGGCGTGGTGTATTTCACCGTCCAGATCGACGAGAAGTTTGCGAACCGTACCGGCAGGCCGGCGCCCTCCATCATCTGGTTGAGCTTTTGGACGCGACCGTTCCAGGTCGCCTCCAACCCGTCATAGACGGCGCGGAAGTTCGGGCTGGCGAGACGGCTCAAGAACTCGTCCATCGCCGTCATGACATAGGGATGCGAGTTGAAGGTGCCGCGGGCGAAGCAGATGTCGGCGGGCCGGTCGTCGCGGAAGCGGCGCATCAGCTCGCGTCTGCCGCAGACCACGCCGACCGGCAGACCGCCGGCAAGGCTCTTGCCGTAGGTCACCATGTCGGCGCGCACGCCGAAATATTCCTGGGCGCCGCCGGCGGCGAGGCGGAAGCCGACAAAGACTTCGTCGAAGATCAGGACGATGCCGCGCTCGGTGCAGACTTCGCGCAGCTTCTTCAGCCACTCGGTATAGGCCGCGCGGTCGAAATTGCCGCCGCGGGAGGAATCGACCAGCGAGGAATCGCCGGGCGCGTTGGCGTTCGGATGCAGCCCTTGCAGCGGATTGACCAGCACGCAGGCGATGTCGCGGCGCGTGCGCAGCACGTGCAGCGTCTTCTCCGACATCTCGGCGAGTGTGTAGGTCTCGTGCGCGGCGATCGGATTGCCGACGCCGGGCTGCACGTCGCCCCACCAGCCGTGATAGGCGCCGGCGAAGCGGACGAGATGCGTGCGCTTGGTGTGGTAGCGCGCGAGCCGCACCGCCTGCATCACGGCTTCGGTGCCGGACATGTGGAAGGAGACTTCGTCGAGGCCGGAGATCTGGCAGAGCCGCGTGACGTTATCGAGGATGACGGGATGGTACGGGCCGAGCACCGGTCCGAGCGCATGCGCGCGCTTCTCGGCCCCCTCGATGCATTCCTTGTAGAAGTCGTTGCCGAAGATGTTGACCCCGTAGGAGCCGGTGAGGTCGTAGGACGTGTTGCCGTCGACGTCCTTCACGGTGACGCCGCTCGAGGACTCCACGAAGGTCGAGGTGCCCAGGTGCTCGCGGACGAGGCGCGAGAACTGGAACGACACACGGTAGGTCTCGGTGAAGTGCAGGTCGGAAATCTTCTCCGCCGCTTGCTTCGTCATCGCGCGGCCCTTGGGATAGCGCTCGGCGTACAGGCTGGCGAGGCGGAAGAAGCCGTCCTTGCGCTGCGCCGTGATGTTCGCCGGCGCGCCGTCGCAGGAAAAGTAGTCGTCGTCTCCGAACTCGTAGAACGGGATCAGCCGCGCCACGCGGCGCGACATCTTGGAGTGCCCGGAGAGCGAGCGGTGTTTGGCGCGGGACAACTCGATCCGCGCTTTCAGCTTCGGGAAGGCGGCGGCAGCGGACGCTGCGGCGGCCACGGAAAATGAGAGAATCGGGAGTGTCGTTTCCATGACAACAAGCGCTAACCTTGCGAGCTGACAGATTCATGACAGTCAAAGCCCTGATCGCCTCTTTCACCCAGCAGGAAGACCTCAACTTCCTGTTGACCAACCGCATCCCCCGCGCCGCCCTGACCCGTTTCATGGGCTGGTTCTCGAAGATCGAGAACCCGCTCGTGCGGGACGGCTCGATTGCGCTGTGGAAGCTGTTCTCCGACCTCGATCTGTCGGAGGCGCGCAAAGACCATTTCAAGAGTCTGCACGATTGCTTCACCCGTGAGCTCAAGCCGGGCCTGCGCCCGTTCGATCCTGATCCTGCAGTCGTCGCCAGCCCCTCCGACGGCATTGTCGGCGCCCATGGCCGGATCGCCGACACCGAGCTGTTCCAGGTCAAGGGCGCTCCCTATTCGCTGCTCGACCTCGTCGGCGATTCCGCGCTGGTCGATCAGCACCGCAACGGCTCCTTCGTCACGCTGCGGCTGACGTCGAGCATGTATCATCGCTTCCACGCGCCCTATGACGCGCATATCGAGCGCGTCACGCTGATCCATGGCGATGTCTGGAACGTCAATCCGATCGCGTTGAAGCGGGTGGAGCGCCTGTTCTGCAAGAACGAGCGCGCGGTGATCCGCACGCATTTGCCGACCGGCGAGGCCGTGACGCTGGTGCCGGTTGCTGCGATCCTGGTTGCGAGCATCCGTCTGCACTTCCTCGACACGGTGCTGAACGCACAGACAAGGGGCCCGGTCAATTTGCCTTGCGACGTCAACGTGACCAAGGGCGAGGAACTCGGCTGGTTCGAGCACGGCTCGACCATCATCATCCTGGCGCCTGGCGATTTTTCGTTCTGTGACGGTATCGCCGAAGGCACGCGCATTCGTGCAGGTCAAGCGCTGTTGAGGAGAAAGTAGCCTTCAATCCGCCGTCCCCGCCGCCTATATCGTCGGCGGGGACGATTCGACGACACGGACTTGATGATGGCGCGGGCGCCGGTCATGGCGGCGGGTGGTATTGTGCTGCGGCGTGGCGGGTCGCCGCTGATCGCGGTCGTGCGCCAGCGCAAGCGCAACGAGTGGGTTTTGCCCAAGGGCAAGCTTGACGCCGGTGAGACGCCGAAGGAAGCGGCTCACCGCGAGGTGCTGGAGGAGACCGGCCACGACGTTGCCATGCACGAATTCCTGGGCACACTCGTCTATCAGTCTGGCGGGCGCTCGAAAGTCGTGCATTTCTGGCGCATGGAGGCCGAGGGCGGTCCCGTCCGCAAGCTGATGAACGACATCAAGGCGGTCGACTGGCTGACGCTGGACGACGCGATCGCGCGCCTGTCGCGCGAATATGAGCGTGCGTTCCTGATCGAGGTCGGCCCGATCGCGCTCGCGGCTGCAGGGCTGGCGCCTTCGCTCGTTCGCAAGCCGACGCCTTCGCCAGCAACCGACGACATCGATGCAGCCCTGCAGAGCCTGACACCGGCCGAAGCCGTCTCGGTCGACGAATTGCGGCATGGCTTGTTGCAGAAGGTGAGGGCGTGGCTGCGGGGCGAGGCATGAGTTCTCATCTCGCCCCGCTTGAGCGTGACGCTGCATCCGCGCGTTAATGCGGGTGGGGAAAACGCAGCTCTTTCCGGATCGTCATTGCGAGCGCAGCGAAGCAATCCAGAGTTCCTCCGCGGAGCGCTCTGGATTGCTTCGCTGCGCTCGCAATGACGGAGAGGTAGCGTACCGGCGATGTCGCGCTCTACTTCTACCGCCGCTCCTTCTTCTCCCTCTGCACTGGCGCAGGCTTGCGCGGCGCCGCGGGGCGTTGTGCTGCAGGCGGGCGCTGCTGGAATCCGCCGGGGCGCTGCATGCCCGGCTGTTGAGCGGCGGGCGGCTGACCCGGCTGCATGCCGGTGCGCGGCAGTTGCGGCTGCGCGCCCGGAGGCTGCGGATTGGTCCCGCCCGGTTGCGGCGGCACGGCTCCGCCGGGTTGTGCTGGAATCTGCCCGCCGCGCTGCGGCTGGGTTTGCGGCGTGCCGTCGGGCTGGGCGCCCCGTCTGATGCGCGGCGTACCTGTTGAACGTCCAGCACCTTGCTGCTGGCCTCGTGGCTGTTGGCCCTGGCCCGCGCGCGGCGTGCCCGGCTGCGTCGCGCCGCCTTGTCCTTGCCGCTGCGGCGGCTGGGCGCCTTGGCGGTTCGGCGCGCCCGGCTGCTGCTGACCCGGACGGTTGTTCTGGTCGGGCTGGCCGTTCGGCCGCTGCGGCTGCTGACCCGGCGTCGTGTTCGGCCGCAATTGCTGCTGCTGTGGCTGGAACGGCCGCGGGATGCGCGGGCTCGCGGTCGGATTGGCGCGGCGGAAGTCACGCTGCTCGGTGACGATCTGCCGGCCTGCGGTCTGCGCCAGATGCACCTGGCTGACGAAGCCGCGGTCGCGCGCGATCTGCTGCGGTGGAATCGTGATCGGCACCGCGGCAAAGCGCATGCCGCCGGCACCGCCCGCGCCCGGCCGGATCGCAAAGCCGCTTGATCCCTGCGTCAGCGCGCCGAGCCGTGCACCGCTGGTGCGGTCGTCGACGTCGATGTGCCCGACGCGGCCATCGGCATCCGGATAGAGCTTGATATTGACGTTGTTCGCGCTGTTTGCGGTCGCACCTTCCGGCACGTCGACGACGCCGGTGGTGCCGCGGATACCGAGCGTCGCTGTCGGCGTCGTGATCTTCATGTCGCCGGTCCTGGCCACCGCTGCCGCGACGAAGGCGACCGTGCCCTTGCCGATGTCGACGATTGCCGAGTTCTGCTTGCCGCCGTCCTCGTAGATGTAGTTGTCGATGGTGATCTTGGCGCTGGCGGAAAGATTGAACGTGGTCGCGTCGTTGAACGTAATGCCGAGCGAGGAGTTCGACGAGGTCTGCACCACGTCGTTGAGATAGATGTCGTCGCGCACCTTGAGCGGATACGAATTCCTGTCGCGGATCACGGTGGCGATTCCCGTCACGGTCGCGACGTTGCCGATCGGCTCGACGGTGGCGTATTGGGCATCTGTCGCCGGGGTCGGTGAGGCCGATGGCGTCGGGGAGGGGGCGGGTGTCGGGGAGGCGGCGGGCACCGGCTGTGCTTGTGGCTGCGCCTGTGCAAGCTCGATTGCATCGGAGGCGGATGCCGCGCGTGCGCCGGCCAGCGATAAGGCCAGCAGCGGAAGCGCGAAGACGAAGCGGCGCCAGGCTACCATCAAATTCACAAGGGGGTCCCGGTGAGAACGCGAGGCGAGATCGGCGGATTTCAGCCGGGGGCAGCTGAATGGCGGATGAACATGTGTGGCGCGGGAGCCGCCAACGTTCAAATGGTGCTCCCTCCCTCATGGTGAGGAGCGCGCCCTTGCGCGCGTCTCGAACCATGCAGGCCCGGCTCTCGACCCGGGCCTCTCCCTTCGAGACGCCTGCTGCACAGGCTCCTCAGGGTGACGAGATAGAGTGAGATTGTGGCGCGAAATCCCGGGCCGATGCTTTGCATCGCCCGGGATGATGATCGTGCAAGACGACGCCCTCGGCGTCAACTCACGCGCTTCCAAGTCTGGCCGCCGCAGAACATGCCGCCGAAGGCACAGCCCTGCACGCGCATCGCATTCGGACCCTTCATCGCGATGGTCGAGTCGTAATAGCGGCCGGAGTCGGGATCGTGGATGCGGCCGCTCCACTTCGAACCCTCGGGCTTCATGTTGATCAGGATACGCTCGTTGGTCTTCTCCGCGTAACCGCAGAGATTGGCGCCGCACTGCTCGACGCGGACATTGCCCTTGTTCTCTTCGGTCGCCCACACTCCGATCGGCGTGTTTGCTGCTGGTGCAGGCGCGACGGCAACCGGTGCGGGCGCGGGAGCGACTGCGACCGGTGCGAGCGCAGCAGCGCCGGCAGGGGTCGCAACAGGCGCGGGCTGCGTCGTCGTATCGATGCCGACGGACGGAGCGGCTGCGACGGTCGTGGCAGGAGCGGTAACCGCGGGCGCGGCCGGCGCGGTCGTCTGGACCGGCAGCTGTTGCACGGGCTGCTGCTGCACTGGAGTCGGCACTGGCTGCGCGGTCGTGGTCGCCGGGGCCGGCGTGGCGTCAACGTCATCGTCCTTGGAGCCGCCAAGGCCGTTGAGGTTGATGTTGTTCAGCTTGATCGGCTTGTTCGACAGGCCCGGCGCGACGATGGTCACGCAGTCCAGCGAAGCGCAGTTGCGCGGCGTCTCGATACGGATGTGCTGGCCCTCGATCTGGAACGAGATCGAGTTGCCCGCATGCGCCACGGCGGTCGAAGCGAGGAAGAGCGCGGTAGTGGCGATGTAGAGCTTGTTCATGACAACCTCCCAAATTGCGTGGTCCCGGCATGGACTGAAGTCGCGGGTGAACTGAGCGTGGTTCGACCCTACGCCGGTCCTGTCCCGCCTTCCGTGATGAACGTCACAATCGGCGCGCGCGGTCTGGGTGAGCCAGCGCAGATTCAGTTGCGGTGGTGTCACGGGGCTGGTCCTGCTCGAATTTCTGAGCGCAGCAAAAAGCCCGGCGGGCCGGATGATGCGGCGCGGCCGGGCAAGCTCGTGATGCGGTCGGTGAAGTCTCTAGATCATGCCGAGCACGATGGCGCCGACAAAAGCCATTGCGAGGTACGCGGTGACAACGCTCAGTTTCCCGGCGAGTGTCATGAGGGCGCTCCCTCTGTTTGCGCCGCTTTGCGCGGCGAACATGGTTAACAGAGAGTCTCCGTTGGGAAAAGGCAGCCCCGCTGTCACTTATCCCACGCAGCAGCCGCAGGCGTGCGCGGCCGTCATGGTTAAAGAACACTGAAATCAGCACGTTGAAGAGTCTTTAAGTAAATTCACCGAACGTGCGCGCATGACGCGCGGAGTTCGTTTGTATCTCGTCGGCTCCATCGTCCTTGTTTCGCTTGCGGGTTGCGGACGCGGTTTCTTCCAGGCCGAACGTGAACCGTGGCGGGCCGAGGCCGAAGCCGCATGCCTGAAATCGGGCGCGGTGAAAGAGGGGCCCGATCTCGTCCGTATCGATCCGATCTCCGGGCCCGGCATGTGCGGCGCCGAGTTTCCGCTGAAGGTCGCCGCCATCGGTGAAGCCTCAAGCAGTTACGGTTTTGCCGACGAGGAGTTGCGCCCGCCGGGGAACGTCGGCAACCAGCCGCGCTGGCCGGTGACACAGCCGCGGTCGAATTATCCGCAGAACCAGAACTATCCGGCGTCGTCCTATCCGCAGCGGTCGAACTATCCCGAGAGCGCGGTGCGTCAGCCCTCCGGTTACGGCGCATTGGCCGGCCCGATGTCGCTGAATGCGCCCGGCGTGGCGGCGCAGGAGGACGAGATCGACCTGCCGCCCGAGGGCACCGATGCCGCGGGCGCCGCGCGCTACATGAATGCGCCGAGCTATCCGGCGCGGCCGGTGCCTTACTCGCAGGCGCCCGTGCAGCAACCGCTGCCGCGTCTTGGTCCGGCGCAAGGCAATCCCGTCACCACCGTCGGCCCCGTCGCGGTGAAGCCGACCGCGACGCTGGCCTGTCCGATCGTGTCCGAGCTGGACCGCTGGCTCGCCGACACCGTGCAGCCGTCGGCAATGCGCTGGTTCGGCGCCCGCGTCGTCGAGATCAAGCAGATCTCCGCCTATTCCTGCCGCGGCATGAACGGCAATCCGCACTCTCACATCTCCGAGCACGCCTTCGGCAACGCGCTCGATATCGCCGCCTTCGTGCTCGTCGATGGCCGTCGCGTCAGCGTGAAGGATGGATGGCGCGGCATGCCGGAGGAGCAGGGATTTTTGCGCGACGTGCAGTCGGGCGCGTGCGCGCATTTCACGACAGTGCTCGCGCCGGGCTCCAACGTCTATCACTACGATCACATCCATGTGGATCTGATGCGCCGCGCCAGCCGCCGCCTGATCTGCCAACCGGCCGCCGTCTCCGGCGAGGAGGTCGCCTCGCGCGCGCAATCGCGTAGACCCTACGCCAATGCGCGCGATCCTTCCGTGACTGGATCGCTCGGCCGCAAGGGCATGATGCGCAAACACGAAGAAGACGAGTACGCGGACGATTAGAATGTCCGCCGATATCGTCCGCTATCTGACCCACCCGCAGGTCCAGATCGATCCCGACGTGCCTGTACCGCAATGGGGCCTGAGCCCGGTCGGTCGCGCGCGCACTGAGGCCGTGGCGCAGGCCGGCTGGCTCGCCCACACCACGCAGATCATTTCCAGCGGCGAGCGCAAGGCGATCGAGACCGCCGAGATCATTGCGCGCAGGCTCGGAACCACGATCGAAATCCGGGAGGCCATGCATGAGAACGACCGCTCGGCGACCGGCTTTCTGAAACCGGCCGAGTTCGAAGATGTCGCCGATCAGTTCTTCGCGCAACCTCATCTCAGCATCCGCGGCTGGGAGCGAGCGGCCGATGCGCAGGCGCGCATCGTGCGCGAGGCCGAAGCGGTGCTGGCCTGCAACCGTCCCGGCGACGTTCTCTTCGTCGGCCACGGCGCCGTCGGCACGCTGCTATTCTGCCACTATGCCGGCCATGCCATCGACCGCGTCCACGATCAGCCGGCTGGTGGTGGCCATGTCTTTGCGTTCGCGCGGGACGGGGGCCGTGTCCTGCATGGGTGGTGCAGGATGGAAGAGATCGCGGCGTAGCTCTGCGGAGCTAGAAAGTCATGTCGAGCTGCGCTTCGACGGTGCGGGGACTAGCCCCATGCACCGCTGCACCTCGCCTGGGACGTTGTAGGTACGCATGATATGGCGGGTGTCGCGCAAGCCGGACGCCTCACGTTGCACCACGAACATCCAGAGCGCATGGCCGGCTTCCGTCACGAGCTTGCTCCTGGCCGGTTGCACTGAGGCAGGCGTCTCCTCGCGCGCGTGGGCTGCGTCGAACTCACGCAAACGCGCCAGCGCCTGTTCGAGCGTGCGGCCCATCCGTCCAAGCGCAGAGGCCTGTTCCTGGACGATCTCATAATGGAGGATATCGACAGGCGGGCGAAGATCACGGGACATGGCTTCAATATAGTGCCGCGGAATCCGTATGCGCAACGCGCGGGACCTGGTTCCGGGGCCGAGCTACTTCGCCCGGTACGCCGCCAGAAACATCCGCGTTGCGCTGTCGACCACCTCGGTCATGCGTTCTTCCGACGGCGGCGGCGCAGCCTGGAAGACGAAGGGCAGGAAGAGCGAGGCCTTACACAGTTCCATGAACTGCGAGGCGGCAAGGTCGCAATCGTCGATCTCGAGATCGCCGGACGTGACATGCGCTTTCAGATAGTCGGACAGCCGGTTGATGGTCTTGTCCAGCACGCGCAAATAATAGCGACGGCCGACATCGGGCATGCGCTCGGCGATCGCCATCACGGTGCGGATCGCCGATCCGCCGCCGGGCCGGCAGAGCAGGTGGATGTAAGCCTGCCCGAAATCCTTCAGCGTGGTCTCGGCGTCTCGCGCGGGATCGAAGTTGAACACGACCTGGCCGTGCTGGAGCGCTTCCTGTTCGAGGATGGCTTCGAACAGCGCGCATTTGTCGGCGAAGTAGACATAGAGCGTGCCCTTGGAGACCGCGGCCGCGCGCGCGATCTCGCCCATGCTGGCGCCGTCGAAGCCGAGGTCCATGAACACCTTGCGGGCGCCGTCCAGGATCTGGCGGCGCTTGGAGCTGTCCTCCTCTGGGATGACGTGCAGATGTTCGCGGCCGGCTACAACCATTGGTTCAGCGTCTCGGAAGGATTCTGGTCCGGGCCCGAACCATGAAACCCAAATAAAGGATTCGGGCCAGTAGGGTCCCGCCTGGATATTATGTATATTGACCGAACCGTTCGGTCAATGATATTTGGGATGGGCGAGAGGAGCGGGCTGCCGGGCTGCCGTCCTTGGTCGCGCTTTTTTGTTGGGGAGGCCTTTATGGCCGTATCGAGAGACCAGGCTGCGCGCGTCCTTCGCCAGGAAGCAGTGGAGACGACGCCGGAACTGGCGGGCGGCGATGCCGCCACCGAGAAATCTGCAGCCCTTGCCGAGCAGTTGCGCTCTCATGTGACCGAAGAAACCAAGCGCCGCACCAGCGAGGCGCCGGAGAAGCCCGTGTCCGACAAGCCGGCTGCACCTGCCGCAGACGCGCCCGCTGCTGGCGCCCCGAAGTCCGGCAAGCGCAAATTCGTCCTGATGGGCGTCGGCCTGGTGCTGGCGCTCGCGGCCGCGAGCTATGCCGGCTACTACACCCTGGTCGGCCGGTTCTACGTTTCCACCGATGACGCCTATGTCCGCGCCAACAACACCATGTTGGGCGCACGCGTTGCCGGCCACATCTCCTCGATCCTCGCCGGCGACAACACGACGGTACGCGCCGGCGACATCGTCTTCCGTATCGATGACGGTGACTACAAGATCGCGGTCGATGCCGCCAAGACCAAGATCGCGACCCAGCAGGCCACCATCGATCGCATCGGCCGCCAGGTCGCAGCGCTCGACAGCCAGGTCACGCAGGCCAAGGCGCAGCTCGTTTCCGCCGAAGCCGGCCTCAAGCGCGCCGATCTCGACTATGAGCGCCAGCAGGCGCTGAGCAGCAAGGGCTTTGCCTCGCGCGCCACCTTCGAGACCTCCGAAGCCGGTCGCGACCAGGGCGCCGCCGCCGTCAAGGCCGCGCAGGCCGCCTACGACGTCGCCGTCAGCAATGTCGACGTTGCCAAGGCGCAGCAGGCCGAAGCGCAGGCGCAACTCGCCGAACTCAAGACCTCCCTCGCCAAGGCCGAGCGCGATCTCGCCTTCACCGCGGTGCGCGCGCCGGTCGACGGCACGTTCTCGAACCGCCTCGTCAGCACCGGCGATTTCGTCGCGGTCGGCCAGCGCCTCGGCAACATCGTGCCGCTCGACGATGTCTATATCGACGCCAACTTCAAGGAAACGCAACTCAAGCGCATCCGCCCCGGCCAGCCGGTGACCATCAAGGTCGATGCCTACGGCATGCGCAAGTTCAGCGGCGTCGTCGACAGCATCGCGGCGGGTTCTGGCTCGGTGTTCACGCTGTTGCCGCCTGACAACGCCACCGGCAACTTCACCAAGATCGTGCAGCGCGTGCCGGTCCGCATTCGCGTGCCGAAGGCGGTCGCCAGGCAGAACCTGCTGCGCGCCGGCATGTCGGTCTATGCGACCGTCGACACCAACAAGGGCGCGGCCGACGCCGACAGCGAGATCGATCTCGACGATCCCACCATGATCCATCCGCAGTAAGCGCGCCTCTCGAGCGCTGCGAGGCCGGACAATGGCGAACGCCACGACTGCTTCACCTGCCATGATGGCGGACCCCGCTTCGGAACGCATCGCGCCGAAGCGGCTGATCGCCTTCATCATCATGGTGTTCGGGATGTTCATGTCGATCCTGGACATCCAGATCGTCTCGGCGTCCTTGAGCGAAATCCAGGCTGGCCTGTCCGCAAGCTCGAGCGAAGTCTCTTGGGTCCAGACCGCCTATCTGATCGCCGAAGTCATCGCGATCCCGCTGTCGGGATTCTTGTCACGCGCCTTCGGAACGCGGCTCTTGTTCGCGATCTCGGCGGCCGGTTTCACCGTTTCGAGCCTATTCTGCGGCTTCGCCACGACCATCGAGGAGATGATCCTCTGGCGTGCGCTGCAAGGTTTCCTCGGCGCCGGCATGATTCCGACGGTGTTCGCCTCGGCCTACACCGTGTTTCCGCGCTCCAAATTCCACATCGTCGGTCCGATCATCGGCCTCGTTGCGACGCTGGCGCCGACCATCGGACCAACGGTCGGCGGCTACATCACCGACCTGATGTCGTGGAACTGGCTGTTCTTCATCAACGTCGTGCCCGGCATCGGCATCACCATCGGTGTGCTTGCGCTGGTCGATTTCGACGAGCCGCATTTCGAACTGCTCGACCGTTTCGACTGGTGGGGCCTGCTGTTCATGGCCGGCTTCCTCGGTACGCTCGAATATGTGCTGGAGGAGGGCCCGCAATACGAATGGCTGCAGGACACCTCCGTGGCGATTTGCGCCGCCGTCTGCGCCGTGTCGGCGATCGCCTTCTTCTGGCGCGTCTTCACGGCGGCCGAGCCGATCGTCGATTTGCGTACCTTCTCCAACCGCAACTTCGCGGTTGGCTCTATCCTGCAGTTCTGCATCGGCATCGGTCTCTACGGCCTGACCTACATCTATCCGCGCTATCTCGCCGAAGTGCGCGGCTACAGCGCACTGATGATCGGCGAGACAATGTTCGTCTCCGGTATCACCATGTTCCTGGTCGCGCCGCTGGTCGGCCGTCTCATGGCCAAGTACGACATGCGTTACATGGTTGCGTTCGGCCTGATCGTGTTCGCGCTCGGCTCCTACCAGATGACTTGGATCACGCGCGATTTCGATTTCTACGAGCTGCTCATACCGCAGATACTGCGCGGCATCGGCATGATGTTCGCGATGGTGCCGACCAACAACATCGCGCTCGGCACGCTTCCGCCGGAGCGGGTGAAGAACGCGTCCGGACTGTTCAACCTGATGCGCAACCTCGGCGGTGCCGTGGGCCTTGCCGTCATCAACACCGTTCTCAACAACCGCACCGACCTGCATATCACGCGCCTGCAGGAGCGCGTGACCTGGGGCAACGCCACTGCAACCGAAACCCTGAACATGCTCATGCAGAAGTTTCAGGGGCTCGGCGATTCCGCGCTGATGGCGATGAAGCAGCTCAGCCAGATCGTGCATCGCCAGGCCGTGGTCATGAGCTTCGGTGATGCCTTCTTCATCCTGACGCTGTTCTATCTCGGTCTCAGCGCCCTGGTCATGCTGCTGAACAAGCCGCCCGCGCCGTTCGGCAGTGGCGGCGACGCGCACTAAATTGCAACACTCGTGCATGATCTTGCACGGGGCCCGTTGCAAATCGCAAACGACACATCTATAAAGCGCACCTCATTCAATCGAACCGGGGAGAGATTTGCATGATTTCGTCGCATTCGCAGATCGCGCGCCCGCGCTCGATGATGTTCCGGCTCGGTATGTGCTCGGCCTCCTAGAGGCCCTTTCCGCCAGCTTCGATTGGGCTCTCCGTCCCGATCATCCAACTTCCCAAGTCAAAGCCAATCTCAAGTGACGCCGTCTCGGCCTTCGCGGCCGGCCTGCGTCCATCGATGGAGCCGGCCTGCGCCAGAAGCAGCCGGATGATGTCATGACCGCTCTGTCAAAAAAGCCCGCGGCAATACGCGTGGTGCTGCCCTTCGTGTTCCGGCACTGGCTGAAGCAGCCGGGACGGACGCTCGTCATCGTCGTCGGCCTGCTGGGCGCGACTGCTGCAGACCTGTTCATGCCCGTTTTCTCCGGGCATCTGATCGATGCGCTGACGCGCGGCCCATCGGACCCCGATGCGCGTCATGCGGCACTCGTCGCATTCGGCGCCATCGTGGCGCTGGGTGCGGCCTCGACGGTGCTGCGGCTCGCGGGCCTGCAGGCGATCGTGCCGTTCACGCTGAAGATCATGTCCGAGGTCGCGCAGGATGCTTTCATGCGCGTGCAACGCTTCTCGACCGATTGGCACGCCAACTCGTTTGCGGGCTCGACCGTGCGCAAGATCACGCGCGGGATGTGGGCGCTCGACCTCCTGAACGACACCATCCTGCTGGCGCTTTTGCCTTCGCTGGTCGTGCTGATCGGATCGATGATCCTGCTCGGCGTGCACTGGGCCTCGCTCGGCGCGGTGATTGCGCTTGGCGCGCTCGCCTATGTCGCGATGACGGTGCTGTTCTCGACCCGCTACATCGCGCCGGCGGCGCGCGTCTCCAATGCCTGGGACACCAAGGTCGGCGGCACGCTGGCCGATGCGCTGACCTGCAACGCCGTGGTGAAATCCTTCGGTGCGGAAGTGCGCGAGGACGCGCGGCTTGCCCGCGTCATCAACCGCTGGCGCGTGCGCGTGCGGCGGACCTGGTTTCGCTACAACTACACGGCCATGTCGCAGCTCTCGCTGCTGCTGGCCTTGCGCGCGTCCGTGATCGGCGGATCGGTGCTGCTGTGGATGTCCGGCCATGCCTCGCCGGGCGACGTCACCTACGTGCTGACGAGCTACTACGTCATCCACGCGTATCTGCGCGACGTCGGCATGCACATCAACAACCTCCAGCGTTCGGTCAACGACATGGAGGAGCTGGTGGCGATCCATGACGAGCCGATCGGGATTGCCGACGCGGCCGACGCGCGGCCGATCTCGATCGAGGAAGGTGAGATCGTGTTCGACGACGTCACGTTCCACTATGGCGGCCATCGCGCGCCGCTCTATGACGGGCTGTCGGTGAGAATCCGTGCCGGCGAACGGGTCGGCCTCGTCGGCCGCTCCGGCTCCGGCAAGACGACCTTCGTCAAGCTGGTGCAGCGGCTCTACGACGTCTCCGATGGACGCGTGCTGATCGACGGGCAGGACATCGCGCTGGCCACGCAGCAGTCGCTGCGCAGCCAGATCGCGATCGTGCAGCAGGACCCGATCCTGTTTCACCGCTCGCTCGCGGAGAACATCGCCTATGGCCGGCCCGGCGCCAGCCTGGAGGCAATCGAGCAGGCGGCGCGGCTCGCCAATGCGCACGACTTCATCCTGCGCCTGCCGAAGGGTTACGGCACGCTCGTCGGCGAGCGCGGCGTGAAGCTTTCGGGCGGCGAGCGGCAGCGCGTGGCGCTGGCGCGGGCCTTTTTGGCGGATGCACCGGTGCTGATTCTGGACGAGGCGACATCGAGCCTCGATTCGGAATCCGAGGCGCTGATCCAGCAGGCCATGGAGCGGCTGATGAAGGGGCGCACCTCGATCGTGATCGCGCACCGGCTGTCGACGGTGCGCAGCCTCGATCGCATCCTGGTGTTCGACCACGGCGAGATCGTCGAGCAAGGCACCCACGCCGTGCTCGCAGGCAAGCCCGGCGGCATCTATCGCGGATTGTTCGAGCGCCAGGTGGTGGAGCTCGGGCAGATCGCAGCAGCGGAGTAAGGCGCGCGGCTGACGGACGAATGTCCGAAAGCCACGTCGCCGGAAATGGAATGAGATGAAAGACCTGACACGCGGCTCCGTCGTGAGCCACATCCTGCACATGGCGCCGCCGATCATGGTCGGCATGATCACGATCATGATCTGCCAGCTGGTCGACCTGTACTTCGTTTCGGGGTTGGGCGAGGCGGCCATTGCGGGCGTCGCCGCGGCGGGCAATGCAGGTTTTCTGGTCAATGCCCTGATGCAAGTGCTCGGCGTCGGCACGGTTGCGCTGATGGCGCATGCCGTCGGGCGCAAAGACCGCGACGATGCCAACCTCGTCTTCAACCAGTCGGTCGTCCTGTCGGTGCTGTTCGGCTTGCTGACGCTGGCGGCGGGCTTTGCGTTGTCACGCCTCTATATGCGCGCGGTTGCGGCCGACGAAGCCACGGTTGAAGCCGGCACCGTGTATCTTCTCTGGTTCATGCCGGCGCTGGCGCTGCAATTTGCCACGCAGGTGATGGCGTCCGCGCTGCGGGCTACCGGCATCGTGCGTCCTGCCATGCTGGTGCAGGCGCTTGCCGTGATCATCAATATCGCGCTTGCGCCGGTCCTGATCCTGGGCTGGGGCACCGGACGCGCGCTCGGTGTTGCCGGAGCAGGCCTTGCAAGCTCGATCGCGGTCTTCATCGGCGTGCTGATGCTGCTGGTGTATTTCCTGAAATTGGAGCGCTATGTCGCCTTCCACCCCGTGCAATGGTGGCCGCAGCTTCGGCAGTGGAAGAGGATCCTCAATGTCGGCCTGCCCGCGGGCGGCGAGTTCGCGATGGTCTTCATCATCATGGCCGTGGGCTATTACGTGCTGGGCGATTTCGGCCCAGCGGCGCAGGCCGGATTTGGCATCGGGACGCGCGTCCTCGGTCTGATCCAGATGCCGGCGCTCGCCATCGCCCTCGCCGCGGGACCCATCGCCGGCCAGAATTTCGGCGCCGGCAATGGCGCGCGCGTGCGGGAGACTTTCGTCAAGGCGACGCTGATCGCGACCGCCGTGATGATCGTTTTCCTGATCCTCGCGCAGCTCGAGCCCGGTTGGTTGCTTGTCGGTTTCTCGACTGATCGGGAGACGATGGCGGTCGCGGCGCTCTTTCTGCGGATCATTTCGCTCAACATGGTGGCGCAGGGGCTGATCTTCACCTGCTCCAGCATGTTCCAGGGGCTCGGCAACGCCAAGCCGGTGTTGTGGACCTCGGCAACGCGGGTCCTCACCTATTCCCTGCCGTCGATCTGGCTTTCGACGCGGCCAGGCTTCCGGATGGAGCATGTATGGCATTTGTCGATCGCAGCGACCACGCTGCAGGCCGCCCTGAGCCTGTGGTTGTTACGCCGCGAGTTCCGGAAACGCCTTGCGTTGCCACGGCCGGAGAACGCTGCGGAGCCGGCGGCCCCTGAGCCGGTTGTGCCGCTTGCACGCGAGCCCGCGTAGCGACAGTTCGTTCCCTCCCCACGGCTCCGGTTGATTGTGGTGCCGTGGGGATGGCCGAAGGAGCGCTTGCGAGGAGATGCAGCGCTAGAGCGCTCCGATGCTGTTCCAGACAAGAGCGAGTCCGGACAAGAACAGAAGACCGAGCACGACATCGCCAAAGTGCTTGTCGCTGAGAGCATGATAGACGCGTGCGCCGGCCCATGCGCCGATCAGCGTGCCCGGGAACGCGATCAGCGCGAGCCAGACCACCTTGAACGCGACGAGGCCGGAGGCCGTCTGCAGCACCAGCGCGGCGGCGAGCACGGTGAAATTGAAGAGCTGGAAGATGCCGCGCCGCTCATGCTTGTTCCAGCCGCGGATGTTGGCCCACAGGATCGGTAGCGGACCGGATAGTCCCGCAAGCCCACCCAGAATGCCGCCGGCAAAGCCGATTGCGCCATCGGCGATCCGGCCGCCGAACTTGAACGCAAGCGGCTTCTTGTTCAGGTACAGCGCGCTCGAGAAGAGCAGGAGCAGCACGCCGACGCTCAACTTGAACACTTTCGGATCGGCGGTAGCGACCATCATGGTCCCCAGCGGAACGCCGATCAGTCCCCCGATCAGGAACGGCCAGACCAGCGAGAGATCGAAGCTCTTCCACATCGACGGCAGCGTCGAGGCCTGTGCGATCACCGAGCAGATCAGCACCAGGGGCACTGCGAGCGAGGGCGGCAGGACGTAGAGCCAGATGCCGAGCGCCATCAGCGCCGTGCCAAATCCCGCGAGCCCCGAGACGAAGCCGCCCGCCAGCGCGCCGAACAGCAGCAGCGCGTAAGTGATCGTTTCCACCAATGAATTCCTGTCGTTGGCGATGCCGAAAGGTTGGCCGCCGTTCGGCGCATAGCACAGATGCAGCCGGGAAAGGCAATTTCAAAACCGCACGCAAGCGTGATCCCCGAGAACGGGCGTTCGCGGAAGGCGCGCCTACATGATCGTCGAACAGCATTTTTGGGGTCCCGCCGCAAGCGACGCCGCGCTTCGATTGGTCTGCCCCGATGAGATGATGGAGCATGATCATGACCCGCACGAACATGGCCGTCGCTGCCGCGCTGTTGTCGGCAGCGGCCTTGATGCCGACTTTGGCGCAGGCGCAGTTCTCCGAACCCGCAGCCTTTCAGGCTGCCCATCCCGATCGCGACGTGCTGAATGGCGGCCAGCTCACGCCTGCGGCGCGCGCGGCTCTCGGGCAGCAGGGGGCTCCCAGCAATGCCTATGCATTGCAGGCCTATCCGTCGCCCGTTGCACCGATCGTGCGCTCCCGCCATCGCCGTCACCATCAATAGCGGCCTAGACGATCTGTCTCGTCTCGGCGGGCTTGTGCAGCGCGCCGACCAGGATGCGCAGCGCTTCCGTCAATTCCGACCTGTTCCGTGCCGCCCCGAGCGAGACTCGCGCCGCATGCGGCGGTGTCCCGTCCACCGTGAAGGCGTCGCCGGCGACGACCGCGAGCCCGTTCCGCAACAGATGCGCCGCGATGTCGGGTCTGCCCTCCGGCAACCGCAGCCAGAGATGATGGGCCGCGGGCTTGGCCAGGAACTGAAAGCCCTTCAACGCTCGCTGCGCGAGCTGCTGGCGACCGACGGCCTCGTTGCGGATGGCGGTGATGATGCGGTCGGCGATGCCGTTCTCGATCCAATGCGTCACCAGCGCGACCATCAGCGGCGCCGGCATCTGCACCGTCGCCTGCAAACGGCTGCGCATCTGAAGCTGCGCAGCGTTGTCGGGCGCCAGCAGATAGGCGACGCGCAGCGCGGGCGCGATACATTTCGACAGCGTGGTCGCAAGATATGTGCGCTCCGGAATGAGATTGGCGATCGGGGATGCCGAGCGGTCGAGCAGCCCGTAGGCATCGTCCTCGATCAGCATCGTATCGGCATCGCGGATGATCCCTGCGATCGCGCTACGCCGATCGGCGGACAGCGTCGCCGTGGTGGGATTGTGCAGTGTCGGAATGAGATAAACGGCCTTCGGTCTGTGTGCGCGGCAAGCCCTCGCCAGCGAATCGGGCAGGATGCCGCCGTCATCCATGGCGACACTGATGAGCTTGACGCCGAGTTGCGCTGCGGCGGCCTTGATGCCGGGGAAGGTGAGGGCCTCGGTCAGCACGACGTCGCCGGGCCGCGCCAGATGAGCGAGCAGGTTGAACAGGATCGCTTGCGCGCCGGGAAAGATCACGAGCTTGTCGGCATGCGCATGCGGAACGCGTGCGCGCATCCAGCGCGCCGCGACCTCGCGCTCATGTACGCTGCCGCCGGGCGGCTGGTAGTTCAGGAACGCGGTCAGGCCCGATTGCGCGCGAATGGCTTCCATTCCGGCGATGATGCGCTCGTCCAGCTGCGCTTCGAGCGGATGCGGCGGCACGTTCATTGAGAGGTCGATGGCGACGGGATGCGGCAGGTCGACCGCGCGGCGCGCGCTGGTCTCCGACACGAACGAGCCTTGTCCGACGCGGGCCTCCATGATGCCGCGGCGCCGTGCCTCGGTGTAGGCACGCGTCACCGTGGTGAGGTCGATGCCAAGCGCTTTGGCGAGAGCGCGCTGCGTCGGCAACTGCTGGCCCCGTACCAGCCGGCCCGCGGCGATGTCGGCTTCCATGGCCTCGACGATGCGCTGGTAACGCGGCCCGCTCAGCTCCGAGATTGTAGGAGTCCAGTCCATGCAATTTAGGCCCGTATCCTTTGAATGTATGGATGCAAGATATTATTGTATGGATCGGCGAAAAGGAAGAGGTGTGGTCATGGCGACCGGTTCGATCTCTCTGGCAAAGGCGATGTGGCGCGGATTTCGCGGCAAGTGCCCGAACTGCGGCGAAGGGCATCTGTTCGGCCGCTTCCTGAAGGTTGCCGACATCTGCGACCATTGCGGCGAGGAGCTGTTTCACCAGCGTGCCGACGACTTTCCCGCCTATCTCGTGATCGTCGTGGTCGGCCATCTCGTGGTGCCCGCGATCCTTGCGGTCGAGACCGCCTATGCGCCCGATGTCTGGCTGCAACTGGCGGTGTGGCTGCCAGTGACGCTGTTCGCGTCGCTCGGGCTGTTGCAGCCGACCAAGGGCTCCATCGTCGGACTGCAATGGCAGGTCGGCATGCACGGCTTCGAGGCGAGCAAGCGCCGCCGCGAAGGCGGTGAGCTTGCGCCGGGGCTGGTGAAAGCGGACACGCGCGCCGCCTGACGCGCCCTCGTCATTCGGGGGCTCAAATGGTGAGGGGTCCGATGCGGTCAGCATCGAACCCCTCGTTGCAAGGTATCAGCCGGCCTGTAAGCCGGGTTCTGTAGGGCACCGTCCGCTTGCGCGCACGATACGTGACGGCCATTCCTCTGGGATCATGTTTGCACATGGCCTCGAGCAACCTACCCGGACGGCGGGCCTGACATCACCCCGCGGCGTTATCGCTTGCGCGAACAGCCCGCTTAAGCCGTCCCTATTCGGTTTTGCTCCCGGTGGGGTTTGCCATGCCGGCTCCGTTGCCGGCGCCGCGGTGCGCTCTTACCGCACCTTTTCACCCTTACCCGTCTACGCAGCTGACGCTGCTACGACGTGGCAAGCCCGGCGGGCCTGCCTCGCCGAAGCCCAAAGGGCGGAGGCGGGCGGTTCGTTCTCTGTGGCACTTTCCCTGGGGTTGCCCCCGCCGGACGTTATCCGGCACCGCATGTCAAGGGAGCCCGGACTTTCCTCCCCGGCGGCCTTTCGGCACCTGCCGGAGCGGCCGTCCGGCCGACTGACGGCCTACGCATGGAGCATTTGTGACGGTTCCGTCAAGGCGATATCGCCGCGCACGATCTGCCCGAAATAATTTATCCTGAACATGTCGTTCGGTGCGTGCCCTGTTCGACTGGATGTCGGTGATCCCCCGAGCAACAGGAGTGAAGCAATGCAGTATCTGCTGATGATCTACCAGAACGAGGTTGAATACGCGAAGAACGACGCTGCCACGACCCAGAAGATGATGGCCGAATACCAGGCCTTCACTCAGTCCATCATCCAGAACGGCAATTTCAAGGCCGGCGACCGGCTGCAGCCGACCACGACCGCAACGACAGTTCGCGTGCGCGACGGCAAGATGCTGACGACCGATGGGCCGTTTGCAGAGACACGCGAACAACTCGGCGGCTACTATCTGGTCGAGGCCAGGGATCTGAACGCCGCGATCGAGATTGCCGCGCGGATTCCCGGCGCGCGCATCGGGTCGGTCGAGGTGCGGCCGATCTGGGTCTACGACAAGTGACAGGCGAGCCGCGCATCGACGCATGACCCCGGGTGAGATCGACACGATCTTCCGCGACGAGGCGGGGCGGGCGCTGGCCACGCTGATCCGCCTCGTCGGCGATTTCGATCTCGCCGAGGACGCGTTGCAGGATGCCTTTGAGGTTGCGCTCGAACGATGGTCGACGTGCGAGCTGCCCGACAATCCGCGCGCCTGGCTCGTCAATGTCGGCCGCAACAAGGCGATCGACCGCATCCGGCGGCAAACTGTCTTTCGCGGCAAGCAGCAGGCGCTTCTGCATGAGCTCGAGCTGAATGCGCAAGCGGTCGACGAGCCGCCCGCAATTCTCGACGACGACATGCTGCGGTTGATCTTCACGTGCTGCCATCCCGCGTTCGCGCCCGAGGTCCAGGTCGCGCTGACGCTGCGCACCGTCTGCGGCCTCTCGACTGCGCAGGTCGCGCGCGCCTTTCTCATCGGTGAGGAGGCGATGGCGCAGCGGCTGGTCCGCGCCAAGCAGAAGATCAGGCTCGCAGGCATTCCCTACGAAGTGCCCGAGCGCGCCGCGCTGGCGCCGCGGCTCGACGGCGTGCTTGCCGTGATCTATCTCGTCTTCACCGAAGGCTATGTCGCAACCTCAGGCACGGACCTGATGCGGCCGGACCTCGCGGTCGAAGCTATCAGGCTCGGCCGTCTGCTCGACCGCCTCATGCCCGATCGCGCGGGGATCAAGGGCCTGCTGGCGTTGATGCTGCTGCATGACGCGCGGCGCGCCGGGCGCGAGACTGCGGCCGGCGACATCGTTCTCTTGGAAGAGCAGGACCGTACGCTCTGGGATCGCGCGCAGATCGAAGAAGGCCTGCGCCTCGTCGATGACGCGTTGCGCGTGCCCGGCCGTCCGCACGCCTACGCAGTGCAGGCGGCGATCGCAGCGCTGCACGCCCGCGCACCGAGTTTCGAGGAGACCGACTGGCCGCAGATCGCCGGACTCTACGAAGTGCTGCTGCGCGCCAGCCCGTCGCCTGTGATCGAGCTCAACCACGCCGCGGCCGTCTCGATGGTCGACGGTCCGGCCCGCGCGCTCGATCTGGTCGATGCGATCACCGCGCGCGGCGGGCTGGACGGCTATGAGATGTTGCCGGCAGTGCGGGCCGATCTGTTGCGGCGGCTCGGCCGCAAGAATGAAGCGCGCGATGCCTACCGCGCGGCGACGGAGATGACGCAGCTCGAGCCGTTGCGGCGGCTCTATGCGCGGCGGGTGAGGGAGATGGAGTAGGCGTCCCAGATTTCGTCATTGCGAGCGCAGCGAAGCAATCCAGACTGCCGCTGAGGGAAGATTCTGGATTGCTTCGCTGCGCTCGCAATGACGGGAGAAAGTGGCGCGAGAGCTACTTCGAAGCCAGGGTCGTCTCCGCCGGCAAGCTCGCCAGCAGCGCCTGCAATGTCGATAGCGTCGAGTGATCCGCGACGCCATCGAGCCGCGCCGGGCGGAAGTGGCGCTGGAAGGCGGTGATGACTTCCATCGTCGCGGCATCGTATTTGCCGTTGAGGGGAACGCCGTAGCCATACCTGGCGAGCGCCTGCTGCAGGCTCAGCACCTGGTCGCTGATTGTGCCGAGCACGAGGCTGTCGCCGCGCACGACCGGCGTGGGCGTCACCCAGTGGCCGACGCCGGAATTGGCCAGCGAATGCCACGGAAACTTTTCGCCGGGGTCCTTCTTGCGGGCGGGCGCAACGTCGGAATGGCCGAGCACCCGGTGCGCCGGCACGTTGCGGCGGAGCATGATGCCGCGGCACAGCGCGATCACGGCAGCGATCTGGCGCAGCGGAAATTCCGGATAGCCCCAGTCATGGCCGCGATTGATGATCTCGATGCCGATCGAGCAGGAGTTGACGTCATCCTCGCCGGCCCAGGATGAGATGCCGGCGTGCCAGGCGCGCCTGGCCTCGGGCACGCATTGCACGATGCGGCCATCCTCCAGCACGACGTAATGCGCCGACACTTCGGTGCCCGCCGTGCACAGCCGTGCCAGCGCACCCTCGACATCAGGCATGCCGGTGTAGTGCAGCACGATCATGTCCGGCAGCCGTCCCTTGTTACGCTCGCCGTGGTTCGGCGAGGGGATGATGTCGGAGACGATCGAGGAATCCGGCTCGAACGTCCGCAGGTTCGCCGCGGCCTTGGGGACCGGAAGAACGCGTTGACGCTTCGAATCAGATCCAGATGATTTGGACGAACCAGACGACATAGGCAGCTCGAGGCAGACAGAGAGGGTAGCAAGCCCTTCTCTTTACTATTCCTTTACCCTCCGGCGGGCGCAATCGCGAGGCGCGGTTAACGGATGCATTTTGCCCCGGGTGTGTGGATGCGGCATCACCGTTCCCGTCACCTTTTCGACTTGTAACGAGTCGATCAACACTTTCTTAACGCTAAGGGCCGTTACTGAGGGATGAAGTGCCGACCCGCGTCCGGAGGCGGCCAAAGCGTATTTTGGCTCGAAATCCCATGGCTGCCCGTCAAATTCCACTGGGAACACTGGGTTTGCGGCCCGGGACGACCGGGCTTGATAACCGTGCTGGACAAGGGTTGGGTCGTGGAACCGGCGCGACGTGGAATGGTTCGAGGCGTTATGGGCTTGTTCGTCCCCGATCTCGCTTGGGCATCAAGCTGGGCGTTCGGCAGGCGTTGCGCATGAGTTCGGTTCCGCACATCCCCGTTCTTGGCCGCGAGGCGGTCGACCATCTCGCCCCGCGTGAGGGCGGTATTTATGTCGACGCCACCTTCGGCGGCGGCGGTTACAGCCGCGCGATCCTTGATGTGCCGGGAACCCGTGTGATCGCGATCGATCGCGACCGCACCGCCATCGCGGGTGGTGCCGAACTGGTCGAACGTTTCGCGGGCCGGCTGACGCTGGTCGAGGACCGCTTCTCCAATCTCGCCGAGGTCTGCGCGGCGCAAGGCGTCGATGCCGTCGACGGCGTCGTGATGGATGTCGGGGTGTCCTCGATGCAACTCGACCAGGCCGGTCGCGGCTTTTCCTTCCGCCTCGACGGTCCGCTCGACATGCGGATGGGGCAGGCGGGTCCGACCGCCGCCGACGTCGTCGCGCGTGCCTCGGAAGGCGATCTCGCCGACATCATCTATCTCCTCGGTGAGGAGCGGCATTCGCGCCGCGTCGCCCGCGCCATCGTGGCGGACCGGCAGGAGACGCCGTTCACGACCACGCGCGCGCTCGCCGATCTGGTCGCCCGGGTGGTTCGCTCGAAACCCGGGGATATTCACCCCGCGACGCGGACGTTCCAGGCCCTGCGCATCTTCGTCAACGAAGAGCTCGAGGAGCTCCAGACCGCGCTGGCCGCGGCCGAACGGGTGCTCAAGCCGGGCGGCCGCCTCGTCGTCGTCTCGTTCCATTCGCTGGAAGACCGCATCGTCAAGAATTTCCTCGCTGAACGTTCGAAGACCGGTGGCGGATCGCGGCACCTGCCGGAACTGGCGCAGGTTCCGCCGAGCTTCCAGCTACTGACGCGGCGGCCCGTGATCGCCGGCGAGGACGAGGTCGCGCATAATCCGCGCGCGCGCTCCGCAAAACTTCGCGCCGCCGAGCGCACCTCGGCACCTGCGCATCACGACGGCGAGCCGTCGCCCTGGCCAAAACTCTCCGACGTGATGAGGGGCGGCTAGCGCATGCGCATCATCCACCTTCTCGTCATCGGCGCGCTGATCTTCGCGGCCGCCTATGTCTACCGGATCAAGATGGACTCCACGGCGCGCGTGGAAAAAGTGCTGCGGCTGCATGCGGAGATCCGCGAGCAGCGCGATGCGATCGCCTCGCTGCGCTCCGAATGGGCCAAGCTCGATGCGCCCCTGCGCCTGCAGGGCCTGTCCGAGCGGCATCTGCGGCTCAAGCCGGTCAACGGCACGCAATACGACTCGCTGAAGAACCTGCCCGAGCGTCCGCCTCGGATGTTCAGGCCGGGCGAGCCCGACCCGATCGGGGCCATGCTCAACACCATCGAAGCCGCAAGCGATCCGGATAGTGTGACGGGCTCCGTGCCTCAGCCCGAGGACAAGCAATGAGCGCTCCGACTCCGGCTAAACCCACAGTAAAGGCGGCTGAGCCTTGGCGGCAGCGGCTGATCCGCAGCCTGCTGTACGGGCGCAACGTCGACCGCGCCGCGAAGGCGCGCGCGCGCGTTGGCCTCGCAATGCTCGCCTTCGCCTCGGTCTACGCCCTGATCGGCGGCCGCCTCGTGATGTTCGCGATCGGCGCCGACGCCCACGGCGCCCGCCGCGCCGCGTCGCAGGAGGTGGTCGCGACCGCGCGACCCGACATCGTCGACCGCAACGGTGCCATCCTCGCGACCGACGTCAAGGCGGCGAGCCTGTTCGGCGAGCCGCGCCGCATCATCGACAAGGACGAGGCAATCGAGCTTCTGACCGCCACCGTGCCCGACCTCGACGAGGCCGAAGTGCGCGAGCGCCTGTCGTCGCGCAAGGGATTCGTCTGGCTCAAGCGCGAGGTCACGGCGAAGCAGCAGCAGGACATCCACAAGCTCGGCATTCCCGGTATCGGCTTCCTGCGCGAGAACAAGCGCGTGTATCCGACCGGCAACGAGGTTGCTCACCTCATCGGTCTCGTCAACATCGACAACCAGGGCATCGCCGGCATTGAGAAGTGGCTCGACAATCAAGGGCTCGCCGACCTCCACCGCGCCGGCTTTGCCACCGACCGGCTGCAAAAGCCGATCGAGCTGTCGGTCGATTTGCGCGTCGAGCACGCGCTGCGCGACGAACTTCTGAAGGCCAAGGAGAAGTTCCACGCCAAGGCGGCGTCCGGTATTGTCTCCAATGTCAAGACCGGCGAGATCGTGGCGATGGTCTCCCTACCGGATTTCGATCCCAACAATCCGAAGGAAGCGCACGACCCCGATCGGATCAACCGCCTGACGACGGGCGTCTACGAGATGGGCTCGACCTTCAAGGCGTTCACGCTGGCGATGGCGCTCGATTCCGGAAAGATCAACCTGAACTCGTCGTGGGATGCGCGCGGAAACCTGCACTACGGCAAGTTCACCATCCACGACAGCCACCCGCTCGGACGTTTTATCAACACCAAGGAAGTGTTCACCTACTCGTCCAACATCGGCGCCGCGCGGATTGCGCTCGGCCAGGGTGTCGAGGCGCACAAGGCGTTCCTGGCCAAGATGGGCCAGCTGACGCGGCTACGCACCGAGCTGCCGGAGAGCGCGGCTCCGCTGATCCCGCGCCGCTGGAGTGAGCTGAACACGGTCACTGCCGCATTTGGCCAGGGTCTCTCCGTGGCGCCGCTGCAGGCGGTGATGGGCATCAATGCCCTGGTGAACGGCGGCTATCTGATTCCTCCGACCTTCATGAAGCGCAGCGAATCGGAAGCCGCGGCGCTGGCCAAGCGCGTGATCAAGCAGGATACCAGCGACAAGATGCGGTATCTGATGCGGCTCAACGCCGAAATCGGTACCGCCAAGACCGCCGACATCAAGGGCTACTACGTCGGCGGCAAGACCGGCACGTCCGAAAAGGTCATCAACGGCCGCTATGCCAAAAAGCGCGTGCTCAATTCCTTCACGGCGGTCATGCCCTGCGACGATCCGAAGTATCACATTCTGATCATGATCGACGAGCCGCAGGCGCTGCCCGAAACGCATGGTTTCATCACCTCGGGCTGGAACGCGGTGCCGACCGGCGGTAAGGTGATCGAGCGGATTGCGCCGCTTTTGGGCGTCGAACCGCGGTTTGACCTGCCGCCGTCCGACCGCCTTATTCTTGCAGCATCCAGGACAACCCAGTAATCAACCGGGTAGGCCATCGCCGCCGCTGAGTCGGAGTTTTTCCGAAGATTCGGCTTTCCGGCACGGCATGTCGACTGGAAGACCATGAAGCTGCGCGAACTGCTAGGCAATGATGCCGCAATCGAGCCCGCTGTCGCGGTGCTCGAGGTGACGGGGATTGCGCTCGATAGTCGCGTGGTCAAGCCGGGCGATTTGTTCTTCGCACTCGCCGGCAGCAAGACCGACGGCGCGCGCTTCATCGATGCCGCGACTGCCGCCGGTGCGGTCGCGGTCGTCGCCGACCATGCGCCCGTCGGCAGCAAGGTGCCGTTTATCGCCGTTGCCAATCCGCGCCGCGCGCTGGCGCTGGCCGCGGCAAGATTCTTCCCTGCGCAGCCTGCAACCATCGCCGCGGTGACCGGCACCAGCGGCAAGACCTCGGTGGCCGCGTTCACGCGACAGATCTGGGAGCGGCTTGGCCATGCCTCGGCCAGCATTGGAACCATCGGCCTCGTCTCGCCGAAGCGCACCGTTTATGGTTCCTTGACGACACCCGATCCGATCGCGCTGCACCGGCAGCTCGACGAGATCACGCGCGAGGGCGTGACGCATCTCGCCTTCGAAGCGTCCTCGCACGGGCTCGACCAGTATCGCCTCGACGGCGTGCGCATCGCCGCGGGCGGCTTCACCAATCTCTCGCGCGACCACATGGATTACCATCCGACCGTCGCGCACTATCTCGCAGCCAAGCTCCGTCTGTTCCGTGAGTTGGTCCAAGCTGATGGAGCGGCGGTGATCTCCGCCGATCATGATTGTTCCGCGGAGGCGATCGAGGCGGCGGCATCGCGCGGCCTGCGCGTGATGGCGGTGGGCCGCAACGGCGACGGGGCAGGCGAGGGCATCCGTCTTGCCGGTGCCGAGGTCGAAGGTTTCTCGCAGGTGCTCGCGGTCGAGCATCGCGGCAAGCGCTATTGCGTCCGGCTGCCGCTGGTCGGCGCGTTCCAGATCGAGAACGCGCTGGTGTCGGCCGGCCTTGCGATCGGCACCGGCAGCGATGCAGCAAACGTGTTTGCAAGCCTCGAGCATCTCGAAGGCGCCAAGGGCCGGCTCGAGCGCGTCGGCGAGCGCAACGGCGCGCCGATCTTCGTCGACTATGCGCACAAGCCGGATGCGCTGGCGAAGGCGCTGCAGGCGCTACGTCCCTACGCCAGGCGCAGGCTGGTCGTCGTGTTCGGCGCCGGCGGCGATCGCGATGCCGGCAAGCGTCCGATCATGGGCGAGATCGCGGCGGAGAATGCCGACGGCATCATCATCACCGACGACAATCCGCGCGGCGAGAAGCCGGAAGCCATTCGCGCCGCGATCCTCGCAACCGCCAAGGGCGCCAGGGAAATCGGCGACCGTGCCGCGGCGATCCGCGCCGCGATCGAGGAATTGGAAGACGGCGATGCGCTGCTGATCGCCGGCAAGGGACATGAGACCGGGCAGATCGTCGGCGGCCAGGTGCTGCCCTTCAGTGATCACGAGGCGGTCGCCGCCGCATTAGCGTCGAGGATTGCATGAGCGTGCCGATATGGACTGTTGCCGAAGTGGCGCGAGCGCTTGGCGCTGCCGGGTCATTTCCGGACACGCCGATCGAGTTCGTGACCCAGGACAGTCGTCTGGTGAAACCGGGCAGCCTGTTCGTCGCGCTGAGCGGCACGCCGAGCGGCGGCTTCATCTCCGCCTTCGCCAGCGCGCGTGATGGTTGGGAGTTCGCGGACAAGGCCGAAGCGTCCGGGGCGGTCGCGATGATCGTTCCGCACGAGATCGCCGGCATCCGTATCCCGCAGATCGTCGTGAAGGACACGTTGATCGACGGTCTCTGGGGCCTCGCGCGCGCCGCCCGCGCGCGCTTCAATGGACCGGTGATCGGGCTCACCGGCAGTGCCGGCAAGACCAGCACCAAGGAATTTCTGGCCGCCTATCCCGACGCCTATGCGAGCCCGTCGAGCTTCAACAATTTCTGGGGCGTGCCGCTGACGCTTTGCAATGCACGGCCCGACGCCAGCCTCTGGGTCGTCGAGATGGGCATGAACCAGCTCGGCGAGATCGCACGGCTCAGCGAACTGACGCGGCCGACCATTGCGCTGGTCGTCAACGTCCAGCCCGTGCATCTGGAGAAGCTCGGCTCGCTCGAAGCCATCAGGCACGAAAAGGTGTCGATCGCGCTGGGCCTGCCCGAGGACGGCGTGCTGGTGCTGCCGGCCGGGATCAAGGCGTCCGAGTGGAAGGGCAAGGTTGTGCGCTTCGGCGAGCATGCCGAGGTGCACGAGGTCAAGCACGCGCCGCATGGCGAGAGCTGGCAGGTCGTGGCGCGGGTCGGCAAGAAGGAGATCGCGTTCAGCCTGACGCCGGGGGCACCGCATCGGGTGCAGAATGCGCTGGCCGCGCTCGCCGCGATCCGCGCGGCGAACCTCGATGCCGCGACGCTTGCGATCAAGCTCGACCGGGTCGGCATCATGACTGGGCGTGGCGTCGAGCAGGCGGTCGGCGGCGTCACCGTGATCGACGACAGTTTCAACGGCAATCCGGCCAGCGTGGCTGCTGCGCTGCAAAGCCTGCAGGCGCGCAATATGACCGATGGCCGCCGCATTGCCGTGCTCGGCGACATGCTGGAACTGGGCGATGACGCACCAAGCTACCACACCGGCCTCGCCAAGCATCTCGACGGCATCGACGGCGTCTACTGCGTCGGGCCTCTGATGCGCCACCTCTATGACGTGCTGCCGGCCGGCAAGGGCCTCGGCTGGCACGATGACCCCGCCACGCTGAAGCCGGGCGAGGTCGCAAATCTGCTGAAGTCAGGCGATGTCGTGGTTGTCAAGGGCAGCAAGAAGATGTTCTGGGTCAACAAGTTTGTGCCGGGCCTAGTGGCCGCCTTGCAGGCAAAGGCGTAAACTGCTTGGAAGGCGCTGTTCCCGAATCCCACCCTTTGCGGCGCGAAGCCGACCGGTTTCATAGAGGTCGCCCGACCCGTGATGAAGACCAGCGAATGCGCGTGAGGCACGTTGAGGCCAAGGTCGATGCCAAGATCGATATCAAGATCGATGCAAAGATCGAGACCAAGGCCGCGTACGAAAGGCGCCATAGGACCGTCTGAATGTTTTACTGGCTGATAGAGCTCTCCAACACATTTCCGGGTTTCGGTGCGGTTCGCACCGTTCTGAACGTCTTCCGCTACATCACCTTCCGCACCGGCGGCGCCGTCGTCACCGGCGCGCTGTTCGTGTTCCTGTTCGGGCCCTGGATCATCGACCATCTGCGCATCCGGCAGGGCAAGGGCCAGCCGATCCGCGCCGACGGTCCCCAATCGCATCTTGCCAAGAAGGGCACGCCCACCATGGGCGGGCTGATGATCCTGTCGGGCCTCACGGTCGGCACCGTGCTGTGGGCCAATCCGCTCAACCCCTACGTCTGGATCGTGCTCGCGGTGACGCTCGGCTTCGGCTTCGTCGGCTTCTATGACGACTATCTCAAGGTGACCAAGCAGACCACGAGCGGCTTCGGCGGCAAGCTTCGCCTGCTGATCGAGGCGATCATCGCGCTGGTCGCCTGCTACGCGCTGGTGCGGCTGAATCGCGATCCCGCGTCGACCGCGCTGACGATCCCCTTCCTCAAGGACACCGTGCTGCATTTCGGCTGGTTCTTCGTCGTCTTCGGTGCCTTCGTCATCGTCGGCGCCGGCAATGCGGTGAACCTCACCGACGGCCTCGACGGCCTTGCCATCGTGCCGGTGATGATCGCGACCGCGAGCTTTGCGATGATCGCCTATCTCGCCGGCAACGCGGTGTTCGCAGACTACCTCCAGATCAAATATGTCGCCGGCACCGGCGAACTCGCGGTGCTCTGCGGCGCGCTGCTGGGCGCAGGCCTCGGCTTCCTCTGGTTCAACGCGCCGCCGGCCTCGATCTTCATGGGCGACACCGGTTCGCTTGCGCTCGGCGGCATGCTGGGTGCGATCGCGGTCGCGGTGAAGCACGAGATCGTGCTCGCGGTGATCGGCGGCTTGTTCGTGCTGGAGGCTGTCTCCGTCATCGTGCAGGTGGTGTCGTTCAAGCTCACGGGCAAGCGCATCTTCCGAATGGCGCCGATCCACCACCATTTCGAGCAGCTCGGCTGGACCGAGCCGCAGATCGTGATCCGCTTCTGGATCATCTCGGTGATGCTGGCGCTCGCCGGCCTGTCGACGCTGAAGCTGCGGTAACGATGACGCCATGATCCCCGTCACTTCCTTCACCGGCAAGACGGTCGCGGTTTTCGGCCTCGGCGGCTCGGGGCTCGCTTCCTGCCATGCGCTCAAGGCCGGCGGCGCCGAGGTGATCGCCGCCGACGACAATGCCGAGAACGTCGCCAAGGCGGCGCAGGCCGGTTTCATCACCGCGGATCTGCGCAACGTCTCCTGGGCGAATTTCGCGGCCCTCGTGCTGGCGCCCGGCGTGCCGCTCACCCATCCGGTGCCGCACTGGAGCGTGCTGAAGGCGCGCGAGGCCGGCGTCGAGGTGATCGGCGACATCGAGCTGTTCTGCCGCGAGCGGCGGCGGCATGCGCCGGACGCGCCGTTCGTTGCCATCACCGGCACCAACGGCAAGTCCACCACGACGGCGCTGATCGCGCATCTGACCAAAGTTGCCGGCTACGATACCCAGATGGGCGGCAATATCGGCACTGCGATCCTGTCGCTGGAGCCGCCGCGCATGGGCCGTGTCCACGTCATCGAGATGTCATCCTACCAGATCGACCTCACGCCGTCGCTCGATCCCTCCGTCGGTATCCTGCTCAATGTCAGCGAGGACCACATCGACCGTCACGGCACGATCGAGCACTACGCCGCGGTGAAGGAGCGCCTCGTCGCCGGCGTGCAGGCAGGCGGCACCGCGATCGTCGGCGTCGACGACGGCTGGTGCCGTAATATCGCCGACCGTCTCGACCGCGCCGGCAAGAAGGTCGAGCGCATCTCGGTCCGGAATCCGCTGGCGAGCGGCATCTATGTCGAGCACGGCACCATCCTGCGCGCCTCGGGCGGCGCCCGCAGCGAGGTCGCCATGCTTGGCGGCATCGGTTCGCTGCGCGGCCTGCACAACGCGCAGAACGCGGCCTGCGCTGCCGCCGCCGCGCTTGCGATGGGCATCAGCCTCGACATGCTTCAGAACGGGCTGCGCAGCTTTCCGGGTCTCGCGCATCGCATGGAGCAGGTCGGCCGCTGCGGCAACGTGCTGTTCGTCAACGACTCCAAGGGCACCAACGCCGACGCCACGGCGTATGCGTTGTCGTCCTTCGCCGACATCTTCTGGATCGCCGGCGGCAAGCCGAAGGCGGGCGGCATCACTAGCCTTACCGGTTTCTTCCCGCGCATCCGCAAGGCCTACCTGATCGGCGAGGCCGCGCAGGAGTTTTCCGGGACGCTCGGTAGCGAAGTGCCACACGAAATCAGCCAGACCCTCGACGTCGCCGTCGAGCACGCCGCGCGCGACGCGGAAGCATCGGGCCTGCAGGATGCGGTCGTGCTGCTGTCGCCGGCCTGCGCCTCCTTCGACCAATACCGCAACTTCGAAATCCGCGGCGCTGCGTTTCGCGATCTGGTGCAGGCGCTGCCGGGCGTGAAGCCGGTGGTGTGAGACCCGTAGGATGGGTAGAGCGAAGCGAAACCCATCGCTCTTGTGGAATTGATGGGTTTCGCTTCGCTCTACCCATCCTACAATTCTGCGTCCGGGGCACGAGACTCTCCACAACTTGGTCGGTCCCATTAACCCCCCGGTAACCAACGTCGGCGACCAATGGACGGACCTCCGTCCGAAAGCGGCCGCCCATGCTCTCCCGTGAAGAACGCACCCCCTTTTCCGAGTGGTGGTGGACCGTCGACAAGCCGTTGATGGGCGCCATCCTGGCGCTGATGCTGACCGGCGTGATCCTGTCGCTGGCGGCGAGTCCTCCGGTTGCGACCCGCATCGGGCTCGATCCCTTCCACTTCTTCAGCCGTCACGTGATGTTCCTGGCGCCGTCCTGCATGGTGCTGCTCGGGGTGTCCTTCCTGTCGCCGCGGTCAATCCGCCGAAGCGCGCTGATCATCTTCACCATCAGCATCATCCTGATCGTGGTGACGCTTGCGATCGGCCCCGAGGTAAAAGGCTCGCGGCGCTGGATCACGCTGCTCGGCGTCAACATCCAGGCCTCAGAAATCGCAAAACCATCGTTCGTCGTCATCGCCGCCTGGCTGTTCGCGGAATCGACCAAGCGACCGGAGATGCCGGCAACCTCGATGGCGCTGGTGCTGTTGCTGATGCTGGTATCGCTCCTCGTGATGGAGCCCGATTTCGGCCAGACGATGCTGATCCTGATGGTGTGGGGCTCGCTGTTCTTCATCGCAGGCATGCGGATGATCTGGGTGTTCGGCCTCGCGGGCGCCGCCGCGGCCGGCCTGTTCAGCGCCTATCTGTTCGTTCCGCACGTTGCCGGCCGCATCAAGCGCTTCATGAATCCGGCCTCCGGCGACACCTTCCAGGTCGATACCGCGATGGAGGCCTTCTACAACGGCGGCTGGTTCGGGCTCGGGCCGGGCGAGGGGATCGCCAAGCGCAGCCTGCCGGACAGCCACACCGATTTCGTGTTCGCGGTCGCCGCCGAAGAGTTCGGCATCATGCTGTGCCTTGCGATGCTGGCGCTGTTCGCGTTCGTCGTGATCCGCACGTTGTCGCGCGCCTATGCCAATGAGGACATGTTCTCGCGCTTCGCGGCCTCCGGCCTTGCGATCCTGTTCGGTGTGCAGGCGGCGATCAACATGTCGGTCAATCTCCAGCTCATTCCGGCCAAGGGCATGACGCTGCCTTTCATCTCCTATGGCGGCTCCTCGATCGTGTCGCTCGCCTATGGCGTCGGCATGATGCTGGCCCTGACGCGGCTGCGCCCGCGCACCGAGGTCGAGGCGAGCGGCCACGCCGAAGCTATGCGCAGCTACGCTTAGTCATTGCGAGGAGCTCGTGACAAAATTGCAAAGCAATTTTGCACTGAAGCGACGAAGCAATCCAGTCTGTCTCCGCGGAGATAGTCTGGATTGCTTCGCTTCGCTCGCAATGACCAGAAAGACCTTGTAAAAGGCCTATCCATGGACGCGTCCCCCCTGATTCTTCTCGCCGCGGGCGGCACCGGTGGCCACCTGTTTCCGGCCGAGGCGCTTGCCGTCGAACTGATCCGGCGCGGCTTTCGCGTCCGCCTCGTCACGGACGACCGGGCGCTGCGCTATAGCGGGCTGTTCAGCAAGGACATGATCGACGTCGTCTCGAGCGAGACCGCGCGCGGGCGCAATCCGTTCCAGCTCGCCTATGCCGGTCTCGCGCTGGCCGTCGGCACGCTCTCTGCGTATCGCCTGATCAAGCGGTTGAAGCCCGTCGCCGTCGTCGGCTTCGGCGGCTATCCGACGCTGCCGCCGCTGGTCGCAGCGAAGTTCGCCGGTGTGCCCAGCATCATTCACGAGGCCAATGCGGTGCTCGGCCGCGCCAACCGTTTCCTGTCGAGCCGCGTTCGCGCGATTGCGACGTCGTTACCCGGCGAGCTCGACCGCGATCCGGCGCTATCAGGCAAGACCACGACGGTCGGCACGCCGATGAGGCCGGCAATCCTTGCGGCGGCTGCCGTGAAATATGCAGCGCCCGAGGTGAACGGCCCGCTTCGCCTGCTCGTCGTCGGCGGCAGCCAGGGCGCGCGCATCATGGCCGACATCGTGCCGGGCGCGATCGAGCGCCTCGAGCCTGCACTGTGGGGCCGGCTCGTCCTCACCCAGCAGGTGCGCGATGAGGACATGACGCGCGTGCGCGCGGTCTACGACAAGCTAAAGATCAATGCAGAGCTCGCGCCGTTCTTCACGGATCTTCCGGCGCGGCTCGCCTCCAACCATCTGGTGGTGTCGCGTTCCGGCGCCGGTACCGTGGCCGAGCTCGCCGCGATCGGACGACCCTCGATCCTGGTGCCGCTGCCGGGCTCGATCGACCAGGACCAGTTCGCCAACGCCGGCGTGCTGGCCAAGGTCGACGGTGCGATCCGTATCCCGCAGACCGAGTTCACCTCCGATCGCCTGGCGGCCGAGATATCCGCCTTCGCCGCCGAGCCTGCGCGCCTTGCGACCATGGCGCGGGCCGCCCGCGGCGCCGGGCGGCTCGATGCGGCCGAACATCTGGCCGATCTTGTGGTCAAAGTCGCGGGAATCTGACGCGAAAAAGCCCTTGTCTTCGCCTTCTAAAGCGGGGCATCCAGTAGGAAAGGCGCGGCTGATTTGGCCGTGATCTTCGCCAGATGCCGTCCTTCAGGCGGCGATGTCAGGGAACAGAGCATGAGACTGCCGCGCGAGATCGGACCCATCCACTTCGTCGGGATCGGCGGGATCGGCATGAGCGGCATCGCCGAGGTGCTGGTCAATCTCGGCTATGCCGTGCAGGGCTCGGACGCCTCCGACAATTACAATCTCGATCGGCTGCGCAAGAAGGGCGCGAAGGTCTCGGTCGGCCACAAGGCCGAGAACGTCGATGGTGCCGAGGTCGTCGTGGTCTCCAGCGCGATCAAGCGCGACAATCCGGAACTGATGGCGGCGCGCGAACGGCGCATTCCCGTGGTGCGCCGCGCCGAGATGCTGGCCGAGCTGATGCGGCTGAAGAGCTGCGTCGCCATCGCCGGCACGCATGGCAAGACCACGACGACGACGATGGTCGCAACGCTGCTCGATGCCGGTGGGCTCGATCCCACCGTGATCAACGGTGGCATCATCAACGCCTACGGCTCCAACGCGCGGCTCGGCGCCGGCGAATGGATGGTGGTGGAGGCCGACGAGAGCGACGGCACGTTCCTGAAGTTGCCGACGGATGTTGCAATCGTCACCAATGTCGATCCTGAACATCTCGATCACTTCAAGACCTTCGACGCCGTGCAGGACGCGTTCCGTCATTTCGTCGAGAACCTGCCGTTCTACGGCTTCGCCGTGATGTGCATCGATCACCCCGTGGTGCAGAGCCTCGTCGGCAAGATCGAGGATCGCCGCATCATCACCTATGGCGAAAATCCGCAGGCCGATGTGCGGCTGGCCGATCTCACCCCGATGGGCGGCGGATCGAAGTTCAAGGTCGCGTTCCGCAATCGCAAGACTGGCGCAATGCACGAGATCGCAGATCTCGTGTTGCCGATGCCGGGACGCCACAACGCCTCGAATGCGACGGCCGCGATTGCGGTTGCGCGCGAGCTCGGCGTCTCCGACGAGGCCATCCGCAAGGCGATCGCGGGCTTTGGCGGCGTCAAGCGCCGCTTCACCAAGACCGGCGAATGGAACGGCGTTACCGTGATCGATGATTACGGCCACCACCCCGTCGAGATCGCGGCAGTGCTGAAGGCGGCGCGGGAGTCCACCAACGGCAAGATCATCGCCGTGGTGCAGCCGCATCGCTACACCCGCCTGCAATCGCTGTTCGAGGAATTTTGCACCTGCTTCAACGATGCTGATGCGGTGATCGTCGCCGACGTCTATGCCGCAGGCGAGGCCCCGATCGAAGGCGTCGACCGCGATCATTTCGTCGCGGGCCTGCGCGCGCACGGCCATCGCGAGGTGATCCCGCTGCCGTCGGCCTCCGAACTCGCGGGCATCATCAAGGGACTTGCGAAGTCCGGCGATCTCGTCGTGTGCCTCGGTGCCGGCAACATCACGCAATGGGCGTATGCGCTGCCGGACCAATTGAAGGCGCTGGGGTAGGGCGGTGAGCTTCCCCGACATCACGCCCGCTCTCAAAGCCGCGATGCCTGATCTGCGTGGCCGGCTGCTCGCCAACCAGTCGCTCGCCGAGCTCACCTGGTTTCGCGTCGGCGGTCCCGCACAGGTGCTGTTCACGCCGGCGGACGAGGACGATCTCGCCTATTTCCTCTCGCATCTCGCCAGCGACATCCCGGTCTATGTCGTCGGTGTCGGCTCCAATCTGATCGTGCGCGACGGCGGCATCGCGGGCGTCGTCATCCGGCTCGCGCCGCGCGCCTTTGGGGAAGCAAGTGCGAGCGGCGATATCGTCACTGCAGGCGCTGCCGCGCTCGACAAGCGCGTGGCGGAAGTAGCGGCTTCGGCCAACATCGGTGGGCTCGAATTCTACTTCGGCATTCCCGGCACGATCGGCGGCGCGCTGCGCATGAATGCGGGGGCCAATGGCGGCGAGACCAAGGACGTGCTGATCGAGGCCCGAGGCGTCGGGCGCGACGGCGCGAAGCACGTCTTCTCCAACGCCGACATGAAATTCGTCTACCGCAACAGCGGTGTCGATCCCTCCATCATCTTCACCTCCGCACGCTTCCGCGGCGAGATCAGGGATGCGGAGGCGATCCGCGCGCGCATGGTGGAGGTGCAGAGCCACCGCGAGACGGCGCAACCGATCCGCGAAAAGACCGGCGGCTCGACCTTCAAGAATCCGCCCGGCCATTCCGCCTGGAAGCTGGTCGACGCTGCCGGCTGCCGGGGCCTGCGCGTCGGCGGCGCTCAGGTGTCGGAGATGCACTGCAATTTCCTGATCAACACGGGCGAAGCCACCGCGCACGACATCGAGATGCTCGGCGAGACCGTGCGCGAACGCGTCAAGGCGAATTCCGGAATTGAGCTCCACTGGGAAATCAAGCGGATCGGGGTTTCATGATCACCGTCATTCCGGGGCTCGCGACTTCGTCGCGCCCCGGAATGACGAATTGGAGAGATTGCGGACTATGAACATGCGCATCACCATCCTCTTCGGCGGCTCCAACCGCGAACGTCTGGTTTCCGTCGCGTCAGCCCAGGCGCTGCATCAGGCGCTGCCTGAGGCCGAGCTCTGGTGGTGGGACGTCGGGGACAAGGTGCATGTCGTTGAGTCCAGGCAGCTGCTGGAACATGTCCGACCGTTCGAGGACGAGTTCAAGCCCGGCACATCAGGCATTCCGCTGGAGCAGGCGCTCGACCGGGCCAAGGCGGAAGGCCGCGTGCTGGTGCTCGGCCTGCATGGTGGCCGCGCCGAGAACGGCGAATTGCAGGTGATGTGCGAGGCGCGCGGCGTGCCCTTCACCGGCTCGGGCTCGGCCTCCTCGCATCTGGCCTTCGACAAGATTGCGGCGAAGCGGTTCGCCGCGCTCGGCGGCGTGACGCCACCGGCAAACGTTGCTCTGGACAAGATCGACGAGGGCTTCGCCGAATACGGGCGGCTGATCGCAAAGCCGGCGCGCGACGGGTCGAGCTATGGCCTGATCTTCGTCAATGCGAAGCAGGATCTCGTCGCCGTCCGCAATGCAGCCAAGCACGAAGAGTATGTGATCGAGCCCTACATCGCCGGCGTCGAGGCGACCTGCGGCGTGCTGGAGCGGCCTGACGGGTCGATCATCTCGCTGCCGCCGATCGAGATCATTCCGGGCGAGGGCAATTTCGATTACGCGGCGAAATATCTCTTGAAGTCCACCCAGGAGATCTGCCCCGGTCGTTTCGCACCCGAGATCACTGCCGCGCTGAAGGAGCAGGCTATGCTGGCCCATCGCGCGATGTCCTGCACCGGCTACTCCCGCTCGGACTTCATCGTCTCGGACAAGGGCCTGGTCTATCTCGAAACCAACACGCTGCCCGGGCTGACCAAGTCCTCGCTCTACCCCAAGGCGCTGAAAGCCGAGGGCATCGAGTTCGTCGACTTCCTGCGCGGCCTGGTCGAGCTCGCGGAACAGCGGGTGCGGAAATAATTAGGACTGGTTAACGGCCAGACGGGCGAAAGGGCCCATTTTGGGGCCCAAAACCGGTAAAATGCCGGTCATCTCGGCATAAAGGCCTCAAATTGCGGGGCAAAAAGCGCCAGACGTTAACGAACTTTACCTTTTGTTTACCAGGACGTCGGAAGGTTAACGCTGGCGGCGCATATGGCGTTTTGGCTGCCGGCGCGTGAGCTGTGGTGGGTGATGTCACCTCCAGCGCATGCTTTGAAGGGGAGAGGCTTCTTCTGCTGAAGACCAGCACCCGGCCCGGCAAGTTCGACACGTCATGTTCGCCAGAACCCGCGCGATGTCGCGGGCAAACTGTTGACGAGCTCGTGCAATGGATCGTGCAGGAAGCCTCACCCGGTCGCTTTTCAGATCGCTGAGGCCCCAAGCTGACCTGAAGGCGGCCGCTATCGGAGCGGTCGTGCTTCTGCGCGAGTGGGTGCGGGACAAGCGCGAGGAGTCGCGCGCCGCCGCCAAGATCAGGGCCAAGACCAAGGCCAAAGCCGTCATCGAACGCGAGCCGCCGCCGCGCGTCGTCGCGCTGGTCGAGCGCTACCTGCCGCGCCGGGTCGGAATCAGCATGACCGTGCTGCTGCTGATCGGAAGCTGCGGCTTCGGCATCGTCAAGGGCGGCCATCTCCAGGACTTCATCGCCGCGGTCAGCGATGCCCGTAACGCGATGGCCAATTCCGCCGGCTTCCGCATCGCCTCGGTCGTGATCAACGGCCGCAAGCAGCTCACTCAGGACGAGATCCTCGCGATTGGCGGCGTCAGCGGCCGTTCCTCGCTGCTGTTCCTCGATGCCGACGCCGTGCGCGACAAGCTCAAGGCCAATCCCTGGATCGCAGATGCGACCGTGCTGAAGCTCTATCCGGGCCAGCTCATGATCGAGCTCACCGAGCGCAAGGCGTTCGCGCTGTGGCAGGAGGCCGGCCGGCTCTCCGTCATCGCCGAGGACGGCGCCGTGCTCGAACCCTATGTCTCCCGCCGGTTCCTGTCGCTGCCGCTCGTGGTCGGCAAGGGCGCCGAAACCCAGGCACGCGACTTCCTCGCCCTGCTGGCGCGGTATCCGCAGGTCAATTCGGTGACCAAGGCTGCGATCTTCGTCGGCGAGAGGCGCTGGAACCTGCGGCTCAAGGACGGCCTCGACATCCGCCTGCCCGAGCAGGACGTCGGCAACGCGCTCGCGATGCTCTCCAAGCTCGACAAGGATGACAAGCTGTTCTCCCGCGATATCGTCGCCGTCGACATGCGCCTGCCCGATCGGCTGGTGGTGCAGCTGTCCGACGACGCCGCCAAGGCGCGCGAGGATCAGTTCAAGGACAAGAAAAAGAAGAAGGCCGGGGATTCCGCATGACCGGTCTCGATCGCACCCAGACGCCGAAGACGCGCCCGATGCCGCACAAGCGCGGCGGCATCGTCGCCTGCCTCGATATCGGCACCAGCAAGATCGCCTGCATGATCGCGCGGCTGAAGCCGTCGGCGCCGAGCGAGGCCCTGCGCGGCCGCACCCACGCGGTGGAACTGATCGGCTACAGCCAGATCCAGTCACGCGGCATGAAGGCCGGCGCGGTGGTCGATCTCGCCGAATGCGAGCAGGCGGTGCGCCAGGCCGTCGGGCTTGCGGAGAAAATGGCCAAGGTGCGGGTCGAGTCCGTGCTGCTGTCGGTGTCCGGCGGCCGGCTCTCCGGCCAGTTGGTTGAAGCCGCAGCCGACATTCGCGGCGGGGCGGTGACCCCGGCCGATGTCAGCCGTGTCACCTCCACCGGCATGCGCCATGCCACCGGCGAGGGCCGCACCGTGCTGCACGCGCTGCCGGTCGGCTACACGCTCGACGGAGTCAAAGGCATCCGCGATCCACGCGGCATGGTCGCGCATCAATTCGGTGTCGACATGAACGTCGTCACCTGTGACGCCACGGTGGCGCGGAACCTGATGCTGGCGGTGGAGCGCTGCCACATCAACGTCGAAGCCATGGCGGCGAGCTCCTATGTAGCCGGCCTGTCGGTGCTGACCGACGACGAGGCCGATCTCGGCGCCGCTGTCGTCGAGATGGGCGCTGGCACCACCACGATTGCGGTCTATTCCGGCGGCCGCTTCGTGCATGCCGCGGGTTTTGCGGTCGGCGGGCAACACATCACGATGGATCTCGCGCGCGGACTCTCCGCGACCATTGCCGATGCCGAGCGAATCAAGACGTTATACGGGACCGTCATCACCGGCGGATCGGACTCGCGTGAGCTGATGTCTGTGCCGACAGCCGGTGACGAGCAAGATCTGCCGCAGATCGTCTCCCGCGCCACTATCGCCAATATCGTCAAGCACCGTGCCGAGGAAGTCTTCGAAATGATTCGGGACAAGCTGAAGGATTCGCCCTTCGCCTCAGAGCCCAACGGCCGCGTCGTGCTCTCGGGCGGCGCCTCGCAGCTCACCGGCCTCGTCGAACTCGGTACCCAGATTCTCGGCCGGCCCGTGCGGGTCGGACGCCCGCTCGGTTTCGGCCGGCTGCCGAACGAAGCGAAGAACGCCGCCTTCGCGGTGCCGGCCGGACTCCTTGTCTACCCGCAATATGTTCACCTCGAACATGTCGAACCGCGGCATACGCGGCAGCAGGTCAGGACAGGGACCGGCGGCTATTTCGGAAAGGTCGGACGATGGCTACGCGAGGGCTTCTGATGACTCCTTTCCGCAAGTCCCGATTTTCACCAACTCCCGCGGCCGCCGGCCGGGGCGAACCCACGCGCGCGTGATCGAGAGGCAACCATGACCATCAGCATCAATGTTCCTGATATTCACGAACTGAAGCCCCGCATCACCGTGTTCGGCGTCGGTGGCGCCGGTGGCAACGCCGTCAACAACATGATCACGGCGGGCCTCCAGGGCGTCGATTTCGTGGTCGCCAACACCGACGCGCAGGCGCTGACGATGTCGAAGGCGCAGCGCATCGTGCAGATGGGAACCGCGGTCACGCAGGGCCTCGGCGCCGGCTCGCAGCCGAACGTCGGCGCGGCGGCGGCGGAAGAGGTGATTGACGAGCTGCGCGACCATCTCTCCGGCGCCAACATGGTGTTCGTCACCGCCGGCATGGGGGGCGGCACCGGTACCGGTGCAGCTCCGGTGATCGCCAAGACCGCGCGCGAGATGGGCATCCTCACCGTCGGCGTCGTCACCAAGCCCTTCCACTTCGAAGGCGGCCGCCGCATGCGCACCGCTGAAGCCGGCATCAACGAGCTCCACAAGGTGGTCGACACGCTCCTGATCATCCCGAACCAGAACCTGTTCCGGGTCGCGAACGAAAAGACCACCTTCGCCGACGCCTTCGCGATGGCCGACCAGGTGCTCTATTCGGGCGTCGCCTGCATCACCGACCTGATGGTCAAGGAAGGCCTGATCAACCTCGACTTCGCCGACGTCCGCGCCGTCATGCGCGAGATGGGCAAGGCGATGATGGGCACGGGCGAAGCCTCAGGCGACAAGCGTGCGCTGACCGCCGCTGAAGCCGCGATCGCCAACCCGCTGATCGACGACTCCTCGATGAAGGGCGCCAAGGGCCTTCTCATCTCCATCACCGGCGGCAAGGATCTCACCCTGTTCGAGGTCGACGAAGCCGCGACCCGCATCCGTGAGGAAGTCGACCAGGACGCCAACATCATCGTCGGCGCGACCTTCGACGAAGCGCTCGACGGCCTGATCCGCGTCTCGGTCGTCGCCACCGGCATCGAGCAGGCCGCGATCGCCCGCAACAGCCAGGCTTCCAGCGCTCCGGTCGCGAACGCCGCCCCGGCGGTGCAGCAGGCTCCCGCTGCTCCGGCCGCTGCCGCCGAGAGCCGTCTCGCCGACCTCACCGCGCGGCTCCGTGCCGACAACCAGCGTTTGGCCGAACGTGCCCAAAAGCTGGAAGCGCAGATCCCGGCCGGCGCTCCGGTTGCCGCCGCGCCGCGCCCGAACGTTGAGCGCGCCGCGCTCGCCGCCATTGCCGCCGCCGTCGCGGACGCCCCGCAGGCCCCCGCGCCGATGCAGACCTATGGCGACGTCACCGTGCGCCCGATCGCACAGAAGCCGACCCTGTTCCCGGAGCCGGAGCAGGCCCCGGTCGCGATGCAAGAGCCGATGACGCCCGAAAACTTCATCCCGCCGCAGGCCGAGCGTCCGCCGGTGCGTGCGCCGCGGATGCCGCGTCTCGAGGAACTGCCGATGCCGGCCCAGGCCGAACTTCGCCAGGCTCGCGGCGAGGTCGAGGAGGAGACCCCGCAGAAGACCCGCCTGTCGCTGCTGCAGCGCCTCGCCAATGTCGGTCTCGGCCGTCGCGAAGAGGAGAGCGAGCCGCCGGTCGCGGCCCGCGCCGCCGGTCCCGCGATGCCGCCGCTGCCCGATCGCCGCCCGCAGAAGACCGTGGCGCAGCAGATCGCGACCAGCGAGCCGGTATCAGAGTATGCCCGTCGTCCCGCGCCGCAGGGTCTGGACATGCATGGCCGCCCGGCACCTGTTGCGCCGGCGCCACAGGGCGACGACCATCTTGATATCCCGGCCTTCCTGCGGCGTCAGGCGACCTGAGGATTGTTACAATAAGGCAGACGCAAAAAGGTCCCGGCGAGAAGCTTGCCGGGACCTTTCCTTTTGGTCCGGGAACGTCCGAATTGCGCGACCAAGCAACTGATTTTAAATCATTAATTATGTATTCGGTGGTTCAGTAAAGCTGCCGGCAACGGCCCTGAAACTCGGCGCAATTTGGTTAAGCCTTGGCGCGAATACGGCAGGTTTGGGGTAACAATCGGTAAAAAAGCGTGAGTTGGCGCTGTTTGAGGCAGTGACTATGGTTTGCCGTGACTTGGGGATACGGAGATTCGCGACCGTCGGCACTGGCCGGCCAAGCGGGTCCAGTATAAGTCGCGATGGTCGTAGTGGGGCGGTTCCTGATGAAGTTTAGCCGGCAAACAACGCTTCGTGCGCAAGCCTCCGTGGCAGGCGTTGGCGTTCACTCCGGTCTTCCCGTCACTCTCACGCTTGGGCCTGCGCCTGTCGACGCGGGTTTTATTTTTGTCCGCACCGGCCTTGAGGGAAGCGACCGCGAAGTTCAGGCGACCGCCGAGCAGGTGGTCGCGACCGACTTCGCCACCGTCCTCGGCGATCGCGACGGTCCGCTGGTCTCCACTGCCGAGCATGTGCTTGCTGCGCTGCGCGGCATGGGCGTGGACAACGCCACCGTCGAAATCGACGGTCCGGAAGTGCCGATCATGGACGGCAGTGCCGCGGCCTTCGTTGCGGCGATCGACCAGGCCGGCATCGTCAGCCAGCCGGCCCAGCGCCGCTTCATTCAGGTTTTGAAGCCGGTCTCCGCCAAGATCGGCGACTCCTTCGGTGAGATCCGGCCCTACGCCAACGGGTTCCGCGCCGAGGTCGAGATCGACTTCACAAATCCCGTCATCGGTCAGCAGAGCTACGCGTTCGACCTCAATCCGGAGCGTTTCCGCCGCGAAGTCGGTCGCGCCCGGACCTTCGGCCTGATGTGCGATGTCGCCCGGCTCTGGAGCGCGGGCTACGCGCTCGGCGCCTCCTTCGACAACACGGTCGTGTTTGACGACGAGCGGCTGCTCAACACCGAAGGTCTTCGCTACGCCGACGAATGTGCTCGCCACAAGGTGCTCGACGTGATCGGCGACCTCGCGCTGGCCGGCCTGCCACTGCTTGGCGCCTATCGCTCGGTGCGTGGCGGCCACAAGCTCAACCACGCTGTCCTGACCGCGCTGCTGGCCGACCGTACCGCCTGGCGGGTGATCGAGGGCGAGGCGGCCCGCCGTAGCACGCGTCCCGTGGGTGAAGTCGGTCGCGGTATCGTCGGCGGCCGGGTCGCCGCGGCTTATGGGCCGGACGTATCCTGACAGACCTGTTGTCGCAGGCATTGGTCGCGACTTACCCCCGGGGAAACTCCTGGTAACCATGATCCGCTAGCATTGCGGCAATTTCGCCTTAATCCGGGCGGAATGCCTGCCTATCCGGTGGGTTAACGATCGTTTTTCGGTTACACCTGCGTGGTCGCTTGGCAAGCATCACGGACACATTTCGCGCCCATGACTCACGCCATCACTCATGGGCTGGCGGGCACCGCATCACAGGGCGTCAGGTCTTAAATTCATGTCGGCACAGCGTATGACGCGCGGATATCTTTCGGTTTCGCCAAGGGCTTCGATCGGTGCCCGTCGGCTGCTTCAGGCCGCCACCTTCATCGTGCTGGCACTGCCGCTGGCCGGCTGCGGTACCGGCTCGCTCTGGGACAAGTTCACCGCGAAGGACGACACCTTCACCGAAGAGCCCGCCGACAAGATCTACAATGAGGGCTTGTACCTCATGAACGAGAAGAAGGATATGAAGGCGGCGAACAAGAAGTTCGAGGAGGTCGACCGCCAGCATCCCTATTCCGACTGGGCCCGCAAATCACTGTTGATGTCGGCCTATGCGTCCTACCAAGGCGGCGACTATGACGGCTGCATCGGCGCCGCTTCCCGCTACGTCACGCTGCATCCCGGCAGCCCGGACGCGGCCTATGCGCAATATCTGATCGCGGCCTCCCATTACGACCAGATCCCAGACATCAGCCGCGACCAGACCCGTACCGAGAAGGCGATCGCCGCGCTCGAAGAGGTGGTGCGCAAATATCCGAACTCGGAATATGCGACCTCCGCCAAGGCCAAGATCGAGGGTGCGCGCGACCAACTCGCCGGCAAGGAAATGAACGTCGGCCGCTATTATGCGCAGAAGCGCGACTACACGGCGGCGATCAACCGCTACAAGACGGTGGTCACGCAGTACCAGACCACGCGCCATGTCGAGGAGGCGCTGTTCCGGCTCACCGAAGCCTATATGGCGATCGGCATCGTCGGCGAAGCGCAGACGGCGGCCGCCGTGCTCGGGCACAATTTTCCTGACAGCCGCTGGTACAAGGACGCCTATAATCTTGTAAAATCCGGCGGTCTCGAACCGAGCGAGAATCAGGGGTCATGGATCAGCCGGACCTTCAAGAAGATGGGCCTCGGCTAGGAAATCTGGTTCCATGCTGGCGCGTCTGTCGATCCGTGACATCGTCCTGATCGAACGGCTTGATATCGAATTCGCCACCGGGCTTGCAGTTTTGACGGGCGAGACCGGTGCGGGCAAATCTATCCTGCTCGATGCCTTTGCACTGGCGCTCGGCGGTCGCGGCGACGCCGGCCTCGTGCGCCACGGCGCGGAGCAGGGGCAGGTCACCGCCGTTTTCGACATCCCCAAGAATCACCCCGCGGCAAGAATCCTCGCCGAGAACGGCCTCGACGATACCGGCGAGATGATTCTCCGCCGGGTCCAGCTCGCCGACGGCCGTACCCGCGCCTTCATCAACGACCAGTCGATCAGTGTGCAGACGCTGAAGGCGGTCGGCGCCGCCCTGGTCGAGATCCACGGCCAGCACGACGAGCGCGCGCTGGTCGATGCTGCCACCCACCGCCGCCTGCTCGACGCCTTTGCCGGCCTCGAAAAGGACGTCGCGGCCGTCGAATCGCTATGGGATGCGCGCCGCACCGCCAATACCGCGCTGGAAGAGCATCGCGCCGGCATGGAGCGTGCCGCGCGCGAAGCGGATTACCTGCGCCACGCCTCGGACGAGCTGAAGCAGCTCGCGCCCAAGGACGGCGAAGAGACCTCGCTCGCCTCCCGCCGCACCACGATGATGCAGGGCGAGAAGATCGCCTCCGACCTGCGCGAGGCGCAGGAGGCGGTCGGCGGCAACCATTCGCCTGTCGCGGCGCTGTCGGCCGCGGTACGCCGGCTGGAGCGCCGCGGCGTCAATTCGCCGGCGCTGGTCGAGCCTGCGGTAAGGGCGATCGACACCGCGATCAACGCGCTGGAGGAAGCCGACCAGCATCTCCAGGCGGCACTCGCCGCAACCGACTTCGACCCGGCCGAGCTCGAACGCATCGAGGAACGCCTGTTCAGCTTACGCGCCGCCTCGCGCAAATATTCGACGCCGGTCGACGGACTCGCTGCGCTCGCCACCAGATATGCAGCCGACGTCGTGCTGATCGATGCCGGCGCGACCCGGTTGAAGAAGCTGGAGCAGGCCGCCATCGAAGCCGATGCGCGCTATGCCACTGCGGCCAAGAAGCTGTCGCTGGCGCGGCAGAAATCGGCGGAGAAGCTCAACAAGGCCGTTAACGCCGAGCTCGCGCCGCTCAAGCTCGAACGCGCCAAGTTCATGACCCAGGTCGAGACCGACGAGGCCGCGCCGGGCCCGCAGGGCTTCGATCGCGTCGAGTTCTGGGTGCAGACCAACCCGGGCACCAAGCCGGGCCCGCTGATGAAGGTCGCCTCCGGCGGCGAGCTCTCGCGCTTCCTCCTGGCCTTGAAGGTCGTGCTGTCAGACCGTGGCTCAGCGCCAACCCTGGTATTCGACGAAATCGACACCGGCGTCGGCGGCGCAGTCGCGGACGCCATCGGTGGGCGCCTGGCGCGACTTGCCGGCAAGGTCCAGGTGATGGCCGTAACCCACGCCCCGCAGGTCGCCGCACGGGCCGACCAGCATTTGCTGATCTCCAAGGACGCCCTCGACAAGGGCAAGCGCGTCGCCACCCGCGTCAACGCACTCGCCGCCGATCACCGCCGCGAGGAGATCGCGCGGATGCTCGCGGGCGCGGAGATCACGGCCGAAGCAAGGGCGGCTGCGGAACGGCTGCTCAAGGCGGCGACGGCTTAGGTCTCGTGTCCCGGACGCGCGCAGCGCGCGCCGGGACCCAGAATGCCGCCAAATGGGCCCCGGCTCTGCAGCGCATCGCCGAAGAAGCGCTGCGCCGCGTCCGGGGCACGAAACTGTTCCCGCCTTTACCCTCCGGTCCGCTCCGTCGTATTCAAGCACCATGGCAAGAGCAGCAAAATCCAGACCGCTTCGCGACGTCGCCGACTTCACCAAGGCGCAGGCCAAGGTCGAGCACATGCGGCTGGCCCTCGAACTCGAAGGCCACGACAAGCGCTACTATCAGGACGACGCGCCCAGCGTCACCGACGCCGAATATGATGCGCTGCGCCAGCGCTTCAACGCGATCGAAAAACGTTTCCCTGAATTCGTCAGCGCGGAATCGCCCTCGCAGAAGGTCGGCGCAGCGCCGTCAGGTCGCTTCAAGAAGGTGCGGCACTCCGTTCCCATGCTGTCGCTTGACAACGCCTTTGCCGAAGAAGACGTGCGCGACTTCGTCGGTCGCATCGTACGTTTCCTGAAGCTCGACGATGACAAGGTCGATTTCTCCGCCGAGCCGAAGATCGACGGCCTCTCGATGTCGCTGCGCTACGAAGGCGGCGAGCTGGTCACCGCGGCGACGCGCGGCGACGGCGCTGAAGGCGAGGACGTCACCGCCAACATCCGCACGCTCGAAGACGTGCCGAAGAAGCTGAAGGGCCGCAATGTCCCCGACATCTGCGAGGTGCGTGGCGAAGTCTACATGACCAAGAAGGCTTTCCTCGCGCTGAACGAGCGGCAGAAGGCGGCCGGCGATACCATCTTTGCCAATCCGCGCAACTCGGCCGCGGGCTCGCTCCGGCAGAAGGATCCGAGCATCACCGCCTCGCGCCCGCTCGGCTTCTTCGCCTATGCCTGGGGCGAGATGAGTGCGGGTGCGATGCCGGAAGATACACAGAGCGGCATGATCCACTGGTTCGAGCGCTGCGGCTTCAAGACCAACCCGCTGACCAAGCTCTGTCACTCCGTCGAGGAACTGCTCGCCTTCCATCATTCCATCGAGGAGCAGCGCGCAAAACTCGACTACGACATCGACGGCGTCGTCTACAAGGTCGACCGCATCGACTGGCAGGAGCGGCTCGGCTTCGTCTCACGGACGCCGCGCTGGGCCATCGCGCATAAATTCCGGGCCGAGCGTGCCATGACGGTGCTGCGCGACATCGAGATTCAGGTCGGCCGCACCGGCTCGTTCACGCCCGTAGGCAAGCTCGAGCCCGTGGGCGTCGGCGGCGTGATCGTGCAGAACGTCACGCTGCACAATGAGGACTACATCAAGGGCATCGGCAACAAGGGCGAGGTATTGCGCGAGGGCCGCGACATCCGGATCGGCGACACCGTCGTGATCCAGCGCGCCGGCGACGTCATCCCGCAGGTGGTCGACGTCGTCCTCGACAAGCGGCCGAAGGACGCGAAGGAGTTTCATTTCCCGAAGAAGTGCCCGTGCCCGCTGCACACCGACGTCACGCGCGAGGAGACGGCCGCAGGCGAAGAGGGGTCCCGCGCCCGCTGCACCGGCGAGTTCGCCTGTCCCTACCAGAAGATCGAGCACCTCAAGCTGTTCGTGTCGCGGCGTGCCTTCGACATCGACGGGTTAGGGGAGAAGCAGCTCCAGTATTTCTTTGATGAAGGGTGGGTCAAGGAGCCCGCCGACATCTTCACGCTGGAGAAGCGCAATTCGAAGCTCAAGCTCGAGGAGATCGAGGGCTACGGTGCGACCTCGGTGCGCAACCTGTTCGGCGCCATCGAGAGCCGGCGCAAAATCGCGCTGGAGCGCTTCGTCTATGCGCTCGGCATGCGTCATGTCGGCGAGACCACGGCGCTGGCGCTGGCGCGCGGCTATGGCTCCTGGGATGCCCTCCACGACGCCTGTCTCAAGGTTGCCAAGGGCGACGAAGAAGCGATGGCCGAGATGGATGCGCTCGACCAGATCGGCGACACCGTGATCAAGAGCATCGCCGATTATTTCGGCGAGAGCCACAATCGCGGCATTGTCGAGCGCCTGACGAAGGAAGTCGAGATCATCGACGCCGAGAAGCCGAAGAGCAACTCGGCCGTCGCCGGCAAGACGGTCGTGTTCACGGGCTCGCTCGAAAAGATGACGCGCGACGAGGCCAAGGCGACAGCGGAGCGGCTGGGCGCGAAGGTGTCGGGCTCGGTGTCGAAGAAGACCGACCTCGTGGTCGCCGGCCCTGGCGCCGGCTCGAAGCTCGCGGAAGCCAACAAGCATGGCGTCAAGGTGCTGACCGAAGACGAGTGGTTGAAGCTGATCGGGGAGTGAGGTCTCTCACCGTCATTGCGAGCGAAGCGAAGCAATCCAGAATCTTTCCGCGGCGACAGTCTGGATTGTTTCGCTTCGCTCGCAATGACGGAGAGGCGGCGTGCCGCCCGTCACATCATCCCAGTCTCTTCCTCCTCAGCCTGCTCGATCAGCGTCTCGCTCACCACGACCTCGCGGCGGGGAACGACGAAGATCATCGTGCAGGCGCACAGCAGCGAGATCGCGAGGACCGCGGAGGTCAACGGCAGCGTCGTTGCGGAGTGGCCGCCGAGATAGGCGCCGAATTGCGACATCAGCGCGCCGATGCCTTGCTGGAGGAAACCCATCGCGCCCGATGCGGTGCCGGCGGCCTCGGGGCGGATGCTGATCGCGCCGGCCGCGGAATTCGCCATCACGAAGGCATTGCCGGCCATCACGATCATCTGCGTGCCGAACAGCCAGGCGGGCGCCTCGTTCCAGCCGGTCAAGCTCCAGAGCAGGTTCAGCAGGCTGCCGCAGAGCTGCAGAGCGAGCCCGAGCCAGATCAGTCTCTCAAGCGAGTGCCGCGGCGCAAAGCGCACGCAGAGCAGGTTGCCGACGAGGTATGCAAAGCCCGTTGTCGCGAACCACGCGCCGTATTCGGCGCTGGTCCGTCCCATCTGCGTCACCACGATGTAGGGGCCGCCGCCGGCGAATGTGAAGATGATCTGGGACGCCAGCACCTGACACATTACGTAACCGACGAAGGCGCGGTTTCGGATGAGGACGCCGACGTCGCGGCGAAAGCCGCCGCTGCCGGCGGCGCGGGTGCGGCGCGTCTCGGGCAGCGCCACCGCGATGCCGGCGGCGACCATGATCGCACCGATCGTGATGGCGTAGAAGATCGCGCGCCAGCCGAACGCGGTTTCGATCAGGCCGCCGGTCAGCGGCGAGAGCATCTGTCCGATCATCAGGGCCGCGACCACGAGGCTGATCATGGAGGCGACGCGGTCGCGCTCATAGATGTCGCGGATGATGGCGCGGCTCACCACCATGCCGGCGGCCCCGCCCAGCGCCTGAAAGAAACGCGCGGCGATCAGTTGCGGCAGGGTTTGTGCGAAGATGCAGGCGACGCTGGCTACCACCATCAAAGCGAGGCCCGCAAGCAGCACCGGGCGCCGCCCGAACCTGTCCGACAGCGGACCCATGATGAGTTGCGAGAGCGCGATGCCGACCATGTAGAGCGACACCGTCATCTGCGCGACCGAGATGTCGCTGCCGAAATTCGTCGCCAGCACCGGCAGCGCCGGAACCAGCATGTAGAGCGAGATCGGCGCGATCCCGGTCATGACGACCAGCAACAGCAGCACCACACGCGAGGTCGCGAGGTTCTTGGTTGCTGCCGTTTCCGGCGGCTTGCTGATCATGCCGTGCATGCGGGTCCGTCTCTCGAGGAGTCGAATTGACTGTAGCGTGCGCACGCAAGACGGATATCGGCGTTTCGGAATGCGGCTATACGGATTCCGGGAGGGTTATGGTGACGGCGCGAAGGGGCCGGGGATCTACGGGCGTGTGGCGCGTTGCTCGTGCCGCATCACAGCTGTCATTCCCCGCGAAGGTGGGAATCCAGTATTCCGGAGGCGGAAATCGTCTATGGATAAGCTGCGGCGTACTGGATGCCCCGCCTTCGCTGGGGATGACGGCTACGGCGAAGAAGCAGCCTTGCGCAAATCGCGTAGCGCCATGCGCGTGCTACGGCGTCAGCTCCGCCGTCGCCTGGTCGAGCCAGGCCTTCGTCGCCTCGTCCAGCGCCGGCCGCACTTCGGCGCGGACACGGGCGTGATAGGCATTGAGCCAGTCGAGCTCGTCCTTGCTCAGCATTGTCACGTCGATCAGCCGGCGGTCGATCGGCGCCAGCGTCAGCGTCTCGAACGCGTTCATCGGCTTCTCCGCGCCCTTGATGTCGGCGGTGACGACCAGTTCGAGATTCTCGATGCGGATGCCGAAACCGTCGGTCTTGTAGTAGCCGGGTTCGTTGGAGAGGATCATGCCGCGCTTCAGCGGCGTGGTGCCGAGCTTTGAAATGCGCGCCGGCCCTTCGTGCACCGAAAGATAGCTGCCGACGCCGTGGCCGGTGCCGTGCTCGAAATCGACACCGGCGGCCCAGAGATATTGCCGCGCCAGCGTGTCGAGCTGGGCGCCCGTGGTGCCGTCGGGGAAGACCGCCCGTGCGATCGCGATGTGGCCGCGCAGCACGCGGGTGAAGCGGTCGCGCATTTCGTCCGTCGGCTCGCCCACCGCCATGGTGCGGGTGACGTCGGTGGTGCCGTCTTCATATTGCGCGCCGGAATCGATCAGCAGGAGATCGCCGGGCGCGATGCGCCGGTTGCTCTTGCGGGTGACGCGGTAGTGCACGATGGCACCGTTCGGGCCGGTGCCGGAGATGGTCGGGAACGATACGTCCTTCAGTGCGCCGGTGTCGCGGCGGAACGTTTCCAGCGCCTCGACTGCGTCGATCTCGGTGAGCTTGCCGCTAGGCGCCTCGCGGTCCACCCAGGCGAGGAAACGCGCCAGCGCCACTGCGTCGCGGCGGTGTGCCGTCTGTGTGCCCTTGATCTCGGTCGCATTCTTGACCGCTTTGAGCAGTGCAATCGGATCGCTGCCGCGCACCGGCTTGCCGCCGGCGCTCGCAATCAGCCGGCTGAGCGCGTCGGCCGCGGTGGCATTGTCGAGCGCGATCGATCCGCCGCTCTTCGCCAGCGCCATCAGCGTCGGCGCCATCGCATCGGGCTCGCGCACGTCGGCGGACTGCTCGAGATGATCGCGCGTCAAGTTGGAGAGCTTGCGATGGTCGATGAAAACGGTCGGCCGGCCGTCCTTGGGCACCAGCGCATAGGACAGCGGCAGCGGCGTGTGCGCCACGTCGGCGCCGCGGATGTTGAAGGTCCAGGCCACCGCATGACTGTCCGACAGCACCAGCGCGTCGACGCCGAGCTTGCCGATCTCGCTCCTGATCTGCGTCAGCTTCTCGGCTTCAGTGACGCCGGCATATTGCAGGCCGTGCACGGCGACGGGGGCGAGCGGGGGCTGCGGACGGTCCTGCCAGATCGCGTCGACCGGATTGCTGTCGACGGCAACCAGCTCGGCGCCGGCTTTGGCGCAGGCTGCGGACAGGCGCTCGGCTGCCGCAAAAGTGTGCAGCCACGGATCAAAACCTAGGCGGTCACCCGCCTTCAGGTGCGCCGACACCCAGCTTTCCGGCGGTGGATCGATCAGCGATTCCACGGCCCAGGCCTTTGCGTCGACCTGTTTGGCCGCCTGGATCGTGTAGCGGCCGTCGACGAAGACGGCGGCCTCATGGGCGAGCACCACCGCCAGCCCCGCCGAACCCGTGAAGCCGGTCAGCCAGGCGAGCCGCTCTTCGGACGGCGCCACATACTCGTTCTGCTGCTGGTCGGCGCGCGGAATGACGAAGCCGGTCAGCTTGCGCCGGGCGAGTTCTTCACGGAGTGCGGCCAGCCGCGCCGTCAACGCGACGCCCGCCTCAGGCTCCTCGAAAGTCTGGAAGTGCGCTTCGAACATGATGGGCTCAGTCTAGGATTATGGGGATCAGTCCGCAATGTAGACGCATTTGCATCGCATCTGGCATGGACCGTGCTTGAAAATATTCCATTCGAATTGAGTGGAGTAAAGGATGCGGCAGTTGCGCTTCGTCCGGACAACAGGGAAATTCGAGCAAGTGGTTCATCTCAACGGCGAGGGGACACACGATGCCAGCGTTCTCGTTTGAGAAGATTTCGCCGCCAGTGCGCCGCGCGCCGGCCGCATCGGCACCGAAGAAGCCGCGCGGCCTCATCAGCCAGATGATAGACCGTTTCGCCGAGCGCCGCGCCCGGCGCGCCTTGCGGGGAGAGCGCGCGAGGCGCCAGGACGCCAAGGTGGCGGAGTAGCGCCGCGTCGGGCTTTGCCTCGCCCCGCTTGCAGGGAGAGGTCGGATCGCATCGGAGATGCGATCCGGGTGAGGGGGCGCTTCAGGAGTCCAACTTTCACTCTTCCTGCGCAAGCAGCCGCTCACCCCAACCCTCTCCCCGTAAGAACGAGGTGAGGGAGCGCAGCACCGTCGCGACCAAGCTCAGCCAACCTTCCGCAGCAGCAAGCTGCTCCATCCCTCGATGCGCAGGTGCCGCAATGGCACGAGGCCACGGGCGCGGTAGGCGGCGATGACGGCGGGGGCCTGGTGGGTCAACAGGCCGGACAGGATGACCCGGGCGCCGGGTGCAAGATGCCGCGCCATCGGGCCCGCCAGTTGCCGTAACGGATTGGCAAGGATGTTGGCCAGCACCAGGTCGAACGGGCCGGCCCATGCAAAATCTGGCGCGGCGAAGCCGGTGGCGCGGATCACCCGCACATAATCGCCTACTTCATTCAGCGTCGCGTTCTCGGCCGCCACCCGCACCGAGGGCGGGTCGATGTCGGAGGCAAGCACCCTGCGATGCAGTGCCTTCGCCGCCGCGATCGCCAGCACGCCGGTTCCAGTACCGAGGTCGAGCACACGCCTCGGGCGGGAACTCTTCAGGACGTGGTCAAGCAACAGTAAACAGCCGCGGGTGGTGCCGTGGTGGCCGGTGCCGAAGGCGAGCGCCGCCTCGATCTCGATGGCGAGCTTGTTTGGCGCGACGCGGTCGCGGTCATGGCTGCCGTGCACGACGAAACGCCCGGCCGGGACCGGCACCAGATCGTCGAGGCTCGCCTTGACCCAGTCCTTGGCCTCGATCGTGTCGAAGACGAGCGTGGCGGCGATCTCATTTCCTGCCGAATTTACAACGAGTTCGCGCAGCAAGACCTGGTCCGGCGCGTCGGCGAAATGGAGCGTGACGTCCCATTGTCCGTCCGGCCGCTCGAAGGCGGCGACCGCGGTGTCGCCCTCGAAAAATACCTCGGTGAGGGCATCGACAACGCGCCTGGCGGCGGCCTCGTTGCCGATCGAAAAGCTGGCGCGATGGGTGGGGGAAGGCTGCATCCTGCGGTCCGGTGAGTTCAATTTTAGGAATTTTTGTTGTCAATTTTCCGCATAACTTGCAAGTCGGGGATTAACCTGACCGAAGGTTGCGGCCCGTAGATTTTCGACTGTTGGGGCTGACCAACGCAGCTCGAAATTCAAACGGAGGCGAGTCATGAAGCACATGGTTCAGAAGTTCTTGGCGGATGAGTCCGGGGCAACCGCGATCGAATACGGTCTGATTGCAGCCGGCATCGCGCTGGCCATCATTACCGTGGTGAACAGCCTGGGCACCACCCTGAACGAGAAGTTCACGTCAGTTAACAGCAAGATCGGGCAGTAATTTAGATCCTATACCCCTCCCAGGGGGGAGCCACGTTATCTCTTCATAGAATAGATGGCTGCTTTGGCTGTCGCCCGCGGGGAGCAATCCCTCGCGGGCGAAGTCGTATCCGAGGGCGGCACGGGGAAGTCAGAAGCCCACAGCCTTTCAGGCCCCCATGCAGTGACTATCCACCGCCTTTTCCTGAAAATATCCAGCGACCTTCCACTGCCTTTCCCTAAGCCTGTCCCGGTGGTCATGCGCAGATATACCGCACCTGTCCAGAGGCCTCTCGACAGCTTGTCCACAATTCATCCACAGACCTATCCACGGCTTCCGAACAACGCGCGGTGATCCCGCAGGATCACGCGCGCTGCGTTGTGGCCGGGGGCGCCGGTGACGCCGCCGCCGGGGTGGGCGCCGGAGCCGCAGTGATAGAGGCCTTTCAGGGGCCCGCGATAATCGGCGTGGCCTAGCATCGGCCGCGCCGAGAAGAGCTGGTTCAGCGTGAGCGCGCCGTGGAAGATGTCGCCGCCCAACAGGCCGAACTGCCGTTCGAGGTCGAGTGGCGACAGGATCTGGCGGCCGAGCACACTCGCTGCAAAGCCGGGAGCGCATTTGTCCACTGTTGCGATCATGAGGTCGGCGACTTGATCCCGATGGTCGTCCCACGACTTGCCATCGGGGAGCTCCGGCGCGACGTGCTGGCAGAACAGGCTCGCGACGTGTTTTCCCTCGGGCGCCAGTGTGTCGTCGAGCGTCGAGGGGATCAACATCTCGACGATGGGCTCCTGGCTCCAGCCTTGCGCCCGCGCATCGAGATAGGCGCGATCCATATAGCCGAGGCTCGGTGCCAGGATGATGCCCGAGGTGAGGTGATCGCCGTCGCCCGGGAGCGCGGTGAAGGAGGGCAGGCGGTCCAGCGCCACGTTCATGCGGAACGTGCCGGAGCCGTTCTTCCAGTGACGGATGCGGGCGAGGAAGTCCGCCGGCAGCGCGTCGGCCGCGACCAGCCGCGTATAGAGCAGCTTTGGATTGACGTTGGCCGCGACATATTTCGCGCGAATGGTCGTTCCGTTCTCCAGCACGACGCCGACGGCCCGGTCGCGCTCGACGATGATCTCGCGCACGCCGGCATCCGTGTCGATCGCGACGCCCCGGTCGCGCGCGGTGCGCGCCATCGCCTGCGTGATCGCGCCCATGCCGCCGATGGCGTGGCCCCAGACACCCTTCTTGCCGTTCACCTCGCCAAAGGCGTGATGCAGCATCACATAGGCTGAGCCCGCCGCGTAGGGGCTGGCATAGTTGCCGACGATGGCATCGAAGCCGAACAGCGCCTTGACCAGATCGTGCTCGAAACGCTCGTCCAGCATCTCGCCGGCCGAGCGCGTGAAGAGATCGAGCAGGCTGCGGCTCTGCTCCAGCGTCAGGCCGCGCAGGATGTTGGCGCTTTGGAACGCGTTCACGGCCTCACGGAGCGCGCTCGTGCCAAAACCGTCGATCAGGTTCGGCGGCGCCCGCAGCACGAATTGCCGCAGTACGTCCGCGATATCTTCCAACTCGCGAGAGAAGCCATCGAGCGTATCAGCGTCGCGCGCGCTGAACCGTGCGACCGACGCCTTCGTCCGTCCTTCGCCGGTGAGGAGATAGCTGCCGTCGGGTGCGGGGAGGAAATTCTGGGCGCGCCGTTCGACGACGCGCAGGCCCTGCTCGGCGAGCCCCAAATCGCGGATCACTTGCGGATTGAGCAGGCTCACGGTGTAGGCCGCGACCGAATTGCGGAATCCGGGGTGAAACTCCTCCGTGACCGCCGCGCCGCCGACCACCTTGCGCCGCTCGACCACGCGCACGCGCAGGCCCGCCATCGCGAGATAGGCCGCGCAGGTGAGGCCATTGTGGCCAGCGCCGATGATGACGACGTCGGTTTCGGTCATGAAGGGTTCAGGTTGTTCCACCGTCATTCCGGGATGGTCCGAAGGACCAGCCCCGGGATCTCAGGATTCCAAGAATGACATCTCTATATCAAGCAATCCTCGCTGCAACATCACGAGACCCTTTGTTGCCCGTTCAGGCGCCGTGTGCTCCATTGCGCCCGTCCGGCGCCCGCCGGCGGGAATCGTCCGGCGCGGTGTCTCGCGCGAACCGGTGCCAACTTCGCTGGAAAACGCTTTTGCCGGAGCCTCCATGGATTCGATCGTGCAACCCGCCGCCACGGAGCAGCCGTCCTCGTCGCGCAACCGGCTGCTGCTGACGGTCTACACCGCCGCGATCTTCGTCAGCGCGCTGCTGCTGTTCTCGGTACAGCCGCTGTTCACGAAGATGGTGCTGCCGCGGCTCGGCGGCTCGCCGGCGGTGTGGTCGGTGGCGATGGTGTTCTTCCAGTCGCTGCTGCTGGCGGGCTACGCCTATGCGCATCTGCTGATGCAGGTGAGGAACCGCGTCGTTCCGGTGGCGGTGCACCTCGTGTTGCTGGTCCTGGCCTTCGTCACGCTGCCGCTCGGCATCGCCTCCGCCTATGGCGAGCCGCCGGCCTCGGGCTATGCATTCTGGCTGCTCGGCCTGTTCGTGATCTCGATCGGGCTGCCGTTCTTCGCGCTCGCCGCCAACAATCCGCTGCTGCAAGCCTGGTTCGTCCGCACCGGCCATCCCGCCGCGCACGATCCCTACTTCCTCTATGCATCCTCCAACATCGGTAGCTTCCTCGCGCTTCTGTCGTATCCGTTCCTGCTGGAGCCGATCTTCACGCTGCACACGCAGAACCGGCTCTGGACCGCCGGCTATGGCCTCCTGATCCTTCTGATCGCCGCCTGCGGCGTACTGCTCTTGCGCTCGCCGAAGCTGGCAGTCGTTGACGCGCGGACCGAGGATGCGCATGCGCCGGCGCCTGGTCTCGTGACGCGGCTGCGCTGGATCTTCCTCGCGGCGGTGCCGTCGGGCCTGCTCATCGCGGTGACCGCGCACATCTCGACCGACGTTGCGGCGGCGCCGCTGCTGTGGGTGCTGCCGCTGTCGCTGTACCTGCTGACCTGGGTGGTGGTGTTCCAGTCGCGACCGCTGCTGCCGCACAAATGGATGCTGGCGCTACAGCCGGCCGCAATCGCTGGCGTGATCGTGCTGCTCGCGTTCGGCGGGGAGCAGAACCTGTTGCTGACGCTCGGCGGCCATCAATTGTGCTTCTTCATCATCGCCATGGCCTGCCATGGCGAACTGGCGCGGACCCGGCCGGCCGCAAAATACCTCACCGGCTTCTACGTCGCGCTGTCGTTCGGCGGTATGGTCGGTGGCCTGTTCGCAGGGCTCGTCGCGCCCTTCACCTTCTCATGGATCGCCGAATATCCGATCCTGATTGCGCTCGCAGCGCTGTGCCGGCCCTCGGCGAACGAGCGTCTCGCCGGCGTCGTCAAATGGTACTGGCTGGCACTCGCCGCACTCGCGGTGGCGCTGGTTGCGCCGTCCTATACGACGGGCGACCTCTCGACCTGGTTCGAGGATCACCGCGTCTGGGTCGCGGGCGCCGTCGGCGTGCTCGCCGCGCTCCTCGCCCTGGCGCTCAATGCCGGCCGCTGGAAGATCTTCGCCACAGTCGCGCTCGCGCTGGCGTTGATCCGGATCTATCCGGCGGACGAAGGCCGCGTCACCACCGTGCGCAGCTTCTTCGGCGTGCACAAGATCGTGGAGACGCCGGGCGGCTATTTCCACGTGCTGATGCACGGCACGACCATTCACGGCGCCGAGCGTTTCCGCAACAATGACGGCACGCCGGTCCGCGGCCGGCCCGAGCCGATCACCTATTATCACAAGGACGGCGGCATCGGTCAGGCCATCACTGCGATCCGCGAGCGCAAGGGCGCGCCGCTGAAGGTCGCCGCGATCGGCGTCGGATCGGGCACGCTGGCCTGCGCCGCCGAGCGGGGGGAGAGCTGGACATTCTTCGAGATCGACCAGTCGATGGTCGACGCCGCGCGCGATCCGAAGAATTTCCGCTACATCTCCAGCTGCCTGCCGGACCTGAAGCCGGTGATCGGCGACGCCCGTCTCACCTTCGCGAAGGAGCCGGACGGCGCCTATGACCTCATCATCGTCGATGCCTATTCGTCGGATGCGATCCCGATTCATCTCGCCACCGAAGAGGCGATGAAGATCTACAAGGACAAGCTTGCGCCGCATGGCGCCGTGGTGATGCACGTCTCCAACCGGCATCTCGATCTCGAAACCGTCGTGGTCGGTATCGCCGACGCCAACGACCTCAAGAGCTGGGTCTTCAACGAGGATTCGGGCCGCGACGCCGACTACATCTTCTCGACCGACGTCGTCATCTCCGCGCGCGAGGACGCCGATGTCGGCAAGCTGGCCTCCTCCAAATCATGGGAGCAGACCGAAGCCGACGACAGGGTGCGGGTCTGGACCGACGACTATTCCAATATCCTCGGCGCGCTCTATCGGCGCTTGAGGGACGGGGAGTGATGGTCCGTAGCCCGGATGGAGCGAAGCGTAATCCGGGGCCGCTCTCGCGTGGCGGGCACTGATCCCGGATTAGGCTTCGCTCCATCCGGGCTACAAGAGGATGCTACGGCACCACCGGCGTTCTCGCCGGCAATGCAATTCCCTTCTCGCCGGCGACCTGCCGCAACAGGTCCGGGCGATCCGAGATGATGCCGTCGACGCCGATCTCGATCATGCGCGCCATGTCGTCGGGCTTGTTAACCGTCCACACCACGACGCGCAATCCGAGTGTATGGGCATCGGCGATCAATGCCGCGGTCACGTCGCCGAAATAGGGCGACCAGATCGCGCCGCCCGCAGCCTTGATCGTCCTCGGCAGCGAGCCGCCGTGATCGGCCGGACTGAAGCCGGCTGTCCAGTTGGTCGCCTTGTCGAGCGCGACCGTCTGGCCAGAACCGCGCTGGAGAGTCAGGTACACCGTCGGTATCTTCGGCGCCTGCTGCTGGACGATTTGCAAGGTCCTCCAGTCGAACGACTGGACCATGACGCGGTCGGAAAACTTTTCGGCTTCGATCACTCGCAGCAGCTTCGCGACAAAGGCTTGCGGGTCGAGGGATTCGTCCGGATGGTTCGGATCGATCTTGGTTTCGATGTTGAAGCGCACGCGCGTGTTGCCGGACTTGCGCACCAGCGCGAACAGCTCGCTCAAGGTGGGAATGCGTGTCTGCGGCACGGCACGCTGGTCGGGGAATTGTTTCGCATACGCGCTGTCCGGCCGGATCTGGCCGACGTCATAGGTCCTGACGTCGGCGAACCGCAATTTCACGAAGGGCGTGCCGGGCGGAGCGATGTAGGTGCCGTCGGCGCCGCGTGCGAGATCCGGATTGAGGCGGCGTTCATGTGAGATGACGACCTCGCCATCCGCAGTCACGCCGACGTCGAGTTCCAGCGTGTCCACGCCGATCGACAGCGCGTTAGCGAAGGCCGGCAGGGTGTTTTCCGGCAGCAGCGCCCGCCCGCCGCGATGCGCCTCGAGATCGAAGGCCATTGCCCGCCCCGCAGTGAGAAGTGACACCACAGTCAAGATTGTCGCAGTACGTGAGGGCATGGCGGCTCGGAGGGCAAGCGGAAAGGGGGGCGCCTCAACGGATTTTGGTGCACATGGCTCGTTCTACATGTTTTCGCGCCTGTTGAAACCTTGGGCGGCAGCTTGGATTGCGGCACGACCGGCGAGCGTGGCCGGCCCCCGGGCTCCTCGAGCCGGTCGCCGGTGCCTTCGTTGATGCTGCGCGCAAGATCGTCGAACGCGGCGCCGCCGCGTTCGGATAGCGTCAGTTCTGATAATAGCCACGCGGCTGATAATACTGCCGGGGCTGCGGCTGATAGTAGTAGCCCTGCTGGCCGTAGCCCTGATTGTAGTACTGCTGTGGCTGCTGCTGCTGATAGACCTGCGCGCCATAGAGCGGGCGGCTGCCGCGTGGCGCCGGATAGCGCGCGCCGGTGTCGCTGCCGTCGGCCGGATAAATGTAATTGTCGTCCTGCGGCATGTAACGACGCGCGGGCTGCGCCGGCGGCGTCAGATTCACGGGATCGCCGGCGGCGCTGTACTGCTCTTCGGCGGGCTGCGCGGCGCGAGCGACCGCATTGGCGTTACGACCGCGTGGATTGCGGGCCAGGGCCACCTGCGCCGAACCGGTCAACGTCACCGTGGTGTTGAGCACGCCCTGCTGCTGTACCAGCGCGTAGAGTGTCGATGCATTCTGGCGCGACAGCCGCACGCAACCGTGCGAGGCGGGCGAGCCGAGACGGCCGACCGAGTCGGTGCCGTGGATGGCGTGTCCGATCTTGGTGAAGAAGATCGAGTGCGGCATCGGGGCGTCGTCGAATTCCTTGGAGTAGTGATCCTCTTCCATGCGGAAGGCGCGGAACGCGCCGTTCGGCGTCTCGCGCGAGGGGATGCCGGTCGACACCGGCCAGTGGTAGCGCGTGACGCCGTCGACCGCGACGGTCATCTGCTGATTGTCCTTGTCGATGGTGATGGCGACCTTGGCCTGCGCGCTGCCCGCGCTCAAAAGCAACAGGGAGGTGAGGGCAATGAATAAGGAACGCATCTGACGTCTGGCCTCCGGCCTGTTTACGCAGGCGCCGCGGCTCTCCGTCCCCCGGCGTGCATTGTGGCTGCAATCCGGCTTTCGTTCCAGCGGCCTGCCCACGCATCGTTAACGCGATGCCGGGCGTAAGCAAGGTCGCTTTGTGCCACGCATGTCCCGGCGGTGCTGACATTTTCGCGAGCGGTGCGCATTCACAACGCCGACAATTCGTCACAAAGGCGCAACCATTTGGCCGCCCCGGGCGTTGATCATGGCCACCCTCGACAGGCGGCGTTCGCTGCCGTTTACCCCGTGCATTTCCCTTGGGACTGAAAATGAACAAAGCCCGTATCGCCGCCGCGCAATTGCCGGCTGGCTTGCCTGCCCGCCTGCTGTTTGCGGCCTCCGCCATCCTTCTCGCCCTGTTGTCGCTGCCACAAGCCAGCCATGCCCAGGGCATTGTGCGCGGCGCCCGGGAGGGCTCCTATGAAGGTAACCGGATCGCCGGCCCGGTGGGCGGCGCGGTCGGAGGTGTCGTCGGTGCCGGTGTCGGCGGGGCCGTCGGTGCGGTCGAGGGCGTGTTCGGTATTCCGCATCATCGTTACCGTCATTGCCGTGGCTATTACGACGGCTATCATCGCTTCCACTGCTACAGGTAATACACCCGTCATTCCGGGGCGCCCGAAGGGCGAGCCCGGAATCCATTTCTCCACCAACTCTGTCGCACGATGGATTCCGGGCGCGCGCCCCGGAATGACACCGAGGCTCAGTTCTTCAGCCGATAACCCGTGCGGAAGATCCACCAAATGATCGCCAGGCAGATCAGCAGGAATGCCAGCGTCATGGCGATGCTGATGCTCGGGCTGACATCGGCGATCTCGTAGAAGCTCCAGCGGAAGCCGGAGATGAGATAGACGACCGGGTTGAGCAGCGCCACCGTGTGCCAGCTGGGTGGCAGCATATCGATGGAATAGAAGCTGCCGCCGAGGAAGGTCAGCGGCGTCACCACCAGCATCGGGATCATCTGCAGTTTTTCGAAGCCGTCGGCCCAGATGCCGATGATGAAGCCGAACAGGCTGAAGGTCACCGCCGTCAGCACCAGGAAGGTCAGCATCCAGACCGGATGGAGGATGTGCAACGGCACGAACAAGCCGGCCGTGGCGAGGATGATCAGGCCGAGGATGATCGACTTGGTTGCGGCGGCGCCGACATAGCCGAGCACGATCTCGAAATAGGAGATCGGCGCCGACAGGATCTCGTAGATCGTGCCGGCGAATTTAGGGAAGTAGATGCCGAACGAGGCGTTGGCGATACTCTGCGTCAGTACGGAGAGCATGATCAGGCCCGGCACGATGAACGTGCCGTAGCTCACGCCCTCGACCTCGCTGATGCGCGAGCCGATCGCGGCGCCGAACACCACGAAATAGAGCGAGGTCGAGACCACCGGCGAGACGATGCTTTGCAGCAGCGTACGCCAGGTGCGCGCCATTTCGAACAGATAGATGGCGCGGATGGCGCGGTGATTCATGACGTCCTCACGAGGTCGACGAAGATGTCCTCGAGCGACGATTGCGTCGTGTCGAGATCGTTGAAGCGGATGCCGGCGTTGCGGAGGTCGCTGAGCAGGCTGGTGATGCCGGTGCGCTCGCCCTTGGTGTCGTAGTCGTAGACCAGCGTCGCGCCGCTGTCGCAGAGGTCGAGCTTGTAGTGGGCGAGGCTGTCCGGCAGCGCGTCGAGCTTGCCCTGCAAATGAAGCGTCAGCCGCTTCTTGCCGAGCTTCTGCATCAACGTCGCCTTGTCCTCGACCAGCACGATCTCGCCCTTGTTGATGACGCCGATGCGGTCGGCCATCTCCTCGGCTTCCTCGATGTAGTGCGTGGTGAGGATGATGGTCACGCCGGATTGCTGCAGGCCGCGCACCACCTCCCACATGCCCTTGCGCAGTTCGACGTCGACGCCGGCGGTGGGCTCGTCCAGGAACAGGACCTGTGGCTCGTGCGACAGCGCCTTCGCGATCATCACGCGGCGCTTCATACCGCCGGAGAGCGTGATGATCTTGTTGTCCTTCTTGTCCCAGAGCGAGAGGTCCTTGAGCACCTTCTCGATGTGGGCAGGGTTCTTCGGCTTGCCGAACAGGCCGCGGGAGAAGCTCACGGTCGCCCACACGGTCTCGAAGGCGTCGGTGTGCAATTCCTGCGGCACGAGGCCGATCAGCGAGCGCGCCTTGCGGTACGAGGTCTGAATATTCTCGCCGGCGACGGTGACCTTGCCCTGGCTCGGATTGGCGATGCCGCAAATGATGGAGATCAGCGTGGTCTTGCCCGCGCCATTCGGCCCGAGCAGCGCAAAAATCTCGCCGCGCTTGATGTCGAGATTGACGTTCTTGAGCGCCCTGAAGCCGGACCCATAGGTCTTCGACAGATTGGCGACGGAAATAATGGAGGACATGATGGCCGCAAGTCTGAGGGCAAAGGCTGGGGAGGGGAGGCTGGAACCGTCCCGGGAGGGAGGTCAGCGGAGGCCTGAAATAGGAATGCACTTGCCTGACCGCAATTGCCCGGAGAAAAATGGTCTCAAAACAGGCCCTTCGGTGGCAGGTTTCGGGCAAGTGTTGCGCGATGGCCACGGGCTGCGGCTAAGATTGCCACTCACGCGCCTCTTTGTTGCGTCCGCGAGCGGGCCATGGCTACGATTCCGGCCAATCGCGAAGCGTATTGTCCCCAGGGAAAACATCGATGAGACCGAACGGCCGTCACACCGCCGGCGCCAGCCAGTTGTCCGCCCTCCGGGTGTGGGCGATGGGCCTGCTCCTGCTGTCAGCTATTGCCATCAGCCCGACCACCGCCAAGGCCGCGCCGAGCCAGGCCGCGACCGCAACCACGCATGTCTACCTGCTCCGTGGCGTGCTCAACATCTTCTCGCTCGGTCTCGACACGATCGGCGCCCGGCTCGAGGCGCAGGGCATCCCGGTGACGGTTGCGAACTTCGTGTCCTGGTCCTCGCTCGCGAATGAGGCTGCGGCCAACTACAAGGCGGGCCGGGTCAAGACCATCATTCTGGTCGGTCATTCCTCCGGCGCGACCGCGCTGCCTGATATGATCGCCAAGCTCAACCAGCTCGGCGTTCCCGTGAAGCTCGCGATCGGCCTCGACTCCGTGTTCAAGACCAAGCTGTCGACCGGCGCCGAACGCTACATCAACATCTATATCGGCGACGGTCCCGGTGAGCCGGTGCGGGCCGCGGCTGGACTGCGCGGCAAGCTCGACAATGTCGACGTGCGCGGCACCGGCGTCGGCCACATCTCGATCGACAAGAACGAGGCGATCCAGCGCCGCGTGATCGCCGAGATCGACGCCGCGATCATGCGCTCGCGCGGGCCGGCGGCCCCGGTCGCCGAACCCGGCGCACCGCGTCGGGCCCGGTCGGCGGCCGCCGTGGCGCCGGCCCGGAACTGAAAGCTCTCGCCAACAACGGCCGATCGAATTGTGCCGCCGTCGACTTGATTGTCGGCGGCGGCATTTTCCGATCCACGCAGGCGAGCATCGCCGCCGGATATGAGAAGGGCCTGCTCCTCTAGCAGCGAGCCCTGTCAAAGCGTGAATCGGGACGAACTACTTCTTCTCGGGCACCCAAGTCGTGCTTGCCTTGTCGTACTCGAAGCCCGGCGCCTCCTTGAGCGTGTCCTTCGTCTCGTCGATGGTGAGCCACCATTCGTGGTTCTTCTTGGTGGTCTTCACCGCGCTGAATGGCACGATGACATCCTTTTCATCGGCGCCCCGGGAAATCCGCAGACGCCGAGGACGAGGCCGGTGATCATGCCGGACTTGTCGACAAGCACGTCGTCGATGTCGCCGATCTTGCTTTCCTTGGGATCGTAGACGGTCTGCTTGTAGTAGTCGGTCACCGTCCAGCTTTCCGGCGGCGCCGATTTCACGGTGGTCGTCGCGGCGTGAGCGGCAGTCGCGGCGGTCACTGCAAACGCACATGCCATAGCGAGCTTTTTCATCTCGGCTCTCCTCAACCAATTGATCGCGGTAGCAACAGGAGAAAGCGGCAGAGTTTCCTGCTACTAATTGGTGAGCAGGTATGCGGTGAGTTCGCCTTGCTGTCCGGCATCGGATGGCGGCGCTCAGTCCTCGGATGAGTCCGGCTTGATGTCGCCGACGACCATGTCTCGCAGGGCGCCCCGCAGCGCGGCGACATTCTTAGCGCCGTTCAGCTGCTCGAATTCCCGCTGGGCGCGCTGCCAAAGCGGGGCGGCCTTGTCGTGAAGACGCCGCCCCGCATCGGTGAGCTCGATGATGCGGCTTCGGCCATCAGTGGGGGAGGGACGGATTCGGGCCAGGCCGTCACGTTCCAGGAAGCCGACCATCTTGCCCATGGCGGTACGCTCGATGTCGAGCTGCTCTGCGAGCGCATTGACCGCGGCGCTGCCGAGCTCGTTCAGCGCCGCCAAGGTCAGGAATTGCGTAATGCGCAGGCCCACCGGCTCGAGATGAGCATCGTAGAAGCGCGAGATCTGCCGGTTGGCCTTCCTCATGGCGAAGCAGTTGCATTGATCGATTCCCAGAGGCTTGTTCACCGGCGACATCTCCTTCCTTCGTTTCCGTCGAAGGCCCGTGCCGCGAATATAAGCGCGGCGCGGGCGCAACGATATTCTCAAAACCCGGACGGCGGGGTGATGTAGCCGGGCGCCTCGGCTGCAAGCGTGCTCTTCAGCACCGCCGTTCCCTCGTCGGCCATCACCTCGCTCTTGCCGGCGACGAGAGCATCGAAGGTCTGGCGCACCACGTCTTCGGGACTCGCTTTCGGCACGTCAATGCCGTTGGTCAGGTCGGTATCCACGAAGCCGACATGCAGGCCGAGAACCTGGACGCCGCGCTCGCGCAGATGAAAGCGAAGCTGGTTGGTATAGCTCCATGCTGCCGCCTTTGACGCGGCATAGGGCGTCAGAATCGGCCGCGGCAGCCACACGATGTCGGACAGCACATTGATGATGGCGGCGTTCGGCTTCTTCGACAATCCTGGCTCGAAGGCCTGCGTGACGCGCACGACACCAAAATAGTTGGTGTCGAACATGCGGGCTGATTGTGCCGCGACGTCGGCCGACAGGGGCCCGTCGATCAGCGCGGCGATGCCGGCGTTGTTGATCAGTACCGTCGTATCGGCCGCCAACGCGGCGGCAGCAGTGATCGATGCCGGATCGGTGACGTCGATCTTGACCGGGATGATGCCGGGCTCATTGAAGCCGTCCGTCTTGCGCATGCCTGCGTAGACTTTCGCGGCTCCGCGGCGACGTGCCTCGCGTGCAAAGGCCAGGCCCAGGCCGCGATTGGCGCCGGTGATGAAGACGTTTGCGTTCTTGATTTCCATGACGGTCTACCTTTCCGGAGTTCGATGCCAGGGGGGCTTGTTCCCGCCGCTGGCCCATTTTCAGTTCAGAGAAAAAGATGTTCCGGCAATTGCTTCGACAGTCGCTCGCGCAGGCCGGCGGCGAGTGACAGCACTGCGCCAAGCGGGCTCATCCGCACGCTGACGCGCGGCACCGATCCGTCGGGATTGTGGTCGACGACGACGGCCGCGCTCAGCTTCTCTCCGCTGGTGAGAACGGCCTCGTATTCGAGAAAGAGTCGCGAGCCGACATTCTGCACAAAGGTCGGCGTTTGCGACGCGTAGAGGGTTCCGACGGTGTCGACGACGCGGCGGATGTCGTCGCGTCCGGTGACGGGATCGCGCAGCACGGAGCTGACTAGCTCGGCATCAACGGTCAGATCGTCGAGAAACGGGTGACGCTCGGTTTGTGGATGGGACATTGTTCAAACTCATCTTGGCTTTGATCATGCTCAGGCGAACACGGCGCGATTCCGCGCAATGAACTGCTGGACCGAGAGGGGCGGCGTTCCCGTGATCTTCTCGACGGCATCGTTGGTGCCCGAGAAAATGCCGTCGCGATAATTCTGGGCGACTTCGACCAGGTGCTGCACCAGGAATGGAGGAAACTTGTAGAGCTTCTCCATCTTCTCCTTGAACACCACGATCGATGTCGGCGCGTATTCGATCCTGGCGCCGAGCACCTCGCTCATGGTCGCGGCGATCTCGGTGTGGTTCATCTCCACCAGGCCGTGCAGCGGATAGATTTTGCCTTCGTGACCTTGCGGCTTGGCCAGAAGGTGGGCGATCACGCGACCCTGATCGTCGCTGGCGATCGGCGCGTGGCGTCCGTTCTCAAACGGAAATTCGATCTTTTTCCGGGCCCAGATCTCCTTGCCGAAATGTGGGTAGACCAGCCAATCGGCAAAGAAGGTAGGGCGCAGATGCGTCGTCGCGACACCTGACCAGTCGAACACCCGCTCCGAAATCCAGTGGTCCTGCGCCGCATGGCTCGCCGATTCCCGACGCGCCGAAATCTGCGACATGTTGACGATCGCGGTGACGCCGGCTTCCTTTGCTGCCTGGGCGAAATAGGCCGCCGCACCGATGATGCCCGGCGCGATCGGATGAAGGAAATAGGCCGACTGAATACCTTCCATGGCCGCGCGAATGGCGTCGATATCGGTGAAATCGCCGATGGCGATGTCAACGCCGCGCTGTCTCAGCCCGGCCGCCCGCTCGCCGTCGGCGCGCACATAGGCGCGCACGTTCTTGCCCATCTTGAGCAGTTCGTCGACCGCGGCACCTCCGGTTCGTCCGGTCGCACCGCTGACCAGAATGGTTGCTTCGCTCATGACACCGCTCCTTTGTCCATATGAGAGCATATGCTCTTATTGGCTCGAAGATATGTGCATATGCTCTTAAGTCAAGGCGCTTCTTTTGGCACCTGGAGTAGGGCGTTTCACATCGCCGTGTGGCCTTCGCGAAGGCACGATCTGTCCGGGTCAAGGAAATGGCCGCAGCCGGCTGATCCGTGCCCCAAAAACCACCAAATCGGTGGTCACTAAGCCCGCTTGGGGAGGCGATCGCCTCCTGTGGCGGGACTGCTGGACCGATGATCGATTTGAGGCGTGTCGTCGTGCTTGCAGCCGTTGCGCTGCTCGCCTTGAGCTCGGGCGTGGCCGCAGGCTCGCCCGCCAAGTCGAAGCGCGCGGCCGTCGCGGCCATCGCGCCGCCACCGCCTCCCGCTCCACCTGTCGAACCGCTACCGCCGCCGAAGATCTACCTGTTTCGCGGCGCCATGGGGCCGATCTTCTCGACCGGTATGGATCGGCTCAGCGAGAAGCTGACGCAAGCCGGCTTCTCGGCGGATGTGTATGAATTCACCATATGCCGGCTGATCGGCAACCGTGCCATTGCCAGCTACAAGGAGTCGCCGGCGCCGATCGTGCTGATCGGCCACTCCATGGGCGGGCTTTGCTCGATCGTGATCTCCGAGATGGCGGCCAAGGAAAACATCCCGATCAGCCTCGTCATCGCCATCGATCCCGCGCATGCCACCGGCGACGTGCCGCTCAATGTCGAGCGCTTCATCAACATCTTCCTCTCCGACAGCGTGCTCGGCGGCGGCGACGTCGTGGCCGTGCCCGGCTATCGCGGCCATTATGCGAGCTATGACCTGAAGGAGAACAGCCGCGTCACCCACATCAATATCGAGAAGTCGGACGACATCCACCGTCAGATCGTGGAGATGGTGACGCAGCTGCCACGCATCCCGGTGCAGACCCAGGCCGGCGCGGTGCCGCTGCGCTATCTGGTGCCCGCCGATACGCTGGTGGAATTGTGGGACTCCGGCGTTCGGGTGCCCGTACGCGCCGGCGACACCATGGAGAGCATCGCAGCCGCCCAACGTGTGCCTTTGTGGACGCTCGCGCAGAGCAACTCGCTGGCTGAGGACGCACCGCTCTCCCCCGGCCAATCCATCATCGTCCCGCGCCATCTGACGCCGCCCGAGCCGGCTGCCGCGATGGTGACACCTCCGCCAAGGCGGAGGTAGCAGAAGTCGTTTCATCTCGCTCCCGCTTGCGGTCGAGGCGCGCCTGTGCAGCTATGCGCGGGAGGCGCGACAGGCTATGACATTGGCCTGGCAGGAAAGTAGGGGCGATGACTGAACAGCGAGCTTCGAACGAATTGCGGGTTGCCATCGCGGGGCTGGGCTCGATCGGCACCAAGATCGCGACCGCACTCGATCAGGGCATCGAGGGACTGACTCTTTCGGCCGTGGCCGTGCGCGATCCCGCAAAACACCAGGCGTTCCTCAGCGGCCTGCGCCGCCCACCGCAGGTGTTGCCGATCGATCAGCTCGGCGATGCCGCCGACATCGTGGTCGAGTGCGCGCCGAGCCGGCATCTGCGCGAGATCGTCGAGCCTGCTGTGAAGCGCGGCAAGGCCACGGTCGTCGTCAGCGTCGGTGCGCTGCTCGACAATTCCGATCTGATCGATCTCGCCCGCGCCAATGGCGGCCGCATCATCGTGCCGACCGGCGCGCTGATCGGCCTCGACGCCGTCAACGCCGCTGCTGTCGGTACCATCAATTCGGTGAGGATGGTCACGCGCAAGCCGATCGACGGCTTGAAGGGCGCGCCGTTCATCGTCGAGAACAACATCGACATCGACAATCTGCGTGAGCCGCTCAAGCTGTTCGAGGGCACGGCGCGCGAGGCGGCAAAGGGCTTTCCGGCCAATCTCAATGTCGCGGTGGCACTGTCGCTCGCGGGCGTCGGTCCAGATCGCACTCAAGTGCAGATCTGGGCGGACCCGACCGTGACGCGCAACGTTCACCGCATCGAGGTCGAGGCGGATTCGGCGCGCTTCTCGATGTCGATCGAGAACATCCCGTCCGAGAATCCCAAGACCGGGATGATTACGGCACTGTCCGTGATCGCGCTGCTGCGCAAGCAGCGCGCCACGTTGTGCGTCGGGACGTAATTCTTTAAGCGCCCGTCACGCGCCAGATCACGTTGCCGACGTCGTCGGCCATCAGCAGCGACTTCTTGTCGGGGCCGATCACGACGCCAACCGGGCGGCCGTAGGATTCCTTCTCGTCCGGGGACAGGAAGCCCGAGAGGATGTCGCGACCGGGGCCGGAAGGTTTTCCGTTCTGGAACGGGATGAACACCAGCTTGTAGCCGGAGAGCTTGCTGCGATTCCACGAGCCGTGCTGGCCGATCACCATGCCGTCGGGGAAGCCGGGCAGCGTGCCCGCGGGCATCCAGCACAGGCCGAGCGAAGCAGTATGGCCGCCGAGCGCGTAGTCCGGCGTGAGCGCCTTGGCGACCATCGCCGGATCCTGCGGCACGCGGTCGTCGACCGTCTTGCCCCAGTAGCAATAGGGCCAGCCATAGAAGCCGCCGTCGCGCACCGAGGTGAGATAGTCCGGCGGGGTCTCGTCGCCGAGTCCGTCGCGCTCGTTGACGACGGTCCAGAGCACGTTCGTATTCGGCTCCCAGGCAAGGCCGACGGGATTGCGCAGGCCCGCCCCGAAGATGCGATGCGTGCCGGCGACGAGATCGAGCTCGTAGACGGCGGCGCGGCCTTCCTCGACCTCCATGCCCATTTCCGCGATGTTGCTGAGCGAGCCGACGCCGGCATAGAGCTTCTTGCCGTCGGGGCTTGCCAGCAGGCTCCGTGTCCAGTGGCCGCTCGGCTTGAACGTGGTGAGCCGCTTGCCCGGCGCGGTGATGCGGTCGGCATTCGCGACATAGGGAAAGGCCATCACGCCGTCGGTGTTGCCGACATAGAAGGTGTTTCCGACCAGTGCCATGCCGAACGGCTGGCTGAGGTTTTCCATGAAGGCGCCGCGCACTTCGGCGACGCCGTCACCGTCCTTGTCGCGCAGCAGCGTGATGCGGTTGGCGCTGACGCCGAGCGCCGCGGCGCGCCGCATCGTCGCCTGCATTGCGTAGTGAAATACGGTGCGCGGCGGGCCTGCGATCTGCGTTGCCTCCGCGATCAGCACGTCGCCATTGGGCAGCACCTCGATCCAGCGCGGATGGTCGAGCCCGGCCGCGAACGCGTTGACCATGAGCCCGGGCGCGACGGTCGGCTTATGGCCTTCGCTCCAGCCGCGCGCCGTCGGCATTTTCAGCGTCGGGATGGCGCCTTGCGGCTTGGCTTCGGGAATGGCGGGCGTCTGACCCCAGGCCGGCGCGGGCTCGGTGCCCGACAGCTTCCGCCATTGCAGCGCGATGCCGCCGACGAATGCGACGAACTGCGCAAAGATGCTGGAAAAACTCATGAGAAGCCCCTGTCGAACCCTGCGGCACAGTCCAGCGCCGGATCGCACTGAGCCCCGCGCGGGCTCAGGCCTGATCGTCGACCTCTCCAGATCCACGATGAGCTGTCGTCGTGCCTCGTTGCGCGCGCATCCAACTGGGTAGCGGTAAAAAGGTCAACCGGCGCGGAACTCGACCGGCGCCTATTCCCGAGGAATGGCAGCCGACCAAATTTGCATGGAGAGGAAGATCAGCGGCCCATGTGCCGGTTCAGCCGCCGGCGCGAGCCTCTGTTCCTCCGCTAGGTGCGCCCAAAGGACATCGCCGACTGATCTTGCGCGCCATTGCCGGCCGCGCGCAGTCGCGACATCTCCAGGCATGCAGCTGTTTAACCAACCGTTAACCATAGCTATTCATGATACTATTTGTATATGTGTATTCGCGGCGAGCTTGATGTGCATGGTGCAGCGTGGTTCCAGAGCGCCAGTTGGAGGGGATGAGGGCGTCCTGAGCTTTCCCTTGCCGCTGGCACCAGACAAAGGAGCGACAGCTCTCGATCTGGTATATCAAGCGGCCGATGTCTTCCGCGATATGGAGAAGCGTGCCCGCGAGACCGAAGCTCGTGCCCAATCACTTTGCACGAGCGCCTTGGAAAGATTGCGGCTGGCCGAAGTGCGAGCGGAGGCCGCCGAGCGGGCACAGCGTGAACTCACCGCCACCACCGAACGTAAGCTGCAGGATGCTTGCCGAGCGCTGGAGCAAGCCCAGTGCTGCATTGAAGCCCAGAAGGACAAGCTGACGGCCGTGGAGCTTCGCGCCAAAGTTGCGGAAGCTGAAGCGCGACAAGCCAAGGAAGCGCTCGCGCTCATTGAAGAGGCCATTCGCAAGCGTCTGCTTTGCGCGAGCCCGCATGCCGATGGCAGGTTGGCAGCGGTAGCCTGATCAATTGCGACTGCAATGGCTCACTGGTGCTACCGCGCGGGCAGGTGCGGAGCGGGCGAGCTCACCCTGCTGTGAGCTTGGCGGGAGCCACCGCATTCAGGGACAACACGCAGCGTGACCCGCGCGCCAATTCCAATGACTGAGCCAAACGATAACGAACTATTAACCATGTTGGGCTATCTGGAGAATTGGGCATTCGGGGCGCGTGTGCTGGCTTGCGGGCCAGCCGGTAGCGTAGGCGTGGACCCATGGCCCTTGACCCGGAAGAACTCGTTACCCTGACAAATCACGGCTCGATGAAACTGCGCGCGGCAGTATCGCGCGCGATGACGTTGCTACCCAAGGAACGCAAGCGGACGACAATCGTCCGCGAGGGTGAACCGGCGATCCTGAATTTCGAGCAGATCAAAAGCCTTGCGACGCAGTGGCACGAACGGCTCGCGCCAATCGACTGACTGGAGCATGATCCGGAAAAGTGTGAAGCGGTTTTCCCTCGCGACAAACGCGGAACGCGTTTGCGCGGAGATCATGTTCAAACAATAACCTAAAGTGCGATGACGATTCATCCCAATCTCATCGCGCTTTAGTCTCGCTGTGCGGCCCCCGCGTCTCCCAAACAGGCGGCGAGTGCACGGTCCCGTCGTCTTTCCGTAGGCATGAGCTTGATGCCGGTGGCCGCATGCGGATTACCGTTCGTTGCGACTGGCCTCCACGAGGGCTGCTTTCTCGCAGCGCCGACCGTCGTTGGGCCGTACCCGCGCAACGCTTGGTTTCCGCTTCCCCGTTAAGATTTCATTAACCCTACAAGAGCAAGTCTTTTGGCCGGGGCCGGGCGGATCATTCGCAAGGAAAATCCCATGCCAAATCTGGAAGAGGCAATTCGCGAGCGCGCCTACCACCTCTGGGTCGCCGATGGTCAACCCGACGGAAAGGCGGAAGTCCATTGGATGCATGCTCAATACGAAATTCTCGCGGCGTCAGTTGCAAGCCGTGCCGCAGCTGACATTGCAGTGATAAAACCCGCCAGGAGGGCGCGATCCCCGAAAAAGTGAAACTCGCGCTGACTGGTCCAGCGCGAGGACGTGCGCCGTTCGCGATCCGGTCGGCGGGCTGCCGGTTGCGGTTAGAAAATACATCCAGTGATGCGGGAACTGGCAGCCACGCTAACCCAAATTTCTTCGAGAGGAACAGACGACAACACCTGGACTATTTGTTGGGAGGGCAGTTCAATTGGCATTGGTTGATCGAGCCGGTTTCTCGCACCATCCAGCGCCGAGAGCGACGAGCGCCGACGTGACCAGAGCTGATGGCAACCAGTGTCCGACGGGACCAGTGTCCGTAAGGCCAGCGTCAAAGAGGCCAGGGTCCAGAAGGCCAGCGTAAAGCGAGCATCAACCCTGCAAGCAGCCCGCCAAGTCTGCTCGCAGCCAAACTTGGCAAGACACAGCAAGGCCTTTGCTGACGAAGAACCTTTGAGGCGTTTGGGACCATCGGTCGCTCCGATGGTCCCTTCTCATTGTGTTGCCATCGGCGCGAGACATCGTGTGGGCTGTCGCTTACGCGTTCACCACGCAATCGATGCGCGGAACGCTATTTGATCGCCGCGTGCACAGTGATTACCGACGTGCCGGAAGCCGTCGGGCCCTGACCCGTTGCTCTGATGGCAAAAGTATCGCTCCCCTTATATTTGGCCCTCGCCTTGTATTCGAACGTAGACAGGTTGAGCCTTTTCAGCTTGCCGTGCGACGGCTTTTGAGAGATGTCCGAGCTACTCACTGTGCCGCGCATCTTGATTGGAAATTGGCAACTTCCTCCGGACGTGAGGTCAATGTCGGCCGTCGAGTTCTCGCCCCAATCCGCCAGTGTCCCTGAGATTGAGCATTCAGAAACGGCCCCCGCCCGAGATACGGACAGTAGGCTTGGACAGCTGGCAATAAGCGCCAACGCAGCGATCTTCGACAACTGCATGATAGGCTCTCCGCAGTATTGTCAGTTTGCGGACATCACTCCTCTGGCACCCCGGCCAGGCGGATGCCCTCGCAGATCTGCTCTCGTCCGCCGAGATATTTCGTATTGTCGCTTGCTTGGCTGACAAGCGCTTGGGTCGAGCGCAAGTCCCACACTAGTCTAACAGTAACGTCGTGCAGAGAAAGCGGAAGGCAGGGACTGCGCCTTCGGGACGCCTCAGCGCGGCGACAGGAACGGGATGATCATCGGCACGCGGCGGCAATAGGCGCCGTAGGCGTCTTCGCCGAGCTCCTTGGAGAGGAACACCTCTTCCATCCGGCCCTTCTGCCACATGCCGAGCGAGATCAGGATCGCGCCGAGGATCGCGGTCACCGTACCGACGGCGATGCCGGTCGCCAGCATGCCGGCGATCAGGCCGGTGTAGATCGGATGACGCACGATGCCATACGGGCCGGTGTCGATGACGCGGTGGTCTTCCTTGTGGGTGATGGTGTTCGACCAGAATTTTCCGAGATGCAGCCGTCCCCACCAGGTGAAGGAGATGCCGGCGAGCACGATCAGCGCGACGACGTAGACGCCGGCGTTGCTGAACACCCAAAGCGGCTTCTCTCCGAGCACTTCCGCGGTCCAGGGCGTGAACAGGATGCCGCCGACCAGGATCGGGATGCGATAGCGGCCGGACTCCAGCGTCATCACCTGCTTCTGGGTCCGGCCCTGCCAGAATGAGGCACCGACCCAGCTTGCAAGCCAGGCGAGCCAGATCAGCGCGAGCAGTTGCGTCGGCCAGGTCGTGGTCCAGCCGCCCCAGGCGACAGAGAGAAGCTTGCTGAAATCGAAGGACATGCGGAAAGGTTCTTTGCGTTGGGCGGAGAGCTCAGCTCGCGCGCGAGGAGAGCGCGTGATGTTCGATGGCGCCCGAGGCCTGCTGGCCGCCGCGGGCGAGAAGATGGGTGATGGTTTCGCGCAAGACCGGCTCGATCGGGCGCGGCGAATAGCCGAGCTCGGTGCGCGCTTTGCCGATCGAGAGGTCGCTTGCGGCCAGCGCAATGCGCACGCCCTCGGCGGTGCCGTTGGGCGGCCGGCGCGTGATGTTGTCGGAGATGTATTCCAGCGCGATCGCGGAGAGCTCGGCGATCCTGCCCGGCACGACGACCGGAAACTGCCGGCGGCCGCTCATCGCCGACATCATCCGCAGGATGTTGCCGAGCGGGACGCAGTCGCCACCGAGGATGTAGCGCTGGCCGATGCGGCCGCGCTCCATGGTCAGCACGAGGCCCATGGCGACGTCGCGAACGTCGACGAGGTTGACCAGGAAGTTGAGATGCGGCTGCACCTTCTTCTGCAGGAAGTACCAGAGCATCGCGGTCGGCGGCGTCAGATTGTGGTCGGCGGCGCCGATCGGCATAGTCGGCGTGCCGATTACCAGCGGAAAGCCACTGGCTGCGGCCTTTGCCGCGTGATGCTCGGCGAGCGACTTCGATCGGGTATAGGCGCCGGGCATCGCGTCGGCCGGCTGCAGCGCCTCTTCGGCGGCAACGCCGTTCAGGTCGGAATAAGGGAACAGGATCGATTCCGTCGAGCAGTGCAGGAAGCGCGACACGCCGCGCTTCATCGCGGCTGCGAGCACGACCTCGGTGCCGCGGCAATTGACGTCGTGGAAGTCCTGCTTGTTGGCAACCCACATGCCGGGCAGGCCGGCGAGGTGATAGACCTGATCGACCCCCGCGATCGCCGCATCGACCGCAGCGCCGTCCAGCACCGAACCATGGACGTGTTCAACGTCCGCGTTCGGCACGGCGGGCGAACGGACATCGAGAACGCGTACCCGCTGCCCGCGGGCACGGAGCGCTTCTACGAGATGATGTCCGATGAAGCCACTGCCACCGGTAACCAGTACGAGAGCCATGAAGAAAGTTGCTGTTCCGCGTCTGGAAGTTATCGGGTTGAAAGGGAATTGGTCGGAAGAGGCGCCAGAATCGCGGCAAGGTCGCGACGGAAGCCCAATGCGATGAATAATTTTGCCATGACAAACATAGGACCAAGCAGAAAATGGGTGGGATGGTCGACCATCGACGGTTGCCGTTCCTCAAAAACCTTGTGGCCGACGACCTGCGCTGTGACGCCAAACCCGATCAGCAGGGCAAAAATCGTCCACATCATGGCGATCGAGACCTGATTGCCGATTGCTGTTGCGACCGAAAGCAGCACGATCATCGCGGCGAGGATGCCGAGCCCGATCCCGGCGTCCAGCATCAGCCAGTAGACCAGCACCGGCAGGGCCAGGATCACCGCCAGGCTCACCTCGATCCCGAAGACGGGAACATGCACGAGGGTCAGCGGCAGCACGGCGCCGGTGAAGAGGAGGAGGATGCCGACCACGTGCATCGCGCAGTTCCAGGGATCGCGATGATATTCGACGTAGTCGGCCAGTTGGCGTTGAAAATAACCAGCCATCTCAGTCTCATGCAGTAGGGGGTCGGGGAAGGGCGAGATCAGCCTATAGCACCGGACCGGGCAGTGCACAAACTGGCGCGCGTGTCGCACCAGGCATGGCTGCCGCGCCCGGGGCAGTTCGCAAAATGGTCACGACTTCAAGGGGTTCCGTCAGGCGCCGAGACGCCTTCGCTCAATGCTTCTTGCCGGGTTTTTTCGCCGCAGGCACAGGCGCCGCAGCCGGATGTGCGGGCGCATCCTCCGGCACCTTGGCATAGGTCAGAATTTGCAGCTGGCCGTTGGCAGCCGAGGTCGGCTTGGCCCGGTCGAGAAACTGCTCCTCGCCAAGGCCGATCGGGTGCAACCGCTTGGTCGAGATCTTGAACGTATTCACCAGGACGTCGCGGATCGCGTCGGCGCGGCGCTGGCTCAGGATGGCATTGGCCTCGCGCGTCTTCGAATTGGACTCGACATGGCCGACGATCAGGAACGTGTAGGGCAGCAGCGAGGAATGGACCAGCGCGTCCGCGATGCGGCCGACGGTCTGGTAGGAGGCCGGCTGGATGATCGGCGTGTCGGCGTCGAACTGGATCTGCGCGTTGAAGGCGGGCAGCCTGGCGAGATCGGGCGCGATCAGCGGCCGGTTCACGGGACCAGGATCGTTCTTGATCCTGGCCTTGGCACGCTCCATCACCTGCTGCTTCAGCGCGGGAAGGTCGACCTCGGCGGCTTCTTCGAAATGGTTCAGCTGACCGACGACGTCGTCGCGGGTCGGCGCCGTCTGCGCGCCCGTCGCGCCCGAAAGCAGGGTGAGGCCGAGCGCGATGCAGATGCCGGCGGTGGACAGCCTGTTCGCGCGCATCAGCGATACCCCGCGTCGTCGACGGCCTTGAGGCAGTTGTTGCTGATGCCCTTGGGCGTCGAGACCAGGCAGGGGATCGACTTGCTGGTCTCCCTGGTCGAGCCGCCGCAGACCTTGACGATCTCGCGCTGGCAGGCGTTCGCCACCGTGACGCGTGCGGCGACGCGCTTCTGGATGGCGTCGAAGGCGCCGAGATAGTCGCTCTGGCATTGCTGGGACAGCACGTCGCGGTTGCGCGACAGGCACTCCTTCAGCCGGGTCGAGTCCGGATTGACGCCGCGGCAATTGGCGACGATTTCCGCACCGCAACTCTTGGCCAGCAGCCCGATCGAATCGCCAAAGCTCATGGTTTCCGCCGCCGCAAGCGACGGCATCCCCAATGCAAGCACGATCAGTGTGACGGAGCCCCGGACCATGGATGCATCTGATACGGGGAAGTTCGGGATGGTCAAGGGCTGTTCGGGCGAGAACTGTCGAGAGTTGCGCCAGTGCGGCGAACAGTCCTCACTCCGCGGCGTCTGCGCGGGGCGGCCATTCGATCAGGACGACCGTGTGGTTCCTGAGGTCGTCGGCGACCTCCGGATCGGCCTTGAGTTCGTCCAGCGTTCTCGGCGGGGGAAGCTCGCGGCGATCCTCGATCAGGTCCTGCGCATAGAGCGCGAGAGCCTCGGGCGCATTCTCCAGGGCCTCGTCGACGTCGTCACCGCCGGAAACGCAGCCGGGCAGGTCGGGAAACCACAAGCCAACGGCATGGTCTGGGCCGGCGTCCTCGATGATGGCGATGTAGTGAGCCATGGCGGGAGTGCTGGCCTCGAAGGTTGTGCTGATGGGTTTGCGTCACTTATGAATACCTGATCTGGGGAGGCAGGCAATTGACCAAATTGACTCTGGCGGAAGGCGCCGGCTCGTTCGTGTTTCACGATGATGGCGCGGCCCCATCGCCACGTTCGATGCGCGTCTTCTCGTTCTGCCCGAGATCGGCCGGTCCGCACACGCGCATCATTGTGGCGATGCACGGCGTTGATCGCGCTGCCGCGGAGTTTCGCGATCTGCTCGCGCCTCAGGCCGAACGCAACGGACAGATCGTGCTGGTCCCGGAGTTCGATCCGGATCAGTTTCCGGGCGTCCACGCCTACAATTTCGGCGGCGTGCGCCTGCCGCCGCCCGACAACGCGGTCTTGCCGCGCGATCACTGGAGTTTCGCGGTGATCGATCGGCTGTTTCGGCATGTGCAAGATGCGATCGGGTCCAGCCGGGACAGCTTCGGCCTGTTCGGCAACTCCGCGGGTGCCCAGTTTGTCCTGCGCTATCTCGCACTCAACGTGGCCGCGTCTGTCGACCTCGCCGTTGCCGCCAATTGCGGATGCTACATGCTGCCTGATCTCGCCAAGGACTATCCGGATGGGATGGGAGGGGTTGGCCTCGACCAAAGTCATCTGCGCAGATATCTGGCGCGCCCCCTGGTCATCCTGCTGGGCGACGCCGACAACGACCCGGACGCCCCCGATCTGCCGCGTTGGGACGAGGCGATGGCCCAGGGGCCTCATCGCCTTGCGCGCGGACGCTGGCATTTCCAGCACTGTGCGCGGCTGGCTAGCAGCCTCGGTGTCGGTCTGGGCTGGAAACTCCAGATTGCGCCCGGTGCCGGGCACGTCGATCAACTGATCTACGACCAGGGAGCCGACATCCTGAACGGCTGACCGGAGGGCGAAGCTCTGCTCACGCCCTTTGCACGAAGCTGTCCACGACCTTCTTCTCGCCGGCCTTGTCGAAGGCGATGGTGAGCTTGTTGCCGTCGATCTTGGTGACGCGGCCGTAGCCGAACTTCTGGTGGAAGACGCGGTCGGAGAGCGAGAATTCCGAGGTCGTGCCGGTGGATTTGGCCACCAGTTCGCCTTCGATCGTCATTGGCCCGCGGCGGCGCGAGGAGAAGCTGCCGAAATCGGGTGAGGACGAGGCGGAGGAGAACGACGAAGCCTCTTCCTCGAGGCCGCCACCGCTGCGGCCGCCGCCACGGTTGCGGTTGGCTTGCGCCCGCTGCCAGCCCGGCGTCGTGTAGCTGGAGCCGAACGCCTCCATGTCGTCGAAGCGGGAGGCTCCGTAGCCGCCGGTGCCGCCCCAGGCCGAGCCGCCCTTGGATTCCGTGATCTCGACATTGGCCGCCGGCAATTCGTCGAGGAAGCGCGACGGGATCGTGGTCGTCCAGGTGCCATGGATGCGCCGGTTGGTCGCGAAATAGATCATGGCGCGGCGGCGGGCGCGGGTCAGGCCGACATGGCCGAGCCGGCGCTCTTCTTCGAGGCCGGCGCGTCCCTGTTCGTCCAGCGTGCGCTGGCTTGGGAACAGGCCTTCCTCCCAGCCCGGCAGGAACACGTTGTCGAATTCGAGCCCCTTGGCCGAATGCAGCGTCATCAGCGACACCGCGTCTTCCTCGGCGCCGCCGTCGCGGTCCATCACCAGCGAGATGTGCTCAAGGAACCCTTGCAGGTTCTCGAACTCTTCCATCGAGCGCACCAGTTCTTTCAGGTTCTCCAGCCGGCCCGCGGCGTCCGCCGAGCGGTCCTTTTGCCACATCTCGGTATAACCGCTCTCGTCGAGCACGATCTGGGCAAGGTCGGTGTGCGCGGTGACCTCGCGCTGGGCGCGCCAGCGGTCGAACTGGGCGACGAGATCGCGCAAGCTGCCGCGCGCCTTCGGCTTCAGCTCGTCGGTCTCGACCACCGCGCGCGCCGCCTCGAACAGCGGAATGCGGCGCTTGCGGGCGTGGTCGTGCAGCATCTGCACGGTGGCATCGCCGAGCCCGCGCTTCGGCGTGTTGACGATGCGCTCGAAGGCGAGATCGTCGGCCGGCGAATTGATGACGCGCAAATAGGCGAGGGCGTCGCGGATCTCGGCGCGCTCGTAGAAGCGCGGGCCGCCGATCACGCGATAGGGCAGGCCGAGCGTGACGAAGCGGTCTTCGAACTCGCGCATCTGGTAGGACGCGCGCACCAGGATCGCGATCTCGTTGAGCTTCTCGCCCCGGCGCTGCAGCTGCTCGATCTCCTCGCCGATGCCGCGGGCTTCTTCTTCCGAATCCCAGGCGCCGGTGACCGTGACCTTCTCGCCCTCAACGTCCTCGGTGCGCAGCGTCTTGCCGAGCCGGCCTTCGTTGTGCGCGATCAGATGCGAGGCGGCGGCGAGGATATGCCCGGTCGAACGGTAGTTGCGTTCGAGCCGGATCACCTTGGCGCCGGGAAAATCGTGGTCGAAGCGCAGGATGTTGTCGACCTCGGCGCCGCGCCAGCCATAGATCGACTGGTCGTCGTCGCCGACGCAGCAGATGTTCTTGGTGGGTGGCCTCTCCCTCTCCCCGTCCTTCACGGGGAGAGGGTCGGGGTGAGGGGCTGCCTCCACGAGCTCGGTGCTTGGAGAGCCCCCCTCACCCGGATCGCTTTGCGATCCGACCTCTCCCCGCAAGCGGGGAGAGGTGAAAGACGGCGCCTGCGACAACAGCCGCAGCCACAGATACTGCGCGACGTTGGTGTCCTGATACTCGTCGACCAGGATGAATTTGAAGCGCTGCTGGTACTGCCGCAGGATGTCCGGGTGCTCGCGGAAGATGCGGATGTTCTCCAGCAGCAGGTCGCCGAAATCGGCCGCGTTCAGGATCTTCAGCCGTTCCTGGTAGCTCGTATAGAGCTTGCCGCCCTTGCCGTTGGCGAACATCGCGGCCTCGCCCGACGGCACCTGCGACGGCATCAGGCCGCGGTTCTTCCAGCCGTCGATCAGGCCGGCCAGCATGCGCGCCGGCCAGCGCTTGTCGTCGATGTTTTCGGCCTGGAGCAGCTGCTTGAGCAGCCGCACCTGGTCGTCGACATCGAGCACGGTGAAGTTCGACTTGAGCTGCGCCAGCTCGGCATGGGTGCGCAGGATGCGGCCGCCGATGGAGTGGAAGGTGCCGAGCCACGGCATGCCTTCGACGGCGTGGCCGAGCATTTGGCCGAGCCGGTGCTTCATCTCGCGCGCGGCCTTGTTGGTGAAGGTCACCGACAGGATCTCGCCGGGGCGGGCGCGGCCCTGGCTCAGGATATGGGCGATGCGCGTGGTCAGCACGCGCGTCTTGCCGGTGCCGGCGCCGGCCAGCACGAGGACCGGGCCGTCCAGCGTCTCCACCGCCTCGCGCTGCTCGGGATTGAGCCCGGACAGATATTTCGGGCCCACCGAGGCGCGCGCACGCGCGGCGATGCCGCCGGCTGCGGGCTGGTGGTCGGGGACGCTCTGGGACGTGATCTTGCTCGGCTCGGTCATGCGAATCATTGGCCCCACGATGGCACCGCGGGGTCGTGGGAGGGAGCCTTCTTAACAGGGATTGGAGCCTATATGGGGCGCCGGGGTGGGGTTTTCCACGTGCGAGGCAGGTCGATTTGTTCCGTCAGGCGGCGCAAATTTCCACCTCGCGTGGGCAGGAACCTTCGTTCCCACGTCGAGATTGTCTGGGCAAGTGAGGCGCCTCAGCCGCGCCGATCGCAGACAGACATCAAGACAGAGGTTTTGACCATGCTTGGCTGGGTTGTGACGTTTCTGATTATCGCGCTGATCGCAGGCATCCTCGGCTTCGGCGGTATCGCCGGCGCTTCGATCGAAATCGCCAAGATCATCTTCTTCATCGCGGTCGTTCTGTTCCTGGTTTCGGCCGTGGTTGGCTTGGCCCGCGGCCGCAGGATCTAGTGGTGTAAGTCCCTCATGGTGAGGAGCGCGAAGAGCGTCTCCCGGACGATGTTTCGCATCGCCTAGAGAACCGTGAGGCCCGACTGTGGCCCGCATCCCCCGAGACGCCCGCTTTGCGGGCTCCTCAGGATGAGGGGGCACAGGCGGCTCGTTAGCTCCGTTTCGAGGGCATCGCCACGTTCCGGCCGATGCCCTCGGGCCGCGGCACGGCGCTGTGGGCCCTGATGACGGTCCGAATGCGCTCGGCTATATCGGGTGGAAAAGGCGCCACCTTTCGCGAGCCCATGTCGATGTGGAGCGACATGTTTTCGGAGGTCGCCGACAGCCAGCCTTCGGTTGCGTGCCGCAACTCCTCGAACGTGTGCAGTCGCTTGTCATCGGCTTCGAGCAACCAGACCGACACCTGCACGGGATCGCCGAGGTGGATCTCGCGCAAGTACCGTACATGGCATTCGGCGGTGAAGGTCGAGCCGTTGCGCTCCTTCATGTATCCCGGCCCGATCCCGAGCTGCAGCCACATCTGGTCGATCGCCCGGTCGAACATCACGTTGTAATAGGCCATGTTGAGGTGGCCGTTGTAGTCGATCCATTGCGGCTCGATCTGCATGATCGAGGCGCGGAATGGCTCGGCCTTGAGTGCATCAGCGGTCATCTGCGGTATACTTCCTTCCCTCACCAATTTCTTCCTGACACGCGTCCGGTCCCTTGACTTGACCGGTCATATGTCCTTTGCCACGGTCTTCTGTCGGGAGGAATTTCCGTGGGTACGACCATCACCAATAATCCGCCGCGGCCGGAGCCGAAAGCCCTCGCGAGCGCGCTGGAACAGCTTGCCGCACGCTTCGGCAATCGCCTCATCACCTCGCAGGCCGTCCGCGAGCAGCACGGCCACACCACGACGTGGATCGTCAACCAGCCGCCGGACGGCGTGGTGATGGCGCAGGAGACCGCCGACATCCAGGACGTGGTGCGGATCTGCGCCAGGAATCGCGTCCCCGTCATCCCCTTCGGCACCGGCACCTCGCTCGAGGGGCAGGTCAACGCGCCCGCCGGCGGCATCTCGATCGACCTGCGCGACATGAACAAGGTGCTCGCGGTGCATGCCGAGGACCTCGACTGCGTGATCCAGCCCGGCGTGACCCGCAAGGCGCTGAACGAGCATCTGCGCGACCAGGGCCTGTTCTTTCCAATCGATCCCGGCGCGGATGCCTCGCTCGGCGGCATGGCCTCGACGCGCGCCTCCGGCACCAACGCGGTGCGCTACGGCACCATGCGCGAAAGCGTGCTGGCATTGAAGGTCGTGCGCGGCGACGGCGAGATCATCACGACGGGCACGCGCGCCAAGAAGTCGTCGGCAGGCTACGACCTGACGCATCTCTTCGTCGGCGCCGAAGGCACGCTCGGCATCATCTCGGAATTGACCATCCGCCTGCGCGGCATTCCCGATACGATCGCGGCCGGCGCCGTGTCGTTCGAGAGCGTGCATGGGGCGTGTCAGGCCGTCATCCTGGCGATCCAGACCGGTATTCCCGTGGCGCGCATCGAGCTGCTCAATGCCGCGCAGGTGAAGGCCTGCAACGCCTATTCGAAGCTGACGCTGCCGGAGACGCCGCTGCTGCTGATGGAATTCCACGGCAGCGAGATCGAGGTCGCCGAGCAGTCCAAGGCCTTCGGCGAGATCGCGAAGGAGTGCGGCGGCGGCGACTTCTCCTGGACCACCAAGCCGGAGGATCGCACGAAACTGTGGCAGGCGCGGCACGATGCCTATTGGTCGGTGAAGGCGCTGCGGCCCGGCGACAGCGTGGGCGTGGTCGCAACCGACGTCTGCGTGCCGATCTCGCGCCTTGCCGATTGCGTCAGCGAGACCGAGGAAGATCTCAAGCGGCTCAACCTGCTGTCGCCGATCGTCGGCCATGTCGGTGATGGCAATTTCCACTGTTCGCTGGTGTGTGACACCAACGACGCCGACGAGATGGCGCGCGGCGAGGAATTCATGCATCGCCTGGTCGAGCGCGCGCAGGCGATGGACGGCACCTGCACCGGCGAGCACGGCATCGGCCAGGGCAAGCAGAAATATCTCAAGGCGGAGCTCGGGCCTGAAGCGCTCGATGCGATGCGGGCGCTGAAGAAGGCGCTCGATCCGCTCAATATCTTCAATCCCGGCAAGATCGTGCCGGAGGCGTAGCGTCAGCCAGTTGCGGTGCGACCGGTCGCGCGACGCGGCCGGCGCGGGAACTTTTGGCCCGCGCGCCGGTTCCAAATCCCGACACGTTCCGATGCCTCACTGGTGCGGATCTACGGGAGCGTAAGATGTTGCGACCAGCTCTTGGAATCGCCGCGTTGGCCTTGGCTTGCCTGCTCGCAGGTGGGGCTCTGGCGAAGGGGGGCGGTGGCCACGGTGGTGGTCATGGTGGCGGCCACGGTGGTGGTCACGGGGGCGGGCATCACGGCGGCGGTCACTTCGGTGGTCACTTCGGTGGTCATGGCTTCGGTCATGCGCATTTCGGCGGCGGCCATCATGGCGGCGCGAGGTTCGGAGCCGTCGCGCGGCATGGCGGTCCGAACTTCGGCCAGATCCGCAATGCGGCCGTGCGTCCCGCCAATCTCCGCAATGCGCTGAACCTGCACGCCGGCGCATTTCGCAATGGCCGCCTGATCGGCAATCCGGCGGCGCGGGCCCAGGTTGCGGCCGCAGCGGCGCTGATCGGCTGGCACGGTGCGGGCAACGGATGGTGGCAGCACCCCGGCGGCTTCTATGGCTGGGTCGGACCACTGTTCTGGCCGTTCGCCTATAACGATCTCTACGACTACACCATCTGGGGCGACGGTCTGGGCTTCTGGGGCTACGGCTATCCGGACATCTATGCCGGTATCTTCGGTCCCTATGGCTATGACGGTCTCGCGACCTACCTGCCACAACGTCCGGCGGGACGACGACACGCCAGGAGCATTCCGCTCGATCAGCTTTGCGGCAGCGACCGTCGCGAGATCGCTGGCCTGCCGGTCGATCAGATCGCAGCCGCGGTGCAGCCGACGGAGACACAGGGCGCGAATCTCGACGAGCTCGGCAACGCCTCGATCCAGGCGGCCGCGATCATCCGTGCGTCATGCCCAACGCAGGTCGCGGCCACGGCGCCCGGTCGATTGGCGGCGATGCAGCAGCGTGTCGACACGATGGTGAAGGCCGTCGAGCTGGTGCAACCAGCGCTCGACAGATTCTACGGGTCGCTCACCGACGAGCAGAAGGCACGCTTCAATGCGTTGGCCGAAGACCAGCGCCGCGCAACGGCGAGTAACGCCAATGCATCGCTGGCGCAGACTTGCGGTGCGCCGGTCGGGCTCGATTGGCCCGGCGCCGAGATCGAGGCGAGGCTCCGCCCCAACGAGACCCAACGTGCCGCACTGCAAGTGCTTCAGGATACCAGCGCCAGGGTCAATGATGCGCTCAAGGCTACGTGCCAGCCCAGCGACGTGATGACGCCGCCGGCGCGCATGGCTGCGGTCCACAAGCGGCTCGATGTGATGCTGGATGGCGTCAAATCAGTGCGCGCTGCGCTTGAGGATTTCTATGGCACGTTGAATGACGAGCAGAAGGCGCAGTTCGAGGCGATAGGGCCACGTCGGACGTCCTGAGCGCGTCGCGACAAGACGTGGCGGAAAAGACCGCCTCGCCGATCTCACTGCGGTTCTCTATGCTGGGTGGAGCTGGAGCACGACAATGCGGCGGCCGGAAGACCACGGGTGGCGGGGCGATGAAGTGGTTCGCGAGGAAGAAGCAGGGGGACGTCTGGGACGAAGCGATCGAGGGGCCGCTCGGCGACATCGAGGCCGCCGGGCGCATCCGCGCGATCTGTGAGGCAGCTGCGGCAAGTGCGGCAGGTTCGGCGCGAAACGACAAGCGCGAAAGCGAGCGCTACGAGCGCGCGGCGAAGGTCGCGATGGAAATCGCGATGAAGATTTCGGATGGGCTGATGCGCGACGATGCGGTCCATCGCATCGTCGATCTCTGCATGAAGGCGGGCGATCTCAAGACCGCGCAGATCCTGTTTCGCGCGATCCATGCAAGCTGGATCCGCGAGACGGTGCAGCGGGATCACCCGACCCTGGAATAGGGGCGTGTACTCGTAGATCCGGTACACGCGTGCGGGATGGCGAGGTCCGCATTGCCACACACACGGAAGAGCTCAGGTCGAGCATATCGAGTTCGCTTGGCCATCAAAGAGCGGACATCTGGCGACAAGCCGGGTCGGCCGCTTGGGGCCAATTCCGGACGCATGCATCGCAGCAAATAAAGCCCATCGTCGGTGGGCAAAACGGCGGTGTTGCAGGCGAGTGCTGAGAGCCGCTGAAGCTGACCGGGAACCCTGCCGCGCGGGTCTGGATTCGCACGATGGTTGGGGTAAGGTTAGGCTGCCTGCGTAGAACGATTGCAAAACGACCTCCGGGAGGAAGTGATGCTCGACACCACGCTTAGTGCGCGCGTCCGGGTTTTCCTCGACAAGTTTGAAGCCGCGCTTGCGGCGGGCGATCTCGACACCGCCGTAGGAATGTTCGCTCCGGAATGCTACTGGCGCGACCTCGTTGCCTTCACCTGGAACATCAAGACTATGGAAGGCCGCGATCAGGTCCGCGACATGCTCGCGCATTGCCTCGCGCATGTGAAGCCGCGCAACTGGAAAACCGCCGAGGGTGAAACGCCAACCGAAGCCGGCGGCGTGACCGAATCTTGGATCACGTTCGAGACCGAGGTCGCGCGCGGATATGGACTCATCCGCCTGCAGAACGGTCAGATCTGGACGCTCTTGACGACCATGGCCGAACTGAAGGCCCATGAGGAAAAGGCTGGCTTCAGCCGACCGCTCGGTGCCAGGCACGGCGTCAATCCCGGCGCCAAGACCTGGAAGGAACTGCGTGACGAGGAAGTCGAGCAACTCGGCTTCAAGACCCAGCCCTACGTGCTTGTCATCGGCGGCGGACAGGGAGGCATTGCGCTCGGGGCGCGGCTGCGCCAACTCGGTGTGCCGACGATCATCGTCGAAAAGAACGCACGCGCCGGCGATTCCTGGCGCAACCGCTACAAGTCGCTCTGCCTGCACGACCCCGTCTGGTACGATCACTTGCCGTACATCGATTTCCCCAAGAACTGGCCTGTGTTCTCGCCCAAGGACAAGATCGGCGATTGGCTGGAAATGTACACCAAGGTCATGGAGCTGAACTACTGGACGAACACCACGGCCAAGCGCGCCAGTTGGGACGACACCAAGAAGGAATGGACCGTCATCGTCGAACGCGATGGCAAGGAGATTACTCTGCGGCCCAGGCAGCTTGTGTTCGCGACCGGCATGTCGGCCAAGCCGAACATGCCGAAAATCAAAGGCATGGAAACGTTCCAAGGCGAGCAACACCATTCTTCACGCCATCCCGGCTCTGCCGGCTACAAAGGCAAGAAGGTAGTGGTGATCGGCTCGAACAATTCGGCCCATGACATCTGCGCCGCGCTATACGAGGCCGGCGTCGACGTAACGATGGTGCAGCGCTCAACGACGCACATTGTGCGCTCGGATTCGCTGATGGAGAGTATCGCCGATCTCTATTCCGAACGCGCCGTCCGCGCCGGAACGACGACGGCAAAGGCCGATCTGATCTTCGCTTCACTGCCCTACCGGATATTGAATCAGTTTCAGAAGCCGGTCTACGACAAGATCCGTCAGGATGACGCCGCTTTCTATGCCGGGCTGGAGAAGGCCGGCTTCAGGCTCGACTTCGGTGACGACGATTCCGGGCTATTCATGAAATATCTGCGCCGCGGCTCGGGCTATTACATCGACGTCGGCGCCTCACAGCTTATCATTGACGGCAAAATCAAACTGTTCGCTGGACAGGTTGAGGAGATCACGCCCAACGGCGTCAGGCTCGACAACGGCAAGGAATTGCCAGCGGACGTGATCGTCTATGCCACCGGCTACAGCTCGATGAACGGCTTTGTCGCCGATCTCGTGAGTCCGGAAATGGCCGACAAAGTCGGCAAGGTCTGGGGCCTCGGCTCGAATACGACAAAGGACCCCGGTCCATGGGAAGGTGAGCAGCGCAACATGTGGAAGCCGACGCAGCAGGAGGGCCTATGGTTCCACGGCGGCAATCTGCATCAGTCGCGACATTACTCGCAATTCCTTTCCCTGCAGTTGAAGGCGCGCTACGAGAGCATCCCGACGCCGGTCTACGGCCTGCAGACTGTCCATCACAAGGCCTGAAATTGCCGAGTGCACGGCGGGGTTCGTGGATTGCGAGCCCCAAGCTATTTCCGGGTCTCCGCACTCGCCAGCGCAATGTTCGCCTTGTCTCGCTGAGCCGACATCGCTGGCGTGATCCGCCATGTCGGAAAGGGGCCCACATGCAGACAATGCGCCGTCGCACCCGCCTCATCGAAGCTGGCGACAGGGAGGTCACCGGCTCTGAGCGAATTCCCCCCGCCAGTGGCATTGGCCAACTGCCGGCGTCAGATGGCCGCCTCGGTCTGCGGGTCGAAAACGTGGAGCCTGGAAGGCCGCATGGCTACGCGCAGCTTGTCGCCCACGCTCACCCTCGCGGTCGGCTCGACGCTTGCCACCATGATGCTCTCACCGACCTTCATATCGAGCAGGATTTCCGAGCCGAGTTGCTCGACCACCTCGATTACGGCATCAAAGCATGGGTGGCCGAGATCAACGTCACCCGCCACGGTGAGGTCCTCCGGTCGCACGCCGAGCATGACCTCGCCTCCGATACGGCCGCGCAGCCGCTGCGCGGTCTCGTCCGGCAGCTTGATGCGCAGGCCGGAGTTCTCGGCGATCAGCGATCCGTTTGCCTCGGTCACCGTAACGGTCGCGAAATTCATGGCCGGGGAGCCTATGAAGCCAGCGACGAACTTGTTGGAGGGCTGATTATACAGCTCAAGCGGCTCCCCCACTTGCTGCACCACGCCGTCTTTCATGACGACGACCCGGTCACCCAGCGTCATGGCCTCGACCTGATCGTGAGTAACGTAAATGGCTGTGGTGCCGAGGCGCAGATGCAGCTTCTTCAGCTCGACGCGCATCTGCACCCGCAGCTTGGCATCGAGGTTCGACAGCGGCTCGTCGAACAGGAAGACGCGGGGGTGGCGCACGATAGCACGGCCCAATGCCACGCGCTGGCGCTGACCGCCTGAGAGCTGGCGTGGCCTGCGCGTCAGCAATTCGCCGATGCCGAGGATGTCAGCCGCTTCCAGCACGCGCTTGTCGATCTCGGGCTTTTCGAATTTGCGCATCTTCAGGCCGAACGCCATGTTGTCGTACACGGTCATGTGCGGGTACAGAGCGTAGTTCTGGAAAACCATGGCGATGTCGCGGTCCATGGGGGCCAACTCGTTGACCACGTTGCCGTCGATGGAGATGTCGCCTGAACTGATTGCTTCGAGCCCGGCGATCATCCTGAGCGTCGTCGTCTTGCCACAGCCGGAGGGGCCGACGAACACCATGAACTCCTTGTCGCGGATCTGCAGATTGACGTCTTTGACAGCGTGCACGTTGTCAAAGAACTTGTTGATCCCCTTGAGGACGACCTGGCCCATTCGCTTCCACCTGCCTCCCGGCGGCCTATGCGCTGTCAGCATGCGCGCTTTCGAATCCCCGCGATCCGCGGTGCTGTCAGCCCTTCACTGATCCGGTCAGTCCCGCGACGTAGTGCTCGACGAAAAACGAATAGGCGATCGCAACCGGTATCGATCCAAGCAGGGCTCCAGCCATCAGCGGCCCCCAGTAGAATACATCGCCGCGGATCAGCTCCGATGTGACGCCGACCGGCACAGTCTTCTGCTCAGGCGAGGACAGGAAGACGAGCGCATAGATGAACTCATTCCACGACAGCGTGAAAGCGAAGATGCCGGCCGAGAGGATGCCCGGGATCGCCACCGGGATGACGATGTAGAGCATCGCTTGCCAGCGCGAGGCGCCGTCAATGCGCGCGCATTCCTCGAGCTCCTTCGGTACCGCCTTGAAGTAGCCCATCATGATCCAGGTGCAGAATGGAATGAGAAAGGTCGGATAGGTCAGGATCAGTGACCAAGGCGTGTCACCCAGCCGATAATTGCGTATGATCTCCGCCAGCGGAATGAACAGCAACGTCTGAGGCACCAGATAGGTGATGAAGATGGCGGTGCCCAGGCTGCCGGCAAAAGGAAAGTTCAGTCGCGACAGAGCATAACCGGCGGCTACGCCACATACGAGCGAGATGGCGGTCGAAGCGAGCGCGATGAACGTCGTGTTCCAGAGCCACGATGCGAACAGCGTCTCCTCGAACAGGTACCTGACATGGTCCAGGGTGGGTTTCCACGTCCAGAATGGATTGTAGTTGATCGCATTCCAGGGCCGGTAAAGCTCGCCGTCCGGCCGCACTGAAGTGATCACCATCCAGTAGAACGGGAACAGCAGGAAAAGCAGGAACAGCGTCAGAGGGACGTAGAAGAACACCCACTTTCGCCACCTTGCGCCTTCGATCATGGCTTAGCGGACCTCCACCCGGCGGATGTACAGAAGTTGGACGATGACGACCAGAAACAGCACCGGAAACATTGCGAGCGAGATGGCGGCGCCCTCGCTCAACAGGCCGGTACCGATGCCGATCTGATAGGCGTAGGTGGCGAACAGGTGCGTCGCGTTGGCCGGTCCGCCGCCCGTCATCACATAGACGATCTGAAAGTCGGCGAACGTCTGAATCACCGAGAACAGCATCACGACCATGGTCACGGGCAGCAGCAGCGGCCAAGTGATGTGCCAGAATCGCTGCCACGGCTTGGCGCCGTCAATGGCGGCGGCCTCGTTGAGTTCTGGGCTGATGGTCTGCAAGCCGGCAAGCAGGCTGATGGCGAAGAACGGCACCCCGCGCCAGATGTTGACGATGATAATCGAGATCATGGCGAGGTCCGGATCGCCCAGCCAATTGATCCGACCGGTGATCAAGCCGAGATGGTAGAGGAGCCAATTGAGAACGCTGAACGTCGGGTCGAACATCCACTTCCAGGCGAAGGTCGAGAGCACCGTCGGGATAATGAAAGGCAGCAGGATGAAAGCACGGGCAAACGCCTTGCCATGGAAATTGCGGTTGAGCAGCATGGCCAGCCACAGCCCGAGCCCCAGCTTGAAGACGGTGGTTACACCCGTGTAGAGGAAAGTGTTGTAGACGGAGGTACGAAAGATCCCGTCATTGAAGATCTTGTAGAAGTTGGCGAGGCCGACGAAGCCACCGGGCATGCCGACGCGCGAGCTGGTGACCGACAGCAATATCCCTTTCATGAAGGGATAGGCGATGAACATGCCGAGCAGCACCATGGTCGGCACCAGCAGCACGAACGCCAGCCAGCGCTCGTCCTCGAGCAAACGGTGCCGCCGGGGAGGGGGCGCCTCGCGGAGCGTGGTGTCGGAAACCGCGCTAATCGCCATGTTCGATCCTCGTCGGCCGGAAGATTCCCGGCCCCAGGAAAAATGGGCAGGGACGGCTAGTCTCAGACGTAGACCTTCCTGAGCTCAGCTTCGGCCCACTTCACGGCATCCTCGGCGGGCATGCCTTGGACGGCCTTTGCGTACATATCGACGATGACGTACTTGGTCACGACTTCGGCTGCCCTGCGCGTAGAGGGTCCCTCGTAGCCAGCGAAGCGCCCTGTGCGCGCCGCTTGCTTGTAGGGCAGCATGATCGGGTCGTCGCCCCACAGCTTGTGCTTTTCCCAATCCGTGGTCGGGCCGACCGAGAAGCCCTTCTGGGAGACGAACCATTTGTCGTAGACGTCCTTGGAGTGAATCCAGCCAAGGAATTTCTTCGCCGCATCCTGGTTCTTCGAATAACCCATCAGCAGGTTCGAGAACGGGACGTGATAACTGAACTGTCCGCCGGGGCCCTTGGGCAGCGCGGCATGCAGGATGTCGTCCTTCAGCGGCCCGCCGGCCTCCGTCTTGTAGGTATCCGGCTTGCGCAGAGTCTCGATGTAGATCGAGGCGCCATTGAGCGTGGCGCTGCATGTCCCGGACAGAAAAGCACGGTTGTTGTTGGAATCGTCCCAGGCGAGTCCGCCTTCATCGAGCGCGTCCTTCCAGAAGGCCGCCATGAATTTAACCGACTCGACGGTTGCCGGGCTATTCAGCACAACCGTCTTGCCGTCTGCTTCGACCTCCTTGCCGCCCCAGGACCACAGGTAGGGGTAGGCGAAGGCGGGGGCATCGCCGAAGGTGTGGCCCAGTGTTTGGCCGATGGGCCGTCCCTTTGCCTTCAGCTTCTTGCCGGCCTCGCGATACTCCTCCCACGTCTGGGGAAATTTTCCGTCCGTGTAGCCGATCTCGGCAAACCAGGACTTTCGGTACGCGATCTGCAGGCCGACGATGCACCACGGCACTGCGATCCACTTTTTGCCGTCATTGGCGACAGCGCGGGATGTTTCGTAGAAGCCGCCCTGGCTCTTGCCGAGTGCTTCGGCGATGTCGCTGACGTCTACGACGCTTTCGCCGTAAAGTTGCCCCCAATTATTGAGGACGCAGACGACGTCGGGGCCGGACCCGGACTGGATCGCCGAGGTGACGCGGGCTTGGATGTCGTTGGCGTTGATGGTCTCGATATTGAGCTTTATGCCGAGCGCTTTCTCGCACTCCTTGGCGATTTCGTTGCGCAGCAGCTGATCTGACGCCGGAACGAAGTCGGTCCAGCGCAGCCAGTGCACCGTGGCGGCTTGCGCATAGGCGGGCGCCCTGCCAGTCCCTAGAATGCCGGCCATGCCGCCCGCTAGCGCGGTACCGCCCTTGAGGACGCTACGTCGGGTTACTGTCGTCATGCATCCCTCCTCGATGTGTCGACCTGATGCCCTGTGGCCAGTCTTGCGCCGGCTTGGAGTCCTTTTCAGTCTATTGCGTCTCCGTGGTTCGACGCATGCGCACGGCGTCGCCTGCGCAATACGTTGGCTCGATGATCATTTGGTGGTGCCGTTTTTGCGGTGCCGTGGCGGCGAGTGCACTGCGAAACGGGTTGAATTGTTCACAGAGCAGGGGCGCGATTGCGTCGTTCGCAATCGTACTGCGATAAGACCGGCGGCCTGGATCATGTCGGCGCTGCAGCCAGCGCCCGAACCCTACCGTCATAACGATCCCTCCCGCGCAGCGACGGTATAGCCGTGGCCAAGCGGGTTTTCCCCGTCTTATATGGAATTTGATACCGGAAGCTGGCGCGACGTCATTGTCGCCCGTCGTAGCAGGAAATCAAGTGCCAGCTTTGACGCGGCGGCCATGGTCTCGCTCCGTGAAATGGCCAGCGACCAAAAGTGTCGACCCGCTGGGACGGCGGACCGCGTGAAGGACGCTATTTCGCCAGCTTGCGCACGGCCTCGTCCACGCTGTGGAAGACGTGCTCGCGGGGCAGGGCGTCGAACAATCTGAAGCGCTCGAATGCGTCCTGGGCGCGCACCGATTCCAGTCGTGCCAGCGCCACCGTGACGCCCTGTTCGCCGCACGCCTTGAATATGTCGAGCAGGATCTGTGCGGCGGTAAAGTCGATTTCGACCATGCCGCTCGCTTCCAGCACCAGGAGCTGCGGGGGCGCCGTACCGAGCACCTTGTCCACGTCGCTGCGAAAGCCCGGCGCGTTGAGGAACGAGAGCGGGGCCTGCAGCCCGATCACGGCAACGCCGGCGATGCGCTCGCCGGTGATATGCGGATGCGCCGGCCACCAGATCGTGGTGCCCGGGACGCGCTCGAACTCGACGAGCCGCGCGCGCGTTATGCTCCAGATGCCGTGCAGCAGCGACAGCACGATCCCGAGGAACGCGCCCTGCTGGATCGGCAGCACGATGATCAGCGCGGCGGTGGCGACGATGAGCAGGAACTCGCTGAAGGACTGACGGTAGATCGTGACGATCTGCGTCACGCGGATGATGCGCAACGCCACGAACAGCAGGATGCCGCCGAGCGCGGCGTCCGGCACGTGCCGCAACAATCCCGTTCCGAATGCGAGCAGCGCCAGCACGATTGCCGCCGCCGCAAGGCCCGCAAGCTGCGATTGTCCGCCGGTCTCCGCGACGATCCCGGTCCGCGGCGGGCTGGCGTTGACCGGAAACGCACCGAACAGGCCGGCCAGCACGCTGCCGGCGCCCGCACCGAGGAAGTCGCGGTCGACATCGGCGGGCTTGTCGGGATCGGACGGGAACGAGCGCGTCGTCGCGGCGGTCTGCACCATCACCACGACCGTGATCACGAAGGCGAGCGGCACGAGGCGTACCCAAGACTCCGGCGCAAGCTCGGGCAGGGTCGGCCGCGGCAGTGTGCCCGGAACGGCGCCGACGACATTGACGCCCTTGCTCTCGAGGCCGAGCGCGATTGTGGCCAGCGTGGCTGCGACGAGCCCGATCAGCGCGCCGGGGATTTTTGCGCTGACCTCCTCCGAGATGAAGACCACGGCCAGCACGCCGAAGCCGATGCACAGCGTGAAGGGATTGGTGCGACCGAGCTCGCTTGCGAGCACGCCGATGCGATCGAGCGTCGGCCCGCTCGGCGATTCCAGCCCGAGCACACCCGGCAATTGCGACACGATGATGTGGACGGAGATGCCGGCGAGAAAGCCGACCATGACCGGCACCGACAAAAGGTTTGCGATGCCGCCGAGCCGGAAGGCGCCGCTGGCCAGCATCATCGCCCCGACCATCAGCGCCAGCGCGATCGCAAGGCCCTGATATTCGGGGGTGCCGGCAGTCGCGAGCGCGGCAAGCCCGCCGGCGAAAATCGGTGTGATCGTGGAGTCGGCACCGCAGGACAGGAAGCGGTTGCCGCCGAGCAGCGCGAAGCCGAGCGAGCCCGCCATGAAGGCGAAGAAACCGATCTGAGGCGCGAAACCGCCGAGCCGCGCCGTGGCCATCTGCTCGGGGATCGCGATTGCCGCCAGCGTCAGTCCCGCCATGAGGTCGCCGGGCAGGGAATAGGACGCGAGCGATCGGAACAGCGGCCATGAACTCTTCGATGACCCATTGGCGTGAGTAGCGTGCGGCATCGATGTCGAATCCCCGGAAAAGCGAGCGTCGGCCGATCAGACTACAGCATTTCCGGACCGGGAGGCGGCCAATGGTGCAACTGCTCGGCCATCAACAGAAATGTCCGGGTGACGATTGGTCGTCTGTGGCCTCGCAATGACGGAGGATATATTTGTCCTCCGCATCGCGGGAGATGGTCTCAGTATCCGCTGCGATAGCCGCTGCCGCGTCCCATGTCTCCGCCATGGCCGCCGCCCATACCCATACCCATGCCGAGACCAATGCCTATGCCGATGCCTTGCATGATGGCGGCGGGCGGCGGGCCGGGAGGCGGGGCGCGCTCGACGACCACTTCGTCGGGGGGCGGCCGGCGCGGCTTCGTCGGCGTCTCGACGACCTTGCGCTTCCGCGGCGGGGTGTCGTCGACACGCTTCTTGATGACGGGGGCCACCGCCGGGTTCACCGGCGTTGCCGGTGTCGACGGCGCCGAGCACGGACAGGTCGGGGCCATCGCGACGGCGATCGGAGCAGGGGCCGCCGCGGCCGCAACCGGCAGGCCATAATTGCGGTTCTGCACGCGGAGCAGCAACCTGCGCGCGGTCGCGGCGAGATCGCTGTTGTCCCAGTTGGCGAGATAAGCCTCGAATGAAGCGCGGGTGTTGATCGAGACCGCGCGCTCCCACGCCAGCATCTGGCGCCGGCGTTCCAGGATCGTGCGCAGGCGTGGCGTGAACGAAGCCTGCGCGAACAGCTCGACGTAAGCCTGATACGCCGGCACGGTGTCGTCGGCAATCACGAGCTCATAGGCGGCCTTCGGATCCTTGCCTTGCAAATCCCTGCGCCAGTCCTCGACACTGCGCGTGCCGCTGGCGAGCGCCATGGAAGATGCGCCCGGAATGGAGGATGGCTGGCTGCTGTCGCCGAAGAACCTGAAGTCGGTCGTCAGCGACGAGCTTTCCCAGGGGATCTGCCGTCCGTCGGTCGACTGCGCCACGGCGATGCGGATGCGCTTGAACACTTCCTCGATCGGCAGGTTCGGCTCCTTGGCGACGGTGAGTGCGGCCGTCGTGTAGGGGCTGTCGGCGCCGTTGCCGTCCTCGGCCTCGGCGCCGGGCGAGGTCGAATAGGAGATGAACGAGCCGGGCGCGCCGGCCTTGGTGTCGACGATCGCGAGCCCATGGCCGGCGCTGCTCAGCGCCGGGAATGGATTGTAGCGGCAGGCGTCGAGCATGAAGATGCGGGCCCGCGTCGGCAGCGCGCCGAGCGTGTTGAGGAGGTCGTTCAGGCGCACGCCCTGCAGCG
>JAEYRD010000067.1 GCA_023435725.1 Pseudomonadota bacterium | reverse complement strand
CCTCATAGGCGGTCTGGAAGCCGTCGCGCCTGAGCACCGTGACATGCAGGAGCACGTCCGGCCAGCCATTGTCGGGAACGATGAAGCCGTAGCCTTTGGAGGCATCGAACCATTTGATGACGCCGGTGACCTCGACGAGGTTGGCGCTGGCCTCACCCAGGCCGGTGAAGGGGCTGAGTGCGCTATCGCGGCCACCGCCGTGTTCGCCCGACGTCATTCGCCCCGGCGATGCGCCTGGTGCGGGAACTCCCACCTTCTTGGACTCAAATCCGTCCGACGACCCCATAACCCCGGACCCCACACATTCCATGCAACCCGCCTCATCGGCGGCGTCGAATCACGCGTCTTAAGAGAATCTTCTCAACTGACGCGATGCGAATCTTCCGACTCAAAAGATAACACTCCCGGTTGAGAGGCATAGATAAAAAAGAGATTCGATGGAACCTATGAACAGCTTGCACAGCCGCGAATCAAATTGATGCCTCAATTGCCGACAAAGGGCCCGAGCGTTTCGCCGATGTCGTGGCGGATGACGAGATCGGCGATGTCGTCCTGCTCGGTCGGCTCGCGATTGATGATCACCAGACGCGCACCGCAATTCTTCGCCATCATCGGAAAGCCTGCCGCAGGCCACACCACCAGCGAAGAACCAATCGCGATGAAGAGATCGCAATGCTGCGACAGTTCGGTGGCGCGCTGCATTTCATCATCGGGCATCATCTGACCGAAGGAGATCGTGGCGGTCTTCACCGGCTCATCGCACACGGTACAGTTGGGTGCGGCGCCCTCCTCGTCGAATCGTCGCTTCACCCAGTCGAGCTGATAGGTCTGCCCGCAACCGATGCAGCGCGCATAAGTGGTATTGCCGTGAAGTTCAACCACGTGCTCGGCGGCGAAGCCCGAGGCCTGGTGCAGATTGTCGATGTTCTGGGTGATCAGCGCGGGAATCTTGCCGGCGCGGTAGAGCGATGCGAGCGCGCGATGGCCGCGGCCGGGCTTGGCTGCCGCGAAGACCTCCTCCATCGCAAAGCGCCGGCGCCAGGCTTCGTCGCGGGCCTCCTGGCTGGCGACGAATTCGTCGAACTGGATTGGACGGTAGCGCGCCCAAATACCGCCCGGCGAGCGGAAGTCGGGGATGCCGCATTCGGTCGAGATGCCGGCGCCGGTGAACGGCACGATGGTCTTCGCCTCGGCGATCATGTCGCCGAGCCGTTCAACGCCGCTGCGAAGATCTGATGCAATCATGGGCAAGCCATCCGTCGTTCAGGGTACGGCTCTATAGCATGCCCGTGCCGGTGGATAAGTGCGTCAACGAGCTTGTCGCTTGCGCGTTTCCGCCGGCGATCTTTGCAGGCCTTCGCTTATCACAATCCTGCAATGCCTCCTCCCCATTGACGCCCCAATCAGAAGCGCCAATGCATGTGTTGAATGCGACTCAGGCGCGATGCGGCGGCACTGCTTGGGTTCTGGAATGCACAGATGATGGTTCAAGAATGAACCGAGGGGATGGACATGACCGCAGATGAAGAACGCAAAGCCCGCGAACGCGAAGAGATCGCCGCGCGTGTTGCCGCCTTCCGTGCCACGCAAGAGAAGTTCAAGCGCGAGCGTGAAGAGTATTTCGTCTCGACGCTCGAGAATGCTCGCAAGGTCGACCGGCCCTCGCTCTGGCCGTAGGACAGATCATCGCGCAAGAACGCGAACGAAAAAGCCCGGAGCATCGCTCCGGGCTTTTCGCTTGTTCAGCCGTTACCAGTGATGGCGGTAATAGTGGTGCCGGTAGTAGACGGGACCGCCGCCATAGTAAGCGTACGGGCCAGGCCCGTAATAATAGCTGGGGCCGCCATAGTAGCCGTAGCCCGGACCATAATAACCGTAGGGATGAGACGCGGCGATCGCACCCGCCGTGATCGCGCCGGCGGCGAGGCCAAACGCAAGGCCCGGGCCGACGCCGCGCGCCTCTGCTGGCGCAGGCGCCGCTATCGCGGTTGCGCCAACGGCTGCAACGGTGGCCAGGACTGCCAGTGTCTTCTTCATGATCTCCTCCTTCGCAACTCGAAAACAACGCCGGCGCCTGGTGATGGTTGCGCGCGGCGCGGAACCGCAAGCGGTCGAATAAATTTCGATGCGAAGGGAACGAAATCACCCCGCATGTATTGAACTTCCAAGTGCGGGAGCCTCCGCCATCCGGGTGAGGCGACAGCACGAAGAACCCCGTCAGCGTCCTTGCGATGCTGGCGGGGTTTTTCAGTTTTGCGGGGCGGACGCAAGGGAGGACAGATTGCCGATATCCGCGTTGCTGGCCCGTATCCGCAGGCTCGTTCCCAAATCCGGCGACCGGCACTACGACGAGATCGTCCGCAGCTTCGGTGTCGGTGCGCTGCGCCCGCCTCCGACGCCGATGAGCGACGGCGAGCTGGCACGGGCGATCGCCGAGTTCCTCAAGGAAACGCCGTCGAGCGAGTCCATTGCGGCTCTCGGCCGGCGGCTCGATCCCTCCTCCCCGCTCTGACGCCCAGCTCAAGAGCGGGAACGTTCGAAGGCCCGGAACTGGAGCCGTGCGAGCACGTTGATATCGCCCTCGCGCAGGAGAGACCCGACATGCCCGCGTGGCTCGAAGTCTTGCTGAACCTGTCCGGCTATGCCGGCTTCGTTGCGCTCGCGAGCCGCGGCGGCGCCTGCCGGGACACGCCCACCGACGATCAAATCTATGGCGACGAGCGCTAGTTTGCGTGCGACGCCTGGCCCGCCGTGCGCACCAGCCTGTCGGCCTTGGCCGCGACACGCGTGTCCTCGAGTTGCGGCCGCAGCGAAAAGCTGATCACCACGAAAGCGAGACAGAAGAGCGAGCCGACGACGGCAACGCGCCGATAGGTGTTCCGGTCGCCTTGATAAAAAGTCGGTTCTGTAAAAGGTGTCATGGCACAATTGCTTCTTGGCAAAGTCGTTTCTTGCTTGTCTTTGCCAGACACCTATCCCAACCCGCGGCGAGCGCAACGCGATTGGGCTTTTAACCTAACCGAATTGGGTTATCGGCTTCCGCGCAAGCTTTCGTTAGCGTTTGCGCGCGCCTCAGATCTCGACGAGCCGCTTCAGGGTCGCACGGAAGCTGAGACTGCGATGGCCCGCCACCAGCACGATGCCGAACACCTCGGCCTCGCCGTCGCTGAACGTCCCGGAAAAGCCGCTCGTCACCTCCTGCCCGCCGAACAGCGGACGGACGAAGGCATCGGGGAACGGCGAATGCTGGTTGGTGGCAAGCTCGCCCTTCCAGGTGCCGTTGCCGACCGTGTAGGTGCCGCGCGACCAGAAATACGGCCCGCCGCCGAGCAACACGCCATCCCGCAAGATCAGCACGCCGCTGTCGCGGCCCCTCACGCCGTCGAGCATGTGGATGTGGATGGAATAGAGACCGTTCTTCATGGTCCACCCGCCGTCGATACGACGATAGCGCCGGACAGGGACAGCGTCGAGACGGTGATGACAAGGTTCTGGCGCGCGGCCGATCGGCTTTGTTCCAGCTTCGGCACCATTTTGTTCTCGAAGAACGAATCGGAATCGAAGAAATCGGCGCGGATCGTCTCTTAACAAGTGGTATCGATCGCGCGAACAGACGCACGATCACAGCGAACCTGCATCACATCGCGTCTTCGGGCTTCGATCCTGGCGGCGGCGCCTGCGGCACCGATGGCTTGCCTTCGCACAGCCGCGGGCGCCGGTCGTACCAGAAGACTTTCGCGATCTCGACGATCATCTCGAGACACCAGCATGAATCCATGTCGCTCTCCTGCCCTCGTTCCCGAGCTCGGGCACGAGGACAGGACCGTGCGAAGCATCACGCTGCATCATTCTGACCAGCGCGTCCGCATCGCGATCGGCTGAGCCGCGACTTGTTCTGCATTCGACTCCATTTCGTTCTCAAAGAACGAATCGGAGTCGAGAAAATCAGCGCGAAGCGATTCCTAACGATCGATGAAGACGAGCGCTGTCGCGTCTTCGGCGGCAGGACTCGTCGCGGGCAGGAATTTCGAGACGACGGCGAACACGATGACGATCTCGCGGCAAGGTTCGCATCGAAAGCTGTTGCTGGAGATCGCCGTCATCGGCCTGGAGCATTGCGGACATGTCATGCTGCGCGAACGCCGATGGCGGCGGTTTGTTCCTCGGCCATCGGCGGCAAATGTAGGAGAGCGCATCGACGCCAACCACGACCGCGTCGGATTGACGACGTCGTTGCGCTTCGCGTCCGGCTCTTCGCGAAACGCCGATCAAGCGCGCCCCACCATAGCGAGAGTGCACTTGATCTCAGTCGCCGCCCCTCAAGCCGCTCGCTTCGTGCCGGCCTTCTCCGAAAAGCATTCCAGGATCTGGATGCGGAGTTCTTCTGCGGCCGGGCCCTCGACCTTCCTGAGCTGATTCCAGAGCCTGATCACTTCGCGCTGTTTCTCGATGGTCATTAGTCACCTCCAACGTGCAACGTGACCAACTAGAACAAAATGAGAACAAAAAGTCCAGCCCTGTTCCAGGATTTCCTGGACACATCGCCTTGAACCTTTCCGGCGCGGCGAGGACCCATGAAGGCTGGGGATATTTCAGTGCCCGGTCATATGGCAGCGTCGCCTGACGAGCATATTCCGTCACCGCGGCGCTGTTGATTTTTGGATTTTCAACCTTAGGTTATTGTCGTTGCTGACGGCTAGGCGCTGAAATCCCATTGCCGTCGGCGAGAGAGCCCTGTGCGAAAGCGCGGGGTTTTTCTTTTGCGCTTCTGATTGCCTGGCGCGTCGTGGATCTCACGACCGACGCAGCCGCTTCCCGTCTTCATCCGGATATCGGCACGGAACCCACAACTTTCCGGGCACGTGTGAGCTTGTTCATATGTCACCTGGATGCGCAAAACTAAGCTCGGCGTTGTTTAGCCGAGTGCGCGCCGATGGATGATGAGTTTTGCCGAGAACGCCTCAGGACGGTTCAGGAGCTTGCCGAGACGGCAGACCCCGTCATCAAGAAGCGGCTCCTCGAGTTGGCGGGCCACTACGAGCGGCGCCTCGCTATCCGTGCAAAAGCACCCCAAAGACCGGGGCGGCAACCACGATCGCCAAGAGAATAGCCATCCTCAGCCGACGGTGCGTCAGCCGCGCTGGAACGAATTTTCGTTCCGCATATTGTCCGACCGAATTCAGTCCTGCTGACGGCCGTGCGATGCGGCCGGGCAGTTCTGAAAAGCCCCGCGCATGCGGGGTTTTTCGAGAGAGATTCCGTTTCCCGAAGTTCGCCGCGGCGGTCGTTGCGGTGCTCCGCTCAGGAGATCGCCGCAACCACGTCGCCAGCCCTTAGACGGCGTCCTTGGCCACCTTGAGCGGCGATGCCTTGACCGACTTGCTCGCCGGCTTTGCCGCGAACTGCATCGGCTCCTTCGTGAACGGATTGACACCCATCCGGGCTTCGGTCGCAGGCTTGTTCACGACCGACATCTTCACAAATCCAGGAATGACGAACTCGCCGGACTCGTTGAGCTCCTTGTATCCGACAGTCGCCATGTACTCGATGACCGACTTCACGTCGTTCTTCGAAAGCTGCGTGCCCTCGGCAATTGCATCGATCAACTGAGTCTTCGTCATCTTCGCCATGTCTGAATTCCTTTTGTGCGCGCGAGCAACTCTTGCTCAGGGCGCGATTTGGACCACGCAGCGCGCTGCTGATTCATGCCAACCGGTCATGAAGCCACGGGGCTTAGAACCCATCGAGGCCGAAAACACAAGCCGCGGCTCAGTGGGGGTTCCGTACTTATGCGGTATTTTCTCTTTGAACCATTCTCCGGCTGGCGCGTCTAACTATTGAAGTCTCCGAGCTTCGCCCCATCAGAGAGCCCCGCTTCCCCCCAGGCGGGGTTTTCGCTTTCTTGATGCCGGTCAGGGGCCCAAGCCGGACGACTATCCTTCGAAATCCAGAGGCTGAAATCCGAGCAGCGCGGAGCGCGGTGCCCCGCAGTGATCCTCGATACGGCGCCAGAGTCACCTCATCGTGAAACCTGTGGCCCGGCATACGTTGTTCATACTTCGGTAACCCAACGCCTCCAAGCTCGCGGCAGTATCGTTGCGTTGGAGTAACCTCACAGTGTTGGATTTTCACGAGCTGCGTGAACTCGCGGCTGATGTGCGCGTTTTCGTCGACATCGCCGAAGACAAAGCTGAAGCGCTTAGAGCCGTGATCGCGGCTTACGACGTGGTGTTGGCGATCTTCCCTTCTGAAGAAGGTATGGGCCTCCACGTCATCAAAGGCAGCCAGATCCTGGACGGGATTGCAAAATCGCGGACCAATGCGCTTTACAGCCACACGGCCATCGCGGTGCCCGACCTCGAGCATGCCCAAATGCTCAAATACCTGACGGCCCCCGCCGAGCAACGGATTGCAGCCTAGTTGCTGCCGGCGACCGTGTCGGCCTCGGCCGTAGCCTCTGAAGTTGCAGAGCGCATCGCGGGACCGCCGCTCAAGGCGATGAACGGCGGCCTCGCATCATGTTGCCGGAGCGGTTCGGAGATTTAGCCGCCAGGCGGGCTATAGGACGAACGCAGCTTGGCCGCGTTCTGCCGCACCTGCCTGATCTCGTCCTGCGTGAACAGTCGCATCAGTTTCACGTTCTGCAATGTGCCCGCCGTGACGGTCAGGCCGGAAATCGCCGGCGCCGCACTCGGATCAGGCACGTCGAAAATCACGAGAACGCCAGGGCCGTCGGCCGCAACGCTGTACATCGAGACCAGCTTTCCACCGGCTGCCTCGATGAGCTTCGTTGCCGCTTCCTGACGATTGGTCGTCGGATTGTCCAGAATGGCGTTGAGAGAGCGTTGCGTGTATTGCCCTGTGAGACAGAAATGCATGGCTGACTTCCTTCTGAAATCATGAAATCTGTCGTCATGACGAGCTGATCGTCACGACGGTGGGCTCTGAAAAATGATGGAGTACACTGCCCGCCGTGGGCATAAACGCCGCCAGTAACTGACGAGACTTCGGCACACCTCGTTGGCGGCTCGCATGGAAGATACATCAGCCAGCGCGCGGCGCAACGACAAGGTTCGTCTCAACCGATCGATGCGATGGCAACGAAGTACCGCCAACGTCGTCGTGGCGGCGCCGAAGACTCTTCGAAGAGAAGTCAGCGGAGCCGTTGCGAATTGTAGCGGGATCCATGATCCAACCAGGATCAGGATCGCAATGGCTGCGACCAACTCATGCTCAGTGGTTATTGCCACGACGCCAGCGAACCTTCCCTGGTCAGTCCCGCTCGTGGCCCGCAGCGTCCCGCTCGTCCTGACGAACCGGCAGAACGCGATCGACGAGACCCCACTCCACTGCTTCTTCGGGCGTCATGAAGCGATCCCGATCCATTGCGCGCTCGAACTCCTCGTAGCTCCGCTTGCAGTGCTCGGCATAGAGCTGCGTCATGCGGTGCTTGGTCCGCTTGATGTTCTCGGCATGAATGAGCATGTCGGAAGCCTGTCCCTGAAAGCCGCCCGACGGCTGATGGATCAGGATGCTGGCGTTGGGCAACGCGGCGCGATGGCCCGGTTCGCCCGCCATCAGCAGGAACGATCCCATCGAACAAGCCGTCCCCATGCAGAGCGTATGCACCGGCGCGCGGATGTAGCGCATCGTGTCGTACATGGCGAAGCCGCTGGTTACGACGCCGCCGGGCGAATTGATGTACATGTTGATCGCCTTCCTGGGATTTTCCGCTTCCAGGAACAGCAATTGCGCGCACACCAGCGCCGAGATGGTGTCGTTCACCTCCCCGTTGACGAAGACGATCCGTTCGCGCAGAAGGCGGGAATAGATGTCGAAGGACCGTTCCCCTCTGCTGGACTGCTCGACGACCATAGGGACGAGTTGCATCGCTTCGCGCATCGGCGAATCTCCATTCGTCAGATTTTGTCGGTAAAGCTGGCTGCGCGTCAGGCGGCGAGCATGACAGTCGGGCTGTTGTTGTTGGCTGCCGCCCTCGTCATCCGCGCGATCCGTGCGTCGGTCGCTTCATGGATGATCCGCAAGCTGGTCCCACCGGTTGCGTTGGGCGTGACCCTGAACGTCACCACGCTTTCGAGGAAGGGCGGCGCGTCGTCGCGCATCCTGTAGCTGACTTCCTTGCCTGGTGTAACGGAGGTCGCATCGGGATCGGCCAGCGCTTCTTGCGGCAACCAGCTGTTCCGAAACTCCGGGATGCTGATCGCACGCCAGACCTTTTCCGTGGGCTCGTCGAGTTGGTACTCGAGTTCGAAGCCGACTTTCCGCTTCCCGGTGTTTTCGTTGTTCATTGGTCCATGTCCTTGAGCAAGACCTTGAGAGCATCGATGCGTGCGGGCCAATAGGCGCGATATTTCGCCAGCCACTGCGCGATGTGGGTCAGCCCGTCGGGATCAACCTCGTAGTTCACGAAACGCCCCTGCCGTTGCTCCCTCACGAGTCCGGCGCCCCGGAGAACCGCAAGGTGCTGCGACATCGCCGGCTGGCTGATCTCCATGCCCTCGCGCAAGGCGCTGGCATTCATTCCGCCCGCCGCCAGCTTCTCGAAAATCGCGAGCCGTGTCGGATCCGCCAGAGCCCGGAAGATGTCGTTCTGGATCATGACAACACATAAGCATGCACTTATGTAATTTGCAATCGATGATTTTGCTTTTCCGCGAATGAGGTCGCGTTTCGCGGCGAGATAAACCTCATGGTGAGGAGCCCGCCGAAGCGGGCGTAGCGGACGCTGCTTCGCATCGCCGCGAGAACCATGCAGGGCCGAGCACGTTCGCCAGCATCTCAACCGACATATGCGAGAGGCGCCTCGCCGTTGATCACGGTGACAGTGCAATTAATTCATCCTGCTGGGTCTGCGGCCCAAAGGTCTTGCAGTGCGATTTTTCCTAGAGCAGCGACGAGGCCCGCTGGCGCGGTCAGGGACATAGAAAGCCGCGTTGGGAGCTTGGGACTCGCAAGGTATTGACGACTTCCCCACTTCAGCCGGGGGTCTTTGAGCTCACATTCCCCTGCGCTAAATCTGTTAACTGGAGCTGGGGAGAATTTTCAATGCATCTACCTTACGGTTACACAACCGCGCAGACCATACAGTACTTGATCATCTTCTTGGGGGTGATGATTGGCTCGATTTATCTCCTGAGAGAGAGACACTCCACAGCGATTTACACGGTCTGGTACGTTTACTCGCTGTTCTTCGTGCTGTTTTTCGGCGTGCACTACATTGCGGCTGACCAGCATGTGAGCCTCGTAAAGATCTGCGGCTCATACGAAGTCACCTGCGCCTCAATCTATAACGCTCTCACAAACGTCGACGACGAGCTTTCCCTAATCGCGATCACCATCGCCCTGCTCGTCGTCCCACAGGTACTGACCTACGTCCTAAGCGGATTGTCCGGTTCGGCGTCGGCACCGCGGTTTGTGCTCATCATCGAGAGGGTCGCCGCTTGGAGCTTCATAAAGTTTTCAGCCGGAGTGGCGGGAATACTGACTGCTGAGCAGAGCGCAACCTGGCTCGCTGGAACCCACTCCCCGGCTGCCAGCGACTTCATTCCACCGCTCGTCTATATCAGCAGCGCCTTCGGCTATACGTGGCTTCAATTCCTTCTCATCGAGGAGAGGCCGGTCGACCCGCAACGCAAATGGCTAAAGCTGCGCATGATCAACGAGTACTTCACAAGACACGCTAGGCCTGAGTAGTTAACCCCGTGGTTGAGATTTGCGCCCGCGTGAACTGCGCGCCCGCCCCTGCCTGTCCCGTGCGCTTGCGCGCGCCTGGATCGGGTTCGAACGCGCAACGTGCCTTCGTCGGTTGCCCCAGCCCGCAAGCGATAACGCCGAGACCAAGGAAAGCGCGGCGGCTTAGTTAACGTCGCCGGAAAAGCCGGTTTGCACTTCCGAGGCAGTGAGCACAGAAGCTGTAGTTGCTTGGCTGAGAGGCTGCCGCAAACTCAAGGGCTTCGAGGCCATCATCAAACTCTCGCCTCGTCGCGTTTTCCGATTGAACCTCTACCCTTGACGTGCGCGCAGGTTGAGACGTGAACCGTAGCGATCGAGTTTCGGTTGTTGGCGACGGCGATGTATTTCTTCATGAGGCGACCTCCTTGTGAGGCCTCCCATATCCGGCACGGTTCGTGCGCTCGTCTATGTTCAAAACAATGTTCAGTGACAGCGTGTCGCAGTTAAGCGCGCCGCTTCCCGATCACGGCCGCCACGATCGCGACGATCGTCACCGTGGCGGCGATAGCCAACCAGCCCTCGGCAGAAATGTTCACTCCCCACATACTGACGTTCAACTTATCCGACATGACCAAGCATCTCCGTTGCGCAAAACGGTTTCCCGCGCGCTATGTGATTGACAGAAAGCCTGGGGAGAGCGAGAACCTTCAGTGTTCAAGCGGAGAGTCCTTCGGGATCTCCACCAGGCGTCAGGCGAGTCGCATCGCCTGGCGCCTTTTTACTGGGGTTGGGACGCAGGCAACAGCGGCGATTCGCTGATCGCACCAATTATACCCCGGAAAAGTGAGCGTTCCCGTCTGTGGAAGAACCGGTAGCTTTACCGGAAACCCCTTAGGATAGAATGTCCTATCCTGTGGAGAAGTAGTTCAGCCCTCGCCTTGACATTTAACAACTTTTTTCCGCGGGTCGGGGATAAGTCGCCTGTTCGCCGGAGCCCGATCAATCCAGAACGGAAAAAGGAAAGCCCTTGACGGTCGACTTGCCGCCCTGAATCCATGTGCGCATGGACATCTGGGAATGGATCGCGAAGCACGCCAACTCGCCGTCGACCGCCGTCTGGTTAGCGGTTGTGTTCGTCTCCATCGAATTGCGGTGACAGTGCATCAAATTGACTTACTGTCACCGCCTGCGGCTTAGATTCACGCTTCGGAGTAGCGCCAGTTGAGTGCGCTGTGAGCGCAGTTGCGGCTGTTGTATCCGTTGACAGGCCAATAATCGTCATGCGCGGCACCGATAAGGACAAGGTGTTATGACGACGCCGCACCGCTCAATAGAGCCAACCTGCGCGCCAACTGCGTCCTCTGGGAAGAGACGCAATCGAATTCAGGAAGAGCATGAGAGGCGCGAACCTCTGTTCTATTCGACTTCGCCTTGAATTTCGGTCAACTGCAATGGGCTCGCCTTGCAATTCGACTGTTCCGACAAAGAGCCTTGAATCAGCGTCATATTGGATATCGAGACGAACGGTGGGAGGCCAGATTCCTCCTCCATAGCCACCATATTCCTTGAAGATCCAAAGCCATCGCTTTTCGAAGTTCACCTCAACCACCGTGCCATGCTGTGATCGAAAATAGAGAAATACGCTCAGAATGGCGCAAGCGATGAGCCCACCCCATGGATTGGTAGCCGCCATCGTGAATAAAAACGCGGTGCCCTCAGCCCAGAAGATGAAGAGGATTAAGGGCCACGAGAGAGGCTCTCTCGGCGCAATTGAACGGATCGCGAACTTTCTCCCGCGTTCATGCTTCGTCAGCAACAGCTTATATTTGTAGAGAACATCCTCGTCTAATGACGCCATGGATGATTGCGCATTACGATCCGGACGAGCTGTTAATTTTGTTGGTGTGTCTGTAGCAGTTAGCTCAAGCGGGTGCGAGACTTCGACCGGCTCATTCAGTTTCCCAGCGTCAATCGGCTTGGCCGGTTCCGGAGATTCGATTGATCTAGGCGCGGCTTCCACTAGGAGAGTGGGAGGCCGTTCACCAACTGCGAACCAGTGCGGAAAGCGACATCTGATCCTAACAAGGATGTAGCCACCGATACCGACAACGGCCGTGAATGCCATTCCGCCGATTTGCAGGAGTGATGCCGAGTTACTCAGCGCCTGGTTCTCTGTTCCGAGCCAACCTGAAAAGGCACTCCACCAAGTTTCAAACAACGCGATCAAGAAGTCCCCAACACAGATCACAAACGTAATATCTGCATATGCTTTCACACGCCCCGTCGCCGGGCAAGATCCCGAAATACAGCTGGAGAAAAGTCCCTTTCAGAAGATAAGCGAGAAGGCCAGTTTGGCCGGTCCAGTCCACCGGCCGTTTCCCGCTGACCACCCGCCCCCTGCCCCTTATCCCATTTTCCTGCTATCTCTCGCTCCCGCCGGCCCGGCCGAAGCAAACCCCTCCGAACGTTCAAGGGAGCAAGAAACATGCGTTACCTCCACACCATGCTGCGCGTGCGCAATCTCGATGTGGCGCTGAAGTTTTACCAGGATGCGCTGGGGCTGAAGGAGGTGCGGCGGATCGAGAACGACAAGGGGCGCTTCACGCTGGTGTTCCTGTGCTCGGCGGACGATCTCGACGCCCTGAAGAAGCAGCCGCAGACGCGCGGCGCGCCGCTGGTCGAGCTCACCTACAATTGGGACGAGGAGAAGTACGGCGAGGACCGCTTCTTCGGCCATCTCGCCTATGAGGTCGACGACATCTACGCGACCTGCGAGAAGCTGATGAAGGCCGGCGTCACCATCAACCGGCCGCCGCGCGACGGCAACATGGCCTTCGTCCGTTCGCCGGACCTGCACTCGATCGAGCTGCTGCAGAAGGGCGAGCCGAAAGCGCCGCAGGAACCCTGGCTGTCGATGCCGAACACGGGCCACTGGTAAGGCCCCACACCGCAGGAACAAGCCCTCGCGACCGGCGTTCACCCCTGGACAATGCGATTGGAGGAGGACGCAATGGGACGAGGAATATTGCTGTGGCTGCTGGGGGTGCCGATCCCGGTGATCATTCTGCTGTGGCTGTTCATGGGCCACTGATCACCGGCTCACTTTGCAGCGAAGGCTCCGCCGGTGGCGGAGCTTTTTGCATGAGGGGCTCGCCGCAATCGCGGCTCGCCCCTCACAGCGAATTCCGCTATCACCCGCGCGCCAAATGAACGAGCCAAGTGAACAAGCCAAGTGAACGCTTGGCGATAACGCCGCGGGAGGAGATTCATGCCTGATGCCAAGCTGACGATCTGGGGTCGCGCCAACTCGGTCAACGTGCAGAAGGTGCTGTGGTGTCTCACCGAGCTCGACCTGCCCTATGAGCGCATCGACGCCGGCATGAGTTACGGCAAGACCCGCGAGCCCGACTATCTCGCGATGAACCCCAATGCGCGGATCCCGACTCTGGTCGAGGGCGACTTCGTGCTGTGGGAGTCCAACTCGATCATGCGCTATCTCTGCCTCGCGCATGGGCGCGGCACGCCGATCTATCCGGAGGCTCCGAAGCTGCGCAGCTCGGTCGATCGCTGGCTCGACTGGACGCTGTCGATGGTGCAGCCGGCCGACCGTCCGGTGTTCTGGGGCATCGTGCGCACGCCGCCCACCGAGCGCGACATGATCCAGGTGCAGAAGGATGCCGATGCCGCCGCCGAAGTCTGGGCCATCGCCGACCGTCTGCTCGCCACGCGCCGCTTCATGGAGGGCGACCAGTTCACGCTCGCCGACATCGCGATCGGCTGCTATGCGCGGCGCTGGCTCGGCGTCGAGGGCATCACCCGGCCGGCGCAGCCGCATCTGACGCGCTGGCTCGCCGAGCTCGGCCGCCGGCCCGGATTTGTGCAGCACGTGGCACCGCCGATGTCGTGAGCCGCTGACGTGGCCTAAGGCGCGCCGATGTCGTGGAGAATCGTGATTCTGCCGCCGGCGTGCGGGGTCACCAGAGCACTTGACGGCTACTGTGCATGGGGTTGTTTTCGCGGTTTTTGTTTTGGGTGCCGCGCAAGCGGCGTCCCTAGCGCCAGCTGCGCTCGACCAGCACCACGACCGCGACGAGCACCAGCGTGACCACTGCGGTGGCAAGCCGTGCCCTCCAGCTCAGGCGGCGGCCGAGCCACCAGAGCAGCGCACAAGACATCAGGAGCGGAACGATGATGTCGAGCCGCAACGGATCCGGTTGCATGGGCTTTTAGCGCCGGACCACGGCGTCGACGCTGGTCGAGCCGCCGATCTTCACGCAGGTCCCGGTGCTCTCGACCATATAGAAGCCTCGGCCATAAGACGCGCACGAGCTCGCCTTCGCGGTCCCGGCCGCACCCTTCAGCGGCAGGGTCTTGCCGGCCTGCGGCCGCTCGGCGGGCGGAAGACGCAAGGCCTCGGCCGCCGCCGCGGACGTGGCGAGCAACGCGAGGAGGATGAGGAGCAGCGCACGCATGCCGGCTTTGTAGCCCGGACGCGCCCTGCGCGCCATCCGCGGAGGCGCCGGTCGTGTCAGAGGAACTTGATGCCGGCCGATTTGCCGCGGCGCCAGACCACCTGGCAGTTCCGCCCGGTGCGGGCGTCGCGCGCAAAGGCCATCCGGATCACGCCCGGCAGCTGGCTCGCATCGTCATCCATCGTGATCTTCGCGCCCGTATCTGAGATGTCCTGGACCACGCAATGCCGCGCGGCAAACCCGCCGTCGAGTGTGATCCAGGCGTGCTGCGACAGCAGCTTGCGGGCTGCGCGCTTCTTGGGCGGTGGCATTGCTGAAACTCTCCCGCTCCAGCGCTATCGCAGGGAACCCTAAGAAACCGTTGAAATCAGCCCCGAATACCCCCCGGTGCGGCACTGTCCACCGACGCCAAAAGACCGTTCCGAACGGCTTGCCCACGGGCGCAAAGGCCACTATACGTTCGCCCGCTGCAGGCTGCCGGGCCCGACTCGGGTGGCTGCGGCCGTGCCGCCAAAAGCGGCGGGGCTTTGCGTTTGCTCCCTTCGTCTATCGGTTAGGACGCCACCCTTTCACGGTGGAGAGAGCGGTTCGATTCCGCTAGGGAGCGCCAAAATTTCCGAGACATCTTTGATGGGTTTGCTTTTTCGTGTTTTGGCAAACTTGGCTCTGACAGGAGCCTCATGAGCCAACATTTTTGGCCTCACCCTAAGACGCGCGGTTGAGAAAGATCGGCAGCCCCCGCTTGTTGGAATAGAGAGGACGATAGCGCTCCGTGTTGTATGTGCTGGCGACGTCCAACTTGCGCGGCCCAAGTCTCGCGTCAGGGATGGGCACGAGGTCGTAGCGGCCCTCGACCAGTGCCGACATGAGGCCGGTCTTGCCTTCGAGGATGGCATCGTAGGCCAAGTTGCCGAAAGTCAGGGCGACGAGCTTGTCGATAAAGTCGGGATCGCCCGATCGCAGGTCGTAGGTGAGATCGGAGACGATGGTCTCCTCGCCGACGCGCCGTTTGATCTCGTCGGCAAGTGCTTCGGCCACGCTCGTCCTCCTGCGGTGGCCGTAGGGGTCCGGTTCGCCGTATTCCTGCACCTCGTAGCCCTGCCACTCGGCGCCTTCGCTCAGCACGATCAGCGCGTAGTTGCTCGGGTTGGTGCGCTTCTCCTCGATCAGCAACTGGATCAGCCTGTCGAGATTGACCTTGTACTCCGGTATCACGCATCGGATCGAGGTCGCGTATGCGGTGTAGAGCGCCGTGAATCCGGCATCGCGGCCAAAGATACGGAAAATGCCAACTCGCTCGTGCGACCCGATAGTGGTGCGTTGCCGCTGGATGGCATCGCTGGCACGCGTGATCGCGGTCGAGAAACCGACGCAGTACTCTGTGTTGCGGACGTCGTTGTCCATCGTCTTCGGGATGGCGATGATCTTGACGCCGAGTCTATTGAGCTTGTCCGCATAGCTGAGCGTGTCGTCGCCGCCGATGGCGATGAGGTGTTCGATGCCGAGCGTGGCCAGGTTCGCCAGCACCTGGCCGGTGAGGTCCCAGGTCTTGGTTGCTGCGATGCCGCCCCTGGTACTTTCCGAGACCGAAAGGTCTTGTCCCGCGAGATGATCGGGCAGCTTCTTCACTTTGGAGGGATTGGTGCGGCTCGAGTGCAGCACGGTGCCGCCGCGTCGGTCGATGATGCGCGTGTTTTCACGGTTGAGCGGGATGAGGTAGTGCGACCTGCTGGCGGGGTCGTCGAGGTTCAGATGCGTCAGCGCCTCCCAACCGCGGCGGAGACCGACGACCTCGATGTCGTCCTCGCTGCCGCGATAGGTTACGGTCTTGATGATCGCGTTGAGGCCAGGGACGTCGCCGCCACCGGTGAGAATGCCGATGCGTTTTCTCGCCATGCCCACCTCCCGGCGTTGGCAGGTCGTATCAGCGCCCGCGTCGCACGTCCTCTACTCGCCCTACTCGGCCGCCTCCGGCTTGCGCTCCTCGCGCAGCCGAAAACGCTTCAGCAGTCCGGACACGGTGTCGCGGAAGCCGCCATACTCCAACTCGGAATAGGGCAGCATCGCAGCGCCGGACCAGCCTTGGCTGCGCATCTCGATTGCCTTGCGTTGCGCGCACCGCCGCACCTCGTCCCAGGCCAGGTTGTCGAAGAAATCGGTATAGGACTCGGAAAAGCGACCATCCTTGTCAATCGAAAAGCCGACGCAGGAAACGATCGGCAGGCAGTACATGCCGGTCACCGGTGTATTGAGCGGCACGGGCATCAGCGGCATCACGTGCGAACCGCGCGCGTCGCCGCCCACGAAGTGGGCTTTCGCGAAAGGCGAGACGATTTCCTCGGGCGCCGGGAAAATTCCCTGGTTTCTGACGATCGCGACCGGATCATCCTTGCCGGTGTACTTTCCTGCGATCGCGTGAAGACGCTGCGCCGACGCGGCGGCAGCGACCTCGCCATGTGTTTGAGAAACGATGCGATCAATACCGAAGCGCTCGTTGTCGCGGAGCAGCGCGGCAATGTGGTAGTTGTCCGCGGGCGCGTCGAGTTCGATCACGCTGTCACCGGCTGTGTTGTCCATGTCGATAATATGGAAACGGAATCCCTTGATCATCTGGGGCAGCATCAGCCCGGCGCAATACATTGGATCGGCGAAGGCGAGGTAGAGCGGCAGGTTGTAGGCGCCGGGGCCGCATTTGTCGGCGGCGAACACCATGAACGATTCCGCGGGTCTCGGACCCGAGAGGCTGTGGTCGAAGCTGATCTCGGCGACGCCCGGGCCGGCACCGCGAATGTTTCCGGAGGGGGCGTCTGCGAGAAGATCCTGGCCGGCACCATAGAGACCGGACGTCTTCGCAACCGAAGTGGCCGCGAGAAACGCTTTCCAGGCGAGTTGATGAACTTCGGAGCTGGCTTCGCCGCGCGTGTGTGTCATGACGATCGCAATGTCGTCGCCGGTGTGGCAGACGAAGCCGTCGATCAGCAGACCATTGCAGATCGCCTTCGCGACTTCGCCCTCGACAGCTGCCATCATACGTGAGGACGGTTTCGTATGCCCGCCGATGGAGCCAACATCAGCCTTGATGACCGATAGAGTGAGTCTCATGAGCGTTCCTCCCCGCGCAAGCCGACGCCTCGGCACTTGCTGCGCCGGGGCGACGGCGCTGCTCATTTGCGGGAAGAACCTCCGATCTTGCGATAAGTTCCAGCCGGAGGTTGACGGTCGCTGCGGGCACGGTTTGTCCCGCCCTTCGCTAGGGAGCGCCAGCGATTATCGCTGATCCCCTCATCCAGCTTTGTCCGATGCGACCGCTTGGTTGATGCCGCGCTGACAGTCGCCTGCCGTCAGCGCGGCAGCTTGCTCGCGGCGGCCTCCCAGATGCGACAGAAAAAAGCCCGACCGCGATAGCGGCCGGGCTCAGTTTCGACTGGAACAGCAGTTTCAGAAGATCAGTAGCGCGCGACCACCGGGCCGCCGAACTTGTAGTTCAGACCAACCTTGGCAATCGACAGCTTGTTCTTGACATCGATATTCGCAACCGCAGCGCCTGCGGGGGCCCCGAGCGCCGACGAGAAGTCTACGGCGATGTTCTTCTTGTCGAAGTCGATATAGTCGTACTCGATGAAGGCGCTCCAGTTGTGGTCGAAGGCATATTCGGCGCCGAGGCCGAGCAGCCAACCGAAGGCCGTGCCGTTGGAGCTCACCGAAACCGCCTCCCGTGAGATGATGCCGGCAGGTGCGCTGAGCGTCTGGTCAGTATTCATCCATGCTGCGCCGCCCTTTACGTAGACCAAGGTGCGATCAGCAACCACGCCACCGAAGCGGCCAGTTACGGTCGCCAGCCAATCGCTCTTTGCCGTACAAGAGGCAAAGGTGATGCACGGTGCGGTGCCCTTCACGTCCATTCCGGCGATGTCACCCTGGACACCGAACACGGCCCAGCCGCTCTGCCAGTTGTAACCGATCTGACCACCACCCAGGAAACCGCTCCGGTTGTTCTGAGCAATGGCAATGCCTGCGGGCAGCACACCGCCTGTGCCCCCGGTCAGGGTCGATTCCGTGGTACCCCAGCCGGCTCCGGCGTGGCCACCGAGATAAAATCCGGTCCAGGACCATACCGGGGCGGGAGCGTAAATCGGCGCCTTGGTGGCCAGATCAGCCGCGAAGCTCAGGCTCGTTGAAGCAAGAAGAAGGGCGGCGGCGGCTAGTTTGGTCTTCATGATTTCCTCACTCGATCGAAAATTCTGATGAATGCTCATTCAATACTCGGCGCTGTATGGGGCCGGGGAACCGGGCTGCCTAGTGCAGGAATGCAACAGTTCCCACTTTGGGAACCGCTTCAGACGCCGGCTTTGGACCACGGCGCCGATTTGGGCTCGACCACCCCGCCAAGTCGCGCCGAACCGACCGATTACGTGCACCAAGGCATGAACCTCCCTGCCCCTCACCTCCGACCAATGTCCGATCGGAACGGGTATGGACCCATGGAGCAGCGCGAATCGCCCTCGGGCGGCCTGTCGGGAGTGACCTCGCCGGTGCTGCCGCCCTGGATGCACCGCTTGACGCCAAATGCACCGGGCCGGCGCGCCAAAATGCTTCAGCACATGGCTCGTGCCAGATCGGTTCCGCAGCATCCGGCTGTGGCACCGGCGGTGCCGGAGCCATCGCGCAACAGCGCCAAGGACGTGCTCGGCGACTTCTTCGGTTACGTCGTCCTGTTCGGATTCATCACGCTTCTCTTCCAGTCGCGCATCCCGCTTTACCTCGGCGCCTTCCTCTTCCTCACCGACGGCGAGCGCATCGAATACGCACTTGGAAAACTCGGCATCCTGTTCGAGCCGGACACGATCGGACCCGAGATCATCAAGGGCTTCGTCTCCCTGTTCGGATGGTTCGCGCTGCTCGCGTCGTTGAGAGCCTCCGTCCCCGCCTGGCTCGCGCCATGGATGCCCGCGGACCTGTCATGGTCCTCGATTGCCGGAATCGCAGTTGTGCTCGCGACCGTCGAAGCAGTCACAGATTCGACGATGCGGCGCGCATTGCCGTGGTTCGGAGTTGAGATCAGGCGGGACAGTCTGACCTGGACAGCGATCAAGCTGCTGATTGCCATCGGCGTGCTGGCTCTGCTGGTGCTGCTCGGGGCTCACTCACCAGCCAGCTCACCGGCTCGGTCTGCCACGCTTACGGTTATCGCCGCTTCGAGGTCGACGGCGCCTCGACCAACGAGTTCGTGACCACGATCCTCACCTTCGGCGAGGGTCTGCACAACAACCATCACCGCTTTCCGCGGGACGCCTATATCTCGCACGCCTGGTGGGAGATCGATCTCAACGGCCTCATCATCCTGGGTCTCGAGAAGATCGGCCTCGTCCACGACGTCTTCCACGCCTCGCACCGTCAGCTGGAGCGGGCGGCGGAAGCGCAGGCCGCCCCGACGGCGCGCTGACCCGGCAGGCGGCGGCTGCCCTGCGGCCGTCTTGCCTCCGCATCGCCGCCCTATCGCGGCCCCATTGCGGGATCAGCTTTTGTGGGTCTGTGCCTCGTGCCGGACTTCATTTGCAGACTTGCGATCGGGGGGACCGAATGGCAGTCGACAAGATCACCTGGGACAGGGTCGGCCGGGTCACGGAGCCCGGACGCTACATGTACACGTTCGGCTGGCTCACCATCACCGCCGGCGATCTCGCGATCTGGCAGCAATATCCGCAAGCGGCGTTCACGCTGCTCGCGCAACATTCCGGACCGGACGCGTTCGGCGGCGAGGAATTCCATCTCGGCGCCTTCGACATCGCCCCCGACGCGCGGCCGCCATTGAGCACGCACTGAAGGCCGCGCGCGACGTTCCAATCGTCTCGCCGAAGACGACGATTGGAACCTGCGCAAGCAGCGAACACTGTGAGGCGCGGCTGCGCGAAGTGAGGCCGCTGCCGGAACGCATGGCATGGGCGTTGCTTTTATCATTGCCATGATACACATCCCCGCCGCCGATCAGGCATTCCTGCTGCTGGTCATCGTCTTCTGCCTTGGCACATGCCTCGTGCGCGCCTTCTGGGAGCTAGAGCAGCTTCGGGCCCGCCCGATCGCGTCACCGTTCCGCGGGCGCACAACGAAGCGTCACTAGGCCGATTCGGCCTCGGACTGTCCGGCGGATGCCGGCCTCTGGACTCGCCACCGGGAGAGGCGCATCGTGAATCGAAGAAACCTGCGCATTGCCTTGATCTGACTTGCCAATTGCAGTCCGACGCCAGAAGCGCGACTGTTGCCATTGATGACGAAGTGGTTCTGTCATGCAATTGATCGCGCTCGCATTCTACACGTTCGGTGGCGGCGCCGATGATGCTGTCGCACTTGTTAAGCCACAGGACAGCAAGCGCATGACACATGGTCGCATCGGCGAAAGTAGCTAAGCCGGGCAAGGGAACCTATTTTCGACGCCGATGTACCTGATTGAAGCGCTACCCACTGTCATCGGAACCGCCGCCATCGCGCCGGCGCTGCTGATGCTGTGGCTCGTCATTGCCGCCGAGGAGCGCCCGGGACCGCCGGCCCAGGTCTGGACCGCGTTCCTGCTTGGCGCGGCCAGCATTTCGCTGCTCGGCCTCGCCCGTGCCCCGTTTGCCAAGATGGTCGCCGCCCCCGACAACCCCTGGACCGCACTGGCCATGCATTCGATCTTCGGGGTGGCGCTGCCGGAGGAAGCCGTCAAGGTGATCGCCATCGTGCTGATCTCCTCGACCAAGCGGCGGACCTTCGCCAATCCGATGGATACCGTGGTTTACGGTGCTGCGGTCGGCCTCGGCTTCGCCGCTTACGAGAACCTCGCTTATCTCGTCCAGCACGCCGAGATGTGGCGCTCGCTCGCCGCCCTGCGCAGCGTCCTGACCGTGCCGTTCCACGGCGCGCTCGGTATCATTGCCGGCGCTTACCTCACGAT
>JAEYRD010000046.1 GCA_023435725.1 Pseudomonadota bacterium | reverse complement strand
TCCATACTCCCGATGGTGGTTATGGATTCCGGGCTCGACGCTTACGCGTCGCCCCGGAATGACGGCGAGTAGACGCCGCATCCACTATTCCCCCTCCCGGAACTGGCACCGCACTCCGGCCGTTATGGTCCGGGGTCGCCCGGCCGCGTCAATTCGCTTCTTTTTGCAGGCGAAGTGTTCACTTCCGTCAGCCACTTTCCGCTAAAATGCCTGACAACCGCGCCGATGCATGAGGTCCGCCATGAGCTTCCGCCGCGACACCATCACAAAGCCGATCTTCTCCTGGGCGCGCGGCGTGCTGCCGGCGATGTCCGACACCGAGCGTGAGGCGCTGGAGGCCGGTGACGTCTGGTGGGATGCCGATCTCTTCACCGGCAATCCCGACTGGTCGAAGCTGCTGAAGGTGCCGCAGGCGACGCTGACCGGCGAGGAGCAGGCCTTTCTCAACGGGCCCGTCGACGAGCTCTGCGCCATGCTCGACGAGTGGAAGATCTTCTGGGAATGGCGCGACCTGCCGCAGGACGTCTGGCATTTCGTCAAGCGCGAGAAATTCTTCGGCATGATCATTCCGAAGGAATTCGGCGGCCTCGGCTTCTCGCCCTATGCGCATTCGGAAGTGGTGCGCAAGATCTCGACCAGATCGATCGCAGCGGCCGTCACCGTGATGGTGCCGAATTCGCTCGGGCCTGGCGAGCTCTTGATGCGCTTCGGCACCAGGGAGCAGCAGGAGCGCTGGCTGCCGCGTCTTGCCGACGGCCGCGACATTCCCTGCTTCGGCCTCACCAGCCCCGAGGCCGGCTCGGACGCCGCCTCGATGGTCGACACCGGCATCATCTGCAAGGGCATTTTCGAGGGCCGCGAGGTCGTTGGCCTCAGGCTCAACTGGCACAAGCGCTACATCACGCTCGGTCCTGTCGCGACGCTGCTTGGCCTCGCCTTCAAGGTCTATGATCCCGATCATCTCGTTGGAAGCCAGGAAGAACTCGGCATCACCGTGGCGCTGATCCCGACCAATCTGCCCGGTGTCGAGATCGGCCATCGCCATCTGCCGTCGATGCAGGTCTTCCAGAACGGCCCGAATTGGGGCCGCGACGTGTTCATCCCGCTCGACTACGTCATCGGCGGCCAACAGCGACTGGGGCAGGGCTGGAAGATGCTGATGACGGCGCTCGCCGCCGGGCGCGGCATCTCGCTGCCGTCGTTATCGGCGGCGGGAGCCGCCTATGCTGCGCGCACCACCGGCGCTTATGCCCGCATCCGCGAGCAGTTCGGCATCTCCATCTCCAAATTCGAGGGCGTCGAGGAGCCGCTCGCGCGCATCGTCGCGACCGCCTATCAGCTCGATGCGGCGCGTCGGCTCACCTGCGCTGCGCTGAATGCCGGCGTCCATCCCGCCGTGATCTCCGGCATCATGAAGCTGCACGCGACAGAGCGGATGCGGACCGCGGTCGACGACGCCATGGACATCCATGGCGGCAAGGCCGTGATCGATGGGCCGCAAAACTATCTCGGCAATCTCCACCGCGCCGTGCCGGTCGGCATCACGGTCGAGGGTGCCAACATTCTCACCCGCAACCTCATCGTGTTCGGGCAGGGCGCGATCCGCGCGCATCCCTATCTGCTCGACGAGATGAATGCGCTGGCGGACACCGACCGCGAGCGCGGGCTCACTGCTTTCGACAGTGCGTTCTGGAAACATGTCGGCCATAGCTTCCGGACGCTGTTCCGCGCCCTCAGTCGGAGCTGGACCTTTGGCGCCTTTGCGCCGGCGCCCGACGCAGGCGATGCGACAGAGTTCTATCGGCAGCTCTCGCGCTATTCGGCGGCCTTCGCGCTCTGCGCCGACATGGCGCTGCTCACGCTCGGCGGTGCATTGAAGCGCAAGGAGATGCTGTCGGCGCGCTTCGGCGACATCCTGTCCGAGCTGTATCTGTTGTCGGCGGCGCTGAAACGCTGGCAGGACGAGGGCCGGCAGAAGGAGGATTTTGCCGCGCTCGAATGGTGCATGGCGACCGGCTTCAGGACGATCGAGAACAGGCTCGCCGAAATTCTCGCCAATCTGCCGAACCGCTTTGTCGCAGGCTTCCTCAAGCTCGTGGTTCAGCCCTTCGGCGCCCGCGTGCTCGGCCCGTCCGACCGCGTCGTGCACCAATGCGCAAGCCTTGTGCTGGAGCCGTCGGCTGCGCGCGAGCGCCTCACGCCCGATCTCGCCCATGTCGACGACGACGGGGGCTTTGCCCGGCTGGAGCGCGCGTTCAAGCTGGCCACCCGCACGGACGCGATCGCCAAGCGCATGCGCGCCGCGCATATCCGGGATTGGAAGGACGCTGTGGCCAAGGGCGTGATCACGCAGGCCGAGGGCGAGCAGCTTGCCGCGGCCCGCGAAGCTGTCACAAAAGTGATCGAAGTCGACGATTTTGCGCCGGAGGCGCTGTCGCCGATTTACAAGAAAACCGGCGACGTGCATCAGTTCTTCCAGGAACTCGGTGAACAGAGGGCGGCGGGCTGATGGCACGACCGGTATTCATCGTCGACGGCAGCCGGACGCCGTTTCTGAAAGCACGCTCCGGGCCGGGGCCGTTCACGCCGGTCGATCTCGCCGTTCAGTGCGGACGGCCGCTGCTGGCGCGCCAGCCGTTTGCGCCGGATGAGTTCGACCAGGTCATCCTCGGCTGCGTCAACGTGATCGCGGACGAGATGAACCCGGCCCGCGTCGCGGCGCTCCGGCTCGGCATGGGCGAGGACATGGTCGCCTTCACCATGCAGATCAATTGCGGCTCCGGCATGCAGTCGATCGAC
>JAEYRD010000022.1 GCA_023435725.1 Pseudomonadota bacterium | reverse complement strand
GCGCTAGGCCACGAGCCGGCAGTTTGGCAGAACGCTCGCTACCAGCGAACCCTGACGAACGCTATCCTCTGGTCCATGCGAGGGGCGCCGCCCTAGCAAGAAATATTGATCCGTCGGGACGCAGCTAGATCGCTGCGTCCCCTGGGTGCGAACCACCTGACACCTGTCTTCAGCGCGATGCGGTGCTGAGGTTTTCTCCGAAGAACTTCCACGTCTTGCCGTCGAACTTCGCGAGCTTGAACGTGTCGAAGGTCGAATAGTCCGTCGGCGTCACGGACACCGTGATTCCGGGAAGAAACAACGGCAACGATACCTTGCTCAGGTTCGTGGCCTGTTTCAGCACGTTCTCGCGCGTCAACTCGTCACCGCAGTTCTTCAGGATGATGGCAGTGAACTGCGCGGAGGTGTAACCGATCTGGTTGCTGCCATCGATCGGATTTCCTTCGGGATACCACTGCTTCATGAACGCCAGATAGTCCTGCACGCCTTGATCGGAATCCCATGCGGGGTCGCCGACGACCTTGGTCGCCAGGGCCGTGATGAGGCCGGTAGAGGCTTCCAGTCCGGCAGGCTCGAGCACGCCGCCGATCGAACTGGAGACCGACACGATGAAATGCGTCGGCTTCCAGGCGAGATCGGTCACCTTGCGGATCGCCTGGGCCCCGAATTTCGGCGTCGTGATTGTGAGCAGGACGTCGGCACCCGCCGTCTTCAGGTTGACGATCTGGGAATCGATCGTGGGATCGGTCACCTCATAACTGAGCTCCTTCACGATGAGGTCGGCCTTTTCGCCAAGCGCCTCCTTGAAGCCCTTCAGATAGTCCTTGCCGAAATCGTCGTTCTGATAAATCACGCCGATCTTCGCGTTGGGGAGCTCCTTGAGGATGTACTTACCGTAGATCTTCGCTTCCTGCGCATAGGGCGGATAGAAAGGCGTCGTCCAGGGAAAGTTCTTGGCATCGTTCCACTTCGAGGCGCCGGTGGAGATCAGGATGTGGGGAATTCTCTTGCTGTTCAGATATTTCTGAATGGAAGAGTTCGTCGGCGTGCCCAAGGATCCGATGTTGGCAAGAATCTCGTCCTGCTCCACGAGCTTGCGCGTCTGCTCCACCGTCTTCGGCGGGCTGTAGCCGTCGTCCATGCTCAGGAACGTTATTTTCCGGCCGTTGATTCCGCCCTGGCTGTTGATCATCCGCCAATAGGCGGCCTCAGTCCTGCCCTGCGTGCCGTACCCAGACGCAGGACCGCTATAGGGCATCGTCTGTCCGATCTTGATTTCGGTATCGCTGGCGCCGGGATCGTACTTCTTGTCGGCGGCCAGAGACGCCGAAGTTGAAAAAATACCGAGGGCGGCGACGACCGCCACCGCGATGCAACAACGCATGTTAGTTTCTCCCTGTAGCGTCGCTGTTTGCCGCGACGTCTGCCGGGATAATGATCTGGCCTTTTCGAGATGTCGACCTCTAAGTCGTGACCTCCGATCCGGAGACCGGCGGACAGCTTCAGGCGCGCCCCTGGCGACCCACGATCATGCCATACAGGAAGAGGAGGATGACCGCTCCGACGATGCTCCCAATGAAGCCTGCACCTTCGCCGAACCGATACCATCCCACGGCCTGGCCGAGATAAGTCGCAACGAACGCACCGACAATTCCCAAAACTGTCGTCAAAATGAACCCCTTGGGCTCGGATTTGTCGCCGGGCATGATGAACCTCGCGATCACGCCAACGATAAATCCAATAATGATCGTCCAAAGGATACCCATTTTCATCGCTCCATTCGGTTGATTTGCGTAGCGACGGCTGAAAGAACGCGTGACCATAGAGGTGAAAATCAACCAGACGATCTCGTCTGGCCGATGTTGATTTAGATCAATGGCCCGGCGGCGGCCAAACCGACATCTAACAGATGTGAGGAAGTAGCAGCGTCCGCATCGACGTCTCATGCAAGGGAGAAGGCGGCATGGCTGACACCACGAAGCTTTCCGTAGAGAAGGCGCTCAACAAGCTCCGCGATGCGGAGGCTGCACCGGAATCAAAGGACGAGCGGCGCGACGCGGAAATGGAGGCGCTCAAGGAGGAGATCGCACGCTCGAAGGCGCAACGGCAGCGGTTGGAGCGGCGCCAGCGCAAGACCGACTGAGACGAATGGAAGCCTGCGGCGGTGGCGGACTTGGCACGGCCCAGCCGCCGCTCGGCAATGGGCTGGCATGATACGCGCCTTTGAGCCGATCAGATTCGGAGTGAGAGCCTAAGCCAACCGTTTCACCGCGTCGCCACCGGCCAGCTCAACCTCGAGGCGGCCGAGCATCGCCTGCGCCTGCTCGGCGCAGTGCTCGATCAACCAGCGCTCGAACGCGACCGGGGCAAGCGCGGGTGCATAGAGGAAGCCCTGCACGACGTCGCAGCCGAGCTCGGCCAGCATCTTGCACTGCCCCTCGGTCTCGACGCCTTCGGCGACGACAGTCATGCCGAGGCCCTGCCCGACGCGCACCACGGCGGTGGCGATCGCGAGTGCGCTCGCGTCGCGCTCGATATCGCGCATGAAACTGCGGTCGATCTTCAGCTCGCGGATCGGCAGATGCGCGAGCCGGCTGAGGCTCGAATAGCCCGTGCCGAAATCGTCCACGGACAACCCGATGCCGAGCGCGCGGATCGCATGCATGGTCTCCAGCGCGGCTGCGCCGTCCTGCATGAACGTGCCTTCGGTGATCTCCAGCATCAGCGCATCCGGCGGCAGCTCGTATTCGACGAGAACGTCCTTGAGCCGCGCGGCCAGCGTGACGTTGCGGAAATTGATCGGCGACAGGTTCACCGACACGCTGGGAATGTCGAGCCCGGCGCGGCGCCAGCTCGCCATCTGCCGGCAGGCCTCACGCACCGACCACAGGCCGATCTGCTCGATCAGGCCGCACTCCTCGGCGAGCGGGATGAACTTTGCCGGCGAGACGTCGCCGAGCACTGCATCGTGCCAGCGCGCCAGCGCCTCGACGCCGTGGATCGCGCCGTCGCAGCTGCGGATCTGCGGCTGGTAGCTCAGGGTCAGCGCGCCCTCGGCGATGGCGCGGCGGAGCGCGGCGATCAGCGCCAGCCGCTGCTCGGCGAGCCCGTTCATCTCGGCGCTGAACAGCCGATGGGTCGAACGTCCCGCCTGCTTGGCCATGTACATGGCGGCGTCAGCCTGCTGCATCAGGGTGTCGATGTCGGTGGCATGATCGGGATAGAGGCTGATGCCGATGCTGGCCGACATCGGCATCAGCTTCGATCCGAGCCGCAGCGGCGTGGTGAGCGCCTCCATGATTCCGGCCGCGACGCGCTCGGCGCTCTCGGCGTTGCGTTGCGGCAGCAGGATAACGAATTCGTCGCCGCCGAGCCGCCCAAGCATGTCTTCGGGCCCGATATGCTCGCGCAGCCGCTGTGCGAGCCGGATCAGGACCTCGTCGCCGGCAGCGTGACCGAGCGTGTCGTTGACGTCCTTGAAATGGTCGACGTCGAGGAAGGCCAGCGCGACATGGCTGCCGGTCGGACAGGCATCGATCGCGGTAGTGATCAGGTGCCGGAGCTGCGCGCGATTCGGCAGGCCGGTGAGGATGTCGTGATAGGCGAGCCGCGCGATCTCGGCGCGCGCCTCCTTGCGCTCGATCGCGAAGGCACCGAGATTGACGCAGGCCTCGACGATCCGCCGGTGCCAGTTGCTCGGCACGCGCTGCTCGCGGAAATAGAACGCGAAGGTGGCGATGACCCGACCGTCCTTGGCCTTGATCGGCGTCGACCAGCAGCCCCGAAGGCCGACTTCGAGCGGCCGCGTATTGTAGGGCAGCCAGCGCGGATCGGTCGCGATATCGGTGGCCAGAACCGGCTCGCCGTAAAAGGCGGCGGTGCCACAGGAGCCGACATCGGGGCCGATCGGCAGGCCATCCAGCGCACGCGAGTAATCCTGGGGCAGGCTGGGACCGCCGAGTGGATGGATCAATCCGGCGGAGTCGATATGCAGCAGCGAGCAGACGACGTCAGGCGCGATTTGCTCGACGCGGCGGCACAGCCGGTCGGCGATCTCGGTGATCGCAATCTCGTCGGCGAGCGCGCTCATGATGAGCTGCTGGAGCGAGCGCAACTGCCGCGTCTCGGTGATGTCCTCGAGCAGGGCGAAGATGTGCCTGGCGCGGCCCTTCTTGTCGCGGAAGGCGTCGATCATGGCGGAGACCCAGATCTCCTCGCCGTCCTTGTTGTAGACGAGCGTTTCGACCTCGCCGCGCCGGCCGCCTTCGAGCAGGCGCTGGACGAGCTGTGCAACAGCCGTGCGGTCGGTATGGCACCCGGCGATGAGCTCCCCCGCGTGGCGCCCCTCGGCTTCCGCGCTGGTGTAGCCGAACAGCGTCGTGAACGACGAATTGACGTAGCGAATGGTTTGCTCGAGGTCGGTGATGATGATGGCGCGGTTGGTCTGGTCCGATACCGCGTTGAGAAGCCCGATCCTGACGCGGCGCTCGGCCTCGATGGTGACGTCCCGCGCGAACACGATGTGATGGGTTGCCCCCTCGATGGTCGCGGACGACAGCGAGACGAGCGCCCTGATCCCGCTGCCGTCGCGCCGCACGAGGTTGATCTCCTCGCGAAAGTCCACGACAGGATCGGCCTGAAGGCATTTGAGCGTGAGCATCCCGGCGTCGCCGCCGAGCACCTCGGCGCGCGCCAGCTTCCAGATCCGCTCTGCACTGGAATTGAAGTGCGTGATGCGATGCGCGCTGTCGACGACGATGACGCCGTCGTCGGCGCATTCGAGCACGGCCCGCAGCACGTCCGGCATTTCGGTCACTGGGCAGTCGGAGGCAGACATCGTTCGATCCGGCGGCATCGGGAAAATGCGGCAATGGATCAGAGACTAATGCTCCGAAAGTGTCCAAGACGTTTTTGCAACCGGCTCGCGCCGCGCCAAGCCGCGACATGCTTAACGTTTCGCGAAGGCAGAGGTAATCCGGTGCGCAGAACCTCGGCCATGTGCTCATGAATTGGGATGCTGCGCGCACGCTGCTAGTGGCTCGCGATGAAGGCAAGCACCTCCTCATCGTAGGCCTGAGGGGCTTCTCCTGGCACGGTGTGAGATGAGTCCGAAATTTCGACCCGAGTTCGCTGAGGCAGGCATCGTACGAGTTCGTCTACGATGCGATGGAAGAACTGCGGACTGCGCTCGCCATTCGTCACGAGAGTCGGCGCCGAAATTCGCCTCGCCATGTCGCAGGTGAACACCGGGCGCGGTCGGGCCGTTATTGCGTCCGCAACAGCCGACAACGCGTTATCCGACATCATCTTGTGCTCGCTCTCGGACCGCCGATCGTAGGTGCCGGGTCCGCCAACTGCCTCCGCAAAGAGCCGCAGCCCTGCATCGATATCGTCCTTTTGAAATGCTTCCCGCGCGGGAGCAAACCTCGCGCTCCATTCCTTCAAGACATCAACCCCGCCGGGCGCCCCAGTGAGCAACGCTGCAGCGGGAGGCTCGTTGATGACGAGCGTTCGCACCATGTCCGGGTGGTTTGCGGCGAAGAACAGCGCGGCATGTGCGCCCGAGGAGTGGGCGACAATGTGCGCGCGCTTTATACCGAGGCCGTCCAGCATGGCAGCCAAATCCTCGCCATGCGCATCTGCCGCGCCATCAGGCAGACCGTCCTTGCTCGCTGCATTCGGAAAATGATTCTGCCGGCTATAGGCAATGACCCGGTAGCTCTTGGCGAACACGGGAATATGCGAGTTCCAAAAACGGTAATCCTGAAGTCCGCCATGCACCAGAACAACGGGATCGCCTTGCCCGGCCTCGACATAGGCGAGTTGCGTTCCATTGGCGCTTACCTGTTTGACGTCGGCTCCGATAGCTGGTGCAAGATGCAACGGACAGAAAATGAGGCCGGCTATCAGGACCTTGATTCCGAAGTGCATGGTGCCCTCCTGGAGAGTGGTTTCGCGGGAAAACAACATTGATAGACGCCCGCACAAGGAATTGATGATCCGTCATGCTCGCTCAGTAATGTACAACTGACGTCTCCGCAGGTTCGACCTTATTTGTCCGCACGAACAGAAAGCGGGATCCAACGAATACTTCAGCGTCGGCGCGGCCGTCTTGACCAATGAGAAGGAGTCCAGCGCCGCCATTGGCAACGGTCAGAATGACTGGCTCACCTTCCCAGGTTTTGATCGGCTCCATTCCGATGATGAGAAATTCACCAATCGGCTGATCGAAATATTGAAGCCTCAGTTGAGGACCGATTTCTGCTGGCGCAAGTCCAAAACCCAGTTGTTGGGCGCGGGCGTAGATTTGCCCCAGTGATGCAGTCTCGGCGTCAAAGCCGAGCTCGGCCGCAGAGACGGCGAGAAGCTCCAGTTCTGTCCTCTTGACACTGAGGGTAAAGGCCGGCCGGGCAAGAATCTCCTCCGCGGTGTCACCAACGCCGCATCCGGCGGCGTTCAACGCGCGGCGGAGAGCGAACGAGTCCGGAAACGTCCCTATTGCAATCTTCTTCCACACGGGAATATCGACGGCTGACGCGATTGGAATCCGGGGCTGATCGGCTTGGGAAGCCTCCTTGTGTGCCAGGCGATTCTGCAAGACGTCCCGCGCTCTACACTGACCTCGGGCCTCGCTCATAAATGCGAAAGCGCACGCGTTGCAGAGTACCGCGACAATGATCGCGCGAGCGATGGTCCACCCGCAAAGTCGCATCGGAGCCCCCCTCCGGTCGGGCCGCATCTCAACTTGATCGCCGGCGATGACACCTCGCGGGTCGTGAGAGCGGTTCGAGGCAACGTAGTCGACCTCGCCGCGCGCGATGCCGATGTCCTGGAGCTCCCTGTCATTCAGAGCGAACAAATCCGCGCGCAGCCTCTCGCGTTTGCGCCATTCCTGAAACGCGCCGCGACATGTTCCGATGTGGCCGAAGAGGTGCCGCTTCGTTCTGCTCGTCCGGGAAAAGGCCGTTGTGCTGAAGGTCGTGGTCATTGCAGCGCCTCCTTGACGAAGCGCTCGCTTCGCCTTTTCGGAATTGGCACGGCGCGTCCGGGCTTCGCGCGCGGACGAATAGACGTTGACGAGATAATACCTGATGTATAGTGTACTAGTCAATGCATACACTACTAGAATCACTTCGTCTCGAAAATTCGGGCGTTCCCATCTACATCCAGCTTCGGGAGCAGATTCTGCGCAACCTCGGGGCGGGCGTGCTGACGCGCGGCGACCAGATGCCAACGATGCGCGAAGTAGCAGTTGCTCTGAAGATCGACCTCAATACGGTTCGGCACGCCTACGACGAGCTCGAACGAATGGGCGCCATCACTCTGGTTCGCGGCCGCGGAAGTTTTGTCGCCCAGCCGCCGCCCGCGATCAGTGTTCGCGAACAAACGAAGCAGATTGACAGTCTGGCAAAACAGACTCTCGCTACGGCCGTCGCGGCGGGCATCGATCCCGTTGCCCTGGCCGATCGGATAAAGGCCCTCGCAAGACAGGAGGAATAGTCGTCATGTACAGCTATTTCAAAGCAAACGGGGGGAGCCGGCTCTCCCTGGTACTTGCCGCGTCAGTTCTCGCATTTGCGGCTCTTATCGCCTGGCTCGCTTACGACAGAAGTTCGCGCGGCGGCTATGCAGTCGCCGGTGGCCTCGCAATCGTCGCATTCTTGATCCCGCAGGCCATCCTGGTTGCGGGGCAGTGGGAGCGAGCGGTCGTCCTTCGCCTGGGCAAGCTGTCCGCAATTCGCGGCCCCGGCTTGTTCGTGATCGTGCCGTTTATCGACGAGGTGGCCTCCTGGCTCGATCAACGCATTCAGACCACGGAAATCAATGCTGAAAAGGCGCTCAGCAAAGATACCGTGCCGGTGAACATCGACGCGATCGTGTTTTGGCAGATCCATGATCCCGAGCGCGCCGCGCTTGAGATTTCAAACTACCGTCAGGCTATCACTCAGGTCGCACAAACCTCACTTCGCGAAATGGTCGGGTCGTCACTGCTGTCGACGCTGTTGTCCGAGCGCAAGCAGGGCGATCAGCTTCTGCGCGATGAAATTGGACGCAAGACCGCAGAGTGGGGCGTGGCCGTGATCTCGGTTGAAATCAAGGACATCGGCGTGCCGCCTGGATTGCAGGATGCGATGAGCCGACAGGCGCAGGCTGAGCGCGAGAGACTGGCGCGCGTGCTGCTTGGCCAGGCCGAACAGGAGATCGCCCAAAAATTCGTGGAGGCGGCCGACATCTACGCTCGTAGTCCGGCTGCTCTGCAGCTGCGCGCCATGAATATCATCTATGAAACCACCAAGGAGCGTGGTGCCACAATTCTCATTCCGACAACGATGATTGATGCCATGAATCCCGGCGGGGCCATGGGCATCGTTGCCGCCACGCGACCGTTGCCGGCTTGATCCAACAAACCGGAAACTGTGAACGCTCCACGAACTCACTCTCTCGCTCGCTCCGGGTCATGAGTGACATTGCGGGGGCGTCACCGCATGCCCGCCTGACAGGCATCCCGGATCTGTGGGGACACGCCCTACTCCGCAGTTTCCGACTGCAGCTTGTGCAGCCGGCCGGCCACCGCCCGCACCTTGCGTGGGGCGGCTTGCCAGATCGAGAGCGCCGACAAGCCGCTCATGACGATCGCGATGCCGAAGGCGAGCGTGTAGTCGCCGGCGCGATCGTAGAGGAAGCCGGTCACCCAGGGACCAGCCGCACCGCCGGCCAACGCCGCCAGCATGATCGTGCCGAAGATGCTGCCCTGGTGCCTGCCCTGGAAAATCTCGAACACCACCGCGCCCATGATCGAGGTGAGACCGTAGCCGAGCGCGCCCTGCGTGAACACCATCAGGTAGACCAGCCACAGCGAGGGCTGGAACTTCAGCGCCATCAATGCCGCGAAGCAGATCGCAAAGCCTGTGCAACTGATGGCCCAGACCCACTCCCGCCCGATCCGGTCTGAGATATGACCGAGCCATATCTGGCCGGGAATACCGAGCAGGCTGACGATGCCGAGCGCCCACACCGCAACGCTCGGGCTGAAGCCGATGTCGAGCAGGAATTTCGTTTGATGCACCTGCACCGCGTACCAGATGTACAGGCCGCAGAAATAGCCGACCGCGATCCACCAGAAGCGTGCGGTCGCGATTGCCCGCCGCAGCGTCCAATCGATGCCGACCCAGTCGGGATCGACGACGTTGGAGACGGCTCGTGCCGCCCCCGCGGCCCGGGCGCCATCGCCATCCGGCTGCAGGCCGACGTCCTCGGGGCGCTTGCGCAGGAACAGGTTGATCGGCGCCAGCACGATCAGGACCAGCAGGCCCATCGCGGTGCAGGCGGTGCGCCAGCTGGTCTGCTCGATCAGGTGCTGCACCCATGGCAGCAGCGTCACCGAGCCGATGCCGACGCCGGCAAAGGCGATGCCGATGGCAAAGCCGCGCTTGCGGATGAACCAGTTCGGCAGGAACAGCGATTGGCCGGAATAGCCAAGACACACTGAGCCGGCGCCGACCATGACGCCGATGGTCACGTAGAGATGCCAGGGTTGGCTGGTGAGCGGGGCGAGCAACAGCCCGCCGCCCATCAGCACGACGCCGAGCTCCATCACCGCGCGCGGACCGGCGCGGTCCATCAGGCGGCCGATCAGCGGGCTGACGAAACCCGACACCACGAAGCCGAAGGAGAAGGCGCCCGCGGTGACGCCACGCTCCCAGCCGAATTCGGAGATGATCGGCGGAAAGAACAGCGAGAAAGCGGTGCGTGCGTTGACGCCGATGGCCATGGTGACGAAGGTCACGGCGACCACGACCCAGCCGTAGAAGAACGGAAGCCGCATATTGTGCTTATTTCATCCCTAGACGATCCTACCGACCATCCGGGGATGCCCGGGTCAAGCGATTTTCACGCATGCCCCTCGGGCGCGCTCAGGCGGCGTCGAGCTGCGAAGGTTGGGCCGGAGCATCAAACTCGATCCGCGCGACCAGCTGCGGACGCCCGAACAGATAGCCCTGGGCAAAATTGATGCCCAGCGCCTTCAAGGCCTCGAACTCCTCGAACGTCTCGACCCCTTCGGCGGTGACCGACATGTCCAGCCCGCGCGCCAGCGTGACGATCGCGGCGATGATGGCGGAGCTGCGCGGCTGATGCGTGAGGTTACGGATGAAGCACTTGTCGATCTTGATCTTGTCGAACGGGAACGCGGTCAGATAGCTGAGCGACGAGTAGCCGGTGCCGAAATCGTCGAGCGCGAGCTCGACGCCGACGCTCTTGAGCCGCTCCATGAAGGCATGGTTCTCGACCCCGCGTTCCAGCAGGACGGATTCCGTGATCTCGATCTCTAGTCGCTGCGGCGGCAGGCCGGAATCCGCGAGCGCCGCGCAGATCATCTCGAACAGCTCGGCTTCCTTGAACTGGACCGGCGACAGGTTCACCGCGACCATCAGATCGGAAGGCCAGGTCGCCGCATCCGCGCAGGCGCGCCGCAGCACGAATTCGCCGAGCGGCACGATCAGCCCGGTCTCCTCCGCAAGCGGAATGAACTGGTCCGGCGGGATCAATCCGCGCGTCGGATGCCTCCAGCGCACCAGCGCCTCGAAACCGCGCCGCGCGCCGGTATCGGCATCGACGAACGGCTGGTAATGCACTTCGAGCTGGCACCGCGCGATGGCGTCACGCAGATCGCCTTCCAGGGTGCTGCGCGCCTCGAGCTCGGCCGACATCGCCTCATCGTAGACGGTGAAGCAGTCGCGGCCCGCCGATTTCGAACGATAGAGCGCAAGGTCGGCCTTCTTCAGCAACTGCTCCTGGTCGCCGCCGTGGTCCGGTGCGATCGCAATGCCGATGCTGGTGCCGATCTCGACGCGATGTCCGGGCAGCAGGAACGGTTCGGCCACGAGCTTGGCGATGCGTCCGGCCAGTTCGGTTGCGCAAGCCCGCGGATTCTCGCAGCCGTCCAGGATGATGGCGAACTCGTCGCCGCCGAGCCGCGCCAGCACGTCGGTGGCGCGCAACGCCGATTTCAGCCGCTGCGCCACCTGGCGCAGCAGCACATCGCCGGCGCCGTGGCCGAGGGAGTCGTTGACGTTCTTGAACCGGTCGAGATCGAGCATCAGGATCGAGAACGTCGAACCGCTCGCTTTCAACTGGTCGTTCATTTCGTCGAGCCGGGCGAGAAAGAAGGCACGGTTCGGCAGCCCGGTCAGAATGTCGGTCTGGGCGAGCTCGAGCACCCGCCGGTTCGCCAGCGACAGCCGCCGCGAGTTGCGGCTGGCGAGCATGAGATAGGTTGCAAGCGACAGCGTCAGCAGCATGCCGACGATGAGGACCGCGGCCGAGCGGTCGTAGGCGGTCTCCAGCGAACCGCCGGCGGCCGGCATGGCGCGCACCTGCCAATCGCTGTCGCCGATCTTGAGACTGCCCGACCAGTGCAGCGCCCGCGCGACGTCCCGCATCGACTGCGGCGCCGTAGCCGCCGACGAATAGTCCGGCAGCGTTTCCGCCAGGCTGACGATGTGCGCCGTGAAGGGGGGATAGACGTTCAAACTGACCGCGGGACTTGCTCCGGTCGCCACGCGAATGGACTGGATCAGCACCGGAAGGTCGAAGATGCCGACGACGAAGCCGGCGATATTGCGACGCCGGTCAGCGACCGTGTCGCGCGACGTTCCCTTGGCGTAGACGGGAAGGGCAACGAGAACGTCGGGCAGCCGGCTGCCTTCCTTGGGTTCGTAGAGGTGCGTGCGCAGGGAAGCGACCCGGTCGTCGTCGCGCGCGCGCTCCAGGACCGCGCGGCGTTCCGGAACGGTCTGGTAGTCCATGCCGTAGACCGGCGACGTCTTCGGCTGGGTCGAATAGAACACCGGAAAATATTCGTCGCTTTGCGGCGCGACCGCGAAGGCATCGCCCATGAGCGACTTGATGCGATAGCCGGACACGCCGTCCGAGATCGCCGCGGCCTCGTATTCGGCGCGCTCCTTGCGGCTCACGCGCGGCAGCCAGGCGATGCGCAGCATGCCGGGATGGCGCTCGAACAGCCGGGCGCTGAAGGTCTCGAACTCGCTGCGGGTGATTTCCTCGTTGGTGGATTCGAACAGCGTGCGCAGGGCAACCAGCCTGCTGATATACTCGCTCATGCCATTCTGCATGACGATGGCTTCGGTCTCGGCCGCGTTCTCGAACTCGATCCTGTTGACGCGGTCTTCCCATCGCGCAACAGCGGCCGCACCGACGAGAGAGAACAGAAGACCGACGCCGGCCGCAACGAGCGCAGGACGATAGAGCCCGAGCAGCGGCGAGGCACGCCACCATCCGGCCATACGCTTCCGACCCTGATCGTTTTGATCGCGATCGCCCATCTTGATCCGCAGGTCCCCTCGCCGCCGCAACCCGAACTTCTGGTTGAGCCTCCGCAACTGCTATCGGACAAGGAACGGGGTTAAGAACTGCACAATTTCGGAACCGGGGTGTTCCGCATTACGCGGCGTAGTTAACGATTGACCCGCAAATTGCGACGCTCTGGCAATAAGTTGCCAGTTTTCCCCGGAGTCTTACGGACTGTCGACGCAACGACCTGTTCAGCCAGCGGAACTATCGTTTCCGCAGGCTGAACCCGCATCCGGCAAGCGCTCTCATGACACGATCGCGATCCGCGACATACGTCGCCTTGACCATCGCACTGCTGGCGGCGGCGACGCTCCCGGCAAAGGGCGGCGAGGTCGGCGTCAGCGCGGATGCGATCCTGTTCGGCCAGGCCGCCGCGCTCGAGGGCCCTTCCGCCGTGCTCGGCCAGAGCATGCGGCATGGCATCGTCGCGGCGTTCTCCGAGGTCAATGCCAAGGGCGGTGTGCACGGCCGCAAGCTCGAGCTCATCAGCCGCGACGACGGCTACGATCCCGACCGCTCGGTGGCACAGACGTTGCGGCTGATCGAGGATGACAAGGTTTTCGCGCTGATCGGCGCCGTGGGCACGGCCACCGCGATGGCAACGATTCCGATCACGAGCGCCCGGGACGTTCCTTTCATCGGTCCGTTCAGCGGCGCCGCATTCCTGCGCGACCTCGAACTCACGAACGTCGTGAACATCCGCGCGAGCTATGGCGCGGAGTCCGAGACCCTGATCAAGCACCTTACCGAGGATCGCCACTTCACCCGGATCGGCATCTTCTACCAGGACGACTCCTACGGCCGAGACGGTCTTGCCGGCGTGAAGAACGCGCTTGCCAGGCGCGGCCTCGAGCTCGCCGCCGAAGGCACCTTCGAGCGCAACACCCGCGCGGTCGGCTCGGCCTGGCGCATGATCAGGCGCGCCGAGCCCGAGGCCATCGTCATGGTCGGAACCTACGGCCCCAGCGCCGAGTTCATCAAGCTGGCGCACCGCAACGGCTTCCATCCGACCTTCGTCAACATCTCCTTCGTCGGCGCCACCGCGCTCGCCAAGGAGCTCGGCGCCGAGGGCGAAGGCGTCGTCGTCGCGCAGGTCGTGCCGTTTCCCTCGGACCGCTCGTTGCAGCTCGTCGCCGACTATCAGGCGGCCCAGAAGGCATTCGACCCGACGCTGCCACCGGACTTCGTGTCGCTCGAAGGCTATCTGTCCGGCCGCCTCGTGGCCGCGGCGCTGGAGAAGGCTGGACCAAATCCGACGCGCGCGAGCCTGCTGCGCACGATCAACGATGTCGGCCGTTTCGACATCAGTGGCAGCATCGTCACCGTCGGAGCACCAGCAATCGACACGCCGCCGAAGGTGTTCTTGACGGTGATCCAGAGGGACGGGACGTTCCGGGCTGTCGACCGGCTCTAAGGCCGCCGTGTCCAGCGCTCGACATTGACGGCGCCTTGAGGGACCTCGCCTTTGACGATCGCTTCCACCTGCCGCACGGTTTCCAGCGACTGATACTCGATCGCCTGCGGCGTCAGCCCGCCGACATGCGGCGTCGCCACGACGTTGGGAAGCTTCGCCAACTCGGGCGTCGGCATCTGGTCCGGCGCGCGGCCGACATCCATGGCGGCGCCGGCGATGCGTCTCTCGATCAGTGCTTTGGCGAGCTCGGCCTCGTCCACGAGATTGCCGCGCGAGAGATTGATGAAAACGGCATGCTTCTGCATCCGCGCCAGCGCCGCCTGGCCGATCAGGTTCTCGGTCTGCTCGTTGGCAACCGCAAGGCAGACGACGTAATCCGACGCGGACAGAAGTTCGTCCAGACTGACCTGCCTGATGCCGGCATCGCCGACGGTCGCGAAGGGATCGGAGACCAGCACCTCCATGCGCAGCACCTTGGCGACCTCGGCGAGATAACGCCCGATGCTGCCATAGCCGATGATGCCGATCCGGCTGCCGGCGAGCTGGCGACCCATCCGCGCTTCGGGCTTGCGGCCGGCCTGGTAGTCCGCAGTCGTCCGCGATACGCCTCGGGAGAGATCGACCATGAAGCCGAGTGCGAGCTCGGCGACGGCCTGCACGAAGCCGGGGCCGGCCCGTGTCACGAGCACGCCGGCGCTCGAGGCCGCATCGACATTGACGTTGCGGATGTCGACGGCGCAGCGGACGAAGGCGCGCAGGCGCGGCAGTTGCGCAAAGATCTCGCCGCGTCCCTCGGTCACGCGATCGGCGACGATGATGTCCACATCCTGCGCCGCCTTCACGAGGCTCGCCGCGTCGAGCGGCTGATCGTCTTCGTGCAGGATCACCTCGGCGGTCGCGCGCAGACCGTTCAAGCTGCGATCACCGTAGTAATTCCGGCGCATCTCCGGCGTGTGAGCGAGCAGGACCTTCACGGCAGCACTCCTTCAATAACCGAACGCGCGCGGCAGCGCGGTCGAGAGCCATGGAACGAAGGCGATGACGAGCAGGCAGAGGAACAAGAGGCCGAGATAACCCATGATCGGCTTCACCGTCTGCTCGATCGGCACGTTGCCGATCAGGCAGGCGCCGTAGAGTCCGAGCCCGAGCGGCGGCGCGAACAGGCCGATGCCCATCGCGATGACCAGCACCACGCCGAAATGCAGGGGATCGACACCGAGCTGCACCGCGACCGGCAGCAGCAGCGGCCCGAAGATGATCAGCGCGGCCGCGCCCTCGAGCACCGAACCCATCACGATCAGCACCGCGATCGCGAGCAGGATGAACAGCCAGACGCCACTGGTCTTGGACAATCCGAGCATGAAATCCCCGACCGCATGCGGAATCTGCTGCAAGGTCAGCGTGAACGCCAACGACTGCGCGGCGGCGACGATGAACAGCACGAGTCCCGCGCGCGTCGCCGCCTGGATAAAGCTGTGCGCTGCCGATTTGAAGCTGAGCTCGCGGAACACAACGCTGCCGACCACGAGCGCATAGGCCACGGCGAAGGCCGAGATCTCGGTCGCAGTGGCAAAGCCGCTCTTGAAGCCGAAGAAGATCATGAAGATCAGGCCGAACGAGGCGATCGCCCCGCTCCACAAGCCCGACACCGGCATCTGCGGCTCGACGTCCTCGACATCAGCCGGGCGCTTGCCGAAGATGATGGAGACTGCGATCAGGACCGCGGCCATCAGCGCCGCCGGCAGCAGGCCGGCGACAAACAGGCCGCCGATCGACAGGTTCGCCACGAAACCGAGGATGATCAGGTTGATGCAGGGCGGAATGGTTTCCGCCATCACCGCAGACGCGGCGAGCAGCGCCACCGCGCCGCCCGGGTTTTGCTTCGAGCGTCGCGCCGCCGGGATCAGCACGGAGCCGACGGCGGCGACATCGGCCATCTTCGAGCCCGAGATGCCCGAGAACAGCACCATCGAGGCCACCATCACGACGTTCAGGCCGCCGCGCATGCGCCCCACAGCGCGCTGCAACAGCTCGATCAGCCGCACCGACATGCCGTTGGCTTCCATGAGGTAGCCGACGAGGATGAAGAAGGGGATCGCGAGCAGCACGAAATTGTCGATGCCGCGCGCCATCTGCTGCGCGAAGATGACGCCGGGCAGCGCGCCCTCGACCCAGATGAAGATCAGCGCGGCCAGCGCCAGCGCGAAGCCGATCGGCAATCCGCCGAACAGCGTTGCGAAGAAGCCGATCAGCATCAGCGTGCCCGCCGACGGCACCGAAGCCGGCGAGAGATAATCCCAGGCGAGATAGAGGCCGGTCACGATCACGATCGCAACGAGACCCCTGACGATCTCAGGAAGCGGCCTTGCGCAGAGATGGTCGACGGCAAACACCGTCATGAACAGCGCGCCGATGCCCATCGGATAGAAAGTCAGCTCCAGCGGCAGGCCCGATCCGGTGGTCTGGCCTGATGTCAGCGAGCCGAGCTTGATGGCATTGTAGGCGACATAGCCGGAGATCAGCACGATCAGGAGCGCGCCGGCGGCATCGACCAGCGTGCGCAGACGTACCGGCAACAGGTCGCGGAAAAAGGACACGCCGACATTCTCGCCGCGCGCGAGTGCGCTCGCCGCGCCGAAGAAGGCGGAACCGACCATCAGGCCGCGCGCGACGTCGTCCGACCATTCCACCGGAGCGTTGAAGAAGAAACGCAGCAGCACGGAAGCGCACACCACCACGAGATCCGCGGCCAGCAGGATGGCCGCGATCGCGTCGCTGCAACGAAGCAGTAGCGTAATGCTCCCGTGGCGACCGCCCGAGAGGGACGCGGCGCCTGTCATCGGGACCTCAGGCTTGAGTCGCGCGGATGATGTCGATGACGGCCTTGGATTCCGGCCGTGCCTTGATGAAGTTCTCGGTCTGCGGCGCCACGCGCTTCTTGAACGCCTCGCGGTCGCATTCGGCCACCGTCACGCCTTTCTCGGTCAAAGCCGCCAGCGCCTCCTTCTCGACCGCAAGCCCATGGGCCCGCGTGTCGGCCGCGGCCTTCTTCGCGGCATCGAGAAAGCCCTCGCGCAGCTTCGGATCCATGCGGTTATAGGTCATGTCGCTGAAGTAGATCGCGAGCGGCGAGAAGTTGTGCTGCGTCAGCGCATAGTATTTTGCCGTTTCGAAGAACTTGCTGGCCAGGATCGTCGGCGGATCGTGCTCCAGCCCATCCAGCACTCCGGCCTGCAACGCCGTGTAGATTTCGCCGAACGCAAGCGGCGTCGCAGCCGCTCCCATCAGCCGCAGGCATTCCGTGATGACGGGATTTGGCAAAGTGCGGATCTTGAGGCCGGCGAGATCCTCCGGCGTCTTCACCGACTTCTTCGCAAGGACGCTGCGTGAGCCGAAATTGTAGGCCCAGGCGATGATGCGGATGTTGCTGCCCTTGAGCAGCGCGTCCTCGATCGGCTTGGCCGCGCCGGCGTCGAACGCCTTGGTCTGCTGCGGGAAACTCGAGAAGAGAAAGCCGAGGTCGTAGGTACCGACCAGCGGCACCAGGTTGGCCGAGATCGACGAGCCCGACACCATGAGGTCGATGACGCCGAGCTTGACCGAGTTGATGACGTCGATCTCCTGGCCGAGCTGGTTGTCGGGGAAGAAGGCGACCTCGATCTGCTCGCCGAGCCCGTTCGCCTTCAGGTTCTTGACGAGGTTGTCATAGTAGACGCGGCCGTTGGCATATTTGGGATCGTTCGGCAGCGAGGAGGAGCATTTCAGCTTCATCGTCGCCGCTTCAGCACGGCCGATGATCGCGGGAGAGAGCACGAGGCCGGCGGTCACCGCCGTCGACGATTTGATGAACGTACGACGGCTCACAGGCACGATGGTCATAATGCGGTCTCTCCCCGACTATTCTTGGCGAGCATTTTCTGCTCGCGGCCGCAATCGTTGCGTGCAGCCTGTTGCAGAGACTGTATGGCCAAAGCGACGGGGCAGGCAAGGGTTGCGGCCGGGGGCGCGGCGGCAGCACGGGAAGCAACCGCTTCGGCAGGGATCGCAGCGAAATGCCTGCGATTATCGATGTTTTCGATGATGCCGCATGGCGGCCAAAAGGCCCGCGGGGCAAGACCGATCCAATTCAGGTATGGATCAATGCCGAATGCAGATTGATTGGTTTGTACAGAGCAAAATGCAGAAGCTGCGGGATCGTGCCCCCGCAGCTTCTATGTTCGAGCGATGCCGCGGCGTCAGCGCGAATGCAGGCCGCTCAACAGGTCATTCCCCACTGCGACATCGCGCGAGGGCCGCAGCGCGTAGGCACCGTCACCGAGCAGCGCCTGAGCAGCAAGCGCGATCGCCCAGAAGGCGGGGTATTCCCAGCCGCCTTTCGGGTTGGTGAAGAAGAAGCCGGCGGCGCCGTGCACGGTGAAGATCGCACCAAGCAGAATCGGGATGCCGGCCAGCGCCGCATAGCGGGTCCAGACGCCGAGGATCAGCGCGACGCCGCTCAGCACTTCGACCGTCATCACGAGGTAGGCGAGCTCGGGCGGGAAGCCGAGGCTGCCGAAGAACTTTGCGGTGCCAGCCGGAGTGAACACGAACAGCTTTAGGCTGGCATGGGCGAGAAAGAGCGCGCCCAGCGTCACGCGCAGCACCAGCGCGGCGTAGGGGGCGGTACGGGAATCGATCATGGCGGTCTCCTTGTTGGAGCCACCTATGATCTATTCTCAATATAACGATAATCCGCTATAATGGAAATATACCTCACACCCATAGAGTGAGACTTGCTCGACCGCCTGACCAGCCTGGAAGTCTTCGCCAAGGTCGCCGCCATCGGCAGCCTCTCCGGCGCCGCCCGGGCCATGGGCCTGTCGCAGACCATGGTGACCAAGCATGTCGCCTCGTTGGAGGCGCGGCTCGGCACGAAACTGTTCCACCGAACCACGCGGCGGCTCTCCATCACCGAGGCGGGACGGAGCTATCTGGAATCCTCCGAGCGGATCCTCGCCGACATGGAGGCCGCCGACGCCGCGATCGCACGCGAGCGCGTCGAGCCGCGCGGGCTGTTGCGGGTCAATGTGCCCGTCGTGTTCGGCACACGGCAGATCGCGCCGCTGATCGCCGAGTTCTCGGAACGCCATCCCGAGGTCACAATCGAACTCGGCCTCAACGACCGCCTGGTCGATCTCGCCGAGGAGGGCTGGGACCTCGTGATCCGGATCGGCAAGCTACGCGACTCCAGCATGGTGGCACGGCGGCTCGCGCCGAACCGCATGGTCGTCTGCGCCGCGCCATCTTATCTCGCGAAGCACGGTACGCCGCGGATCGTGGCCGACCTCGCCGCGCATAATTGCCTCGGCTACACGCTCTCGCAGCAGGCGAGCGCGGCCGAATGGCTGTTCGGCATCGACGGCGAGATCCGGGTCCAGGTCGGCGGCACCTTGCGCGCCAACAATGGCGATGCGTTGCGCGCGGCAACGCTGGCCGGCCTCGGATTGGCACGTCAGCCGACCTTCATCATCGCCGATGATCTGCGCGCCGGCACGCTGGTGGCACTTCCGCTCGACCAGCCGGAGATCCAGACCTCGGCCGTGCATGCGGTCTACCTGCCCGACCGCCGGCCGCCAGCGAAGGTGCGCGCCTTCATCGATTTTCTAGCCGCGGAGTTTTCGCCCGAGCCGCCCTGGGACCGCGGACTGTTCTGACGGCGTACGGCGTGACGCGTCGTCTCCGACAATTCCGCTGCCCCATTTTGCCGCAGCTCACAGCGTGAGATAACGCACAGACAGGATCATGGCGACCACTTAGAAAAGGTGACATCCTCGCGCCCATTGCCGATGGAGGTGACACCATGCGCCGTCCAGCTCTTTGCAATTTTTTCCTTGCCTCCGGTCTCCTCGCGCTGACGCAGTTGGTAACGCCGGCGGACGCTGCCGCCGAAGCCCGGCTCGCGCTCGTGATCGGCCAGTCCGCCTATCGCACCGTGCCGGAGCTGCCCAACGCCGCCAACGACGCCAGGGGCATGACCGAGCTGCTCGGCAATGCCGGCTTCAGCGTCACCAAGGCGGACAATCTCGCGCAGAACGACATGCGCCAGGCGATCTCGGATTTCGCCGGCAAGGTCAGCGCCAGCGGCGCCGACACCGTCGCGCTGGTGTTTTATGCCGGCCACGGCCTGCAGATCGACGGCGAGAATTATCTGGTGCCGGTCGATCTCGATCCGAAACGCGAGGCCGACATTCCGCTGCAGGGCGTGCGGCTGAACGACCTGCTCAACAC
>JAEYRD010000002.1 GCA_023435725.1 Pseudomonadota bacterium | reverse complement strand
CCGCCGATCTCGCGATAGGCCAACCCACATTTTCTGACCGACATGCGGAGGCCGCGATCAACGCGGCCTCCGCATCGTCTTGACCGCGATTAGAGCATTACTCTAGAGTGGTGCTCTAGGAGAATTTTGGATGACGGCGAGTGTGCGTAACGACCTGCTGGCGGCGGGGCTCGCGGTGTTCGACCGCGTCGGCTTCGAAGGCGCGACGGTGGCCGCGATCCGCGCCCGCGCACGTGCGTCGAATGGCAGCTTCTTTCATGTCTTCGGATCGAAGAAGGAGCTGGCCGGGGCGCTATTCCTGGACGTGCTGCGGCACTATCACGCCGCGGTGCTGGCCGCGCTCGATCCTGTCCCCGATGCGGAGCAGGGCATCGATCGCCTGATCCGGGCTCACCTTGACTGGGTCGTGTCGAGCCGGCGCGAGGCGCGCTATCTCTTCGAGATCTCGCGCAGCGAATGGGGCGAGGATGTCCGCGACGCCCAGCGCGCGCAGAACGCGCAGCTTGCCGAAGGCATCGAGCGCTGGCGCGCGCCGTTGGTTGCCAGCGGCGAGCTTCTGCCGATGACGCCTGTGATGTTCGTCAGCCAGCTCATCGGCCCGGCGCAGATCTTCTGTCGCGCGTTCCTGTCGGGACGCGACCGCGCCGATCCGCGCAGCGAGACCGATACGCTGATCGCCTGCGCCATCCGGGCGCTGCGGCCTTTTGAACGCGTCAACAAACAATAAGGAGTGGGTGCATGCGGGCCGAAGCAGATCCCGAATTTGAACCGATCGCCGAGCGCATCCACGCCAATGTCGGCCGGCAGGGCTTTATGAATCTTGTCGGGGCCGAGCTCTCGGAATTGTCGCGCGGCACCTGCACGATTGCAGTGGAGCGCCGGCCGGAGCTGCTGCAACAGCACGGCTTCTTCCATGGTGGAGTTACCGCCTTCCTGGTCGACAACGCCACGACGATCGCGGCGGCAACATCGCGCGGCCAGCCGGCGCTGACGGCGGAATACAAGCTCAATCTGTTGTCGCCGGCGGTCGGCGACAAGCTGATCTGCCGGGCCAGGGTGATCAAGCCAGGCCGCCAGGTCGCGGTGGTTGCGGCCGACGTGTTCTGTGTCAGCGACGGCGTCGAGAAACATACGGCAACGGCGCTGGCCTCGATCGCGATGCTGAGCGAGGAGGTCGCCGCCAAAACGAAAAGCCCGGCCGCCTGAGGCGGCCGGGCTTCGCAGCCTTGCGCGAATGCGAGGCTTACTTCTCGGACTCGTCTGCGGCCGGCGCCGGCTCGACCTCGTCGTGCTGGGCTTCCGGATCGAAGAACTCGCCGGCAGCGGCGATCGCTTCGGCCGCCGCGTCGCGGTCTTCGTTGCGGGTCGAGATGTCTTCGCCGCGGTTGATGCGCTCGGCTTCGTCCTGGCTGCGCGCAACCGTGACGGTGACTTCGATCTCGACCTCGGGGTGGATGGCGACGGTGATCGAGTGCTTGCCGATGGTCTTGATCGGCGCGTCGAGCTGCACCTGCGGACGGGCGAGCGAGACACCGTCAGCCTCGAAAGCGGCAACGACGTCACGCACCGTGACCGAGCCGAACAGCTGGCCGGCTTCCGAAGCCTGGCGGATCACGATGATGTTCTTGCCCTCGATCTTCTCGGCGACCTTGGACGCCTCAGCCTTGGACTGAAGGTTGCGGGCCTCGAGCTCGGCCTTCATGCCGTCGTACTTGGCGCGGTTGTCGGCGGTGGCGCGCAGCGCCTTGCCGCGCTTGAGCAGGAAATTGCGGGCATAGCCGTCGCGAACCTTCACGACTTCGCCCATCTGGCCGAGCTTGTTCACGCGTTCCAGCAAAATGACTTCCATATTCGTTCTCCTTTGAAGTGTTGAGTGAGGTGGATTTGCGGGTTGAACCTTAGGGTGTTGGCAGCGGCGGCGGCTGGCGGCTCCGCAGGAAGCGCTCGCGGAAGCCGAACACGGCATCCGCAAGGCCGAGGATCACCATCGCGATGACGGGCCATCCGAACACGACGACGACGGCGTAGGTCGAGCCGAGCCAGAAGGTGCGGCTCTTCAGCGCGAGCGTCAGCGTATGCAGCACGGCGAAGCCGGTCAGCGCGTAGCCCATCATCAGCGCCGCCGTGGTGATCTGCGCGACGATCGCGAGCAGCCCGCCGGTGAAGCAGAAGGCGAGCGCGATGCAGAGCGCCACAAGCGTCATCGGCGGCAGCTCCGCCGTTCTCATAACCGGCCAGGGACGACGCAGCCGGCCCGACGTCGCCGTCACCTTGGCGCTGAGCCAGAGGTTGAGCGTCAGCGTCATCATCGCGACGATGGTGGCGGCGGCAGGCGCGATGCGCACCAATGCGTCGACGAACTGACCGGCTTCGCCCGAGGTCTGCGGATCGGTGGCGCGGAGGAGGCGCATCAGGCCGCGCTGCAGCGTGCCGGTGATGGTTTCGGCGTCGGTGCCGAGCGTGAGCAGGGCGGCTATCGTGGTCAGCGTGGCGAAGCCCGCGATCCACAGCAGGATGCGGCCGACCGGATACCACTCGAGCTCGGGCTCGGCCGGCGGCTCGGCGTCAGCGGCCGGTGCGACAGGTCCCACCTGCCGGCTGAGCAGGACGAGATGGCCGAGCCACCAGGCCGGCAGCGCGACGGTGACGGCAAAGGCGATGCAATAGGGCAGGCCGAACAGCGCGCCGAGGCCGATCGCGGCGGCGATGCCGCCGAGGCTCGCGCAAAGCGGTCCCCAGCCGATCGAGGCGACCATCAGCGGTAGCGGTGCGAGATAGAACAGGACGAGCGAGATCAGTGCGCCCGAAACGATCGAGGCGAACATCAGGGCCGACGCAGCGCCGGCGATCAGGGCTATCAGTCCAAAAGCCATCATCAGCTGTCCCGCTCCCTTCGAGCGGTTAGAGGCATCTCGCCCCAACCATCGGCGACCGGACGACCCGGAAGCCTTATGAAACTAAAGAGTGCGGCCGGCGGCGCTATCGCCGCCGGCCGAATTCGTCTTAGCGAATGACGTAGGGCAGCAGGCCCAGGAACCGCGCGCGCTTGATGGCGCGGGCGAGCTCACGCTGCTTCTTCGCGGACACCGCGGTGATGCGGCTCGGCACGATCTTGCCGCGCTCGGAGACGTAGCGCATCAGCAGCTTGGAGTCCTTGTAGTCGATCTTGGGAGCATTGGCGCCCGTGAACGGGCAGCTCTTGCGACGACGGAAAAACGGACGGCGTGCACCAGCTTCAGCCATTGTTCTTACTCCCCATCCGTCGTGGTTTCAGCTTCTTCGCGCGGACGGCGCGGGCCGCGGTCACCGCGGAATCCGCCGTCGCGATCGCCACCACGGAAACCGCCTTCGCGGTCGCCACGGAAGCCGCCTTCGCGCTCGCCGCGGAATCCGCCGCCACGGTCGTCACGCTCGCGATCACGGTCGGCCTTGCGCATCATTGCCGACGGGCCTTCCTCGAGCTCCTCGACGCGGACGCTGAGATAGCGGATCACGTCTTCGCTGATACGCTCCTGGCGCTCGATCTCGGCGATCGCCGCGGACGGCGCGTCGATGTTGAGCAGCACAAAGTGCGCCTTGCGGTTCTTGTTCATGCGGTAGGTGAGGGAGCGAACGCCCCAATTCTCGGTCTTGGTGACCTTGCCGCCGAGACCCTCGACGATACCGGTCATCTGCGCAGTCAGCTCTTCGACCTGCTGCGTGCTCGCGTCCTGGCGCGCAAGAAAAACATGCTCGTAGAGAGCCATGGAAGTCCTTTCCTCTTGTTGGCGCATCGCCCGGCGTCAAGCCCTTAAGAGGCCTTCGGAAAGGACTCTGGGATTAAGCTCAGAAGGCGGAAACACGGGACGACGGGCCGACTGGCCCTGCCACACCAAAATCACGAATGATTTGTTGAGACCGTCCGTTCAGCTCCCGGCCGGGGTCTGCGGATGCGCGCCTTATACGGATTTTGGCTGGCTTTGCAAGGTTGGGGAGCCAGGTTTCGGGCCGCGGAGGGGCCGCTGGCGCTGCCACGATCGGCCCTCCCCTGGTACCGGCTTGATTTATTTGTTTGTATAGCATACAAATAGGCTAACGGGAGGATTCAATGGCAGACAAATCTGCCCACGCGCCATCTGAATCGACGGTCGGGGACCCCAAGCACGCCGCTCGGGCGACGCGCTCGGCCGGACGCAAAATGCGGTCGCTCCTCTTGGATGCGGCAAGTCCGCTGTTCCGGGAGCGGGGGCTGGCGGGGGCCTCGATCACCGACATCGCGGCTGCTGCGGACGCCTTCCCGAGCCAGATCACCTATTACTTCCGCACCAAGGAGGCGCTGTTCGTCGAGTGCGCCTGCCGAGATCTCCTATATCTGGCGCGCGCGACCGAGCAGGCCGCGCTGAAGGCGCGCACGCCGCGGGAGTACACCCACGCGCTGGCCGAGACCGTGACCGCGAGCGATTCGGTCGCCTTCTTCGCCGAAGCCCTGACGCTGACGCGGCGGCGCCAGGATCTTGCACCGCTGGTCGAGCGCACCATCGAGCGGCTGCACAGCGAAGGCGCGCGCGCCTATGCCGGTCAGGTCGCGCGGCACGGCTGGCGCTCTCTGCGCGCGCCTGACGAAAGCTCGCGACGATTCTGGGCCGTCGCCGTCGGCGTGATCCTCGAAGGCTATGCCATGGGCCGTTCGCCGGGTGAATTATGCGCCGAGATGCTGCGCGTGCTCGGCGAGCAGGCGAAACCTACCAGCGATACGGCTCGCCTGCGCCTCGTCGACGCGCGCGACGGATCAGCCAGTTCGGATGAGGAGAGTTAGGCCATGACCGCGCTTCGCATGCGTGCCCGCGATTTCCTGACCGACGATCAACTTGCCGACGTGCGCCAGCGCGTGACGTGGAAAGGTGTTGCGCTGATCGCCCATGCCTGGGCGCTGATCATTGGTGCGATCGCATTGGTCGCGTGGTGGCCCAATCCGCTGACTTATATTCTCGCCGTCGCCATCATCGGCTCACGCCAGCTTGGGCTTGCGATCCTGATGCATGACGGTGCGCATGGCTGTCTGTCCGCAGACGAGAAGACCAATCTGGCCCTGAGCCAGTGGTTTTGTGCTTATCCTCTCTTTGCGGAGACGCGCAGCTATCGGCGCTATCACCTTCAGCATCATGCGCGCACCCAGCAGGAGGACGATCCTGATCTCGTACTGTCGGCGCCGTTTCCGATCACCAGGCTGAGCTATCACCGCAAGTTCATTCGCGACATCACGGGACAGACTGGCTATCAGCAGCGCAAGGCGCAGCTGTTCAATGCGCTGGGGCCGAAGGAGTGGCCGTGGCGCCAGCGCGTCGCGCATTTCTGGGAGAAGCTCGGCCCGCAATGCCTGGTCAATGCCGCAATGTTCGCAGTGCTCGCGGCGGCCGGCGTGTGGTGGGCCTATCCGCTGCTATGGCTGGTGCCGCTCTTGACGTGGATGATGGTGATCACCCGCATCCGCAACATTGCCGAGCATGCCGTCGTTCCCGACAGCAGCGATCCGCTGCGCAACACTCGCACCACGCACGCCAATTTCCTCGAGCGCCTGTTCATCGCACCGTACTACGTGAACTATCACCTCGAGCATCATCTCTTGTTCTACGTGCCCTGCTACAATCTGCCGAAAGTCCATCGTTTGCTCAGCGAGAGCCGGCATGCAGGCCGTATGGAAGTACAGCCGAACTACGCCGCCGTGCTACGACTTGCGACCGCGAGGCCCGACCGGGATGACAGTCCTGGGCAATTGGTCAGCAACGTGCGCCGCGCGCGGGCCGGTGCCGACGTCGGCGCGGATCAGAAGGCGGGCGGTTTCTAAGGCGGATAGACGCTGGCGCCTCACTCTCTGCTTGTCGTCCCGGGGCGCGCGAAGCGCGAGCCCGGGACCCATAGCCACAAGCAGTCGTGGGTATGGGGATTCGTAGTTGCAGTTTCACGCAACAACTGTGTCCCGGGATTATGGATCCCCGCCTTCGCGGGGATGACATCGAGTACCGGGCGGGGTGTTACGCCTATCTTGGCTTGACATTCCGGCCCCGGACGGTGTCTACGGCCCCCTTTGAAGCATGATCCGGAACCATGGCCTAAGGCCGTGTGTAATCGGCTGCCGGTTCTCGCAGGGATCACGCTCGACAAGCAGGGGAGCGCCGATGACGGCTGCATTCACATTTCCTGGGCAGGGTTCCCAGGCAGTCGGCATGGGCAAGGCCCTGGCTGACGCCTTTCCGGCGGCGCGCACCGTGTTCGACGAGGTCGATGCCGCGCTTGGCGAGAAGCTCACCGCCATCATCTGGGATGGTCCGGCCGAAACCCTGCAGCTCACCGAGAACGCCCAGCCGGCGCTGATGGCGGTATCCATTGCCACCCTGCGCGTGCTGGAGGCTGAGGCTGGTTTTTCCGTGGGGCGAGACGCGGCTTTCGTGGCCGGCCATTCCCTCGGTGAATATTCGGCGCTGGCGGCGGCTGGCAGCCTGACGGTGTCAGACACTGCGCGGCTGCTTCGCACCCGCGGTCTTGCAATGCAAAAGGCCGTTCCTGTCGGCGCCGGCGCGATGGCCGCGCTGCTTGGCCTCGACTACGAGGCTGCCATGGAAGTCGCCAACGAGGCGGCGCAGGGGCAGGTCTGCCAGGCCGCCAATGACAATGGTGGCGGGCAAGTGGTCGTCTCCGGCGACAAGGCTGCGGTCGACCGCGCCGTCGAGATCGCCAAGGGCAAGGGCGCCAAGCGGGCGATGCTGCTGCCGGTGTCCGCACCGTTCCATTGCAAGCTGATGCAGCCGGCTGCCGACGCCATGGCGGAAGCGCTGGCGAAGGTCACGATCAAGGCGCCGGCCGCGCCGCTGGTATCGAACGTGCTGGCGAGCGCGATCACCGATCCCGACGAGATCCGCCGTCGCCTGGTGGAGCAGGTCACCGGGACGGTGCGCTGGCGCGAGTCGGTCGCCTATATGGCGGGTCAGGGCGTCACCCGTTTCTTCGAGATCGGCGCCGGCAAGGTGCTGACCGGCCTCGTCAAGCGGATCGCGGACGGCGCGGTCGGTGTTGCGGTCGGTGGACCGAACGATATTGCCGCCGCCAGGGATGCATTGGCCGCTGCGAAGCAGGGCTAAAGCGCGATGATTCGTCATCGCGCTTTGGTTCTTTAGTTTACGCACGATCTTTCCGGAAAACCGCTGCACACTTTTCCGGATCGTGCTTTGAAGGAGTTATCGATGTTCGATCTGACTGGCAAAAAGGCGCTCGTCACCGGCGCGACCGGCGGCATCGGCGGCGCAATCGCGCAGGCGCTGCATGCGCAGGGCGCCACCGTCGCGATCTCGGGTACACGCAAGGAAGTGCTGGACGAGCTGGCCGGCAAGCTTGGCGAGCGCGTCTACGTGCTGCCCTGCAATCTCTCCAAGGCCGACGAAGTCGAGGCGCTGGTGCCCGCCGCGGAAGCGGCGATGGGTCAGGTCGATATCCTCATCGCCAATGCCGGCATCACGCGCGACAACCTCTTCGTCCAGCTGCGCGACGAGGACTGGGACGAGGTCATCAACGTCAACCTGACCGCGACCTTCCGCCTGGCGCGCGCCGCGACCAAACTGATGATGCGCAAGCGCTTCGGCCGTATCATCGCCATCACCTCGGTGGTCGGCGTCACCGGTAATCCCGGGCAGGGCAACTACACCGCGTCGAAGGCGGGCCTGATCGGCATGATCAAGACGCTCGGTGCAGAATACGCCAAGCGCGGCGTGACCGCGAATTGCATCGCGCCCGGCTTCATCAAGACGCCCATGACGGATGCGCTCAATGACAAGCAGCGCGAAACGATTCTGACCAAGGTTCCGGCGGCCCGCCTGGGGACGCCGGAGGACATCGCGGCCGCCGCCGTCTACCTGAGTTCGAACGAAGCGGCCTACGTCACCGGGCAAACCATCCACGTCAACGGCGGCATGGCCATGATCTGACGTCGCGTTCTGCACTGCCCACATGGGCGGCGCGGGATGCGGCAAACGGCCGTTTCCACAGCGAAATGAGGCTTGTAGTCAAGGCACTTGAAGTATGATAACCGGACGGTCAACGGATGGGCAAAGAACGCCATTGCAGGTTTTTGAAACCCTGTATATTGGCGATGCGGAGCCTTGGCCGTCGTTCGCCGGGCCTGCATCGGTTAGGATGGGGCCAAATCAAAGTTCGTAAGCGAAGGCAGTCAAACGACCACGACGGCTCGTATCGTCCCGGGGGGTCGGGTCTACAGGGAACAACACGAGGTTAAGCAATGAGTGACATTGGCGAGCGGGTTAAGAAGATCGTGGTCGAACACCTTGGTGTTGAGCCCGAGAAGGTTGTCGACGCTGCGAGCTTCATCGACGACCTCGGCGCCGACAGTCTGGACACCGTCGAGCTGGTGATGGCGTTCGAAGAAGAATTCGGTTGCGAGATTCCGGACGACGCCGCGGAAACGATTCTCACCGTCGGCGATGCCACGAAGTTTCTCGAGAAGAACGCGAAGAGCTAAGGCTCTTCATTTTCGCGGGGACAACATTGAAACCGGACGGGCCGCCTACAGGCGGTCAGCCGGTTTCTTGTTATTGGCCGTGAATCTTTCGATGCGGAGTTTTCGGATATGAGGCGGGTTGTCGTCACGGGTCTTGGCATGGTCTCGCCACTCGGCTGCGGCGTCGAGCCGACCTGGAAACGCATCCTCAACGGCGAAAGCGGTGCGCGCAGGATCGAGAGCTTCGATGTCTCCGATCTTCAGACCAAGATCGCCTGCACGGTCGTGCGCGGCGACGGCACCAACGACACCTTCAATCCCGACAAATGGATGGAGCCGAAAGACCAGCGCAAGGTCGACGACTTCATCATCTTCGGCATGGCCGCGGCCGGCCAGGCGCTCGATGATGCCAACTGGCATCCCGAGACCGAAGAGGACAAGTGCGCGACCGGCACCATGATCGGGTCCGGCATCGGCGGCCTCAACGGCATTGCTGACACTGCGATCCTGCTGAAGGAGCGCGGTCCGCGCCGCGTGTCTCCGTTCTTCATCCCGGGCCGCCTGATCAACCTTGCGTCCGGCTACGTCTCGATCGCGCACGGGCTGAAGGGGCCGAACCATTCGGTGGTCACGGCCTGCTCGACCGGCGCGCATGCGGTCGGTGACGCTGCCCGCCTCATCGCGCTCGGCGATGCCGACGTCATGGTCGCCGGCGGCGCGGAATCGCCGATCAGCAGGATCGGCATTGCCGGCTTCAACGCCGCCCGTGCGCTCTCGACCGGCTTCAACGAGACGCCCGAGAAGGCCTCGCGTCCCTACGACAAGGATCGCGACGGCTTCGTCATCGGCGAAGGGTCCGGTGTCGTCGTCCTGGAGGAGCTGGAGCACGCCAAGAAGCGCGGCGCCCATATC
>JAEYRD010000162.1 GCA_023435725.1 Pseudomonadota bacterium | reverse complement strand
CTGTCGGAGAAGCACTTGCGACTTGGGTTCTCGATGGCAAGCCGCCCGTCGATCTCTCGCCTATGTCTGTCATGCGCTTCAAGGACCCGTCGTGGTCCGAATCTCAATTGCAGAAGGAAGTTGCCTGGCAATATCGGCACTTCTACGGTGCTGTCTGACGTCGGCTCCGGGTCATTCTCGACGGGTTCAGTAGGGATTGTGGGCTGGTTGATGTCCGCTTTGTTGCAACTTGCCTCAATCGCAAGATTCCAGGTCCACGCTTCCGCCTTCGCTCTTCGAGCTTCGGTGGACAAGTCGCGTGCCCCGGAATGACGGCTACGCCACCTTGATCCTCCCCGCCAAATAGACCACCATCACGTAACTTACCGCTCACGACAGAATGGGCGAGGAAACGCGAGCATGAAAGTCGTTCCCGGGTTGAGCCTCATCGAACGTGCTCGGGCGATGGCGCCGCTGATTGCGCGTGACGCCGACGAGATCGAGCGGACGCGGCAGCTGACGCCGGGCGTGGTTGCCGCGCTGATCGAGAACGGACTCTATCGCGTATTGCTGCCGCAGAGCCTGGGCGGCACTGAAGCCCCGATCGAAGTCTTCATGCAGATGCAGGAGGAGATCGCGAAGGCGGATGCCTCCACGGCCTGGTGTCTCGGCCAGTGCACGGTCTGCGCGATGATCGCGGCTTCGCTCGACCATGACACCGCGCACGAGATCTTCAACGCCGGCCCGGGCATCCTCGCCTGGGGCGCTATTGCGCATGAGGCGCGCGCGGTCGAGGGTGGTTACCGCGTCACCGCGCGCTGGGATTTTGCATCAGGCTCGCGGCAGGCGAGCTGGCTGGGCGCGCATGTCCGCATTCTCGGAGCCGACGGCAAGCCGCGCAAAAATGCCGACGGGTCGCCGGAGGTGCGCACCATCCTGTTTCCGGTCGCGAGCGCGAAATTGCACGACGTCTGGCAGGCGATCGGGCTCGCCGGCACCGGCACGGATTCCTACGAGGTCGTCGACCTCTTCATCCCCGAGCGCTTCACGGCGTTCCGAGACGTGCCGTCCGCTCTGCGCGAGAAAGGCCCGCTCTACAAGATTGGCACCGGTTCGACGTTCAGCCTCGGCTTTGCCGCGGTCTCGCTTGGCGTGGCGCGCGCCACGCTGGACGCTGCGATCGCGCTGGCGCGCGCAAAGCACCAGTCGCTGGCCGCACACGCCATGCGCGACAACCAGGCGGTCCAGGGCCTGATCGGCCGCACCGAGGGCGATTTGCGTGCCGCGCGCGCCTATCTCTATGCCACGGCGAATGCGATGTGGCGTGACCTCGGCGCGACCGGCGAGTTCGGCGCGGCGCATCGCAGCGCGGTCCGGCTGGCCGCGACCTGGACCATCCATCAATCGGCAAAAGTGGTCGACGCCGCCTATCACATGGCCGGCGCGACCGCTGTGTTCCGCAGCAATCCGTTCGAGCGACGGTTTCGTGACATGCACGCCATCGCCCAGCAGATCCAGGCCCGCGACACGCATTACGAGGATGTCGGCAAGGCGATCCTGTCCGAAGGACTCTGATCGCCGGCGCACGAAACTGCGACGCTTTGTCTCGCAACACGATGAGCGACGACCTCTCCATGCGCTCGCTGCATTGAGTCATGCAAAATGATGGCAGCGCCCCGTTGGATCACGGAGCCCGTGCGGCCCTTGTTGTTAAGCATTTTCTGGGACCTTTCCGCAAAAGCAAGATTTGGAAACGCCTGGGAATTTTCGATGTTCAAGATCAAGTCGATTGCCGCCCGCCTGATCCTCGCCATCGCGCTTACCGTTGCGGTAGCCTGCGCCATCCTCTCCGGCTTCTCGATCACCCAGCAGCGGGCGCTGACGCGGATGGCGCTCGATCAGCAGCTCAAGCTGCAATATGAGAGCGTGATCGCCGCGATCGACTATGAGGGGCGCGCCGCACTGGCCGTCTCGTCCGTGATCGCCGCACTGCCGCCGGTCGGCGATGCCATCGCCAAGGGCGACCGCGACAGTCTCGCCGCACTGCTCGGCGACGCCAACAAGGCACTGAAGGCGCAGGGCATCCCGCTGATCACCTTCCAGCTGCCGCCCGCGATCGCATTTTACCGGGTCCATGCACCCAAGACCTTCGGCGATGACGTCTCCGCGCGCCGCGAGACCGTCGTCGAGGCCATCAAGGGTGGGCGCCAGATCGTCGGGGTCGAGCCGGGCCGCGAAGCGCTCGGCATTTTCGGCATGACGCCGATCATGCGCGCCGGCAAGAGCGTCGCCAACGTCGACATCGGCGCCGCCTTCGGCAAGGAATTCGTCGACCGCGCCAAGAAGCGCTTTGGCATCGACCTCGCCGTCTACGCGCTCGACGGCAAGGACCTGAACAAGCTGTCCTCGACTTTCGGCAACACCGTCGTCACCCCGCTGGACCAGCTGAAGGGCGCGGTCAACGGCCAGCCGCTGCTGCGCGAAGCCGAGCTCGACGGCCATCCGGTCGAGGTCTATGCCGGACCGATCAAGAACTACGCGGGTGCGCCGGTCGGCGTGCTCGAGATCATCAAGGACACGACGGAATACGAGGCCGCGTTCGCCACAGCCGAGCGCAATCTGATCCTGGGCACGGTCGCGATCCTCGCTGCTGCAATCGTGCTGGCGCTGCTGCTCGGACGCGGGCTGTCGCGGCCGCTCACCGCAATCACCGCCGTCATGAACCGGCTGTCGAGCGGCGACACCAGCGTCACCATTCCCGGCAGCGAACGCCAGGACGAGCTCGGCACCATGGCCAAGGCGGTCGACGTGTTTCGTCGCAACATGCTGGAGGCGGGCGCGCTGCGCGAGGCGCAGGAGGCCGACAAGGCCAAAGCGGAAGTCGAGAAGCAGGCGCTGCAGCGCCAGATGGCCGATCGCTTCGAGGCCGACGTCAAGGGCGTGGTTGCCGCCGTCGCCAAGGCAACCGAGGGCATGCAGAGCGTCGCCGGAGAGATCACCGCGAGCGTCAACGGCACCTCGCAGCGCGCATCCGCCGCGGCGACGGCTTCCGAAGAAGCCTCGACCAGCGTGAACGCAGTCGCCGCGGCGACCGAGGAGCTGGCCTCGTCGGTCAGCGAGATCGGACGTCAGGTCACCCATTCGAGCGAGGTCGCGAGCGGTGCAGTGGTCAAGGCCACCGAGACGACCGAGATGGTCACGAACCTCGCTGCGGCCGCAGAGCGCATTGGTGACGTGCTGCGGCTGATCAGCGAGATCGCGAGCCAGACCAACCTGCTGGCGCTGAACGCCACGATCGAGGCCGCGCGCGCGGGCGACGCCGGCCGCGGCTTTGCCGTCGTCGCATCCGAGGTGAAGGAACTGGCCAGCCAGACCGCGAAGGCGACCGACGAGATCGCGAGCCAGGTCAGCGCGATCCAGGCCGCGACCGGCAATTGCGTCACCGCCATCTCCGGCATCAGCGACACGATCCGCGAGATCAGCGGCATCGCCGCCACCATCGCCGCCGCAGTGGAGCAGCAGGGCTCGGCGACGCGCGAGATCGCCCACAGCGTGCAGCAGGCCTCCGCCGGCACCACCGATGTTTCGGCCAATGTCGCCGGCGCAAGCCAGGCCGCGGATCAGTCGCGCTCGCTCGCCGGCAATGTGATGGTTGCCTCGGGCGAGCTCGGCCAGCACGCGTCGGCGCTGATGAAGAGCGTGGATACGTTCCTGGCGGGGCTGCGCGCGGCTTAGCGGCGCGCAGATCGGACTGGAGCGCGCGCTTATAGATTCGGTTGGTCGCGAATGCATGCCATGTCTGCTCCGCCGGACATGGTGAAATCGGCCGAGCGAGTCGGCCGGCCGGCTTCGGCGAGCATCGTTGTGGATCGAGGCCTGACAGCCTTGCGAGCCGGCTTCAGCCTGAAACCAAACCCTAAAGCGCGATGAGATTGGGATGAATCGTCATCGCGCTTTAGGTTATTGTTTGAGCATGATCTTTTCGGAAAACCGCTTCACACTTTTCCGGATCATGCTCTAGGCCACCAGCGCGGTGTCGCCATCGATGCCGCGCTGTGCGGCCAGCAGGCTGATGATCTCGGCATTGGGCCGGGCCTTGCTGAACAGAAAGCCCTGTCCCTCATCGCAGCCTTCGGCCCGGAGGCGGCTCAGCTCGGCCTCGGTCTCGACGCCTTCGGCGGTGATGGTGACACCGAGGCCTTTGCCGAGGCTGACGATGGAGCGAATGATCGCCTGCGCCTCGCGGTTGGCACCGAGATCGCGCACGAAGGACTGGTCGATCTTGATCTTGTCGAAGGGGAAGCTGCGCAAATAGCTGAGGCTCGAATAGCCGGTGCCGAAATCGTCCATCGAGATGCGCACGCCGAGCGCGCGTAGCGCATGCAGCGTCGCCAGCACCTGCGCGCTCTTCTCCAGCAGCAGCGTTTCGGTGATCTCGAGCTCGAGCCGCCGCGGCGGCAGGCCGGAATGTTTCAGCGCGTCCGTCACCATCGAGAGCAGATTGCCGCCGCGGAACTGGAGCGGCGACAGATTGACGGCGACGCGGACGTCGTCCGGCCAGGTCGCGGCGTCCAGGCAGGCCCGGCGCAGCATCAGGCCTCCGAGCGGGTTGATCAGGCCCGTCTCCTCGGCCACCGGGATGAAGTCGGCCGGCGAGACCATGCCGCGCTCGGCATGCGGCCAGCGCACCAGCGCCTCGAAGCCGGTGATGCGGCCGCTCTGGAGGTCGATCAGCGGCTGGTAATACGGCCGCAGCACGTCATTCTGGATCGCGTCGCGCAGCTCGACCTCGATCTTGCGGCGGCCCTGCGCTTTCGCATCGAGCGCGGCCTCGAAGAAGGCAAAGGTGCCGCGCGCATCTGCCTTGGCGCGCGACAGCGCCATGTCGGCGCTCTTGAGCAGCTTTTCGGAATCGTCGCCGTCGCCCGGCGCCATCGCGATGCCGATGGAGGCGCCGATCACCACGGAATGGCCGTCGAGCAGATAGGGATCGGCGATGGCTTCCAGGAGGCGCTTGGCCAGCAACACTGCGTCCTCGGGACGCGTCAGGCCGCTCTGCACGATCGCGAACTCGTCCGAGTTGAGCCGCGCCAGCGCGTCCTCCTCGCGCAGGGTCGAGTGCAGCCGCTTGGCGACGCCGCGCAAGAGCTTGTCGCCGACCGCGTGCCCCAGCGTGTCGTTGACCGCCTTGAAATTGTCGAGCCCCAGCATCAGCAGCGCCACCTTCTCGGGGCTGCGCCGCGTGTGCAGCAGCATCTCGTCCACCTGCTTGCGCAGCAGGGTGCGGTTGGGCAGGCCGGTCAGCCCGTCATGCTGGGCCATGAAGGCAAGCCGCGCCTCGGCACGCTTGCGCTCGGTGATGTCCATGAGCGCGAGCAGCACCGCAGGCCGCTCGGCATAGGTCAGCTCGCGGGAATAGATCGCAAGATCGATCAGCGCACCATCGGCCTTGACGTGCTTCCAGGTGCGCGCGGCCTGCTCGTCGCCGGACCGATCGGTGGTCCAGGGGGGCTCGCTGTCGAAGGCCTGCAAGGAGCGGATTGTCAGCTTCTCGAACTCGGCGCGGCTATAGCCGTAATGCGCGACCGCGGCATCGTTGACGCCGAGGATGCGCTCGTCGTCCAGCGCGCAGACGATCATGGGCACGGGATTGCCGTCGAACAGCAGGCGGAACGAGGCCTCGCGCTGCTTCAGTTCGGTGATGTCGACGCGCAGACCGACTACGCCGCCGTCATCGGTACGGCGTTCATCGATCAGGATGACACGCCCGTCCGACAGCGTCTGCTCGTGGCGCTTGCCCGGCTCGTAGAGCTTCTTGAGCCGCTCGGCGATCCACTCGTCCTCGTGGCCGGCGGCTTCTGGATAGTCGCCGCGGGCGACGCCGACGCGCAGCGTATCTTCGAGGCGCGCGCCCTCCGCGAACAGATCGGCGGTCTTGCTGTAGATCTCGGCGTATTGCTTGTTCCAGAGGACGTAGCGACCTTCGGGGTCGAGAATCACGATGCCTTGCGGCAACATGTCGACGGCCTGGCGCAGCCGCTCGTGCGATTTGCGCGCCTCAGTGATGGCCGCTTCGGCGTCCGCACGCACCTGCACGAACTGATCGCGTCCTATGGGCGGATGAGACGCGCGCGCAAAGCGCGGCTTGCGCGGCTGTCGGCCAGCCCGGGCGAGCACGTTGCGCTTTCGCTTTTCTGTTCTCTTGGAACCCCAACTCAACTTCATACGCCCTGGCCGCGCCCAGCGGCCGCAAGCTTTGGGGCAAGTGTCTGAAAAAAAAGTAATCTTGGGTGGTCTCGCCACCCAAGGTCACGCCTTGCGGCCGCTGTAATCGAACCATTTTGCCTGTTTGCGAGGCGCGAGCTGCGTCAATGGGCGCGCCAAGCCCGTTGCCACGGCGCAATCGGAAGGAGAGGTGGCGCAAAACCGCGCGCTCTCCATGAATCAATTCCGGATGCGCGTCCGATTGCATGCACGATGGAGGCGAGTCGCATTCCGCGCACGAATTTTGGTCAATGCAGGATACGGTTATCGCGGCGTTAAGAGTCGGATGGCAGAGGCGGAAAATTACGACTGCGGGACAAGCTGGTCCGAGATCTGGATCGTCATGTTGCGCGCGCCATCGCGCTGGACCAGCGCGAACAGCGTCGCCGCATGCGCGGGATGCAGCCTGACGGCGGCTGTAAAGACACCGTGAGGCTGCGCTTTGCTGAAAGCCTAATTCTTAACCCTGACGCGGCGTTGGGTTATAAGGAAACTGCATGAGTCCCCGCCGCATCGCCCCTCTCCTGCTTGTCATGTCGTTCCTGACCGTCGGCGCTGCGCTGGCCCAGGACAAGGGCAGCGTCACCCCGAAGCCGCTGCCGCCGCTCGCCAACCCCAATGACCCCACCATCGGCGCCAAGGAGTTGTTCGCGCGAAAGCTGCTGCCGTCGAAGGGGCCGGCCCGTGTGGTCGGCTCCTACGCCAAGGGATGCATCGGCGGCGCGGAACAGATGCCGCTCAATGGCGACAATTGGCAGGTGATGCGGCTGTCGCGCAACCGCAACTACGGTCATCCCGGCATGATCGCTCTGATCAAGCGCCTCGCAGCCAGGGCGCACAAGGACGCCGGATGGCCGGGCATCCTGGTCGGCGACATCGGCCAGCCGCGCGGCGGCCCGGCGCTGTCGGGCCACGCCAGCCACCAGATCGGTCTCGATGCCGACATCTGGCTGACGCCGATGCCGGACCGCCGGCTCTCGCGCGAGGAGCGCGAGGAAATGTCGGCGGTGATGATGGTGCGCCAGGACCGGCTCGACATCGATCCGAAAGTGTTCACGCCCGCCCACGTACTGGTGCTGCGCGACGCGGCGCAGGAGCCGGCGGTGCAGCGCATCTTCGTCAATGCCGCGATCAAGAAGGCACTGTGCCGCGAGGCCAGGGGCGACCGCTCATGGCTGTCGAAGATCCGGCCGTGGTGGGGCCACGACTATCACTTCCATATCCGCATGCGCTGCCCGGCGGGCGCCGCTGAATGCGAGGGCCAGCCTTCACAATCCGAGGACGAAGGCTGCGAGCCCTCCGATCTCGCCTATTGGTTCAGCGACGCCGTGCTGCATCCGAAGCCGCCGCCGGAGCCGCCGAAGCCCAAGCCGCCGATGACGCTGGCGCAGATGCCCGCCGCCTGCAAAGCCGTGCTGCACGCGCCAGATGCGAAGCCGTAACGTGGAGCGGGCACGCCGAACGCCGGCGCGAGCTGCCAACTCCGAGTCCTCGCCAAACACAATCCTGTGGCTAGAGATCCCGGATCTGCGCTTCGCTTGTCCGGGATGACAGCGGAGACTGACGCTGCAGTTCTGCTCTCAACCGCCGTCTCTGCAAAGCCCGGGATGACGGAGTCATGACTGGCCCGCGACCCCCGGAATGCGCTAGGATCGCCCTCGCCGGCGGGCCGTAAGCCCGCCGCATCTCGGGATGCGCATCCCGTTCCCCAGAGCCATTTCCGTTCCGATGGAATTGGAACGGGGCTCTAGCTTCTTATTCTGGCGCGTTTTCTTTACGCGAACCGGTATCCACTTCGCTCGAAAACGCTCTAGCGAAGCCTGACCGCCAGCCCCGCATTTCCTCGCGTGGCCAATGATGAGATTTGACATGCGCATCCTCACCTTCCTTGCTGCGCTCTCGATCAGCGCGACCTCCGCTCTGGCCGCCGAAGAGCCGAGCGGCTGCGACAAGTTCAAATGGCCGATCGAACGCGAGCGCGCCGCGCTCACGGCGCCGGACCATGCCAAGCTCCCATCGGGGAGTGAGCAGGCTGCGCTGCCGTCATCGGCCATCACACTGGGGCTGGTCGCGCCAGCGGATGCCAAGCTGCCCTCGCCGCCGGAGCGCGCGCCGAAGGATGGCACCTTTGCCGGCTTCACCAGCATCAAGACCGCCAAGGCCGGGCTCTACACGATCAGCCTGTCCAGCGGAGCTTGGGTCGACGTGGTCCAGGACGGCCATTTCCTTAAACCCGTGGCCTTCAGCGGGGCCACCGATTGCGACGGCATCCGCAAGACCATGAAATACGAGCTGTCGGCGCAGCCCCTGGTGCTCCAGGTCAGTGGCGCCAGGGACAACTCGCTCTCGATCGCGATCCTGCCGGCGCAATAAGGCCGTCTGGTCAGACAAACGGTCGCCTTTGACCTGAGGCCCCAGCCTGCTATCTTCGCAGGTGCGATACCCCTGCCGGCCGTAAGCCGTCGCAAGGCCCGTGGAACAGCGCTTCCGCCCGTCGCACCAGACCCACCCAACGCCAGATTTGCGCGTGCATTTGCGCGCGCGAGTTCGCACGGAGCGCACCCCATGTTTCGTATTGCAGGACTTTTCACCGCTTTCGTGATCCTCGCGGGCGCGAGCCTTTCGCCCGCCGCCGCCGAGGACAAGACCATCACCGTCTTCGCCGCCGCCTCGATGAAGAACGCGCTCGACGAGATCGATGCCGCCTACACCGCCAAGACCGGCATCAAGTTCAGCGTCAGCTATGCCGCGAGCTCGGTGCTCGCCAAGCAGATCGAGCAGGGCGCGCCGGCCGACGTGTTCGTCTCGGCCGACACCGACTGGATGGACTACGCGACGAGCAAGAAGACCATCAACGAACCGACCCGCGTCAATCTGCTCGGCAACAGCATCGTGCTGATCGCACCGAAGGATTCCAAGATCGACAACGTCACGATTGCGCAGGGCTTTGACCTCGCCAAGCTCGCCGGCGACGGCAGGATCGCAACCGGCGACGTCAAGTCCGTGCCGGTCGGAAAATACGCCAAGGCCGCGCTCGAGAAGCTGGGCGCGTGGCAGGCGGCCGAGCCGAAATTCGCCATGGCCGAGAGCGTGCGCGCCGCGCTGACGCTGGTCGCCCGCGGCGAGGCTGCGCTCGGCATCGTCTACTCGACCGATGCCAAGGTCGAGCCCGGCGTGAAGATCGTCGGCACCTTCCCGGCGGACTCGCACCCTGCGATCATCTATCCCGTCGCAGCGACCACGACCGCAAAGCCCGAGACCAACGACTATCTCGCCTTCCTGCGCTCGACGGCAGCCAAGACCATTCTGGAAAAATACGGTTTCAAGTTCCTGATCAGCCCGACAACCTGATTTTTGCGACCTGACTTTACGACTTGATGCTCGACATCTCTCCTGCCGAATGGACGGCGATCCTGCTCTCGCTCAGGGTCGCCGTCATCGCAACGCTAGTCGCAACGCCCTTTGGCGTTGCGCTGGCGTGGCTGCTTGCCCGCAAGGACTTCTGGGGCAAGTCGATGCTCGACGCGGTGGTGCATCTGCCGCTGGTGCTGCCGCCGGTCGTGACCGGCTATCTCCTGCTCCTCACCTTCGGCCGTCGCGGCCTCGTCGGCGGATTCCTGGCCGACTATCTCGGCATCGTCTTCGCCTTCCGCTGGACCGGCGCGGCGCTCGCCTGCGGCGTGATGTCGTTTCCGCTGCTGGTGCGCCCGATGCGCCTGTCGATCGAGGCGATCGACCGCCGGCTCGAGCAGGCGGCCGAGACACTCGGCGCCGCTCCCTGGAAGGTGTTCTTCACGGTGACGCTGCCGCTGGCGCTGCCCGGCGTGCTTGCCGGCATGGTGCTCGGCTTCGCCAAGGCCATCGGCGAGTTCGGCGCAACCATCACTTTCGTCTCCAACATCCCCGGCGAGACCCAGACAATTTCCTCGGCGATCTATTCGCTGATCCAGACGCCCGACGGCGATGCGGCTGCGGGACGACTCGTGATCGTCTCGATAGTGCTCGCGATCGGTGCGCTGATTGCCGCCGAATGGTTCGCCCGCCGCGCCACCGCGCGATTGCACGGGAACTGACCATGTTGCGCGTCGATGTCGAAAAGAAGCTCGGCGAATTCTCGCTTTCCGCATCCTTCGCCAGCGAGGGACGCGTCACCGGCCTGTTCGGCGCATCGGGCGCCGGCAAGAGCTCGCTGGTCAACATGATCGCGGGGCTGCTGCGTCCCGACCGCGGTACCATCGTGATCGACGGTGAGACCGTCGACGATACCGCGGCCGGCATCCACGTTCCGACCTGGCGCCGCCGCATCGGCTATGTGTTCCAGGACGCGCGGCTGTTTCCGCATCTCAACGTCGCGCAGAATCTCGACTATGGCCGGCGGATGAACAGCCTCGCGCCCGATCCTGCCCAGCACAAGCGCGTCATCGACCTGCTCGACATCGGCGCCCTGCTCGACCGCCGCCCCGGCAAACTGTCCGGCGGCGAACGCCAGCGCGTTGCGCTCGGCCGCGCGCTGCTGTCGAGGCCGCGCCTGCTGCTGCTCGACGAGCCGCTCGGCGCGCTCGACGAGGGCCGCAAGCTCGAGATCCTGCCCTATCTGGTGCGGCTGCGGGATGAGGCGAATGTGCCCATGGTCTATGTCAGCCACGACGCCGCCGAGCTGCGCCAGCTCGCAACGCAGATCGTGATGCTGAAGCAGGGCCGCGTGACGTCGTTCGGTGGGGTGAAGGTGCTGACGTAAGGGGCGTGCAGCCGTCCAACCCCGTCATTGCGAGCGCAGCGAAGTAATCCAGACTATCTCCGCGGAAGCAGTCCGGCTTGCTTCGTCGCATCAGCGCAAAATTGCTACGCAATCTTGTCGCGAGCTTCTCGCCATGGCGGAGAACGCGGCGAGATGTCGTCCGCCCCCTACTGCTTCTTGATCAAGCTCCACTTCGTGATCACGGCCTCGCTGATCTGGCCGGGATCGCTGGCGCAGGCGACCTCATCAACCTTGACCGAGATCGCCTTGCCGACAAACGATTTCAGCTGCGCGGCCTGCGCGTCGCTGGAGGTGACGAGCTGGAAGGTTTCGGGGCCGGTCTCGAGGTTGCACAGCCCGTTCGGCGGAGGCAGGCGGCGCGGCTCGGACGTGATCTGGTAGGTCGCAACCCTCTTGCCGGCGTTCTTGACGTCGCGCACCTTCATTGCGTTCAATTCGCCCGAGAGCACGTCGCCGGTGTTGATCGGCTTGCCGGGCTTCGACGGCGGCGGCGCCTCGTCGTCCTGTTGCGCGGAGATAGCGGGGGTCGCCACCGCCATCATCATCGCGATCAAGGCCAATCGTTTGGCGAATCGTTTCGTCATGTCGTCCGTTCCGTGACTTCTACAGGATTGCTAGAACAGGGTACGCTGCCGCATCGCGGCCGATAGCGTACCTTCATCGAGATAATCAAGCTCGCCGCCGACGGGCACGCCATGCGCAAGGCGCGTCACCTTCACATTGGCGTCCTGAAGCAAGTCGGTGATGTAGTGCGCCGTGGTCTGGCCGTCCACCGTCGCATTCAGCGCCAGGATGATTTCGTTCACCTGCGGATCATGCGCGCGCGCGACCAGCGCGTCGATGGTGAGATCCTGCGGGCCGACACCGTCGAGCGGCGACAAGGTCGCACCCAACACATGATAGCGTCCTTGAGTCGCATTGGCCCGCTCCAGCGCCCAGAGATCGGCAACGTCGGCGACGACGACGATGATGGCGGGATCGCGCTTCGGATCGGTGCAGACGGTGCAGGGATTCTGCGTGTCGATGTTGCCGCAGGTCTTGCAGACCTGGACCTTCTCGAGCGCGACCTGCAAGGCGCCCGACAGCGGCATCATCAGCGCTTCGCGCTTCTTGATCAGATGCAGCGCCGCACGCCGCGCGGAGCGCGGACCGAGACCCGGCAGCCGTGCGAGAAGCTGGACCAGCCGCTCGATTTCGGGACCTGCAACGGCGCCCATGTTATTGGCCAAACAGCCCCGGCGGCAGGCCGAGTCCGCCGGTGAGCGATTGCATCTTCTCCTGCATCGCAGCCTCGGCCTTGCGGCGGGCTTCGCCAAAGGCCGTGACGAGCAGGTCTTCCAACACCTCGCGCTCTTCCGGCTTCATCAGCGAGGCGTCGATCTTGACGCCCTTGACGTCCATTTTCGCGGTCATGCGCACGGCGACGAGGCCGCCGCCGGAGATGCCTTCGACCTCGACATTGGCGAGCTCGTCCTGCATCGCCTGCATCTTGGATTGCAGCTGCGCCGCCTGCTTCATCATGCCGAGAAAATCAGCCATGGGTGCGTGTCCTTTGTTGGCACGATGAGTCGTCATCGTGCCTTGGCTTAGTGTTTGAGCATGATCTGATCGGAAAACCGCTACACACTTTGCGCTACGCGGCCCTTCGGGTCCGGATCATGCTCTAGAGATCGTCGCCGTCGGAACCGTCGGGCGGATCGTCGCTGCCATAGTCGGCGTTAATATTGGATTCCGGCGCCTCGGGGGCAAGCCTGCGGACCTCGACGACCTTCGATCCGGGGAAGCGCGACAGCACCTCCTGCACGCGCGGGTCAGCCTCGGCGGTGCGCGCATGCTCCTGCTTGGCGGCCTGGCTCACCGACCGCAGCGTCGGCTGGCCCTGCTCGTTGGAAACGATCACGGTCCAGCGCCGGCCGGTCCAGAGCTCGAACTTGCGCGCAAGCTCGGTGATAGTGGTCTTTGACGCGTTCGGCTCGAGCGCGACCTCCAGCCGGCCCTCCTCGAAACGAACGAGGCGCATGTCGCCTTCGAGCGCGCCCTTGGTCATGAGGTCGCGCTTCTGCCCCGCGAGCGCGACGAGCTGGGTGAAGCTCGTGATGCGCAGTTGGGGGGCAGCCCCTTGCGGATCAGGCGCGGGCGCCGCCATCTGCGGCCGCGCAGCGCCGCCGCCGAACGACGGGGTCGGCGCACGGATCGGCGCAGCAGAAGCAACAGGCGCCGCGGAGGCAACCGGCGCGGCCGGCGCACCGCGCGCGGCACCGCCGCCGTTCACGACCGGCGAGCCGCCGCCATTCTGCTCCAGCATCCTGATCGCCTCGTCCGGCGTCGGAAGATCAGCGACATAGGCGATGCGCACCAGCACCATCTCGGCGGCCGCGGCGGGCCGCGTCGCGGCCTGCACCTCGGTGATGCCCTTGAGCAGCATCTGCCACATCCGCGACAGCACGCGCATCGAGATTTTTGAAGCGAAATCCTTCGCGCGGACCCGCTCTGTCTCGCCATAGGCGACGTTCTCGGCTGTCGCCGGCACGATCTTCACGCGGGTGACGAAATTGACGAACTCGGCGAGATCAGAGAGCACGACGATCGGATCGGCGCCGACATCGTACTGATCGCGGAACTCCTTGAAGGCAGCCGCGATGTCGCCGCGCGCCAGCGAATCAAAGAGATCGATGACGCGGGTGCGGTCGGCAAGGCCGAGCATCTGCCTGACCGCATCGGCCTTCACCTGACCTGCCGCATGCGCGATCGCCTGGTCGAGCAACGACAGCGAATCGCGGACGGAGCCTTCCGCCGCGCGCGCGATGATGCCGAGCGCCTCCGGCTCGATCTCGACGCTTTCCTTCGCGGCAATGTTGGCGAGGTGCTTCATCAGCACATCCGCCTCGACGCGGCGCAGGTCGAAACGCTGGCAGCGCGACAGCACTGTCACCGGGACCTTGCGGATCTCGGTGGTCGCGAACACGAACTTGGCGTGCTCGGGCGGTTCCTCCAGCGTCTTCAGGAAGGCGTTGAACGCCGCCGTCGACAGCATGTGGACTTCGTCGATGATGTAGACCTTGTAGCGGGCGCTGGCCGGCGCATAGCGCACGCTGTCATTGATCTGGCGGACGTCGTCGACGCCGGTATGCGAGGCCGCGTCCATCTCCAGCACGTCCATGTGCCGGCTTTCCATGATCGCCTGGCAATGCACGCCAAGCGTCGGCATGTGGATGGTCGGCCCCTTCACCGAGCCGTCCGGCATCTCGTAGTTGAGTGCACGGGCGAGGATGCGCGCCGTGGTGGTCTTGCCGACGCCGCGGACGCCGGTGAGGATCCAGGCCTGCGGAATGCGCCCGGTCTCGAACGCATTGGAGACGGTGCGGACCACGGCCTCCTGGCCGATCAGATCGTCAAAGCTCGAGGGACGGTATTTGCGCGCCAGAACCCGGTAGGGCGTGCCCGGCTCGGCGCCGAGGGCAAAGCCAGCCTGGCTGGCGCTGTCGGAATTGGGAGGGGCGCCGGCGTCGGTCATCGGTCGATCCGCAATGAAATGTCTCTCGGCCGGCTTTTGCGGAAAGGAGCGCGCAGGCGGGAAGCCCGCCGGCGCTATTCGCTCGGAAAAACAGGTAGGAGACTGACGAGCGACCCGATCCGGACCTCGTTAGGGCTGCTTCCTTCCGGACCTGACCCGGTTGGCGAGTGGCTCGTCCACCGCCAATCTCCCGGTCCCTATGTGGGGCCAAAAGGGCGGGAAAGCAAGCGGGTATCACTTTGTTCAACTTGATCTTGCCCAGCATCCGGGCAATTCCGGGTCTGCCCAGCCGATAGGCTGTGCTTTCGCTGCCAAGGCCGCCTTGGTATGAACGCTGCCGGAACCCCATCCAACCAGAAAAGCGATTGATCCCAATGGTTACACGTCGTGATGTTGCATCGATTGTCGGACTTGGCGCCATTGGCGCGGTGACCGCGGGCGCGCTGGCCTCGCCGGCCGTGGCCCAGGCAGCCGATCCCAACGAATCGACCTTCGCCCGCATCCGCCGGACCAAGAAGATGCGGATCGGCGCGGTCGGCGGCGGCGCGCCCTATTACATGAAGGATCTCGCCAGCGGCCAGTGGAAGGGCTTCTACATCGACATCGCCAAGGCGCTCGCCGACGACATGGAGGCCGAGCTCGAGATCACCGAGACCACCTGGGGCAATTCGGTGCTGGATCTGCAGTCCAACAAGATCGACATCTTCTTCGGCCTGAACCCGACGCCGAAGCGCGCGCTGGTGGTCGATTTCTCGGTGCCCGTCTTCAACAACGCCTTCGGCATCCTCTGCAAGAAGGACTTCAAGCCGAAGACCTGGGCCGAACTCAACTCGCCCGACATCAAGATCGCCGTCGACCAGGGGTCGTCCCACGACCAGGTCGTCAGCCGCCTGACGCCGAAGGCGCAGATCTCGCGGCTGAAGACCGCCGACGACGCCACCGCCGCGCTGCAGACCGGCCGCGTCGATGCGCAGTGCCTGATCACCATGCTGTCGCTGACCGTGCTCAAGAAGAACCCCTCGCTCGGCCAGTTCGTGCTGCCGACGCCGATTTTCGCCACCACGTCGAATGCCGGCTTCCGCCGCGAGAACGACAAGACTTTCCGCGACTACGTCAACACCTGGATCGACTTCAACAAGGGCCTCGGCTTCATCCGCAACGCGATCATCACCAACATGGAGCTGGTGGGCGTGACCGAAGCGGACATCCCGCCGGGCGTTTCGCTGTAAGTGCTGATCAGGGTTAGGACTGGCTATCTCAGCGCACTCCGCTCTGCCCCCTCTCCCGCTTGCGGGGGAGGGTTGGGGTGGGGTTGTCTCCACAAAGAGACTCCCCAAGAGGAAAGAGCCCTCACTCGCCGCGCTACGCGCGTAGACCTCCCCCGCAAGCGGGAGAGGTGCACCGAGAACGACGCGGCACCGTTCCAAGCTTTCCGCCGACTGAGTTAAACACGCATGTATCAGTGGGACTTCGGCATTCTCTGGAGCTATCGCTGGCTCTTTCTCAACGGCCTCGGCGTCACCGTCGGCTTCACCGTGGTCATCGTGGTGCTGGGGCTCGTCTTCGGGCTGCTCGGCGCCTTCGGCAGCCTGTCGCGCTTCAAGGCGGTGCGCCTGGTCGCGCTCACCTTCATCGAA
>JAEYRD010000103.1 GCA_023435725.1 Pseudomonadota bacterium | reverse complement strand
ATCGCCGCGAAGGTGATCATGACGCCGACGACAGTGCCGAGCAGGCCAAGGAACGGACCACCGGAGATCGCGATGGTGAGGATCACCATCAGCCGGTTCAGCCGCTGGATCTCCTTGACCACGCCGCTGTCGAGCGCAGCGCGGATCGCCGCGATCGACGCCCCCGACAGGACCACTGCACGGCCGCCGTTGCGGGCAAAGCGATGACGGATTTCCTCGGCACCGATGTGGTAGATGCGATAGAGCGAGGACGACTTCAGCACTTTCGCGTCGGCTGCGGTGAGCCGGCCGCCGAGGGTTGCGGCATCCTCGCCGCGGTCCAGCACCGTGAGATCGTCGGCGACCTCGCGGAAGCTCTTCATGAACACCGCATTGGCCTTGGCCTGGCGGTTAAGATAGGTCGAGCGGTCGACCATCACGACCCAGCTCAAGGCCGCCATGATCATGAGCAGGCCAATCACCACCCAGCCGTCGAGCGTGACCGACTTCAGGATCACCGCGAAGTAACCTGACAGCCAGCTCGCGGTCTCCTCATCGACGCTGAAGGCGATCAGCTTGGCCTGGTCGGGTCCCTGGCCGATGGCTGCGAGTTTGATGAAGCCCGCCGGACGAGCGGTCTTGGAGATCTGCAGCTCGTCGATGTCGCCGACGAAGCCTGCCAGGGCTGCGGCAGCCGGCGCAGCTTCCGGGCTCGGCGTCGTGGCCCCACCGTCCGCAGCCGGCGCGGCGGCCTCGGGGGCATCAGGCTGCGAGGCTGCGGACGAGGCCGCCGGAGCGATCGGAGCTACACTGGAGGTCGTGTCACCTCCGATCAGGGCAGCGGTGTTGAGGGCTGGCAGCGAGGCCGCGAGCGACGCATAAGGATTGCCGTCGAGGGTGAGCGTCACCTGACCATTGCCTGCGACGACCGCCATATGATGCCAACCACCGGCCGCCACGGGCGCCCCTGCGCCGCTGCGTTGGACCGTGCCGGCATTGGTGACCTCCACGAACGGTGCACCGTTATCGAGACCGATCACCAACGCATTGCCGGCGGCAGGATCGCGGCGGCTATACAGCGCAGCATTCGGTTGCGCCGACGAAGGCTTGATCCACACAGAGAACGCGAAAGGCGCGCCGGCGGTTTGCGTCAGCGACGGCGACGCCGGCAGCCTGACCGGGGATTGACCGGTCAAACGCAGCCCGGTGCCAATGATTGATCCCTCGGCCGGCTGGCCGACGCTCTGCGCATTGTTGGCCCACACCGAGGAGTCCAGCGACGGCGTGCCGCGCTCGTTGAGGTGATAGACCAGCAGCGTGTCCGAATCGTAGGTACCCTTGGCATCCGCCGCGCTGGGAGCTTTCTTGTTGCCGTAGTAGAGCCAGAACTCGGTCTTGGCGCCCGCCTGCACGTTCGGCACCGACACCCAGACCAACGCTTCGCTCAAAAGCGAATCGTACTTCTCGACGTGGTATTTCAGCGGCGTCTTGTCGTCGCCGGCAACGAACCGCAAATCGCTGCCATCATCCTTGGCCGCCCCGAAGCGGAAGTTGCCGGTGTGAAGCCGGACCAGGACCGGTGTCGTCCCGATGGCATCGGTGATGTTCGCTCCGGTCGCGCTCGCGTCGATCGTGATCTTCTTTCGCAGCGACCACTCATCGTTCCACCAGGCTTGGGCGGGCGACGGCAGCATCGACATAGCCGCGATGAGCCCGAACAGCAGAGCAGACGCCCACCTCGCGAATGTGCGGCGATGTTCGATTTGGCGCGCTGTGCGCATGTGACCCAACCCCATTGTCATCAGAATTCACCCCAGATCCGGAAATTGAAGCGCGGATCGCGCGCTCTCGTGTAGGTTTGGCTGATCATCGGCACCGAATAGGCCAGCATGCCGTTGACGTAATTGAACATCTTGAAGCGGGTGCCGACGCCGTAGCTCCAGACGTCGAACACCGACTGCTGCTCCGGCAGCGGGCGCTGGATGCTCGCCCGGCCCGCATCAGCAAAGGCAAACATCCGCCAGTCGTTGAAGGTGGTGAAGCGCGGCTTCCCCTGCCCCGTCTCGTCCTTGAGCTGCTTCTGCAGCATCTCGCCAAGATTGGGGCTGCGCAGCTCGATATTGCCGACCACGCCATCGTCGCCCAGCACCTCGGATTCGAGATAGCCCCGCACCGTATCGAGGCCGCCGACACTGAACTGCTCGCTCGATACCAGCGGTCCATCCGCGACCTGCCCTTGCACTTTGCCCCAGAGCTGGAAGCCCTCCGGCAGCTCCTGGGTGTGCGAGACATCGGCGTTGAAGTGAGCAAAGCTCGGCGAGGCCTGGTAACGCTTGGCATCGAACGCGGTCCAGTCGCTGCTCACCGGTCGCGTATTGTAAGTGACCGCGGCGTTGAACTGCGTCGTGAACTTGTCGCCCTGGAAGGTTGCGCCATAGCTTGCGACCAGCGGATAGTAGGTTACCGGCGAGGAGAAGCCGTCGCTGCCAAGCTTCACGGTCTGGTCGAAATGCTTGAAATCAGCGCCGACCGATAGGGTGTGAAAGAAATTGTCGCGCGGCGGCAGCGTCATTACGGCGCGCGCGCCAACGATTTCGCCGGGGCCGACGATATTGGTGCCGCCGACTGATGCGACACTGCTGTTCGATTTCACGCCATAAGCGAGAACGCTGAGCCATTCGACATTCGGGATGCGCGCCAGGTAAGAGGCAGAAAACACTTCGGCATCATCAGGCCGCTGCGGCGCCACCTGATAAGTAAAGCTTAGCGAGTGACCTTCCTGCCAAAGATTGTCGTAATGCACTGTGCCGACGAAACGGATCGGCGTCGTGCTCGGAGACTGGCGGTTGTTGATCTCGGCGCTTCCATGAATCGGCGCCGTGTCTTCAACGTTGAGATCAACATCGACGGTGCCTGGCGCAACTCCGGCCCGCAGTGCGGGTGTGACCCGCCGGTCCGGCCACTGGTTCAGCGCAACGATATCCTTCGTTACGGCATTGAAGTTCGGCACCGAGCCTTCCTTCAGCGAACCAGCCCGATCCTTGATCTTGTCGAGATCGAAATAGCGCGAATTCTTCACGCGCAGACGTCCGACCTTCAACTCGGTGACCTTGAGAGTAACGACCTTGCGCTGCGCATTCTGTTCGGGGATCGAGACGCTAACGGTCTGAAATCCCTTGTCGTGATAGGCTTTTTCGAGCGCTGTCCTTGCCTTCTCGACGTCCTCGGAGGTTTTGTTCGGCCCCAGGAACGGATAGATTGCCTCTTCGATCTCGATCTGTGGCAGCTTGTCGGCGCCCTGGACCGCAAAGTCGTCAATGTCGAACCGCTGGGCTGGCGCCGGCTTCTGCGCGGGTGCAGCGCCTTCAGGCTGTGCCGACTTCGCTGCGCTCGATGCTCTGCCCGACTCGGACGGCTTGGCGGCGGCTGCAGCTTGCGCCATGGCAGAAGAGGACATTCCGACACCAGCCAAGAGCGGGCCGATCGATACACTCAGGCAAAGCATTCCCCTGCTCGCGGACTTCAATCCGCAAGTGATTTCACCCCAACGATGTCCCACGAATGCCCCGTACGCCTCCGAATGATCCGAGCGTCAGGGGCGCAGCAAAACCGCAAATCCTAACGCGCGATTAAGAGACAACTGGCCAATACGTAATCGGCAACTTTTTCTGAATTTTTTTACCCGCGTTTCGGGCACCGCCCCGCCCCTCGCATCTGGGGCCCGGATCCGAGATCTTCAATCTCCGATTCAGTCGAATATAAACTGCGAATACCCTCAATCGGCACTTCTTGTAGAAAATTCATCCCTTTGCTAAGTCGACGGCCGAGCGCGTCGACAAAATCTTCGAAGCGCTCCCTTCCCTTGGCCTGCGCGCTAGCCTGCGCATCGGCGGACAGCGGCGGAGTTACTGTTAGCCAGAAGCGCACGAACAGGGCCAGCGTTTCGGTGCTGATCGTCACATCCCGCTCAAGGCGCTGCACTTGGCGTGATAGGCGATCAAATCTGCGTGACAGCGCCGCCTCCATGCGCTCAGACCCGTCCGGCGAGAGAAATGATTTGACCGCCGCTTCGACGATAGATGATCGCGAGATTCTCTTGCGGTCGGAGAGGTCGACCAGCTGCCGCAGCAGCTCGGGTGGAAAGTAGACGTTTATCCGCTCTCGCATTACTACACCTCAGAGTGATAATCCGTCGTCGGGATCCATGACGGCCCGGCGCGCCACGGTGCGAAAGCGCCGTCGCACAACTGCCGCTCGTTTTGCATCGTCTTCGTCGTCCTCAACAACCGCGAATTCGCTGGTCGGCCGTGGCGCCTCAACGGCGATGGCCTCGTGATCGGGCAGTTCCGGCTCCCGGCGGATACCTCCGTCTGCGGTCATTTCGATCCGGCCCGCCGTCTGCCCCGGATTGATTTGCTTTGGGATGGGCATCGCTGACCAATCGTCTAGCGGCATGCGCCCACTCGTAGCTGCCCTGTCTTTCACGCCACTCCTCGGCGGCGGCAGAACGCGGGCGTTGAAGCGCCGGTCTTCGAAATAGCGAACCTTTTTGGCGCGAATCGGAGGTAGGCCTGCGGCCAGGACCACTTCATCCGACGACGGCAACTGCATCACCTCTCCTGCGGTGAGCAGCGGACGCGCTGTTTCCTGGCGCGACACCATGAGATGACCAAGCCAAGGCGACAACCTATGACCAGCGTAGTTCTTCATGGCCCGCAATTCGGTTGCGATCCCGAGCGCATCTGAAATGCGTTTGGCGGTCCGCTCGTCGTTGGAGGCAAATGCAACCCGGACATGACAATTGTCCAGGATCGAATTGTTCTGACCGTAAGCCTTCTCGATCTGATTGAGTGACTGTGCAATCAAGAACGACTTCAAGCCGTAGCCTGCCATAAAAGCGAGTGCGCTCTCGAAGAAATCCAGCCTGCCGAGCGCGGGGAACTCGTCGAGCATTAACAGCAAGCGCCGGCGCCGAGACTTGGCATGGAGGTCCTCTGTAAGACGGCGTCCGATCTGGTTGAGAATCAGACGAATGAGCGGCTTGGTACGCGAGATGTCGGAGGGTGGCACGACAAGGTAGAGTGTGGTCGGTGTTGGCCCCTCGACCAGATCAGCGATCCGCCAGGCACACCGCGCCGTCACCCTGGCCACCACTGGATCGCGGTAGAGGCCGAGAAACGACATTGCCGTCGACAAGACGCCGGAACGCTCGTTTTCGGATTTATTCAGGAGCTCTCTGGCGGCGGAGGCTACAACCGGATGCACGCGGTCGCCGAGATGAAGCGTCGTCATCATCGCGCGTAAGGTGGTCTCGATTGGGTGTTTCGGGTCGGAGAGGAAGCTGGCGACGCCGGCAAGCGTCTTGTCGGTTTCGGCATAGAGGACATGAAGAATGGCGCCAACGAGAAGTGCATGGCTGGTTTTTTCCCAGTGGTTGCGCCTTTCGAGCGCGCCTTCCGGATCGACCAGGATGTCGGCGATGTTCTGGACGTCCCTTACCTCGCTGTCGCCGCGACGGACCTCCAGCAGCGGGTTGTAGGCCGACGAATCTGGATTGGTCGGGTCGAATAGCAGCACGCGGCCGAAGTTCGCGCGCCATCCCGCGGTCAATTGCCAGTTTTCGCCCTTGATGTCGTGGATGATGGCGCTGCTCGGCCACGTTAACAAGGTCGGCACGACGAGGCCGACGCCCTTGCCTGATCGCGTCGGGGCAAAACATAACACATGCTCCGGACCGTTATGGCGTAGATAGGCGCGATCGAACTGTCCAAGGACGACGCCGTCCGGCGCGACGAGGCCTGCAGCCTGGATCTCCTCCGATGTTGCCCAGCGCGCCGAGCCGTAAGTCTGCGCTTCCTTCGCTTCTCGGGCACGCCAGACCGACATCGCAATAGCCAGCGCCACTGCAATAAAGCCGCCGGACGCCGCTATGAACGCACCTTCGACGAAGATGTGCGGAGCATAAGCGTCGAACGAAAACCACCACCAGAAGAAGGCCGGCGGCAGGTAAAGCGGCAGATGGCCGATATGGGTCCATGGCTGCCCGAGCTGTGGCTGATAGGCAAGACGCCAGGCGGTCCATTGCGTGGCGCCCCAAGTGGTGGTCAGTGCAATCGCAAGGACAACGACGATCTGCCCCCAAAGAATCTTTGCTGCTGGCACGGGTTTGCTCTACCGACGGAACGAGGCGACCTTGAAGGAAGCGAAGACCCGATCCAAAGACAAGCCTTAACGATCACCGATCGCAGAATCGGCGGTCATCGCGCACACATGCTGATGTCGGTCTCGCTACCGGCGTCGGTCGTCAGCTCCTGCAACGAGGACTGTACTGTTCAGGAGATAGCGCGTCTGCCGTGGCCCGGGTTGGCCAGGGCTACCTTCGCGGCGTTATCGCTAAGCAGGCGCAGACGATCTTCGCGCATTCCTGCACGCAATTGTCTCTCCCGTTCCATCGCGCGATCGAGTTCCTGTCGTATCTCGTCCAGCCAGGGCCGGAAACGAGACGTGTTCGGTGTCTCTGCATTCCACCTCCGTTGGTCCGACTTCATTCTAGCAGAGCGGACTGGCTGGAAAAGCAGGCCTGAATGGCAAAGTGAAGCGGCATAGGTGAAACGGTTTCGTCATAGGCAGTTCCGCCTATGCGCTGGTGCGTTGCTCCCAAATCTCCCTTATCTCGACGACTCCCTTCCCGACTTCCGGCTGCTCGTCCAGCACGCCACCGTTCAGCATTTCCAGGACCACATCTGCCCGCCAGACAAATCCGAGATCGGAGCTTTCGCCGGTACGCATCTCTGCCGGCAATTGGTCCGCAGGACGACCGCTGTATAAGCCAACAAACTCGGTCTTTTCGCCGAAATCGACGGTCCGACCGTTGGCTGTCGGCTCAATGATCGTACCCAGGCTCATCCGGAACACTGGCGCTCCCGACAGTCCACGTCGCCCAGCCATGTCGGCATAAAATTTGGGGTGTCCCTCCACCAAAACATCCGGATCGGACGCGATCGAGCCGCGCTTCCAGACAGGAAACGGAGTGAACGCGCTAATGCCCTGGGGAAACCCAACCGCGAAAACGTCTCCACCCGGCGGCATGGTGGCGTCGACGACCGGGACGACGTCGTTGATGCATCTTACGTCCCCATTTGTAATATTGATCACGAGGAAGGCCATATCGAAGTAACTTCCGCAAACCGGATGGACAAACCAGCGGGGCTTGGTTCGATCATCGTCTAGGTACAACGGTATCTCGGTTTCCTGAAACGTCTGTGGGTTCTGAGTAACATATCGGAAGCGCACCCGATCCGGCATGCCGCCGTGCCGGCTCATGGCAGCGCGCGTGGTGTGGTGCAAGCCCGACAGGTTATGCCAGGCAGTGACGAGAGCAACGCTATTTCCAACTCGCCAGAACCAGCCGGTCCCCTTGGCCAGCAACTGCTCCTGAAACAACATTTGCAGCATCACTGACGTCACGCTTAGCCCATGGATTCGCGGGCTGGCTTTCATGTATCGGCCAGACGTGAACGCGGCATTGAAGCCGGACCAGAACTTCGACTGCGGACCGGTCATATACGTTTCCCAAGATTGTCAGATGAAAGTGCATACCGTCAGGAGCCCCACACATGCGCAGTTTGCTGTCTCTTCAGCAACCTGTGACAACGGCAGGACACTCGTCGGTGATTGCGGTCCACTATAGCTCGGGACCCGAAAGGGTAAACCGAGGCTTCGGCTAACAGGTCCGACGGACAGAATCCGATTGTTCTCTTGCCTGGGCGGCGCGGCGTTTCACTCCGGCGCGGATGAAGAGGAAGGCACGCAAATCGTCACAAGCCGAGCGATCGCTTTCGTCCAAAGCTCCACTCGATACCGCCGTCCACTCGGATCACGCCCATAACCTGACTGCCAAGGTGGCGCTCCAGCGAAGGCGACCACGGCACCAGGCTAAAGCCGAGGCCATCGTCAAGCATCGCGAAACGCCCCGAGGTAAGGCTGAGCCGACGCACGTACTGCCCGGCGACCTGCTCTCCTGCCTCGGCCGCCCGGTACGGCAGGCCGCTTTCGCCGGCGAGCCTGGCGCCTACCGCATTGAGCTCGCGCTGCCTGAGCGTTGACAAGAGGTCGCGCGCGAACACGACCCGTTCGCCGTAGCGGCGAGCCAAGCCCTCGCCGGCGAGACGCGCCGTCCGCGCCTCCATCGCACGCCGCACTTCAGCGCCGAAGCCTCCAAGCGCAAACGATGAGCTATCCCTCGTCACCAGCCGATGGTCGAGCCACGTCGCCCCGTGAGCCGTGACCTGGGTCGCAAGGTCGACATCGGAGCGGGACACCAGGCTCAACGTCGCGGACAGATCGTCGGCCGCTTCGAACCGCCGGAGTTCGACCACGCCGCCTGGAGGCGATGCATTCTCCAACACGCTGGTCGAGGCAAACCGGACGTGATGAACCCTCCCATCGACACCGTCGATAACCGCGTAAGCCTCGCCGCTCAGTTCATCATGCAGGCCGGTTTCGAGAAGCCGGCCGACAACGGCCGATGGAGCCTTCGCCGGTTCGATCACATAGTCGCCCGGCGGTCGCTCAATGCCTCTCGCGGTCAGCGCGCGGTGCATGGTCTTGATGATGTCGCCGCGGGTCGCCAGATCGCGCAGCACGCCCTCCGCATCGGATCGAAGCGTCCACTGGCCTAGACCGTTGGAAGACGCGAGCCCCATCCGCTCGAGATGCTGCAACCGGCCGATCATCTGGCGCCGAATCTGGCTGTCACCTACACCCGCTTCCGGCGGCCTGAGATCGATCACTCCCGTCGCTTCAGCCTCACGCCTGATTTCCGCGTCGAGCCGTGTCCATCGTTCCGCCTCGACGTCGCGTTCCAGCGCCGAGCGGATAGCGTGCTCGGGTTTGGGGCCGAGTTCGAGCGACACCAAATCCTCCGCCCGACCCCGCAAACCGCGGCTGATATAATCGCGGGCGATGACCAGATCGCTGCCATCTTCGGTGATGCCGCGCACCAGAAGATGGACATGCGGATTGTCGGTGTTCCAGTGATCGATGGCCACCCAGTCGAGCTTCGAGCCGAGGTCGGTTTCCATGCGCGCGACGAGATCGCGGGTGAAAGCCCGCAGATCGGCCATCTCGCCGGCATCCTCCGGCGAGATGATAAAGCGGAAATGATGTCGGTCCTCGCCGCACCGCTCGGCGAAGGCCCGGTCGTCGGCGTTGTCGCCGGCGGCGTCGAACATTCGGCCGCGGTTGCCGTCCTGCGTGACGCCGTCGCGTTTCAAGTAGGCGACGTGGGCGCTCAGCGGGGCGCTGCGTGCGCCACGCGAGGAACCGCGGACGATCCGCGCCTTCACCACCACGTGTCGCTGCGTTCCCAACAGCCGGCTGGGGCCGAACGAGGTCCGGCCTCGCCCAAACCGGGAGCCACGGCGACGTCCCGGCACGCCACTTCTGCCGTCCCCCCCCTCCTTCTTCACGGCCCTCAGAACCCGGTGGATGAACGGCTTCTGATGGCCACCGCCACGGCTGCGGATGCGCCCTGGTCGGACACGAAACTCGTCGTCACGCTGGCTCATGAGACGGAGCGCGTCTTCAACGGCGCAATCGTGCCCAAGACGGTGACGACGTAGCCGGTGCCGAAACGTGCGTTGATCTTGCTTGTGTTTCGCTTTCGCGCGGCACGCGCGCCGACCGACGCCCCCGCAGGGAGACAAGCCATTGCAATGGATTGTCGACGAAGCGGGGGCATCTCTTTTATCTTGCCATAGATCGGACGTTGCTCTGACGTGGATGTCATGACCGCTGGATCAGAAAAGAGGCTGACAACTCCGCGATGACGGCAGGCGTAGCTCATGGCGCGCTCTTCTTACTGGATAGAGAAATGAACAGTTCGCCACGCGCGGGCAGCAATGAGCCGCTGGCTGCCGGCTCCTTGTGGTCAACCCGTAACGGAGACGCAGAGACGAAGACCGTCGCGCCATCTTTCGGTGCAGGTTTCAGATGTGCGGCAAACAGCGCCGAATCTTGCCATCGGGCGTCCTGCACATCGTCCATCGGCGTGTCGTCGGGCAGCGAACTTGCCAGCCGTAACTTGAGCTGAACGACGTAGGCGCTGGTTTCCGGCGGTAGCGGTCGCCCCGTCGAAAGGTGGTCCTGATACCGCTTCGGCCCTGCATTATAGGCCGCCAGGAATCCGGACGCGCCGAAGCAATCGTACATCTCCCGAAGATACGCGGCACCCGCCATGATATTGTCGTGCGGCAGGTAGGGGTCGGCACCAAGCGCATACCGCAGACGCAGCGCGGTAAACGTTTTCGGCATCAGCTGCATCAATCCGAGCGCCCCCTTTGGCGAGACAGCACGCGGATCGCCGTGACTCTCGACGTCGATTACGGCGCGAATCCATGCTTCCGGGATCGTGAATCGCTCTGCAGCCTCGGCGATGATCGCGGTGTAGGACGAAGCAGCGTCGGGCGCGCTCGCTACGCCTGATGCCGGATAGGCCGGAAAGGAGAAGAGCGAGACGATGACCAGTGCAATCGTCTGCTGCCGGAGCGTCGGCCAGCCGATGCTCGGCCGTGCCGAGGAACCGTCGAGTGGATGTCGAGCGAGCGCCATTGACTGCTCCTCGTCTGTCGCATCAATTACTCGGCGGCGGAGCGTCGCGATGGACGGGTCCAGATCAGATGAAAGGTGTTGCCGTCGCTCGATGCGGCGAAGAGATTAGCCCGCAGCGGCTGCGCGAAACTTGGATCGTCGATGACGAGCGAAACGTAGTCGCCAGCCTTGTCGCTCTTGCGTTTCCAACCCGCGCCGATTTCAGCGTTGTCAGCAAGAACGCGGTAATTCGGAGCGTTCTCGGCCTCGTTCGTGATTGCGGGGACGATGACGACGACGTGGCGCTTGAGCATGAGGGTGTTGATGGTTCCGGTGTAGCCATCGTTGTTGCGGGTAAAGGTACCGATATGCGCCATGTTAATCTCCTCTGGTTGCGGTGGAAGCGGAAGTCACTGTGTCGGCGCAGACCAGACGAAGCGGCCGTCGCCGGCCTCTTCGGTCCACACGGGAATGGCGCGGCCGATGACGGCGGCGCGCGGCAGGACGCCGAAATAGCGGCCGTCCAGGCTGTCGTTGCTGTCCCAGTTCATGAGAAAGACTTCGTCATCGGCGATGCGGTGACAGCCGTGCCAGGATGGCAACGGCCGGCCACGCGCGTCGCGCGCTTGAGCGGTCGACATGAGGAGGGTGACCGCATCGACGGTGATGACGGCGCCGAAGCGGCAGACCCGCTGTCCGGGTAGCGCAAGCACGCGCTTGAGGAGTGGCACGCCGCACGACAGATAGCCGTTGAGATCAAGCGCGGTGGCGAGCGGCTCTGGCGGTGCGGCGGCCACAAGCGAGGTCACGTCGATGGGGGCCCCCGGCTCCAGGCGGTAGAGCCCGCGAGGGACACTTGCGGTGAGATTCCAGATGTAACGTGGCGGCCGGCGCCATGCGCTGGCCGCGATGACACAGACGGCGATTGCCGTGATGAAGAGGATGCATCGCTGGACATTCATAGCGCAATCCTGCGGCGTTTCAGCCAGGCTTCATGGCGGCCTTTGGTGTAACGTCGTGGCGTCTCGCCGACGCTGATGCGGTTATGAATGTGTCGCCAATGCTCGGGCGCGACATCGGCCGGGTCAACGCCGAGGGCTTCGACGGCGTCGATGGCCTGAAGCACCAGCTCGACCTTTGGCCAGGTGGTCATCGACAGCAGGATCGCGGCGCCGGGCTCGACCTGTGGCACGGTGCTGTATTCTTCACCGCAGCCGACGGCGCGAAGAATGTCGATCCGTGATATCGTGGTGCCGAAGGCGTTGCCGTTCCAGCGCAACACGGCGAAGACAGCCCCCGGCGCAAAACTCGCCCGCCGGCGCTCGCGGTCGAGCTGCTCGGCGCCGACGGGGTGGCCGAAGCGCAGGCGTTGTTCGATCTGCCTGGCTCGCCAGACCAGATCGACACGGGTGAGCGCCTCCATGCCATTGGCGGGGTTTCTTGGAAGCGCGATCATCGCTGGCCTTTCGATCGCGGCGACGACGAGCTGTTGAGCGGCTTGGCGGCGCGAACAATGCGGGCGGCGGGATCGCTGGTGGATTGCCGCAGTCCTATGTCAGCCCAGGCGCGGATATCTTCGATTGCGTAGACGACGCGCCCGCCAATCTTGCGGTAGCTCGGGCCGGTGCCATAAGTCCGGTGCTTTTCCAGCGTGCGTGGCGACAGACCGACCACCCGTGCGGCTTCAGGGGTGCGCAGAAATCGTTCGTGTTGATTTTTCTCGGCCATTTCGCGCCATCTCAAACGTTAGGCCGCCATCGACGTTCGGCGGTTGGACGGGCGTAGATTGGCGTATCTCGAGGGTGGAGGAGGATGACGAAGATCGGCCGGGAGATTGAGTCCATCCCCCTCTCCGGTTTGGCGTGGCGCCTGACGATGTCGGGTACGCCCTCACCCTGTGGTCAGTGACCGAACAAGAGGTCGCGGTAGCCGCCTTCCATGCGGAGAACGGCGTCGCGGACCATGCGGATAATTTGCGCGCGTGATGGCGATGTGAGCCAATCGCGTCGGCTTTGGCGCCGCACATCGGCGTTGAGCAGAATTGCCGCGAGGTCACGGTAGCTGGCATGTTCGCGCCATCCATCGAGCGCGCGCAGCATGAGAATGAGGCGGCGGCGCTGTTGCGCCGTAATCGGCAGCACGGGCGCGGCGTTCGGACGTCCGGTCAGACGGCGCCAGAGCCGCCGGACTGCGTCGAGACGCACGAGCGTGTGCTGATCGAGCGGCACAACGGCGGCGACTGGCTGATCACGTTTGGCCAGATCAGTGATGAGGATCTGCTGAAGGTCACCGTCGTCCGGCCACAGTTCGTAGCGGCCCTCGTCAAGGTTTCTTGCGCTGATCGCGGATGGCAGTTCCTCGGACCGGACGCTGCTGTCGGTCGTAATCGGCGCGCTGGTGAGCATGACAGTGGTGGGCTGACTTGCGATGTCCCAGATAACCATGGCCCGGCCGGCACGAAGGGCCGGGTCGCAGGGGAAAGCCCAGGCCCCAGCGCCGCACCAGCGCCAGGACCGTCTCCAGATCGTCGTGTGTGCCGGTTTGCAGCAGGCGGTTCATTGTTTCGAAATCACGGCGGTAGTCCGGGTTACGCCTTAAGAATTCCCAGGCGAAGCCCATGCGCTCAACGCGCTTTAAGTAGTCGCTCGCGTCGTCTGATCGCCAGCCTCCGTCATCCGGCATGCCGTACCTCCAGCAAATTGCGTGAAGAGAGTCATGACCCGTCCGGTTGTGGAGTATTTGTGCGGTATGTCACCGCCAGAAGGTGCGCGTCGGCAAGACGTGTTGCGCCAGCGACAGGTCAGCCTGCGCCGGATGACCACCACGCGAATAGAAATCCACGCATGTTCAGACTATTGGCGCGGCGGCTTGAGAAATTCGCGATAGCCCGCGCTGGTCATCCAGCGTGCGCGTGCAAGATGGCTGTTATGCACGCGCCGCGCGCGTTCAGGCTCTTTAGCCGGGTCGATGCCGAAAATGATCCGCGCCGCCTCCGTCCAGGAGGCACCCTCGTGGTCGGCATCGAGCAGACGAAGGTAGGTGTTGATGTGCTGCTCATCATAGGGCGTCAGATGCGGCACATGGGGGGGCTGGTCGTCGAAGGCGTCTATCGCCATGGCTTGGTCCATTGGAGTCGGCGTGGCGTGCTGAGGGGAGTTTAAGGGAGGAATGCCAGACCCCCAATGACATACTTAATTATAGATTAATGATCTTGGCCTCCTGCCGGCGCTCTCTGCTCCGGCTGCCACGACATTCGCCTTGGAGTTCCAAACCGCTGGCCGGATCATTTGTAGAGAATACTCCGTGGTGAAATACTCTACAAGACGAACACTTCGCGGATGCAGTTGCGAGAAGTGTTTGCGACCAATCTGCGCCGCGCGAGGCAGGCAAAGGGCCTGTCGCAGGAAGCATTGGCGCACGACGCTGATATCGATCGGACTTATATTAGCTCGCTTGAACGTGGCACTTATGCCGCGAGCGTCGACACGATCGAGAAGCTCGCCGAAGTGCTTGGGGTCGCGCCCGACGAGCTGCTACGACGCACTCCGGCGCACAGCAAGAAGTGATTGATGGCGGCGCCAACCGAACCCCAGCCGCTGGTTGCGCGGCAAGGACACGAATGCCCAGGCGCTTCGCGGGTTCGGCCGACAGCGGTTGGCGCCATTTGACGCAGGACCGATGCCCCGCCTCGCGGCGGGGCATTGGAAGCTGTCAGGTCAGTCGGCCCTGCGGGCGCGGGACCAGATCAGGGTGTGGGTTTGGCCGTCCTCGTCTTCGACAAGGTTCGCGTAGATCGGAGCGTTGAAGCTTGGGTCGTCGAGCTTGACCGAGAGGTAGGCGCGGCCTTCGTTGGAGCGCTTGGCCCAGGCGGCACCGATCTCGACGCGGCCAACGAAGACGCGGTGGGTGGGTGCGTTCTCGGTGCTGCTCGCCGGTTCGGCAGCCAGGCGGACGTTCTTGGCCTTGAGGTTGAGGGTGACGAGTTCGCCGGTGAAGCCCTGTTCGGTCTTGGTGAAGGTGCCGATGTTCGCCATGATAGTTCTCCTTGCTCTGTTTTCCGAGCCGCGACCATCGCGGTCTCGATGGCGACCGACGGGCCGGAGACGAGCGACGCGGCATCCGCGTGCGGACCGAAGCGCAGCGGAGGATGCCAGGCGGGCAACTTTCTTGTTTCGCGAGGAATGGCGGCGCAGCCGTCAGGGGGAGAAAGTTGAACGACGGCATTGCGGCTAGTCGATCGAGGCGCAGCCGGTGTCCGGCCAAGGTCAGGCCATCGTACACGCCAATGGACGCGCTTCTCGAATCAGGGCTGACAAGGAGAACTGGCGAACCCGCACCGGGACTTAAGGCCAACAGGGCGCAGGCAAATCACGGCCGATGTCAATGTCCCAACGTCGCGCCCGCCAGCGAGCAGCCCGTGGACGTATACGCTGCTCACCCGTCGCCGGTCCGCGCGAAGGCGCTGCCGTCCAGCGTTCCGACGGCTCCTGCGCTGCCTCGGGTCATGGCCGACGGACACGGAGCTTCATGCTTGAGCGATGCCCAAGACCGGTCGAAGCCGGCGGCACACCCCGACGCTCGGACGTCGCCGCAAACCGACGTTACGAGCCGGCCGGCAGACGATGACCATCCGCGTTGGCGGGCATCGGTGCGAGGCGTAACCAGGCCGTCGCACCGATCGCGATGGCGCCGAGAACGCCGAAGACATGGCGCCAGGCATCGGATGGAAGCGTGAGGCCGGCAAGATCAAAGGCCGCATGATAGCCGGCAACAGCAGCCGGAATGGCAAAGGTCAGGCCGAGCAGGATACGCAGGACCGGTGCGCGTGCGAGCGCAAAGGCAACCTGCCCGATCGCGAGAACGACGCCGGCGGTGAGGAGGCCGAGCAGGATCGCCCCGAACGCCCCTGCGCCCTTGTCATAGGCATAGAAGGCAATCGATAGACCGACGAAAAACGGCAGCGCGTAAACGGCAAGGCTGTAAAGCAGCCAGCAGGAAAAGCCGAGGCCAATGAGGCTGAGGGGAATGGAGAGCGCGCGCATGGTGGATACTCCCGTGACATCAGGATTTGCGCCTCCACCACCTCCACGGCGCAAAGGTGATTCTAGCCTATGGCCATGGGCCGACAAAGCGAAATTCCGTCTGAACCTGTTTGCGAGCGCCTGGCGCATGCAACTGTCGGTGCAAGGCGAAGACGGCGCTTACGCGCCGCCCTTGGTGTTGTCCTTGCCGATCTTGCTGACGGGAATGCCGAGGCGTCGGGCCTTGTCGGCGAGGTTAGCCTGGATGCCCGTGCCGGGCGTGACCAAGATGCCGATCGGCAACGCCTCGAGCATGGCGTCGTTGCGTCGGAACGGCGCCGCCTTGGCGTGCTTGGCCCAGTCGGGTTTGAAGGCGATCTGCGTCACCTTGCGGCTGTCGGCCCAGCGCGATGCGATGCGTTCGGCTCCTTTTGGCGAACCGCCGTGGAGGAGCACCATGTCGGGATGCCTGGCGCAAACCTTGTCGAGTGCATCCCAGATCAGCGTCACCTCATTGAAGTCGAGACCGCCGCTGAAGGCGATCTTGGGTCCGGTCGGCAGCATGAGCTCCGTTGCCGCCCGGCGCTTGGCGGCGATGAAGTCGCGGCTGTCGATCATGGCAGCCGTGAGTGTGCGATGGCTGACCTTCGATCCGTTGCGCGGATGCCAGTGCGAACCGGTGTGGCGGGCGTAGAGGTCCGCGGCCTGGTCGCGGAACAGCTCCATGCCGTTGCGCCGTTCGATCAGTGTGATGCCTTCGGCGATCAGGCGTTCGAGTTCGACGGAGCAGATTTCGCTGCCGTCCTGTTCGGTCTGGCTGCGCCGCTGCGCCTGTTCGTTGTCGTCGAGTTGGCGGGCGGCCCGCTCGCCGGCGCGGTGAAAGAGGTTCACCGTCGACCAGAGCAGATCGTCGAGGTCGGGTTCGAGTCGTGTGTCCCGGAGGCTGACGATCAGGGCGTCGAAGATGTCGGCGACGGCACCTGCGATCGTGCGGCCTTCGGGCAATGGCCGCGGGTCGGGTTCATCCTCGAAGGCGCGGTAGCCGTGGAGTTGGAGTTCGGCCAGAGTGTGTTCGGCAAGGGATGGCGCGGCCTCAGTGTGGTCATCGGGGTTGGTCATGTCGGTGCTCCTGTTCGGATCGGCCGCGCCCATCGCGGCCTTCACGGCGACGACAGGCGGCACGCAGGCCGGACCTGCACCGCTGGAGGCGAAGCGCAGCGGCCGGAGCGAAGCGGAGGATGGCGGAGGCCGGCTATTTTGCTTCGCGATGCAAAGCGCGCTGTCGTCCTATGAATAATGTGAGATCTATTCTGCGGCGCGCGGCGGAAAATAGCCGGCCGCAGCCATTGCCGGGCCGGACCGCTTGCCGCAGACCGGCGCCTCTCAAGAAGGCCGCCTGCGCGGCCCTCTCCGCACCGGAAGCACCGTGACCGGCCCCGACGACCCTCACCGTCCCGCACCCCACCTACCGGACCAGATCCGCCGACAGCATGAAGCGGATGACGTCCCGCGGATCGAGCTGGACCCGAACCGCGACCTGGAGTGCATCGATGCCGAGCAGGCGCAGGTCATCGTTGAAATCCGCCAGTGCCGGCGCCAGCGGGATCACGTCGATACCGGACTCGTGCGCTCGGTCAGTCAGCGTGCCGTAGGCCGTATCGCCGGCGGGATCGTCATCGCGCGCGACATAGAGACGGCGCAATGTCGCTGGGAACAGGATGGCAGCGAGGTGCGCGGCCGAGAGCGCCGCCAGCATCGGCATCATTGGCACAACCATGCGCAACGACAGCATGGTCTCGATGCCCTCGCCTGCCGCCGCGACATCATTCACTTCACCGAAGCGGACAGCATGACCAAGCAGGTCTCCCATGGCGCGACGTGGCGTGTCGATCGGCGCTTTGCCGAGCGTCACGGGATCAAAGCCGGCCGGGTTGAGCCAGGTGCGCAGGGCGCCGGTCATGCCCGTGTCAAGGTCCGTTGCGGCAGCAATCAGCGCCGGCCATGTCTCGGTCGGGCCATGATCGGGACGATAGTAACAGCGCGGATGAAAGCGCAGGCTTGACGTATCGTGTAAAGTGGAAATGCCGCGATCACGCAGATAGGCTTCGGCAAGAGTGCCTATGATCGGCTGCGACATGGCGAACAGTCGCCGTGCCGCCTCGGGCGATCCTGACGGCACAGACGTTGCAGCCGGCGCGTGCGCGATCATCTCGGGTTCGGGATGCGGAAGGCTGAGGAAGCGGCGTGCCTCCCCGGCAATATCCGCGAAGTTGACCAGACCAAGCGTCCCGCGGATCACGTCGAGAAGGTCGCCATGCTCAGAGGTTGCGGCATCGGTCCATTTACCGGCCGGGCCTTTGGGTGAATCCTTCAGCCGGACGAACATCGAGCGTCCCTTGGAATTGCGAACATCGCCAACCTGCCAGTAATTGCCCTGGCGGCGCCCGTTGGAGAGATAGTGGCGGCAGACCGCCTCGGCTTGACGGCCGAGACGATACGCCAGATCGGAAGCATCGATGCGAGCCATTACGCGGCCTCCCGCTCGCTGATGCGCTCAACCGGATAGGTGTCGAACAGCTTGCCGAGGATGGCTGGACCTGACGCATCAACCGGAACGAAAAAGCGCAACTTCCACGAGACGATCTCGCTGAACAGGCCGTAGGCGCGCAGACGATCGCGCATCGCTTCCGTGAAGCCGGTGAGTTCGATCCGGTTGGCGCCCATGATCCGCGCACGGCGAAGCTGAAGCCCCTCGGCGAGATCGAGGACCGTCTTGCCGTCCATCAGCACGGCATAGGCGTCATCTGCCGTCAGCGAGGCTGCGCCGGATCCCGTGGCGTTTGCTGCCCAGGCCGCGGAGACGCGGCGGCCGATGATGCGTTCGCCCTCGTCGGTCTGAAGGCGATAGACGCGAGTGGATTCATCCGGTAACCGCTTCCACACCGGAAGCAGCAGGCCCGCGACGACGTGGAGCGTGCTTTCGGAGAACTCCGGCAGCTCGGCGATTTCGCGGCTCCAGGCTGTGGCGAAGCTGTCGCGATCAGTCTTCTGCCAGTGACTTTCCGCCATCGTCTTGAGCGAGGCGTGGTGGTATTCCATCGGCCGGATCAGCCGGACGCGGCGCTCTATCTCGCCATCGTCGAGCATGACGCTGGGTGCGGGGATCTGCACGGCAGCGCGGCCCGAGCGCTCGTTCACCAGGAGGCGAGCGGACGGATCGGAGAGATGATGGAGAGCATCATCGAGCGTGACGGGGCGATTGCGTCGGCGCTCGGCGATGGCGAGCAAACGGGTTTCGGCGCCCGTCGTCAGGTGGGTGTAGATCGTCCGCCGATCCGTGACGACGAAGCTCTCAGCGGTCAGCGTTTCCAGCCCGAGGTCGTAGACCCCGCTGGCGATCGCGCCTTCGATTTTCGCCTCGAGCAATTGCTCGAAGGCCGTAAACAGGATGCCTTGCAGGTCGATGGTGAGCGCCAGCAGGCGGTTCAGGAAGGTGGTGATCGGCGGGAGCTCGTCCTTAATGCCGTTGTCGTCCATCAGCTTCAGGCCGGTGGCGGACTCGAAGCGGGCGAGCGAGCAGCCCTCGACCTTGCCTCGTACGAGCAGAAGGTAGAGTTGGCGCAGCGCATCACGCGCGTAAGAACTTTCCAGATTGTCCTCTGCCCGGAACAGCCCCTGCCCGCCCGTCTGGCGTTGCCCGCGGGTGATGGCGCCCAGCGTGTCGAGACGGCGCGCGATGGTCGAAAGAAACCGCTTCTCGGCCTTCACATCCGTTGCGATGGGGCGAAACAGCGGCGGCTGCGCCTGGTTGGTGCGGTTGGTGCGGCCGAGTCCCTGAATGGCGGCGTCAGCCTTCCAGCCGGGTTCGAGCAGATAGTGAACGCGCAGCCGCTGGTTTCTTGCCGACAGGTCGGCATGGTAGCTCCGCCCCGTGCCGCCGGCATCCGAGAACACCAGCACGCGCTTGTCGTCGTCCATGAAGGCGGCGGTCTCGGCAAGGTTGGCCGACGGCGCGCGGTGTTCGACCACCAGACGATCTTTCTTGCGGATGATGCGTCGGGATCGGCCCGTGACCTCGGCGACGACGTCGGTGCCGAAGCGCTGGACGATCTGGTCGAGCGCGCCGGGCACGGGCGGCAGCGAAGCCAGCCGTTCGATCAGTTCGTTTCGGCGGCCGACGGCGTCCCGGCTTTCGACGGGCTGGCCATCGCGAAACACTGGCCGTGAAGACAGATTGCCCTCGCTGTCGGTGTAGGGCTCATAGAGCTGCACCGGAAAGGAATGGGCCAGATAATCGAGCACATATTCGCGCGGCGTGATGTCGACGCGGACATCGTTCCACTCTTCCGTTGGAATTTCGGCGAGGCGTCGCTCCATCAGTGCCTCGCCGGTCGAGACGATCTGCACCACCGCCGCATGGCCGTTCTGAAGATCGCGTTCGATCGATCGGATCAGGGTTGGTGTCTTCATGCTGGTGAGCAGATGGCCGAAGAAGCGCTGCTTGGCGCTCTCGAAGGCCGAGCGCGCGGCGGACTTGGCCTGCCGGTTGAGCGTGCCGTCCGGGCCGGTGATGTTGGCCGCTTCCATCGCGGCGTCGAGATTGTTGTGAATGACGGCAAACGCCCCGGCATAGGCGTCATAGATGCGCCGCTGCTCGCCGGTGAGCCGGTGCTCGAGCAGCTCATATTCGACGCCATCGTAGGACAGCGACCGGGCCGTGTAGAGACCGAGCGAGCGGAGATCGCGCGCCAGCACCTCCATGGCCGCGACGCCGCCGTCCTCGATGGCCGTTACGAACTCGGCTCGGTTGGCGAAGGGGAAGTCTTCGCCACCCCACAGGCCAAGCCGCTGCGCATAGGCGAGATTGTGGACGGTCGTGGCGCCGGTGGCGGACACATAGACGACGCGGGCATTGGGAAGCGCATGTTGAAGGCGCAAGCCCGCGCGCCCCTGCTGCGAAGGCGCGACATCACCCCGCTCTCCCTTGCCGCCGCCGGCGTTCTGCATCGCATGGCTCTCGTCGAAGATCAGCACTCCATCCCAATCGGAGCCCAACCATTGGACGATCTGTCGGACACGCGAAACCTTCTCGGCCCTGTCGTCGGAGCGTAGCGTGGCATAGGTTAGAAATAGGACGCCTTCCGAAAGCGTGATTGGTTTGCCCTGAGGAAAGCGCGACAGCGGCGTGACCAGGAGGCGCTCCATGCCGAGCGCCGACCAATCGCGCTGTGCGTCCTCGAGGAGCTTGTCGGATTTGCTGATCCACACCGCCTTGCGACGGCCGCGCAGCCAGTTGTCGAGAATGATGCCGGCCGACTGGCGGCCCTTCCCCGCGCCGGTGCCGTCGCCAAGCATGAAGCCACGGCGAAAGCGGACAGCGCCGGGCACGCCTTCGGCTGCGGCCGACACCAGATCGAAGGTCTCGTCCACCGTCCAGGCGCCGGCGAGGAATTCCTGATGCGCCTCGCCCGCATAGACGACCGTTTCGAGTTGGGCGTCGGAGAGCGCACCATCGGGAACGATGTTTGCCGGCAGCATCGGCCGGTAGCTCGGTTTGGGCGGCGCAACGCTCGCCATCGCCGCCGACTGGACTAGCTTGGTCGGATGGGACTGCGCGCCGGGGATGCGGATCGACTGAAGCGTGTAGGGTTCATAGATGGCGTCCGTCAGCCGCGCGCCGTCCGGTGGTGTCCAGTCTAAGGTCTCGTAGGTGAGTTCAACACCTGAAGGCGTGATGGACGCGGCCGGACGAGTTGCCGGGTAGCGCGCCAGGTAGCCGCGCACGGTGCGGGGCGCCGGGCGAGCCGATGTCGCAGCCGCCGGCCGCGCCACCGTCATACGCGGCGGAACATGAGCTTCGATCCAGCGAAGCAGCGTGGCGACGTTTGCCGCGACGCCAGGCGACGCCGGGATTGCGGCCGGCTCAGCAGCGGGCCGCTTGTCAATCACGGTGATCCGGGTGGAAAACGTCGTGCCGTGCCGCGCATAGACCGAACCATCGATCGCCGCAGTGAAGACGACGGTGCCGCGCGCCTGAAGCCGGACGAACGCGTCGCGCCAGTCTGGCATGTCCGGCCCGACATTGGCGCCGGTGATGGCGACCAGGCGTCCGCCCTCGGCGAGCCGGTTGAGCGCCGAGGCGACATGGCGCAGCGCGGCGTCGGACACACGGCCGGAGACGTTGGCCATGGCCGAGAACGGCGGGTTCATCAGCACCACCGTGGGCGATGCGCCAGGCGCCAGATGATCGTCGATCTGGGCGGCGTCGAAGCGCGTCACGGCGATGGTCGGAAAGAGAGTTTTGAGCAGATCGGCGCGGGTCTCTGCCAGCTCATTCAGGAGAAGCATTCCGCCCGCGATCTCCGCCAGGATGGCGAGCAGGCCCGTGCCGGCCGATGGCTCAAGCACGATATCGTCCGGCGTGATCGCCGCCGCCGTCACCGCCGCAAGCCCGAGTTGAACAGGCGTCGAGAATTGCTGAAGCGCCTGGCTCTCGTCCGAGCGGCGCGTGTGCGTCGGCAGGAGACCAGCGATTTTCGCGAGCGCCGAAAGCCGTGCTGCGGGAGACGCGGCTTTGCGGAAAAGCGCACGTCCGAATTTTCGGAGGAAGAGAACGGTCGCGACTTCGCAGGCGTCATAGGCCGTTTTCCAGCCCCAGGCGCCGGAGGCGTCGGACGCGCCGAATGCGGTCTCCATCGCAGCGCGCAGGATTCCGGCGTCGACGCGCTCGCCACGCTCAAGACGAGGGAGGAGATGGTGGGCGGCGGAGACAACGGCGCGCGCATGTGGAGCGGATGCAACTGGGACGGTCACGGGCGATAGGATGTTCATGGGAGATGCCTTCACGAGAGCGGGACGGAAAAACCCGGACAGCGCTCTCTCGACCGCCCGGACCCAACCCATCCCGGCACCCCTCTCCCTCTGAGGTCGCGGCGATCGCTGGCATGAAAAGAGCGCCCGACCGTCAGGCGGGCGCTCTTGGGATCAGTCCAAGCGATGTTCGAGCTTCTGTGAAGGCGTCCTATTCGGCCGCGACCGGTTGCGGCTCTTCATCCGCGGCGTCGGCATGTTCCTCGTCGTCATCGCCTTCGGCGAGAAACTCCGGCAACGCAGTGTCGTCGGCGGACTCAGCAGCCGCTGTCGTCTCGGCGGCCCGCTCGCCATCGAGATCGCCGAGGCGCAGCGGCTCGGGAAGCCAGCCGGTACCCTCAAGGAGCCGCTCCGCCTCCTTCGCCATCCCGGTCTTCTTGAGATGATTGATGAGCTGTGCGGCACCCTCGCCCTTCGCCTCGCGAACCGCTTCGAGGATCCGGCTCTTGGTGACACGGCCGAGATAGTTCTCGACCGTCGCTTGCCAACCCGCTTCCGCCATGTCGAGACCAACAGCCCGGGCGAGACGGTCGGCCTGATTGATACGGCGACGCAGGCCACCTGCGGTGACGCCGTTCCCGGCATACCGATCGATCTTCTCGAACAGGGCGTTGAGGCCGAACGAGACGCAATGTGCGAGCAGCGCCTGGCGGCTGGGTTCATCCAGCGAAGCAAGCCAGTCCCACAATGCAGTCTCGTCCATCGGCATTTCCGTCCTCCAGGCCTCGTGCCTATCAGCGATCGATTGCGCCGAGGTGCTTTCCTTCAGGTTCGGCGCCTGAACGGGAAGCTGGACATGGCGGACACCGGCCTCAAGGCATCCCGGTCCATAGGTGTGAAGGAATGCGTCGAGGCACAGCTTGTGTAATAGCGCCGTCATGGCGACATGCGGTTGCGCCGCGAGCGCATCGCGCAGCGCCAATGTCCGGTGCGCGGTCAGCTCCGTGACGAGGCGATCCGGCAGCGGCTTGATACCGTCATCCTCCTCGTCCTCGTCGGGCATCGTCGATTGTCCGCTCACGGTGATCACAGCGCGGCGGGCCTGTTCTGGATGTCCCGTGCCGGATGGATCGTCACCGGCACTGCCGCGTTGCGCGCAGAATTCACCGTCAGGCTCGGCGAAGGCCGCGGCAAACGCCGCTTCATCCTCTGGCCGCACGTAACCCCGATCGACCAGCAATGATCCATCGGAGTCGATGCTGACGAAGGCCCCGGCATGCACGATTTCGACAGGCTCGAAGATATTCGGACGATTCTCGCACGCCGCGAGCGCTTCCTCGATTTCGCCGAGCCGCGCATCCACCTCGTCGGGCAGTTCGTCGGCGTCCTGATATTCCGCTTCGGGCTTTGCCTGTTCAGCATGAAGGGCGTCGGTCGCCGCCTGTTCCTCCGGCGTGATGTCGGCAGGTGTGCCTTCGAGCTGGCGCAATCCGTGGTCGTGACCATAGGGAAAACTGGCAGCGATCTCGATCCACTTCCAGCCTTCTGCGGCGATCGTCTCCGCCTCGGTCTTCAGTTTTTCGCTGACAAGGCGCTCCAGCAGCACGACATCTTCAAGCCAGCCGCCATCGTCGGCCTCGAACAGATCGCGCAACACGCTGCCGCCGGCGGCCTCGTAAGCGGCGATGCTGATGAACTGCGCACGCTTGTCGGACGCCCGCACTGACTTTTCGGTGAGCATGCGGCGGACCTGGTACGCTTCGCCAGAACCGGAGCGGCTGACTGTTTCCCAGACCTGCTCCTGGCGCTCATGGTCGGTGGTTACGGAGAATGCCATCAACTGCTCCAGCGACATGCCGTCATCTGCATAGACGTCGAGCAGCTTCGGAGACACCGCCGCAAGACGCAGCCGCTGCTTCACGACGCTGACGGAGACAAAAAAGATGGCGGCGATGTCCTCTTCGGATCGGCCCTGTTCGCCCAACGTCTGGAATGCGCGGAACTGATCGAGCGGGTGAAGCGCGACGCGATGCACGTTTTCAGCGAGCGAGTCTTCTTCCGCAGAAATCTCACCGCCGGCCTCGCCGACAATGCAGGGGACCGGCGCGGCCTTCGGAAGCCGCTTCTGTTTCACCAAGAGTTCGAGCGCGCGATAACGGCGGCCACCGGCGGGCACGTCGAACATGCCGGTGTCCTGCCCCTCACCATCAAGGATTGGACGCACATAAAGGCTCTGCAAGAGTTTGCCGCGATGGGCGATGTCCTGGGCGAGATCCTCGATCGAGATGCCGGCCTTGATCCGCCGCACATTCGACTGCGAGAGCACGAGCTTGTTGAAAGGGATATCGCTCGATGGCGACAACTTGATCTTCTGAGCGGCCTTGGCCATGTCAGTTTCTCCGGAACGGGCGGCCGAGACCTTCTCTCGACCTCCAACCCGTTCACGAAGCGAAGCGCCGCCCTCTTGCTCTGAGAGGGCCGCGCCACGGGGAGCGCAAGATCAAGATGCGCGGCGAAACGAAACCGGAAGCACGGGATACTGGCGTCCCCGGCTTCGAACGTGTCAGGCGGCGCGGTCCAGCAACTTCTTCGCCTTGGCTTCCATATCGAGACGCGCGTCCTGGTGAGGCTTGTCGCGGGCAACGGCCGTGATGCCCTGCACGAAATCAAAGATGCTGGCCGGCGGCCTGCCCTCCTCCGACAACACGGCGTCGATGATCTTGCCAGTTTCGGCCATCGAGAAGCCGTGTCGACGCAGGAATGCGCTGCGGTCGTCGTCGCTGCGCGCCACGATCCGCTCGCGCGCCGCCTTGATGCCGTTGACGAACGGCTGCGCTGAGGAGTTGGCGAAATTCAGCAGCGCAGGCGCCGCTTCATGAGCGAAGCGATTTGCGGCGTACTTGGAATGGCGGATGACGATCTCCTCGAAATCTTCGACACCCCAGAGGTTTCGGTTCTGGCAAACCGCGCGGAGATAGAAACTCGCCATGCCGAGCGTCTTCGCCCCCACTTCCGAATTCCAGCAATAGAACCCGCGGAAATAAAGATCGGGCGAACCGTCAGGCAGGCGTCCGGCTTCGATCGGATTAAGGTCATCGACGAGGAAGAGAAACACATCCCTGTCGGAGGCGTAGAGCGTGGTCGTGTCTTTGGAAATATCGACGCGAGGATTGTAGATCCCTGTCGACCAGTCGAGTACGCCCGGTACCTTCCACCGCGTATCACCGGTGCCATTACCGGCAATGCGCTGCACCGCCTCCACCAGCTCAAAGTCGAAGATCCGGCCATAGTCGGGGCCGGTGACAGCACGCAGTTCGACGCGGCCATCGTCGGTTTCGAACGTCTTGATCTGCTCGGCGCGATTGGCGGTCAGGCCATATTGCAGGTTGATGCCTGCGAGCGCGGCCGGGAGCTGGCGCAGATAAGTCGCCGGTGCCCCCACCTGGCTCGCAAGCTGGCCAAAGCTCCAGTGTGTTGGCGCAACGGGCGTGTCGGAACCCGGCAGCAGCAATGCCAACCGCTCAGGATCGGAACGATCTGCCTCGACATGGATCAGCGCGCTTTCGACCACGCGCGTGCGGCTGCGATCAGCTCGCGTGCGTACCGAGCGAGCCAACTCATCGAGCGACAGAAAACGCTCATCGACCGGACGAGAAAACCACTCCGAGGATACACGGCCGATGCGCTGACCGCGGTTCACATCCACTCTGTAGCCGCCGCTCGTGTCACGGCGCGCATCAAGAACCTGCATATTCATGGGACCAATCTCCATGACGGGCGCCGGAAGACTCTCCTCCGACCCTCAACCCGTCACGGCCCGCCCGGCCCCGCTCTTCCTCTCCGGCTCCGTCCGTTGCCACGAACACAGACGCCGGAGTTTATGTCTCGCCCGAGCCGCATCTTCCCGTCAGGGATGGAAGCCCGGAGGGTGAAAACCCGGCACTCCCGGGGTTTCAGCGCAAGCCGACAGCCCGGTCCCATAGGGAGACGGTAGTGCACTCAAGCAAACTCGATAAGATACTTGGTTCGTCCGCGCTCTGGTCGAACAGAAGGCGCCGATCTACGTTAGGGTTAAGACGTCAAGGCGCTCGCAGATAAATTCGGCAACCTGCTTCGCGCTGAAGCGGCGGATATCGACATAACCGTCCGTCTTGAAGACACCTTCCACTACGCCATCGTCTGTGCGGATGAACATAATCCGCTCGTGGCCACGCTCCATGATGATCTCGCGGATCGCGCGAAACTCGATGCCGCACCAATCCTTGCGTTGATAGTCTGCGCCGACAAACACGACGACCAATTTCGACCGATTGCGGTAGATGTCCTGGAGCAATGTGTCGAGCGATGGTCGCGCGAGCTGCGAAACGTAATTATTGTCGTAGAAGTACGAATTTGGACCGATCCGGGCTTCGAGTTCTCGGGCCACGTCCTCGACGATAGACCTCACCTCGCCAGGAAACGAAAACGCCACATCAAAGTCATGTCGCGCGATGTCGACGGTTTTCGTCGCCTGTCGCGTCCAGGGCGGAAGAACGATGCCTCGTGCCGCATGAAGCTCCTTCGGAAGGTTGACGGCTTTCACGGCCCAATGGGTTCGGTTCATTTCCCATTGGCCGATGTCGAGCTCGAATGTCAGCGAGTCCAAGTCCTCGGCCGACAGGAATGACGTCACCGGCTGGATCTCGTATTCGATGCGAACCTGCCCCTGTCGTTTGGCAACGTCGCGGATGACACCAAACCGTGGCGGCAACCGATGGACCGCTTCGTAAGCGAAGATCGACGGCAGGCGCTTGAGCTCGGACACTGCCGGCTCGTCGAGCCCGCCAAATCGCTCGGTGATCGCGGTGTCGGTATATTCCCGCACACATCGCGACAGGTCGATCTGCCAGGGCGGGCCATCCCAGGCCTCGGTATTATAAGCAACGAAAAGATTGTACATGGCATCATTTCTCGTCGGTCAGCACTTGGCGGTCAATCGATGATGCGGTCACCTCGGCAGGCGACACCTCTTCGCCCGGCCGTGGTTACATACGTCGTCCAGCCCGACCTCGCATGCGTGGATAGCCCTTCCGGGTGCGGATGCCCGTAGACGTTGCGATATCCACAGGAAATCACGAGTTCACCATGCCCGTTGGTCGGCATCGGCACCGATGCTGCGCCTGCATTGAAGCGCGCGCCATGATGAGTTGCGACGAGGTGATCCACCTTCGTGGCATTGGCATGCATGAGGTGCGCATAATCTGCATCTCCGGTCAGCAAAGCCGAGCGTCCGCTCGTGAGTTTGGCAAGGATGGTCAATCCGCTGTCATTAAGATCGGAGGCCCGGCCCTTGCATTTTACCAATTCGCCAAACGGAAAATGGATTCCTGCGTTGGCGGGGCGTACGAGCAGATTGCCCTTTTCGGCGAGCATGTGCGCCAGCCGCGCGGCACCAGGTCCCAGCCGCTGCTCCGGCACAATCCAGCGGCAATCGAGCAGATGTGGAAGGCGGAACGCGCCGTGAAGATGATCCCAATCCCAATGCGAGAGAATGATCGGCGGCTTCTCGTCTATATCGATGCCGAATTTGGACGGAAATGTGTGGCGATTGAAGGAGATCGGGAATCCGACATCGAAGTGCAGAATAGCGCGGCCGCGATCGTCGCGTAGAGAGATAAAGTTTGCCTGACCGACATCCCTGACCAGGATGGATTCCGCTTGTGGAACGCCCTTGAGGACCATTGATATGTCGCCGCGCTTCGCTGCAGTCGGGAGTGCCGCACAGGCTGCAACGAGCGGGCCCGGCAACATCAGCCGCGGGGCCACAGCGGCTCCGAGGGGCTGGGGTCTCGATGAATGCCCCGGGGTCTCGTCCGGTGTGTTGAGCGGCCGCGCGGAGGTCAGGACTCCTCGCGCATGCCTCCAATAACCTTCGCCTTCGAGTTGGGTGTGCCATGCCGGCAGACCATTGCCCTTGGGCTTGATCTCGAGATGAAACCAATCGCCTGGCTCCGGCGTTGCGCCGGCAAAGCCGTCAAACCGGGCCGGGGTCGTCACGACGCGCAGGAGCGCAAACGGTTTGGTCTGTTCAGCACGAAATCCGCTCTGGAGCTGCGGTCCGCTCTCATCGACATAGTCGGCATCGATGCAATCAAATTCGAAGGATACGCGGCGGTGAGGACGCATACTCAGTGAGTCCACGCGCGAGACGCGCGCGTACAATCCTCTGGTGGGAAACTCTGGAGGCTCCGGCGGGGCATCGAAAAAGAAGAAATAGAAGATAACCTCCCAGGATCAAAACTCACCGGCGCGGCGAGCCTTTGCATTATTTCTCATAGTGGACCCAAGAACATCTTCATCCGGCAGCGAGACCGCAATTCAATGAAGACGACGGGCGATCAGCTCGCTGCTCCCGTGTTTTCAGAGAAGGCCGCTCGATAAAGCTCCTCGATCTTCGTGACTTCATCCGACGTCAGTTCAGCGAATTCGTTGTCGCGGGCACGCTTTGAGAGCCGCCCTTCGTTCTGTTGCAAAAATCCGAAGAGGTTATTAAGTGTCCGCTCCGGCATATCGACCATATTCTCAACACCTGCACGGAAGGTGTCGAAGCTCCGCAAGAATTGGGTTTCCTTCGGAAGATCCTGTTCGATGGTCCGTTGGACGCATTCGTACAGAAACTCGGCGTGCGGCGTTGCATCAAAGAAGCGATAAAAGTCACCGGTATCGTTCAATACCCTGACGTTGCCCTTTGCGGTCGACTCCCATTCAACGCATGGAAGCAATCTGCTCGAATGGCTTTCCAACACGTCCTTGTATTCGTTGATCCTGTCGAGGATGGCTGCTGAAACCGGAAAGTGGATCCCGGCGGGATTGAATCCGCGCCGCGCCAGGACATGGTGCATCAGGTATCGGTGGATACGGCCATTGCCATCCTCGAACGGATGAATGTAGACGAACCCGAACGCCAACACCGCGGCAGCGACGACGGGATCAAGCTCATTTTCCGCTGCTCGATCGAACGCGATCAGGCCGCGCACGAGGGAGGCAATATCTTCGTGACGCGCGCTGATATGATCCGGAATAGGTCTCTGCGTCTCGCGGTCATGCTCGCCAACAAAACCACCCTCCTGACGGAAGCCAAGCTTCACGAAGCGCTCATCACCGATCACGATGCGCTGCAGCCGTAGAAACTCCGCTTCATCGAGGGGCGCCCGCCCCGCTTCGCCGATGACCCTGCCCCACCGCTGGATGCGGTCCTGCGGAGGTCTCTCGCCTTCGATGACGTAGCTCGACTTTGAGTCCTTGAGGAGAAGGAAGGCGGCAGTGCGCGCGAGCAGATCCTTCGGGACCTGGCTCACCACGACACGGGCACGCTCCTTGAGATCCAGCGCAACAAATTCCGTAAGTCTCTGCGTCTTGAACACAAGCGGACAGAAGTCCGGTGTACCTGGCAGGTTGTTGCGGACGCGGTGGCGCACCGAATTCTGCCCGGAGCCCGCATATTGGAGTTCGGTGTCGACGGCATCGACATAGGAGACCTTGTCTGCCGCGGGCAGATTGAGCTCGCGTCCCAACAACCATTCATAGAGAAACCAGATGCGGCGCGTGTAGAGCCCGGTCGGCTTCTGCTTCACAAGCTCTGCAATCTCGTCCTCGTTCACGGCAAGGAAAAGCCGCTTCAGGATGGCGAGGTCGAGCCCTTCGTTCTTGAGCGCGAAGGTGAGATGTCCTTCAAGGGTCGCGTCCGGCGCATGACGCGGCGTGTAGATGCGCCATCCTCCTTGATCGATGATGCGATGCTTTGTCCCGATAGCAGAAAGCGCGCGTGGGACCGGGACAGGTAGGTGGTAGGCGTCAATCAGCGCCGCATATCCAGCCGGGGTCGCTGCCTCTGGCAGCCTTCGGTCATGAAAAACGCTTACCGGGCCTGAAAACTTTATCTGCATGGGCCAAATCCGTGAAACACGCTCTCGGCCCGCGAATTTCGTTCGCGATCTCGCCTCTGGGCCGAATTCAAATCTTATCTCACGAAAATGCTTCTCAAAAGATAAGACTTGTGAAAATTATTCACTGCGTGCCGCAAGCACGAGCCCGGACGGGGTCAAGTCGCACTAGCCTTCGTTCAACCGCCCTATACGCAAGGCCAAAACCACAATTCGAAGTGGAAATCTTAACAAAATACAAGATTCTTAACGGGATGCGGCATAGTTGGAACCAAAAGCCGTGCGATTGCCAATGTTCCCTATTTGTTCTAGGATAAATTTATGGCCTTCCTTACTGAGCAGGAACTTGAGAGCCTGCGCATTGATCAGAGCGTCTTCCATATCGTCGGCCCGGGAGATGAACATTTTCAGCTGCTGACCGCTTTCGACGCCGATCGACATTCGGCTTTTTTCCTGGGCCGCGTCCAATCGGTCAACAGTGGAAATCGGTACGAATTCCTCGCGGACGCGCCGGTGCGGGCGCAACTCACGCGGATTAGCCGGGAGAAGGCAACTTTCCAGGAGGAGAGCGAGAAGCTCGCAACGGCGTTCAACGAAGCTCACGGCGGCAGCACGGCTGTCGGCGCCTTCCTGATCTTCTCACTGTCCTGTTCGAGCGGCCGGTTGTTTGCGCTTTTGAAATTCGAGGACGAAAAGGTTCTCAGCTACAACTATGACACTAGTCGCGGGCGCTCTGGCAAGCCGAAGCCGACCTTCGGCGAAATTGACCGAACTTTTGTCCAGAACCGCAACGCCTTGCAAAAGGCCGCGCTCATCAAGCTGCGCAAAGACGGCGACGAAATCTGCGTTGTCGATCGTCAGAATCCGCAGCGGCCCGCGGCCTATTTCGAGCGATTCTTACTGGTGCGACGTCAGCGGACAGAGGAAGAGCTGACAAAGGCAATTGTCGAGGCCACGCGCAACATCGCCTACAAGCACAAGGATATCCTTCCGCAGGACACGATGAAAAATCTGGCGCAACGCCTCTACGAAGCCAGCCAGTCAGGTGGTTCCGTCGACGGCGAAAGCGCGGAAAATTGGCTGAAGAGCATTCTCGGACCGCTGCCTGACGACAGCCCGGTCGTGACAGACTTCAAGGCAAAGTTGAAGCGCGAGGGAATGGCGGGAGAATCGTTCGTGCTGCAAAAGACCGCGATTCCGGCACCCAGAAACCGCCGCGTCGAGACGGCGAGCGGAGTCAAATTGACCTTCCCTGCCGGCTTGACGCCTTCAGTCATTTCGGTGAACCGCGACAAAGGCGAGATCATCATCAAGGACACGATCACACTCGATGACGTCGAGCTCAGCACATCTGGTCGAACGCGTTCGTGAGCTAGTCGCGAACCGCGCCTCGGCCGACGAACGTGTTGACGCCCTCGTGTTGCGAGGGCGGCTGCCGTCGACCGATGCGCAAGTGGCGTGGCTCGCCTTTGCCGACGACGTCCCGCCGCCGTTCTCGTCATTGCAAGTCTACAATCCGGCTCTCGGTGGCGATCTCGTCGCGGGTGATGTCTTCGATGCGGCGCGCGAGGTGGTGATCACACTTGGGAAGCCAGCCACTGATGCTTGCGCCTTTTTTATATTCCAATCAGGCATTCCACATTATTTGACGCAACGGACTATCCTGCCACGTCTCGCGATCGTCGACTTCAATTCCACTCAAGACTTTCGCGCGCGAGGATTGGAAGTCTGTTCGTGGAACTTAGCACAACCGGTCCCGCCCCCGGAATCCTTGGCTGGTCGCATCGACCCAACTCGTTATGTCCGTGACTTTGTTCCGGATCGTGAGGTCGCCACCGATCTCAGTCCCTGGATGTTGTTGACCGCGCCAGCGGCTGCATCGCCGGCGTATCAAGCGTGGGAAGCAATTGCTGCGCGCAGATTATTGGGCGGTCTCGTCTCCCGCGTCTGGCTCGAGGATGGCCAAGTCTGGCTGCAGGCGACAGCGACACCTCCGATCTACCGCATTAAGGCCGATGACCCCGCCCTGCCCGGTGCCCGCTCGAGACTGACTGAAGCCGCCTACTGGGTTTTTCTGTCGGGGACGGATATCGAGGCCCGCCACCTGCTCTTTTCAGGCGAGCTGGCCCGGGCGAGCCGTCCTCAACAAGATCTCGTCACAACGTTGGACCAGGCCCTCGAAGCAGCCAAGGCTGCCTATGAAGCTCATGTCCAATCATCGAGCCGCGAGACCCTGAAGGCACTCGCTGACCTTCGCAAGACCGTTATTGATGAAACCCAAAAGGTGGCGCAACGCGCGCAGGATCTCGCAGCGACGCTCTGGCGAGATCTGGCCGTCTCGGCGGCGCCTTTCGTATTGAAGATTTTGGGCGATGCGGCCAAGACGCCGGGTCCTCTCATCTCCTCTCTGTTCTACTTTGCTGCCGCGATATTCGTCGCCTTGTCGTTCGCGTTGCAGTGGCGGATCAATGGTGCATTCTTCCAAAGCCAGGCCTCTTCCCGGCGGAGCTGGATGCAAAGCCTCTATAATTACATCTCCGTTCGCGAGCGGGAAGAAATCGCAGAAACGCCTATCGAACAGGCGATGAAGAACTATCGGGAAACTCGTGGCGTGCTGTTTGTTGTCTATGCAGTGTTGGTCATAGCTCTCATTGCCGCAGGTGTGCACACCCTATGCGATGCGGCGCCCGCGCCTTCTAGCCCTGCCGCAGGCGCCGGGCCGAGCCAGCCACCAGTTCCGCCACCTCCGACGAAGCCGCCGTAACTGCGAGACGCCTCGGGATTTTGAGCTAGGAGCGCGCCTCAGAGCCATGCAATCTTGTTCCCAACGTGTTCGAGACAGCATCCTGCCGCTTTCGGTTGGAGACACGCTGCCGAGGGCGTTCGAGGAATGGTATTTCACCGGAAGTACCGAAGATCACGAGGAGCCTTGCGAAATTTGTGAGCTATGCGGCCAAGATGGCCTGCGATATCATTTTGAAATTGGCAATAGATTCACGGGGCACGTTTTACAGGTTGGTTCGCACTGCATCTTGCAATTTGATGTCGCAGTCTACGAAGGAAGCCGCCGCCTCACTCCCAAGGAAGCCAAGAAATGGCTGGACAAGCTCACGCAGCAGATGCGGTTAAATTCATGCATCAAAGCACTCGAGACACTCGCCCGCGCCGAGCAATCCAGCATCCTCGAAAATGCGCTCGCCTATTATCGAAAGAATAAAAAACTCACGCCGAAACAGGCATTCGTCGTGTTCTGGAGACTTCGGCGCAACCGCATCGATCATTCTCCGTCCTTTTTCAACATTACGCTGCGCAAGAAACAGCATGCGGCGGACTTACGGGAAATGGCTACCGACAAGGTGTATTTCTTCTGGCGCGCGCTAACGCCAGCGCAACGTAAGCAAGCCATCAGACTTGGCCATTTACCGCCAAAAGAGCAGATAGCCGCGCGAACGGAAGGGAGATCAGCTTGACCGAATTAGTCATTGGGGCCTTCGCGCTGGCGCCCGAGGAAGCACATATCCTAAAAGAGATCAGGCTTCGCCAGGAGGAGCTCTTTGGCAATTATGACGTAGCTCCGCGCAATGGGGAACTTGCCCTGGCGCTCATGAGATCGTTGCTGCAGCGAAAGGCAATCCCCGAGGTGCGGTTGAGATATTTCGAGGATCCCTCGTTTCGTACTGGACGCATCAAAGGGTCGTACCGAGCACTTTTTGAACGAAACAAAACGACTGGCGACGACATTTACCGCCATCCGAACTTCCTCGAACATCTCCGCTATTTTCTTTCAGGTGCGGAGCTTCCGAGCGACGTGATTGCGACGTTTTCTCAGAAGGCCCAATCATATGGCCACGTCGGGCCAAGCGACGCATTGGAGTTGGGCGCCTTGGCGCGGGATCTTACACGGAAATTCGGCTTGTTGGCCGACACTGAGGCGACTGCCGAAGAGTTTTACAAGCTCGCGCTAGATTGCCAAGTCTATCAGGGTCACGCCGCGGTTGTCCGCAATCGCGTAAGAGCCATGAGATAGTTCCACGCCTTCGGCTCCGCGGCGGTTTCCGCATATCGGCCGCCAACGGCGAAAATCGCGTTGAACGTCCCGCGGACGGGCGTATCGGAATTTACGACGAGACCTCATGTCGCGACTTCGTGGCAGCGTCATAAACGCGAATCTGAAGCATCGGAAACCGACGTTTCAATTCCACCGCTCCGCTTTCGGCGCCCTCCTTGGTGCTGAATTCAGTTTTGATGCGACCATCGATCTCAATAGCAAATCCGGCCTTTGGAAGGAGCGCAAAATCAGGCGTCATGTCATCTGTCCGGCAGCGAACCATCAATGTGGTCTGTTACGGTGAGTCCGGCTGCTCTGACAAGCTCAATGCAAGGCTCGGCAAGCGATGACAACCCTGACATGGGGGCAAACTCACGATTGGCGCTGGCCATGGCCATTCGCTGAGAAGCCGACGTCCCAACGCAAATTGCGCTTAAGGCTTGCCGATTCTTTCCTTTTCATCGCCAAAACCGCCATTCACCGCCCGCACCGCCGCTCCCCCTTTCACGGAGCAGCTTTCGGCGCTTTGATGGCTTCTGGCGCTGGCGTGTTGCTCGCGCCATCGTAAGCAGATTGTTGCTGACGGCGCGAGCTTGACCGATGAATACCGCATTTCTGTTGATGGCACAGTATGGCGGCAAGGCGATCATCCCGATCAATGAGGTCTGTCGCGACTACTTTCCCCACCTGAATACAACCAAGCTGGTGCAGAAAATTTCATGCGGAGAGATTGCGCTTCCGCTTGTCCGTATCGAAATCAGCCAGAAGGCTGCAAGGGGCGTCCATCTTGTTGATCTCGCCAAATATCTCGATAGACGAGTCGAAATCGCGCGAAAGGATATGATCGGAAGTGCCGATTAGGCGATGTGAGCGTGAACCCACGAACAAGAGCAAACTTCAACTAACAACCATGGCCGCCAATTCGTCGGGCAATTCTTGACTCAAGCGCTCCGCTGCCGCCGAAGGCTATTCAGGCGGACATAGGCCGGATCGCCCGCGACAACCGGATCCGCGACAACGCATTCTTGCAGGAAAGTCCCGAGATCACCTGGGACGCGAAAAGCCACTGGGTCGATCAGTGCGTTGGCCAGCCTGACAAAGGCGCGCGGATGCTGCTGAACCAAGGCGCTGTGCTTGTCCTCTAGCCGCAGCGAATGTGCCAGCTGGTGGAGTTCGTATGGCACGACCAGGTCGAGAATGGCCTCGACGGCCTCGGGAAACGCGGCCTCGCATTCAAGTGCCATCATGACAAAATTCCGCGTCGAGCTCTTGGACCGGAGCCGCGCGTCGAGTGGCCAGATATCGCGAAAGAGCGGCCCGATCACGGTGCGCCACCATGTTGGCCTGTCAACCACGGCACCTTCATCGCCATCTGCATCCCCCTTAACACCGTGTGGCTTCGCCATCATGCGCCAAAGATTCCAGGACACGTTGCGTCGCACCGAAGGCGGTCCCACGGCCAAGGCTCGCCGGAGCTCAGCAGCGGACAGATTGTATTGCGGTTCTTCACCGCGTTGGTGCCATGCGGCGACGCTGAGCAGTTTCGAAATCAGTCCCTCGAATTCATCATCGGAAAGTTCCAGCCGTTCGAATGCAGCCAGCATGGCGGGTTTCAACGCGTTAAACAGCCGTGACGAGCCAATGCCACCTCCCGCGTAAGACCGCCAGAGCGGCAAAGCTTCCGGGTGGCCCCAGGCGAGACGGGGCTCTAGGTTCGCTGCGACCCAGGCGGGATCGATGGCATCGAGATAGGCAAGAGACCGTGCCAAATTCACTCGTCCCAACAATCCCGGCCATCCCTCAGCCGCGGCAACCCGGTCAAACCGCGGACGTAGCGCCGGATCGAGGCCAGCGTTCCTCTCGGGTTTTGGCGTGCCGAGCGCATCGATCAGCGACCAGGCCAGTACACCTCCTGGCCTGTTGAGCGCTTCGGTCGCCAGATCACGGCTGTTCTTCCCGGCTGCATCCGCTTCCCTCTCGGGCAAGTATGCCAGATCGGCACAACGATCCCAAAGTAGCAGAAAACGCGCGCCGCCTGATATATCCGTGACGGACAGGATATCGCGTCTGCGCTGGAGCCATGAAGTGACCGCCGTCAATATCTGACCAAACGAAGCTGCAGGCATGCGCAGGAGCAGGTCGGCCAGTGCATGCTGAAATGCCGCCTCTCCCTTGTCGGCGGCTACCGAGAGAAGACAACGCCATGCTTCTCCGTCCCATCGACCGTTGGCGGCCTCAAGCTCAAGACCGTGCAATGCCCGCTCCGGATCCGCGGCACAGAATACGCGCCAGACATCGCCTTGCTCGTAGTATTGCTCGCGTTGGAGACGCATCGCCTCCTGCACGAGCCGATCGTCTGTGATATTGGCTAGCAATCCGGGCTGACCATCTGGCCCGGAACGGATTTCGTGCCAGAAGTGAAAATCGTCGCGGTCTGCCGGACCTGGCTTCCAGGTCGGGTGCCGCGCCGCAATTGCGGCAACGATTCGTTGGCTCTCCCCCGTTAACGTCCCGCCTGCAACCTCGATGCGCTTGAGACGTCGATAGATCGAGTCATCGAGGATCGACTGCCATTCATCCTCGCTGTCGAAGGCATCCGACGCATGGAGGTGGCGAGGCTCGCCGGCGCGGATTCGGCTTTCGACCGCCAGACGATCCACGTCGCTGAATTGCGACCAGCGCGAGACAAGAAGACGCATGATCTCAACGCGGGCATTTCCCCAGAACACTGTCTCTTCGAGGTTATTGACCAGTGACGCGGCGTCGGCCGGCGAAAAGGCGGAATGTTCGCGGGCGAACAGCGCCAATCGCTTGAGCAGCAAGTAAGGTGCGTCGTTCCACGCTCGAGCGAGGCTGCGGGCGCGCGCCGGATCGCGCGTTGCGATACGGGTCCAGAGATCAGCCACAACACGGGTGATCGGATAGAATCCATCACGGATGGCATTTTGCGCATGAGGCGCAACAGATGGCACATCGTAACTGGTCCGATCCCAGTCAGCGAGAAATCCGAGGTCTTCGGCCTCCTCCAGGGCGTCCAACAGTGCGCGCTCGAGAGTTCGGAAGAGCGCCAGTTCGTGCTCGATCTCTTTTGGCCACACGGCCAGGATGTCCGCGGCAGATGGATGCTCTGCGGGGTTGAACTCGAGACGCAAAAGATCACCAAGTTTTTCAGGCGGGTCGGCTTCGGCGGCATCATCTTGCAAGGGAATGATCTTGCTGATCGCGAGACGCGGCCGCAAAATCCGGCTGATCAGCCGGCGCGATCCAAAGTCGGCCTGCCCCCGCTTGATCGCCGGAGCAGTCTGAAACCAGCTATCGTCAATCGAATCGACGTGCGTCGGTCGCTTTGCCGTGAGCATCAATCGCCATGCGCGCGCCTGAAGCGGCGATATGCTGGCCTGCTCAGTTTTCAGCGCCCGGCCAACGTACCAGCGTATTTGATCATCGAATGAGTCCAACGCGGCACAGGACTGGATCATGGCGGGATCGTCAATGTGTTTTGCGATCCATTCGCCGGGCAAATCCTTGCCACGATCAAACACACGTCTTTCGGCAAGAACCGGAAGCCATGCAGCGGCGGGCGAGAGTTCTCCGAGCAATTGGCAAGCATCACCGTGGCCAAGGAGGCTCACGCATTCCTGCACCCGCGCTTCCCCTGCGGCGGCAGGCGTCACAGCGAGAATTGGTTGCAGACGCTGTCGGCGCCAGGCGGTTGGATCGTCGGCATAGCTGCGCCATTCATGCAGGCTTGCATAGAGGGCCGAGTGGCCGTCACCGTTGACGGTATAGAGGATCGGTTTGACGCCTTTGGCGAGCCAGAGCGCCTGGACAAGCTCTTCCTGACCAAGCGGACACGAAGCGAAAGCGTAGACTTTCTGCAAATCGGGATAGCGTTCGCGATCGGCCTCCAAAGCCTCCAGCAGATAGCGCATTGGCGGGTCATCGGCCTGGTAGCCAACCAGCACCACCGTGTAAGCGCGCACGAGGTCGTAGATGTAGCGTGATGCCCAGCCGGACCGCAGGTAGGCGTCGCCGAATTCTGCGCTGGTCAATACGAGGTCGGTCTCGAACGCCTGCAATTCGGGCCGTGGATCGGCGAGCCGCCCGTGCAAATGCAAGACGCCCGTGCAGGCCGCGACCTTTGGCTGCGGCATCGCCATGCCGGCGTGCGTGGCAATGGCGGATTGATGTTTGTCGTACCACGCGCGTTCGAACAGTGTATCAAAGTTGGTAGTGAGAATCCGGTTGCGACCCTCCGCGTCCCGCGACAACTCCAGCACCGCGAGATGATTGGACAGATCCGCGCCCTCAGGCGGCGCCAGGACACTGCGAACGGCGGCACGGATACGTTCGCGCATCCCCCGGTTACGAGGGGCGTCCGATGCGGCGAGCCTGCGCTCAAGACAGCGCAACACGCGATCATACTGACCTGCGAGTTCGCCGCCGGAACGCATTCCCTCGCGTTCCGCCGGATGCAGATTCCAATCTTCGCCGAGCGTCTCGTAAACCCTTTCGACCAGCCCTCGAAACAGCGGCAGTCCCGCCCCGCGCGATACGCCAGCGCCGCAGATAAAGATGGTCTGCCCCCTTTCCTGGGCGGACACCAATTCGAGCGGAACGTCTGGCCCGGCGGGCAGAAAGCGCATTGCCGTCATGACACGAGAAAATTGCATGTTCTACTAGATTGATGGCTAGTCGGACGGATAGCGCAGCTTAAGATATGGAACATTGGCGATCTCAGACGGATAATAAACGCGTGTCTCCGTGAGCCAGTCTTCTATCGAAGCTCCCACTTGCATGGCGTGAGCGTAAGGTTGAAAGATTGACAGCACGCGAAACCAGGCGCTCTTGATATCCGTCTCCAACTTGTACCAGACGTGTTCCATGGCGTGCAGTTCTAAGCCAGTCCGTGTCAACCTTTGCGTTTGCTCGGTACCGTCGAGGCATTCCACGGCGAATCCAACAATTGCATAGTCAATCTCTGACCGACTTATTCCCAGCAAATGGGTATTGTTGCTGGCCGCATCAAACTCCCATGCCAACCACCGCTTATGGGCGCGTTGCCACAACAGCTTTCTCTGTTCGTCCGAGGCGCGAGCGCGAAATGCCCGCAAACAAATTGCGACATTTCGCCGACCCTCATCCACGTGTTTAACCGGATGAGGAAACAGATTGATCGATTCGACATACGCATCAATGGCGGCTTCTTTCGCATTGGCCAAGGCTTCACCGAGAGATGGATGGAGAGCTGGATAGCGGACTGGATAAGCATTGAAAACCGACATCCAGCCACGCCAACGCACTGTGTCCAAAGCAACCTTTGCAAGAAGCTGAGTGAAGATGCCGGCGTCATCGGCAAGTGACGTCGGTCGTCGACGTCGGCCATTGAGCGTCACATAGGCGCAAGCAAACTCAATGAAATGATTGTCGCTCGCCAAGGCGAGCAGCAGCCGCTGTTGTGTGTCGAGAATTTGCGCCACCAACATAGCGACTGCTACCTGTTTCACGTTGACGATGGCTTTCGCGAGGCGCGAGACGTCAGCATGAGCAAGAAAACGCACAGCCTGGCATTGGAGCGCCGACGCATGGATGAGGTCCTGGAAGGGACGCCATGCATCTCCCAGGTTTCCCCAGTCGCAATTACTTTCAACGACGAGCAGCCTGTCGACGGCCTCGCGCTCCCAGATGGGTTCGGGACCGCTGCCCCGCGCGCCGAAGGTCATGCTAAAGCCACCAACGAGCGTCTCAAAGCGCGCAGCTAATGCCGCATTCTGAAGCACACCGGTCGGCATGGTGCGCCATAATGCTCCGTCCCCATCATGAGCTTGCACCACGACCAGGATCGCAGCCAGTTTTTCCTGTCGAGGATCGGCAGCGAAATCCCACTGTCGCAGTTGCGCGAATAGCCATCGAAGCAGAGGCACCCAGCGGGCGCGCTCGTCTCCTTGCAGGGGAACGCCTGCCCTCACCCGCATCAGAAAAGGAATATCCCGGTGCAGAGCCGCAAAGAGAGCATTTCCACGATCCCATTCCTGGAGTGAAACGAGCGGGCTGGGATCCGCGGCGATTGCCGCAAGAAGCTCCGAGGGCTCGGCTTCCTCGCCGGGCGCGGATGCCTCGTTGACAAGTTCACGAATGAGATCGCTCTGAGTCACTACGGCTTCTTGATAATGAGATGTTGCGATTGGTCCAGTTGATCCCAGAGCTCGGCGAAGGCGTCCATCACCAATTGTCCATCGTCCACTTTTTGCAGGATATGATGGATCGTGCCGAAACTGTTCACGGACGTTCCGAGTGACCATGCCTGTGCGCCACCGTCCTTGACGGGAAAAATTAAGAACCGGTCGTGAAACGGCCAGCCTGAAGTGCCGCTGCGCATTCGATATTCAAGTCGGATGCCGTGCCAGTTTGACTGAGCGTTGTCGAAAACGGAAAGCTGCGCGAGGGCAAATGTCTGATGACGTGTCAGACCTTCTGGGGCCTCGGTATCGTCATCGGGGATCTCGGCTGCGGCGGTTAGAGCGCGTAGCTCCACCCCGCTATGAGGACAATAAAAGAGCGTTTCGAGAATGTCCGTTGCCGTGAGATAGGGGTCCCAAAGCCAAACTCCATCTTCGCCATAGCGGGACAAGAGGAAATGCAAGTCCTTCAATGCGGATTCATGAGCGATCGCTTTGGGTCCGGTCGGACGATACTGCACAAATCGGCGTTCGCGCGACAGCCGCGCGGCTTCGTCGCGATAGATGCGTTGCTTCGCCCATTGGTCGCCTCTGTTTTTTTTGGGTGCCTCTACGACGATCTTATTCGACCTGAACAGACCAACTCTCGCGGAGTGTGACGCGCCGTTCCGCCCTGGAATCTGAAAGACCCGTGGTTCCGGGTCGATTGCGTGCATGTTGGTGACTACCGTCTCGATAAAGGCGGTACTCCCCATAGCAGCCAGGACAACGCGGTTGTCTTCGTCCCAGAGTGCTGAGCGCAACATCCCCTGCCCGGCGGCTGTTGGAATTGTCGCGCTGTTGCCGTTTATCTCGGCGGACGCATATCCGGTGAGCGTGTCGTCAAACTGCATGTCGCAAACAGCGCGGACCTTCCGTGGTTTTGCTTTCGGATGCCAGCCAAGGGAGACGACGACATCCCGGGACACTCGCTGATGCGCGAAGGTCGACGTAACCACGGTAATGGGGATTTGAAAAACAAGGTTTCCAAGACGGTCGGACAGGCTCGCAAGCCGGATCGGCACGACCGTTTGGACCTGTTCAGAAAGTTCTTGTAGCGCGGGTGGGCCGTCGAAGAACAGCTTTAGCTCGGCCTTGTCCGGATCTGCGAGTTCAACCACATAGGAACCGTTCCAGAAATTGTTCTTGAGAACATTGTTCCATGGGACAATGACTGTCGTATCAGCGGGCACGAACTGCCTCGGCGCTGCAACTAGGGGGCCGACGTTGAGCGCCTCTCCAGACGGCTGCCACACCAGGCTCGTCTGAAAAGAAGCTAAGGCGTTCAGGATTTCGGATATCGGTCGGAGATAGCGACAAACGCCAAAAGTCCAGTTCCTCGCCTGCTTGAGCCTGATTCGAGGCCCCAAGAATTCAGCGGCGACATCGGGGACATCTCCTCGGTCTTCAGCCACAAAAACCGAAAACACATTCAGCGGCGGCACTCCACGGTCGCGGAAAGCAACGACCTCAGTGACCTCGAAGTGCGTATAGAAGCCGAGCACACCATCTTTGGTCAGCCGCTCGATTTCGTCTTTGACGGATGTGAGATCATCGTGAACACCCATGATCTTCTCGCCTAGCGCCGCGCGCGCTCAGTGATGTCTATTGGCCCGACGGACTTTTGTGATGGTGATGGCATCTACGTCGAGCAACAACGGGCTAGCACACCCGAGCGTGGAAAAGCGGGTGTTGGCGTAGTACGCGACTCAACGCCCGACTATCCAGATGCACACTAGACTACGCTCGACTTCGCTATGCCACGCAAAAAAATAACGCGACACTGCGATCGGTACTGCACGACGATTTTGACCGTCACTAAGTGCTGATAGCGCTTCACTTTTCCCAGGAATCCGTCCCATCCATCATCGGGGCGATTGACCCGCCCTCTTCCCCGGAGCAAAGGCCCCTTAAGGTAATCCGCTCACGATGGTCGGGACGACCTTCGAGAGCAGCAAGACGGTCGATCCCAGCGCGGAAATACTGACGATCGCCTGCGCCAGACAGATGCGCCTGAGCGTTACTCCCGGCGGAACAGGAAACACCTTGAACGGATGTGGCATGGGTGGCTCCATGATGTGCGGCACAGGCCTTGCCGAAGCTGAGCCATAGTGCGAGTCGCGGCGACCGCGGCCGACTAAATTTGTTGCCCGTATGATTGACTCCGAGGCGACTCGTAGTCCCCAAAATATAGGGCGCCAAACGGCCGCCTTAGTCCGAATCGGACAGTCGAGGACTGGTAAACAAAACCTTAATCGCGCTCGATAGTCCGGGCGTCACCCAGTCGGGTCTGCAGGCGCTTGGCGAGCGCGGATTTGCCGACCTTTGATGCTGCAGAGGCGCATAACCCTTCGTTGCGACGTCGCGTTTGCTGACGCGCGCCGCCTCGTCGCAAGAGGGCAACTCGTCTATAGGAGGATCCGCTGCAGCGAGCTCTCCGTCCGATTTCCACGCCAATCACGCCGAATGCCCGACGAAGATCTCGCTGCCCTTTTTTCCGTGGCTTTGATGGTTTTTGATGGCGATGAGTGTGCGTTAGTCTGGCTTGCAGCAACCATCGAGCCCAGTCTTCGAAGCAGCTTTGGAGACGGATGCTGTGACGGCCGTGATGTGCAAAGCACTTCGAACAAATCCGGAGGGCGTCGTACGTCGCTCAACGAGATCAACAAAGATCCGCTAGGAGAAGGATATTGCCGCGGCGTCCTGCAAAAGTCACGCAAGCCGACATTGCCCGCGCGATCCGCGCCGCCAAGGAGGCGGGCGCGAGCGCGGTTACGATCGATAGCGAAGGCGTTATCCGGATTGCACTGACGGCAAGCGCGGCGCTGCGCAAACCCGTAGACGATCCCAACGAGATCTGGGTGCCCTCGGAAGCGCTGCAGAGGTACCTGAAGCGCACCGAAAGCGGGTGAAACGCACCTTATGCAATTGATGCGGAGTCACCGCATCGCTAGACTCCAGGCATTGGTTCACGGAGTAAGCCAATGCCTGGAGCATCACCACGCGGTCCCCGCGCGCCTGGGGACGCGCGAATGTACCTCTACTTCGACTATTCTGCGCTGGGCGCACTGCGCTGGTACGTGAAAGTGAGCCGTAAGGGGCGCCGGATCGGGATCAGGGAGAAATATGGAACGGACGCGTTCGATGCCGCCTATGATGCGGCGGTCGAAGCGCTCGGAGGAGTGATGCGTAAACGGCGAACCGAACCCGATCCGCTGGTGCAGCCGGAACGTCGCTATGTGCAGGCCGATCGCTCTCAGCGCGGACAGACGCGCTATTATGTCCAGCTTCGCAACGGATTGCCGAAGATCAGGATCAAGGCGGAGTTTGGCACCAGAGCGTTCGACGACGAGTGTGATGAGACCATTGTTTCCCAGATCGCGCTTTATGGCGACGCGACCGATTACGTCAACGCGCAAAAGCAGCGCAACGAACCACGTCCGGAACTGCCGACGGAGCCGCCGAAGCCTCACACGCTGCGCTGGTACTGGACACTTTATAAACATAGCGATCATTGGCTGGGCGACCTTGCCGTCGGTGAGGCAGGACTGTCGGATTCGACGCGGCTCCAGCGCACCGGGTTGATTGAGTCACTTCTACCCGAGAATGGTGAGAAGCCGTTCGCTGTGCTGACACGCAAGGTCATCAAGGCGGAGATGAAAGCGCGCACGCCCTCACAGGCCGGCAACCTGTTGTCGGCATTGCGCGGCATGATCCGCTGGATGATTGATGAGGAGCATCTCGAGGAGGATGATGATCCAACGATCGGACTGAAGTCCGGCAAGGCGAAGGCAAGCCGCGAGAGCGGCGGCTTCGTGCCCTGGACCGAGGACGACATGGCGCTCTATCGCGCGAAGTGGTCGCTCGGCACCGAAGCGCGGCTGATGTTCGATGTTCTGCACTATACGTTCTTACGGGTTGGCGATGCGCATCGCTTCGGGCCACCGCACCTGCGCCAGATCGTCCGCAAGATGGCCGTGCAGATCGCAACCGAGAAGAGCCAAGGCAACACGACAGTCACGGTGCCGGTGCATCCGGAGTTTGCCGATAGCCTCCGCACGGCGCGCGCCGCCGGGATCGTCGGCGCCGACGTTTTCACCGGGAAGCTCGTGAAGGGCCGCGTGCTGCCGATGAACAAGAAGGCGTGGGCGGCGAAGTTCAAGAAGTACGCGGTCCTGGCGGGCGTCAATGAACCGAAGAAGAGCTGCCATGGGGTGCGGAAGGCCCGTGCCGAGGTCGCCGCCTACGCCGACTGTACCGAGAGCCAGATGATGGCCATGTTCGGCTGGACCGACCCGAAGATGCCTGCGCATTACATCGCCAAGGCGAACCGGGAAAAGCTCGGAATCAGCGGCATGGAGAAGATCGTGGCGTTCGATCAGAGTCAATCGCTTGACGACGTCACGGCGTTACCTGGCGCGAACAGGTCCGGAACATCGGCCGAGAACAGAGTAGTAACTTTGCGTAGTAACTTTGGAAGAAAAACGCCTTAATTTCAATGGATTATGCGTGGGTATGGTGCGCTCGGAGGGACTCGAACCCCCACGGTGTTACCCACTGCCACCTCAAGGCAGCGCGTCTACCAGTTCCGCCACGAGCGCTAGGAGATACCGGCCTGAGGTCTAGAGGCTGGCCGGATCAGCGGTCGCCGATCTAACAAATCCATCAGGGGGATACAAGCCTGCAAAGGTCCTGAAATCCACAAGCTTGGGAGGAAAAATTCTGACCCCGCCCGGATCGGTCCTATCGGATGCCCGGGCCGCTACCGCGTACCGGCCGCGCGCGGCAGCATCTGCTTGACCTCGACCGCGATCCGGTTGCGGTCGACCAGCACGACACCGGAGGCGACCGGCAAATTGTTGGCCAAAACCTTGACCTCGTCGGCCTCGGTTGCGTCCAGCTCGATGATGGCGCCGCGGGAAAGACGTAATACTTGATGGATCGGCATGGTGGTCGTCCCGAGGACGACCATGAGATCCACGGTGACTTTATCGAGAGTGGGCACTGTCAGGACCGCCGCAACTTTTGACTCTGCATTTGCTCCCGCGATGATCACCACGTTATGGTTAGCCAATGGTTAATTCACCTCAAAACCCCCGCCAAGAGCTCGATTTGACGCCGTTTTCCGCCTCCGCCGGCGCGCCGGTGGAATGGCGGATTTCAGACGCCCCCGTGCCCTATCCGGACGCGGTGGCTGCCATGGAGGCGCGAGTCGCGGCGATTGCGGCAGGCGAGGCCCCGGAGCTGGTCTGGCTGCTCGAGCACCCCCCGCTCTACACCTCCGGCACCTCGGGCAAGGCCTCCGACCTGCTCGATCCCCGATTCCCGACCTTCGCCACCGGGCGCGGCGGCCAGCTCACCTATCACGGCCCGGGCCAGCGGGTGGCCTATGTCATGCTCGACCTCAAGCGGCGCCGACCCGATGTGCGGGCCTATGTCGCCAGCCTGGAGGAGTTGATCCTCCGTACCCTTGCCGCCTTCAACGTCCGCGGCGAGCGGCGCGAGGACCGGGTCGGCGTCTGGGTGAAGCGGCCTGACAAGGGGCCCGAGCATGAGGACAAGATCGCGGCGATCGGCGTGCGGCTGAAGCGCTGGGTGTCGTTCCACGGCATCGCCATCAATGTCGAGCCCGAGCTTTCACATTTCGCCGGCATCGTACCCTGCGGCGTCGCCGATCCCCGCTATGGCGTCACCTCGCTGGTCGACCTCGGCCAGATCGTGACGATGGCCGACGTCGACATCGCACTCAGGCAGGCGTTCGAAGAATTGTTCGGGCCGACCCGCGCGCTGGCGGCGGACGCGGTCGCCTAGCCTTTTCTGCAGCGCTACCTGCCTCACTCGTTCTCCGCTGACGCGGAATGAGCTATGCTTGATTCCGGTGCCGCCCACGCCTCCCCCCTCCGCCGGGAAAGTACAGATCATGCCGGGCGATTGATCATTGGGCCGACTGTTCGAGCGCCAGGCATAAGGAGGGATTGCGCTTCTGCTCGCAATGGGAGCTTCTCTCGATGAAGTTGTCTGCGCCAATCTATCATCTGAAGCGCAAGGCGAAGCGCCTGTCCCGCAAGGAAGGCATCCCGCTCCACGACGCGCTTGACCGCGTGGCCGCGACGGAAGGTTTTTCCGTCTGGAGCATGCTCGCGGCGAAAGCCGCTGCAGTGACACCGGCCAATCGGCTGTTTCCGCAATTCCGGCCGGGTGACCTCGTGCTGGTCGGAGCCCGTCCCGGTCAGGGCAAGACACTGATGAGCCTCGAACTTGCCGTCGAGGCGATGCGGTCAGGCCATCGCGCTGCGTTCTTCTCGCTCGAATATACCGAGAGAGATGTCCTGGATCGCCTGCGCGCGATCGGCGCGGATCCGGTGCAGTTCGACAAACTGTTCGACGTCGACTGCTCGGATGCCATCAGCGCCGACTACATCGTCAAGCGAATGGCGGCAGTGCCTCGCGGCTCTATGGTGGTGGTCGACTATCTGCAACTGCTCGACCAGAGGCGGGAAAACCCCGAGCTGACCGTTCAGGTGCGCGCGCTGAAATCCTTCGCACGCGACAAGGGCCTGATCGTCGTCTTCATCTCGCAGATCGACCGTTCCTACGATCCGTCGATCAAGGCCTGCCCCGATCTCGATGATGTCAGGCTGCCAAACCCGCTGGACCTGACGCTGTTCGACAAGACGTGTTTCCTGAACAAGGCTGAAGTTCAGTTCCGGATAGCGGGCTGACGATCGACGCTGCAACAGGCTCAAGCCGCGGGTGAGATCGTTCACCCGCGGCTTGCCGCATCACGCCGCCTGCAGCGAAACCTCGAGCTTGCCGGCGATGTAGCGCCGCTCCTGGGTCAGGCCGCCAAAGCCGTAGGCATCACCCTTGACCTCGTCGACATGCAGGTAGGTCTCGGGATGCAGCGGGCCCAAAATCCCGGCCATGCGCTTGAACATGGCGGCGAGATAGGCCGCCTTCTCGTCCTTGGTGTTGGTGCCTTCGGTGACGTGGATGTCGATCCAGTAGCTCGCGAGCTTCTGTTCGGCGAGCGACTTGCCGCCGGCGAACCAGTCAGCGGCATCGACCGATTTCACGATGATGGCGGTGACTTTGGGGTCCTTGTGCAGGATCTCTGCGGTAAGCTCGGACACGGCGTTCGCGATGTCGGCCTTCAGCGAGGGCGACTGGCGGGCGCTGCTGTAGGACACGGTGATCAGGGGCATGGTCGTTCTCCCAGGAATGTCGCGCAGAGTTTGCGCGGCGTTGGTGAGAAGCTAGATTTCTCCTGATCATTTTGCTATCTTATCTCTATTGATATCAGTGATAACTATCCATAATGAAAGCCGCGCTCGACATCGCCACCGTCCAGGCCTTCCTGCTGGTCGCCGACCTCCAGAGCTTTACGCGCGCCGCTGAGGCGCTCGGCACGACGCAGGCGGCCGTCAGCCTGAAACTCCAGCGTTTGGAGACGCTGCTCGGAAGGCGTCTCGTCGAGCGCTCGCCGCGCGCAGTCCGTCTCACATCCGACGGCGCGGCGTTCCTCGATCGCGCCCGGGCGCTGATCGCGGCGCATGACCGCGCGCTGTCGGGCGAGGCACCGGCCGCACAATCGCTCTCGCTCGGCATCTCCGATCACGCCGCCGGCCCTGAACTGGTGCCGCTGCTCGAACGGCTGCATGCGATGTCCTCAAACCTCACCCTCGCCGTCACCATCGGCTTCTCGCGCGAGATGCAGGACGCCTACGACGCGGGGCGGTTGGATGCGGTGATCGTCCGCCAGGAAGGCAGCCGGCGCGGCGGCGAAAGGCTCGCCGAGGATGAGTTCGGCTGGTTCGCGTCACGACGCTTCGCCCTGCCGAAGGGCGAGCCGCTGCCGCTCGCGACGCTTGCCCCGCCTTGCGGGGTTCGCGCCATTGCCGTGCGCGCGCTGGACAAGGCCGGCCTCGCCTGGCGCGAACGTTTTGTCGGCGGCGGTGTCACAGCGGTGGTCGCGGCTGCGCTTGCCGGACTCGCGATCGCACCGCTTGCGCGGCGGATCGCGCCGGCGAGCCTGGTCGACCTCGGACCTGCCCACAGACTGCCGAAGCTCGGCAGTTCGAAGGTGATGCTGCATTCGAAGATCAGCGATCCCGCCAAGCTGGCAGCATTGCGGGCGGTTGCCGCGACGTTCCGGAGCCTGGCGCCGACTTGACGGACAACGGGACACCCGTCTTCGCGAAACGCTTTGGACGTCCGGGACTTGCATACTGTTCCCGATATTTGCCTAAAAACTTCCCAGAGGCAGGAACCAAACCACCCACCGGGCGTTTGCCACCGTCGAGGCGGGGTCCAGGAATGACGAAAAAATTCAGTCAGCAGAGAGACTTGTTCGAAAGCGAGCGCAGTTTCCGGCTGCTGGTTGAAGGGGTTGCCGACTACGCCCTCTACATGCTCGATCCCAGCGGGATCATCACCAGCTGGAACATCGGCGGCGAACGCATCAAGGGCTATTCGCCCAGGGAGATCCTCGGCCAGCACTTTTCCCGCTTCTACACCGAGACCGACCGCGCCAATGGCAAGCCCGCCCGGGCGCTCGGCATCGCCCGCGAAAAGGGCCGCTACGAGGAGGAAGGCTGGCGCGTCCGCAAGGACGGCACATTCTTCTGGGCCAGCGTGGTGATCGATCCGATCTACGAGGGTGGCGAGCTGGTCGGCTTCGCCAAGATCACCCGCGACATCACCGAACGGCGCAATGCCGAGCTCAAGCTCGAGGCGATGCAGAAGCAGCTCGCCGAGTCGCAGAAGTTCGATGCACTCGGCCAGCTCACAGGCGGCATCGCCCATGATTTCAACAATCTGTTGATGATCATCAGCGGCAGCCTGCATATCCTGAAGAAGAGCGCCACCGACGACGACAAGGTCGAGCGCGCCATGTCCGCGATCGAGACGGCAACCAAGCGCGGCGCCGCGCTGACCAACCAGCTCCTCACCTTTGCGCGGCGACAGAGCGTCAACCCGCAGGCGATCAATTTTGCCGAGCGCATCGCTTCGATCCGCGAGGTGCTCGACGCCGGCGTCGGCAGTGCCGTGCGCCTCGCCCTCGACATCGAACCCGACGCCTGGTCGATCACGGCCGACGTCTCCGAGCTCGAGACCGCGCTGCTCAACCTCGTCATCAACGCGCGCGATGCGATGCCGGACGGCGGCGCGGTGACGATCGGGGCGCGCAATACGGTGCTCGACGAGCCGCCCCTCGCCGGCGACTTCCTCGCGATCAGCATCGCCGATACCGGGCTTGGCATTCCCGGCGACGTCCTCGACAAGATCTTCGAGCCGTTCTTCACGACCAAGCCGATCGGCAAAGGCACCGGCCTCGGCCTCTCACAGGTGCACGGCTTCGCCCACCAGGCCGGCGGCACGGTGAAGGTCGCAAGCGAGCTCGGCAAGGGCACGACCTTCACCATCCTCCTGCCGCGCGGAGACGACGCGCCATCGCGGGAGACGGCGGGAGAAATGCCGTTCCGCGGCAGCGGCACGGTGCTGCTGGTCGAGGACAATCCCGACGTTGCCCTCGTCAGTATCGGTCTTCTGGAGCAGCTCGGCTACGACGTGCGCCGGGTCGCCGATGCCGAGGCGGCATTGCGCGAAATCGAGAAGAACGGCGTCGACTTCGTGTTCTCGGACATCGTCATGCCCGGAAAGATGGACGGCCTCAGCCTCGCCCATCATCTGCGCCGGATCCGCCCCGGCCTGCCCATCCTGCTCGCCACCGGCTACAGCGACGTCGCCGCCGGAGTGCGCGGCGATTTCGCGATCCTGCGCAAGCCCTACGAAATCCACGAGCTCAGCGAGGCAATTGCCAAGCTGGCGCGGTGACTGTTCACCTCTCCCCGTAAGAACGGGGCGAGGGAGCGCACTGTCTGCGCGGAGAGGCTGGGCTCTCAAGCCGTCGGCAGGACCGAGAACGCTTCCCCTGCCCTACGCAAATTCAGCTCGTCCACGCTGGCGGTCTCGCTGGTCACGCTGTCCACGCGCGAGGACGGCGGGCCGTGCCGGCACAGCGCGACCATGTCGGCGACGTGCTTCGGCGCGCCTGCAAACAGCGCCTCGACGCTGCCGTCGCGGCGATTGCGGACCCAGCCTTCGAGGCCGCTCGTCGTCGCCTGGTATTCGACCCAGGCCCGATAGCCGACGCCCTGCACGCGACCGCGGATCATGACCTGGAGGATCGCCCGGCTCATTTCCTTAGTCCCAGGACATCGGCGCTGCGCGCTTTCACCTCGGCCTCGCGCATGACGCGGTTGGTCAAATCCAACGAGGCAAGGCCCTTGAGGTTCTTGGGCGACGTACCTTCGCGCAACGCCTTCTGCGTCTCGTAGACGGCCTGCGTGGCAGCCGCGATCGGCGCATGGCCCTGGAGCGCGATGCGCACGCGCTGGCTCGCGAGATAGTCGATCGCATTCAATTCATCCGGCGCGCCGCCTAGCACGATCGGCAGACGCGTGGCGGCCGCGATTGCCTCGAGCTCGGCACGCGATTTGATGCCGGTGAAGAACAGCGCATCGACGCCGGCCGTCTCATAGGCCTTCGCGCGACGAATCGCATCCTCGATGGAGGTGATGGAGGCCGCGCCGGTGCGGCCCATGATGACGAGCGAGGGATCGCCTCGGCCGTCGAGCGCCGCCTTCATCTTGCCGACGCCCTCCTCCAGCGAAATCAGCTGCGCCTTTGCTTCGCCGAAGGCGGCCGGCAGCAGCGTATCCTCGATGGTGAGACCGGCGGCGCCCGCCGCCTCCAGCTCCTGCACCGTGCGACGCACGTTAAGCGCATTGCCATAGCCGTGATCGGCATCGACCAGCACAGGAAGTGCCGCCGCACGCGACATCCGCCGCATCTGTTCGGCGAGTTCGGTGAGCGTGATCAGCGTGATATCAGGGTCGCCGAGCACCGCGAGCGAGGCGACAGAACCGCCGAACATGCCGAGCGGGAAGCCGAGATCCTCGGCTATGCGGATCGAGATGGCGTCGTAAACCGAGCCCGGATGGACGCAGGCCGACCCTGACAGGATCGATCGCAGTTTCTCGCGGCGGGAACGAAAGGCCATGGTTGATGTCTCGATGATTGCAACACCGCCGCAGCATACCCCGTCATTGCGAGCGAAGCGAAGCAATCCAGGCTGTCTCCGAGGTGACATTTCTGGATTGCTTCGTCGCTTCAGCACAAAATTGCCCTGCAATTTTGTCGCGAGCTCCTCGCAATGACGGCGTTGGTGGGGCCCGTCGAGAGCCTCACTTAGACCCTTACGCAAACTCCAAAATCAGCGCGTCCACCGCAAGCGTCGCGCCGGCGCTGGCGTGGATCTTCTTCACCGTGCCGTCCTGCTCGGCGCGAAGCACGTTCTGCATCTTCATGGCTTCGACGACCGCGAGCGTCTCGCCGGCCTTGACCTCCTGCCCCTCGATCACCGCGATCGAGACCACGAGGCCGGGCATCGGGCAGAGCAGCTTCTTGCCGGTGTCGGACGCCGTGGTGACCGGCATCAGCCGCGCGGATGTCGCCTCCGTTTCGGTCCAGACATAGACCGGCACCTCGACGCCCTGATGCGCGAGGCGGACGCCGTTGGCGATCGGGCGCGCCTGCACCGCGACGAAATGGCCGTCGATGGTGCCCTGCCAGACCGGATCGCCCGGCTTCCATGGCGATTGCAGCAGATGCGCATTGCCGGCCTTGCCGTCGGCATCGATGAAGCGGATCGTGATCGCGTCCTCCTCGCGCGCGACCTCGAGCAAGATCTCCTGACGGTCGAGCCAGACCGCGCGGCGCCGCTCGCGCTGCACGACGCGGCCGCCCATCTGGCCCGAGATCTGCCGCTTGCGCTCGCCCAGCACGTGGTCGATGAAGGCGCCGACCGCGGCGATACGGCGGGCGATCTCGCCCTCGGCCGTGCGCGGCGCAAAGCCGCGCGGGAATTCCTCCGCGATGAAGCCTGTCGAGAGCCGCCCCTCGCGCCAGCGCGGATGGCTCATCAGCGCCGACAGGAACGGGATGTTGTGACGGATGCCGTCGACGTAGAAGGCGTCGAGCGCGGTCGCCTGCGCCTCGATCGCGGCCGCGCGCGATGGCGCATGCGTGACGAGCTTTGCGATCATCGGATCGTAATGGATCGAGATCTCGCCGCCCTCCTGCACGCCGGTGTCGTTGCGCACGGTGATGCCGTCCTTGCTCTGCTCGGCCGGTGGACGATACTTCACCAACCGTCCGATCGAGGGCAGGAAGTTGCGGAAGGGATCTTCGGCATAGAGCCGCGATTCCACCGCCCAGCCGGTCAGCGTCACGTCCTTCTGGGTCAGCGCGAGCTTCTCGCCAGCGGCGACGCGGATCATCTGCTCGACGAGGTCGATGCCGGTGACGAGCTCGGTGACGGGATGTTCGACCTGGAGGCGCGTGTTCATCTCCAGGAAATAGAAGCTCTTGTCCTGCCCGGCCACGAACTCGACGGTGCCGGCGGAATCGTAGTTCACGGCCTTGGCCAGCGCGACAGCCTGCTCGCCCATCTTGCGGCGGGTGGCTTCATCGAGCAGCGGCGACGGCGCTTCCTCGATGACCTTCTGATTGCGGCACTGGATCGAGCATTCGCGCTCGCCGAGATAGATCACGTTGCCATGCTTGTCGCCCAGCACCTGGATCTCGATGTGGCGGGGATCGACGATGAACTTTTCGACGAAGACGCGGTCATCGCCGAACGAGGCCTTGGCCTCGGCCTTGGCGAGATTGAAGCCTTCGGCCACTTCGGCCTTCGAATGCGCAATGCGCATGCCCTTGCCGCCGCCGCCGGCGGAGGCCTTGATCATCACGGGATAGCCGATCTCGTCGTCAATGCGGACCGCGTGCTTGTCATCCTCGATGACGCCGAGATAGCCCGGCACGGTCGAGACCTTGGCCTTCGCGGCCGCCTTCTTGGATTCGATCTTGTCGCCCATCGCGGCGATCGCGCCGGGGTTCGGTCCGATGAAGACGATGCCGGCCGCCTCCAGCGCGCGTGGAAACGCCTCACGCTCGGACAGGAAGCCGTAGCCGGGATGCACGGCTTCCGCGCCCGTCTTGCGGCAGGCCTCGACGATCTTGTCGATCAAAAGGTAGCTCTCGGCCGCGGCCGGCGGGCCGATCAGGACGGCCTCGTCGGCCATCTCGACATGCAGGGCGTCGCGATCGGCCTCGGAATAGACCGCAACCGTCTGAATTCCCATGCGGCGAGCGGTCTTGATGACCCGGCAGGCGATTTCGCCGCGATTGGCGATCAGAATGCGTTTGAACATGCTTTTCTTGAGTCTCGACCTTGGGCGGGACCCTTCCCTGGCCTGGAGCCTATGGGGGGACGGGCCGTGTGGCTCCCGTGGTACATCAAAATGGGCCGGAGGCAACGGTCTAAATCCGGGCCCTCTGGCGTACCAGCGTAAGACCGAAACGGGCCCGCCGATCCCCCGGGGACGGCCTACGGCTTGCTGGCCGAGGCCACGTCCCGCACGAGGCTATGAACAAAGCCCAGTTTGGCGACCACGGCCGGCGACAGGATGAAGGGATAGAGGTCGCGCAGCCCCATGGCGCGGTTGACGCTGTTCATGGCGAAGGTGAAGGGCAGCCATGCGTTGACCAGCGCCTCGACGTCCCTCGTCTCGTAGGGGTTGAAACGGATATGCGCCGTCAACTCCCCGTCGCGATCGACCTTGGGGCGCACCTCCATACCGAACTCGGCGGCCATCTCCAGGGCGTCGACGATGTGGAGATAATGCGCCCAGGTCTCGGCGAAGTCCTCCAATGGATGTGCCGTGGCGTAGGCGGAAACATAGTTCTGCTGCCAGTCCGGGGGCGCGCCTCCGGCATAATGGCACTGCAAGGCTTGACCGTAATCGGCCGAGTCGTCGCCGAATACCGCACGGCATTCCTCCAGCTTGCCGCCATCGCGCACCAGCACATCCCAGAAATAGTGCCCGGCCTCGTGGCGGAAATGCCCGAGCAGCGTCCGGTAGGGCTCGCCCATCTCCAGCCTGCGCCGCTCGCGCTCGATGTCGTCGGCCTCGGTGAGCGCGATCGTGATCAGGCCGTTGTCGTGACCGGTCATGACCTTCTGCCCGCTGTTCGGATCGTCGGCGAGGAAATTGAAGATGAGCCCGTGTTCGGGATTCTCGTGCCGGGTCTGGAGCGGCAGCTTCCAGCGAATCAGCGAATAGAACAGCCGGTGCTTCGCCACCTCTAGCTCGCGCCAGCCGGCGAGTTGAATCGGATCGGACAGGTTCGGCACTGTCCCGTTGTGGCGGCAGGCTCGGCAATAACCGGTGGTATCGCCCGCATCCGTCAGCCAGTTGCAGGCGTCGTACCCGGCGTTGCGGCACAGCATGCGACTTCCGCCCATGTCGGCCGGCGTCCTCCAGGCCTCCCCGTCGGGCTCGATCGCCGACATCGTCTCCTTCTCCGGCTGGAAGGCGACCCGGTGGCCGCAGCGTTCGCAGGCGCGGTTTTCGAAATAGAGGACGTTGCGGCAGGCCTGGCAGACAAAGAGCTTCAAGATTTAGCCTCTTCGGCAAGGGAGTTTTATCAACGAGAGTTGTGGTGCCCCGCAAAGACGCGTCCGCAGGGACCTTCGTTCCAATCCTCGGAACAAATAGTCAGACCCCGGCGTTGCCTGACCGGACTTCCCCGCGTCAGTCAGGCCGCGGGCGCTTTCCCTGCCGCCGCCTAATCTCTTTGAGCAATGGCCAGCACGCTCCGTCTGTGTGAATATGCGTCCGGCACGTGCGCTTTCGCATCACAACGGCCATCGCCTTGAACGAACCTTTGCCCGAGATCGGCGCCGGCGACCGGCTTCGCCAGCACCTCGAAGAAATCGCGCGCGAGCGCGACAACGCCTATCGTGCGCTCCAGGAGCGCGAGGCGGAACTGGCGCGCATCCAGCGCATCAGCAAGGTTGGCGGCCTCGAGGTTGACTTCCGGGAAGGCTTCAAGAACCGCCGCTCGCCGGAATATCTGATGATCCACGGCCTGCCTCCCGAGGCTGCCGGCGAGTCTCACGAGGACTGGGTCAGCCGCATCCATCCCCAGGACCGCGACGCCGCGGTGAAACACTTCTTCGATGCGCTGGCCGGGACCAGCGAGGACTACACAGCCGAATACCGCATCATCCGCCCCAGCGACGGCGAGACCCGCTGGATCCGCGTCGTCGCCAAGATCGAGCGCGACGGCGACGGGCGCGCCATCCGCCTCGTTGGCGCCCATATCGACATCACCGACCAGATGCTGGTGCGCGAGACCTTGCGCGAAAGCGAGGAGCGCTTCCGGCTGATCGCCAACAGCGCGCCGGTGCCGATCTGGGTGACCAAGCTCGACCGCACGCGGTCCTTCGCCAACCAAGCCTATGTCGACTTCGTCGGCCTGCCCTACGACGAAGCCATCGCCTTCGACTGGCGCAAGGTGCTGCATCCGGACGACCTGCCGCATGTGCTGCAACAATCCGTCCAGGGCGAGGCTTCGCTCAAGCCGTTCGTGCTGGAGGCGCGCTACAAGGACGCCAAGGGCGAGTGGCGCTGGCTGCGCTCGGAGTCGCAGCCGCGCTGGGACCCGACCGGCAAGCATATCGGCTTCATCGGCGTCGCCCACGACATCACCGCCGCCAAGCAGGCCGAGATCGAGCTCCGCCGGCTCAACGAGACGCTGGAAGAGCGCATCGCCGAGCGCACCGCCGAGCTCGAATCCAACGAGGCGCGGCTGCGCGCGATCCTGGAGACGAGCAACCAGTATCAGGGCCTCGTCAATCTCAAGGGAGAATTGCTTTACGCCAACAACACCGCACTCGACGGCATCAAGGCGAGCTCTGCGGATGTGATCGGCAAGCTGCTGTGGGAAACGCCCTGGTTCACCGGAACGCACGGCATGAGCGCAACCGTGCGCGAGGCCTTCGACACCGTGCTGAGGGGCGAAGCGGTGCGGATGGAGATGCGTTTGCGGCTGCCCATCGGCGAGCGCGATTTCGAGTTCGGGATGCGGCCCGTGCTCGATCGTCACGGCAACATTACCGGCGCGGTGCCCGAGGCCGTTGATATCACCGAACGCCGCCGCGGCGAGGAAGCGCTGCGGCAGTCACAGAAGATGGAAGCGATCGGCCAGCTCACCGGCGGTGTGGCGCACGACTTCAACAACCTCCTCACCATCATCCGCTCGGCCACCGACTTCCTGCGCCGGCGCGAGCTGCCGGAGGAGCGCCGGCGCCGCTACGTCGACGCCATCTCCGACACCGTCGAGCGCGCCTCCAAGCTGACCGCGCAGCTGCTGGCCTTTGCGCGCCGTCAACCGCTGAAGCCGCAGATCTTCAATGTCGGCAGTCAGGTCGAGGGCGTGGCGCAGCTGGTCCGGCCGCTGGTTGGCAGCGGCATCGAGATCGTAGTGGACGTGCATGATGCCGATTGCTTCACGGTGGCCGACATCGCCCAGTTCGAGACCGCGCTGATCAACCTCGCCGTCAACGCCCGCGACGCCATGGATGGCGGAGGTCGCCTCACCATCTCAGTGCGCAAGGTCGCAGGCATCCCTGGCCTGCGCGCGCAGTCGGCGCGCGGCGGCGACTATGTCGCGATCTCGGTCAAGGATACCGGCAGCGGCATCGCGGCGGAAAACATCGACGCCATCTTCGAGCCGTTCTTCACCACCAAAGAGGTCGGCAAGGGCACCGGGCTCGGCCTGAGCCAGGCGTTTGGCTTCGCAAAGCAATCCGAGGGCGACATCGCGGTGACGAGCACCGAAGGCGAAGGCGCTACCTTCACCATCTACCTGCCGCAGGCGAAGAGCCCCACCGCCGAGAAGGAAGCCGCGGCGCTGACCGGCGAGGCCGCGACCACCGGGCGCGGCTACCGCGTGCTCGTGGTCGAGGACAACGACGATGTCGGCCAATTCTCGACCGAGCTCCTGGAAGACCTCGGCTATGTCGTCCGCCGCGTCGCCAACGCCAATGCGGCGCTCGCAATCCTCGGCGAGAATGAATTTGCCGTCGACCTCGTCTTCTCCGACGTCATCATGCCCGGCATGAACGGTGTCGAACTCGCCGGCATCGTCCGCGAGCGCTATCCGGGCCTCCCCATCGTACTCACCAGCGGCTACAGCAACGTCCTCGCCGAAAACGCCCATCGCGGGTTCGAGCTGATCCAGAAGCCGTACTCGGTGGAATCGCTGTCGCGCATCCTGCGCAAGGCGATCACGGAGAAGTTGTCGATGGCGCGGTGAGTTTGAATTTCCCCGGAAGCATCCACACATTCCGTCATTGCGAGCGCAGCGAAGCAATCCAGACTGCCTCCACGGAAAGATTCCGGATTGCTTCGTCGCTACGCTCCTCGCAATGACGGCGTGGAGAAACAGTCAGACTCCAACAGGCTCATATGACATGAAACCCGCCCTCCTCTCCGCCTGGCAGACCTGGGCGCTTCTCTCCGCCTGCTTTGCGGCCCTGACCGCGATCTTCGCCAAGGTCGGCGTCGAGAACATCAATCCGGATCTGGCAACCTTCATCCGCACCATCGTGGTGCTGCTCGCCTTCTCGGTGCTGCTGTTCTTCACCGGCCAGTTTACCGTGCCGTCGGCGGTCTCGTCGAAGACCTGGCTGTTCCTGATACTCTCGGGGCTTGCAACCGGGGCGTCATGGCTTTGTTATTTCCGCGCATTGAAACTCGGCCCCGCCACGCTGGTGGCGCCGATCGACAAGCTCAGCGTCGTGCTGGTGGCCCTGTTCGCGTTTGCCTTTCTCGGCGAGCGCCCGACGGCCCAGGGCTGGGTCGGCATCGCCATGATCGGGGCCGGCGCGGTGCTGCTGGCCGTGAAGTTTTAAGACGAAACCTTGCCGACGGGCGCCCTGCGGACGCAGGGGAAGACATCGCCGTCGGCTTCCGCTATCGCTGCCGAATGAACCGACTTCACATCAGGAACCGAACGTGCTGACCGCGCCGCATGACGCCATCTGGGCCTGGAGCATGATCGCAGCCGCGACCGCAGGCGTCATCATTCGTCCGTTTCGCCTGCCCGAGGCGATCTGGGCCGTCATCGGTGCCAGCGCCCTGGTGGTACTCGGCTTCCTGCCATGGCAGGACGCACTGACCGGAATTGAGAAAGGCGTCGACGTCTACCTCTTCCTCATCGGCATGATGCTGATCGCCGAGCTCGCCCGACTCGAAGGTCTGTTCGACTATCTCGCCGCCCTCGCGGTGGAGTACGCGGGTGGCTCGCCACAGCGGCTGTTCCTGCTGATCTTCCTGGTCGGTACCGTCGTGACCGTCCTGCTGTCCAACGATGCCACCGCAATCGTGCTGACCCCGGCCGTCTATGCGGCGACGCGCGCAGCCGGCGCCAAGCCCCTACCTTATCTGTTCGTCTGCGCCTTCATCGCCAATGCCGCGAGCTTCGTGCTGCCGATCTCAAACCCCGCCAATCTCGTTGTGTTCGGCGCGCGCATGCCTCAGCTCACTGAATGGCTGCGTCTGTTCGCCATGCCATCGGCCGCCTCGATCGTGCTCACCTATATCGTGTTGCGCCTGACCCAGCACCGCGCCCTGAACGAAGAGACGATTGCGCGCAGCGTGCCGCATCCGAAGCTCGGCCGCGGCGGCAAGCTGACGGCTGTGGGCATCGTCGCCATTGGCGTCGTGCTGGTCACGGCGTCGGCGCTGGACAAGCAACTGGGCTTGCCGACCTTCATCTGCGGTGTTGTGACGGCCGCCATCGTCCTGCTGCTCAGCCGCCAATCCCCCCTGCCCGTGCTCAAGGGCGTCTCCTGGAGCGTGCTGCCGCTCGTCGGCGGGCTTTTCGTGATGGTGGAAGCGCTGATCAAGACCGGCGTGATCGGGCAGCTCAGTGCGCTCCTGCACGAAGCCGTCGCGCAATCGGTCCCGAAAGCCGCCTGGAGTGTCGGCATCGCGACGGGGATCGCCACCAACATCGCCAACAATCTGCCGATCGGGCTCGTCGCGGGCTCGGTCGCGGCCAGCGATCATTTGCCAGCGACGGTCGTCAGCGCCATCCTGATCGGCGTCGATCTCGGCCCCAATTTGTCGGTGACCGGCTCGCTCGCCACGATCCTCTGGCTGGTGGCTTTGCGCCGCGAGAAGATCGAAGTCGGCGCCTGGCGGTTTCTCAGGCTCGGAATGCTGGTGACGCCGCCTGCCCTGATCGCCGCATTGGCCGCCGCGAACAGGTAAGCAGGCAACCTCAGTCGTTCTCGTAGCCGTAGACTTCCGGCAGGATGAAGATTGCGGCGAGCAATCCGATCAGCGGGAAGATCGCAACGAACAGCGTCGCATTGGCCTGCCCGATCGCCGCGAACAGCGACGGGAACAGGAAGATCGCCAGGAACGACGGCAGCTTCACGAACATGTAGGCGAAGCCGCTGGCGGTGCCGCGATATTTCGGCTTGGCGACCATGGTCGGGATCGTCATGCAGTTCGAAGCGTCCCAGTAATGGCCCCAAAGCATGGCGGCGGCCGCGAACGGCAGCAGCATCTTGTTGTCGGTGTAGAGCGCGAAAGCCGCCACCAGGAGCGAGGCCAGCACGATGCCGAAACCGGCGATCGCGATGCCGCGATGACCGATTTTCGGCGTCAGGAGCGGACCGACCCAGCCGGACAGGGCTGCGAAGCAGAACAACGCCATCGTCACCAGATTGTTGCCGAGCACGCTCGACACGCCGACCATGACGAAGAGCACGGGCAGGTAGAACGCGAAGGTCGAGAACTCGCTGCCTTGGGCGAAGCAGGCGATCCAGCCATAGATCGTGGCGCGCCAGCGGATCGGGTCCTTCTTGAGGTCGGCGAGGAACGCGCGGGTGCTGACCTTCGGCACCTCCACGTCGTGGTCGGGCAGCATGTCGAGATTGTCGTTGAACATCTCGCGCGCGACCTGCTTGGCCTCGCGGTAGCGCCCCTTCTGCACCAGCCACACTGCCGTCTCCGGCACGTCGTGGCGCATGATCAGGATGATCAGCGCCGGCACCGCGCCGAGGCCGAGCGTGACGCGCCACAGCATCTCGTGCTGCATGTCGATCAGGAGGAAGATCACGATGACGCCGATGGTGAGGACCTCACCGACCGCGAACATGAACTGCCAGCGGTTGCCCATGACCTCGCGCTCACCCTTGGCCATGGATTCCATGATGTAGGTGTAGCCGGTCGAGATGTCCGAGCCGAGCGGAATGCCGAGCAGGAAGCGGATGACCACGAGCCAGCCGACGCTGGGCACGAAGGCCTGCGCCAGAGCGAGCACGATGAACATCACCATCGTCACCAGGAACATCACGCGGCGGCCGATCTTGTCGGACAGCCAGCCGCCGAGCAGCGCGCCGATGAGGGCACCGCCCTGCGTGCCGGCCGCGGCAAGGCCCAGCATCAGCGGATCAGGATTGTACTGCTCGCGGATGAAGATCAGCACGAAGGCGATCGAATAGAGATCCCAGGCCTCGACCAGGATCGAGGCCATCATCAGCCAGCCGACCTTGTTGCCCTTGGGACTGTAGTTCGTAATCAGGTAGCGAACCGCGGCTTCGCTCGCGGTCGGCTGTGGCATGGCCATCGTTGACATACTTGGTCCTCTCTTCAAAACTCTTTACGCGTCGAGTAGCGGCTCGATGCTGCAATCGAGCAGGCGCGGGTCGATCCCTGCCTCCATGCCCGTGAACATCGAATCCATGTAGTCGATCAGTGCATCGCTCGCCTTCACGGCGTCCTCGACGTGGCGGCCGCCGACCGCACTGAGAATGGCGAGATGGTGGTCGATCGTCCCCGATAGCTCGGCCTGCCCCGGCATGAAGCGGTGATGGATGTAGCCGATGCGGCGGTACAGCGTGTGCAACGGCCGCATCGTGTGCACCAGGAAGGGCTCGCCGGCTGCTTCCAGCACCAGCGCGTCGATGCGCCGGTCGAGGCTGTTGAATTCGTCGAGGGTCAGGCTGGTGCGGCGCTCGCGCAGGAGGCGCTCGATGTGCAGCGCCTGATTGCGGTGCGAGAGGCTGGCGCGGTCCGCCGCAAGCCGGATCACGAAACGCTCCATGTCGCGGCGGAGGCCGAGCAGCATGCGCTCGCGCGCCAGATCGATCGGCGCGATGTGAAGACCGTGACGCGGACGGATGATGATCAAAGTATCGGCGGAGAGACGATTGACGGCGTGATGCACCGGTGTGCGCCCGAAGCCTGTAATATGCTGCAGTTCCAGCATCGTCATGAATTGTCCGGGCTTGAGCTCGCAGTGGACGAGCAGCTCCTCGATCTTCTGATAGGCGAGTTCAAAGAAGTTGAGACGATTGCGCCGGCTGGGCTTGCCCTCGCCGTCATCGTCGTTTCTCACCACCTCGAGCGCGCGCTTGCGCCGTGCCATGTCGTCCTCTCCCGTCAGCCCGCGCTCTCGTTGCAGGGTGGCGCCTTGATTTGTGGCACCCTTAAAACATGTTGTGATATATTACAAGCAGAGGTAAGACGGCGGCCGGCCCGCTCCATTCAGCGGCATGGAATGACAACAAGGCGGGCGCTACGCGCCTGCGAGGGAGGACTTTTGCCGTGAAGATCACGTCGATCGAGACGCTGCGCACCGAGGAATTCTCCAACGTCATCTGGGTGCGCATCCACACCGACACGGGCGTGATCGGTCTCGGCGAAACCTTCTACGGCGCAGGCGCGGTCGAAGCGCAGATCCATGACACCTTTGCCGGCCGCCTGCTCGGCCGCAATCCCCTGCACATCGAGGCGATTCATCGCGACATGCTGAACCTGCCGATGGCGCAGTCCTCGACCGGCGTCGAATACCGCGCGGCCTCGGCGATCGACATCGCGCTGTGGGATCTGTTCGGCAAGGTCTGCAATCAGCCGGTGCATCAGATGCTCGGCGGCCTCTGCCGCGACAAGCAGCGCATCTACAACACCTGCGCCGGCACCCAGTATGTCCGCTCGACCAACATCAGCCCGGTCGCGAACTGGAACCTCGGCGCCTCCAGGGGTCCTTACGAGGATCTCGACGGTTTCATGCACCGTGCCGACGCGCTCGCCGAAAGCCTTCTCGAGAGCGGCATCTCCGCGATGAAGATCTGGCCGTTCGATCCGGCTGCACAGGAGAACAAGGGTCTCTACATCACCGCCGCGCAGATGAAGCAGGCGATCGAGCCGTTCGAGAAGATCCGCAAGGCCGTCGGCGACAAGATGGAGATCATGGTCGAGCTCCATTCGCTCTGGAACCTGCCGACCGCAAAGCAGATCGCACGCGCGCTTGAGCCCTACAATCCGACCTGGTACGAGGACCCGATCCGGATGAACTCGCCGCAGGCGCTGGCCGAATATGCCCGCTCGACCGACGTCTGGGTCTGCGCCAGCGAGACGCTGGGCTCGCGCTTCCCCTACAAGGACATGCTGGACCGCGACGCCATGCATGTGGTGATGGCGGATCTGTGCTGGACCGGCGGCCTCACCGAGGGCCGCAAGATCGCAGCGATGGCCGAGACCTATCACCGCCCCTTCGCGCCGCATGATTGCATCGGCCCGATCGGCTTCATCGCCGCCATCCACATGTCGTTCAGCCAGCCCAACACGCTGATCCAGGAATCAGTGCGCGCCTTCTACAAGGGCTGGTACAACGAGCTCGTCACGACGATGCCAACGATCAAGGATGGCTACGTCTTCCCGATGGAAGGCCCCGGCCTCGGCGTCGACCTCCTCCCCGCGGTGTTCGACCGCAGCGATCTCACCGTGCGCCGTTCCAACGCCTGAGGAGTTCTTGAAATGAGCACCGCCCTCTTCGACCTCTCCGGCCGCACCGCGCTGGTGACCGGCTCCTCCCGCGGCCTCGGCCGCGCCATTGCCGAAGGCATGGCCAAGGCCGGCGCCAAGCTGATCATCAACGGCGTCGAGCCCAAGCGCGTCGAGCAGGCCGTCGCCGAGTTTCGCGCCGCCGGGCACCAGGCCGAAGGCGCCGCCTTCAACGTCACCGATGAGCCGGCGATCGTCGCAGCCTTCGAGCATTTCGACCGCGAAGGGCTCGCGGTCGATATTCTCGTCAACAATGCCGGCATCCAGCACCGCAAGCCGCTGGTGGAGTTCACCACCGACGAGTGGCGCAAGGTGATCGAAACCAACCTCACCAGCGCGTTCGTCATCGGCCGCGAGGCGGCCAAGCGCATGATCCCGCGCAAGCGCGGCAAGATCATCAATATCGGCTCGCTCGGCAGCGAGCTGGCGCGGCCCACGATCGCGCCCTACACCGCGGCCAAGGGCGGCATCAAGAACCTGACCCGCTCGATGGCCGTGGAATGGGCCCAGCATGGCATCCAGGCCAACGCGATCGGCCCGGGTTATATGCTCACCGACATGAACGAGGCGCTGGTCAACAACACTGACTTCAACAACTGGCTGATGGGCCGCATCCCCTCCAAGCGCTGGGGCAAGCCCGACGAGCTCGTGGGCGCGGCGATCTTTTTGGCGTCGGATGCCTCGACCTACGTCAACGGCCAGATCATCTATGTCGATGGCGGCATGATCGCCGCAATGTGACTCGCAAAATGTCGAGGGAGCAAGCCATGCGCGCAGTCGTCATCCACGCACCGAAGGACCTGCGGATCGACAGCTACCCCGATCCGGCGCCCGGTCCGGGCGAAGTCCGCGTCAAGATCGCCAACGGCGGTATCTGCGGCTCGGACCTGCACTATTACCATCACGGCGGCTTCGGCGTCGTGCGCATCCAGCAGCCGATGGCACTCGGGCACGAGATCGCCGGCGTGGTCGCGGCCGTCGGTGACGCCGTCACTGGCATCAAGCCGGGCACGCGCGTTGCGGTCAATCCGAGCAAGCCGTGCGGCCGGTGCCTGCATTGCCAGGAAGGCATGCGGAACCAGTGCCTCGACATGCGCTTCCTCGGCAGCGCGATGCGCTTTCCGCATGTGCAAGGCGGCTTCCGTGAATTCATCACGGTCGACGCGACGCAGGCCGTTCCCATCGCAGACAAGCTGTCATTGGCCGAAGCCGCGGTGGCCGAGCCGCTCGCGGTGTGCCTGCATGCCGGCAAGCAGGCCGGCCCCCTGCTCGGCAAGCGCGTGCTGATCACCGGCTGCGGGCCGATCGGCGCGCTGATGATCCTGGTCTCGCGCTTCGGCGGCGCCGCCGAGATCGTGGTCACCGACGTCGCCGACGCACCGCTCGCGGTCGCCCGAAAACTCGGTGCCACTCACGCCATCAATGTCGCGACCAATGCCACTGCACTCGATCCCTGGCGCGCCGGCAAGGGCGTGTTCGACACGCTGTTCGAAGCTTCGGGCAACCAGGCCGCGCTCCGCACCGCACTCGACGTGCTCCGTCCCGGCGCTACGCTGGTGCAGCTCGGCCTCGGCGGCGAGATGACGTTGCCGATCAACTCCATCGTCGCGAAGGAATTGCAGCTCCGCGGTACCTTCCGCTTCGATCCCGAGTTCGAGCTCGCGGTGCGGCTGATGGGCGAAGGCCTGATCGACGTCAAGCCGCTGATCACGGCCACCATGCCGTTCGAGAACGCGGTCGCCGCCTTCGAACTCGCCAGCGACCGCTCCCAATCGATGAAGGTGCAGCTGACGTTCTAGAGCAGCGACAAGACTACTGTCCCTCGATCAGCCGATCGCTGACCAGCCGCACGGCTCCGCGCTTCCACGAATAGTCTGCGCCCATGCGCAGCCCGCTGTCGCCGCGCGCGAGCACCGCGCCGGTCCTGGCATCGCGAACCTGGAAACCGAGCGTGTATTCGGTGCGGCTGACCCGCCGCACCACGCCGATCAGCGATTGATCCGCGCCAAGCTTTTGCGCAATGGCCGCCTCGCAGCCGTCGCAATCGCGCAAGGCATGCGCCTTAGCCGCCTCGCCGCTCGCACCGCCGACATCGACGATGCGGTAACGGCCGGATTGGCCGAGGGCATCTCGCACGCTGCCGGTGACCTCGGCCAGGTTCGAAACATCGGACGCGGCCGAAGCGGCCGCCGAAGCAGCGGTCATGTCCTCGAGCTCGAAATCGAACACGGCAAGCGCGATCGGCGCGGGTGTGCCGAGCGCGGCCATGACCTCGCGGGACACGAAGATCTCGGCGCGCTCCCAGGATTCATCATTGTCGCCGCGGAAAGTGTAGAGCTTGTCCATCACGATCTTCCTGGCGCCAACGTCGATCACGGCGACCTTGGCCCATTGCACCAGCGTGCTCGTCTTCTGGATGCCGCCAATGACCTTGAACGCCGCGCCGTCTTGAGCAGACGGCACGAGCCGGTAGCGCTGGTCCGCGCTGATGTCCCGTCTGAGCGTGGACATGAACGCCGACAGCCGCCGCTCGTGGGCGGCGGTCTGGTCTGCCGGCTCGGCCGACGTATCGGTGTAGCTGAAGTCGTCCATGGCAACGCCGATGGCCTCGGCATGGGCTGGCGAATAGGCCGCCGGGAGGACGAAGAGGAGACAGGCAGAGAGGATCAACCGTGTGCGGCGCATGCGGGGTCTCGTGTGATGGAACAGCGCCGCAATATGGGCGGCAGCCTCAGGCCACGCAGCAGCGCCGGTCCCGGCGAGCGCCGGGAATATTTCACGACGTTGCACTGCAATAACGCGTAGCGCTTTGCGCCGCCTGCATTCTGCCGTTTAATGCGGAAGCGACAATTTCGTTTACGCCAGGTGCCCGCCGATGTGGAACCGCCCGAGGTTCGATCTCAAGGTCCGTCTGACGTTGCGCGTGGCCGCCGTATCGGCCGCCTGCTTCGCCGCGATCTCCGCCTATTTCCTTGTTACGGCTGACCGCGAGGCGCATGCGCGCATCGACAGTGTGGCCGCCATCGTGGCGAAGACGCTGGAGCTGCAACAGGGCAAGATCCAGTGGGTGGCCAGCCCGCGCTCGGACTTTCCGAACCTCGACCCCGTTTCGGCCTACGTGATGACGCCCGGCCTGTGTCTGGCATTCCGTAGCGCGAGCGGCGAGATGCTCCAGCGATTCTGTAGTGGCGCACCGACTCCGGCGAGCCTGCCGCCGCAGGTCTTCGCGTCCTTCTATCGCAGTCTGTTCGACCCCGGCCGCGAGGCGGCACGGCCTGTGATCGTGCGCGGAGTGAAGCTCGGCGAGGCCGTGGTCTCGGTCGATCCGGCCGTGCAAACGGCGGAGGCCTGGCACGAGGCCGGCCGCCTGATGATCGCGCTTGCGATCGCACTGCCGCTGCTGTGCGCGCTGGTCTATGCCGCGCTGGCGCGCGCGCTGCGCCCCACCCGCATGATCCGCGCCGGCCTCGAGCGGATTGCCGCCAACGACCTCACCGCGCGGCTGCCGCCGTTTGATCTCGCCGAGCTCTCCGCGGTTCGCGACGTCTTCAACCATCTCGCCGAAAGCCTCGACACCGCGCTTGCCGAGCGCAGCGAGCTGACCAGGAAACTGATCGCGCTTCAGGACGAGGAACGCCGCCATCTCGCGCGCGAGCTGCACGACGAGTTCGGTCAGTCGCTGGCCGCCATCCGCGCGCTCGCGTCATCCGCCCGCCAGACCGCCGCACAGGACTGCCCTGCCCTGCTCAGCGAATGCGACGGCATCGCGCGGACCGCAACCGGCATGATGGAGACATTGCGCGGCGCACTGTTCCGGCTGCGCCCGCCCGACGTCGAGGAGCTGGGACTCGTGGCCAGCCTCGAAGGCCTGGTCGCGGGCTGGAACGGGCGCAGCCGCGGCGAGACACGTTTCTCGATCCGTTTCGACGGCGCGTTCGAAACCTTGCCGGCCACGATCAGTGCCAACCTCTACCGCAT
>JAEYRD010000071.1 GCA_023435725.1 Pseudomonadota bacterium | reverse complement strand
CTCCATGTAAGGTAAACGGCGGGAGGGGGGGGGGCCGCCATCCCGCTTCCTCAGTGATGACCGACGCCGCCGCCTCATCGTCGATCGCTCCGCGCCTCGCTGGATCGCAGGCGTGGTGGAATGCCGTGAACGCGTGGCTGCTGCTGTTGCCGGCGGCGGTGCTGCTGGTCGCGTTCACGCATTATCCGATCCTGGCGACGATCCGGCATTCGTTGTTCATTACCAAGCGGAACGGCACCGAGGTTTTCGTCGGCCTCGACAGCTATCAGGGCTTGGCGGCTGATCCGATCTTCTGGAAAGCTCTGGTCAACAATTTCTGGTTCGCGCTCGGCACCATCCCGACGTCGATTGCGCTCGCGCTTGTCATGGCGATCTGGGTCAACCGCAACATGCGCGGTCGCAGCTTTCTGCGCCTGGCCTATTTCACCCCGACCGTGCTGCCGATGATCGCAGTCGCCAACATCTGGCTGTTCTTCTACACGCCGGATTACGGCCTGCTTGATCAGTTGCGTGGAATCTTGGGTCTTGCCGGCTGGAACTGGCTTGGCGAACCCTCGACGGTCATGGGTTGCCTGATCGTGATGGTGATCTGGAAAGAGGCCGGCTTCTTCATGATCTTCTACCTTGCGGCCCTTCAGCAGCTCTCGCCGGATCTCGACGAGGCCGCTTCCATCGAAGGGGCGAGCCGCTGGTACATATTCCGTCGGATCACGTTCCCCCTCTTGATGCCGAGCACGCTGTTCGTGGCGATCAACGCCGTCATCAATTCGTTCAAGCTGGTGGATCACCTCGTCATCATGACCAAGGGCGGTCCGAACAACGCCAGCACGCTGCTGCTGTACTACATCTATGAAGTCGCCTTCACGTTCCAGGATTCGTCCTACGCGGCGACGCTGACGGTGGTGCTCCTGGCGCTGCTGAGTGCCGTTGCGCTGGTCAAGTTCGGTTATCTCGATCGCAGGATCCACTATCAATGAGGATCCGGACACATCCCGTCGAGGCTGTCGCCGCCTGGCTCCTGGCTTTGATCTGGCTCGCGCCGCTGGCCTATGCGTTCTGGAGCGCGCTCCATCCGGCCGCCTATGCGACGTCGTTCAGCCTGTCTGCGCCGTGGACCCTGGAGAACTTTGCCCGCGCCTGGAAACAGGCCCCGTTCGCTCGCTATTACCTCAACACGATCGTGCTGGTGACCCTGGTTCTGGTCGGACAGCTCATCCTTTCGACGCTGGCGGCCTATGCCTTTGCGCGCTTCAAGTTCAGGGGCAGCGGCATCGCCTTCGCGCTCGTCCTGCTCCAGCTGATGATCATGCCCGACGTGCTGATCGTGGAGAATTATCGCGCCATCGCCAAGCTCGGTCTGCTGGACACGATCCCCGCGATCGCACTGCCTTATCTCGCCAGCGCCTTCGGCATCTTCCTGCTGCGGCAGACTTTCAAGAGCGTCCCCCAGGAACTGGTCGAGGCCGCCCGGGTCGAGGGGGCAGGGCCGCTGGGAATTCTGTGGCGGGTCTATGTCCCGCTGGCGCGTCCGACCTATGTGGCGTTCGGTCTCGTTTCGGTCAGCTACCACTGGAACAACTTCCTGTGGCCGCTGATCGTAACGAACTCGGTCGAAGCGCGGCCGCTCACCGTTGGTCTCGCGGTATTCGGCGCGCCGGAGACGGGCGTGGACTGGTCGGTCATCACGGCGGCGACCGTGATGACCATGGCGCCGCTGCTGGCCGCGTTCCTTCTCTTCCAGCGGCAGTTTGTCCAATCTTTCATGCGCGCGGGCATTCGTTGATGCGACTCCTCACCTGGAACATTCAGTGCGGCAAGGGCTGCGACGGCGTGACCGACCTCGCAAGGATCGCCGCGGTGGCAAGGGAGACGTCAGATGCAGACGTCTTCTGCTTCCAGGAGGTGAGCTCGAATTTCTCTGGGCATGACGGCGGAGGCGATCAGGGCGCAGAACTCGCCGCGCTGTTGCCGGGCTACATGCCGATATTCCGGCCTGCGATCGAGACCGTCGATCAAGCAGGCCAGTTGCATCGCTTCGGCAACATGACCCTGTCGCGTTTGCCGGTTCTGCAGATCAACAACCACATTCTGCCGTGGCCGGGCGCGGGGAGCGTCCGCAGCATGCGGCGCCATGCTTTGGAGGTGACGGTTCAGGCTGCCTTCGGCGCGGTGCGCATCGTCAATACGCATCTCGAGTATTACTCGGTTGCTCAGCGGGAAGCGCAGATCGCTCGCCTGCTGGACTTGCAGGAGGACGCCTCAACCAGCCCCAGGGCGCCCACGAGGCGGCCCGACGAGCCCTATGACAGCCAGACGGTCGCGGCCTCGAGCCTGATGTGCGGCGATTTCAACTTCGATGTCGCGGATCCGCAGCACGCGTTGATTGACCGGTCCAGTCGTCCGGGACTCAACTATCGCGACGCCTGGACAGCCGTTCATGCCGACGGGCAGCGGTCACCAACCTGCGGACTATATGATCACGTGCAATGGACCACGGGCCCCGATTGCCGCGACTTCGTTTTCGTGACGCAAGATCTGACCGGTCGTATCAGTCACATCGGTGTCAATGGTCAGACCGATGCTTCCGATCATCAGCCGGTCTTCATCGAACTTGCGGATCATGACTCGCCGGCCCAGCGGACCTAAGCTGACGGCGGCTCCGTGGCATGTCTGAGTGGTGCGCTAATGCGGGCTGCTCGGAGTATCGTCCGAATCAGGTTCCGACTCCTGGATCAGAATCGCCGGCTCGTCATAGCCTTTACGGCTGCTGTAGAAGACGAGCGCCATCAAACCGACGCCGACGACAAGCGAGAACACGACGCCAAGCACCAGCGCAACATACCCCGACTCCGGCACCGGGTTGTCCGCGCTGGTCCAGCCGAGATAGCCAAGAACCCCGGCGGCGATGAGCAACGCCGACAGCGCCGCGATGACGATCCATGTCGCGAGTTTGCCGTCTCGCGGCTTGGAAGGCTCGGTGGCCGATGGCCCGTCGGTGCTGCTCATGAACCTCTTCTCAGGCACGCGCGTTGCGCCGTCGCCGCGTCACGCTAGGGAGCTGTGGCCTTGGTCGCGATCGCGTGCAGGGCTGCGGTCATCGTAGTGACGGCAGCCTTGGCCGGTTCGCCGATGCCGTGACGGCCTGCGAGGTAGGCCGGATCGTTGTAGGACAGCCAGGTCGCGCCTTGGTCGTCCTGCCAGACGAGCGCCTTCAGCGGCAGGTCGATGCCGATCGTCTGCGCTTGCTGCATCAACGGCGTGCCGCCCTTGGCGTTGCCGAAGATCAGGAGATCGGTCGGCCGCAGCGGCAGGCCGACAGCGGCGGCACCCGCGGCATGATCGACATGGGCAAACAAGGTGAGGCCCTTGGCCTTCACTTCGGCCTCGAGCCGCTTCATCGTATCTTCCGGCCCGAAGCTGCTCTTGATGCTGATGAGCCCGTCTGCGGCCATTGCTTGCGTCTCCCATGAACATATCGCTGCGACCAGAACGAAGATCCTGACCAGTGCCGAAAGCCTCATGGTCAGCCGCTCACTTCTTGCGGGCTAATCGGGCCGGGTCGAATTCCGGCTCCGGAACGAAGCCATCGCGATTGGGCATCCTGATCTTCGGCAAGCTGGCTTTGTCCAGCTTGCCGTCCGCGGGAACGATGCCGTTGAGGCTCAGGATGTAGGCGGTGACAGCATAGGTATCGTCGGTGCTGAGCGAGCCCGGCGTCGGATAAGGCATCGCGCGATGAATGTAGTCGAACAAGGTGGTCGCATAGGGCCAGAAGCTGCCGACCGTCTTGACCGGCATGTCGGACGCGAGCGTACCCTGTCCTCCGACGAGACGGTCCTTGATGCTGCCCTGGCCGTTGTCGCCATGACAGGCGGCGCAATTGTCAGCGAACACCTGCTTGCCCTGCGCCGCCGTGCCGCTACCGTCAGGCAGACCCTTGCCGTCCGGCCCAACGTCGATGTCCCACAGCTTGATCTCGTCCGGTCTTGCCGGACGTCCGAAATCGAAAGCCAGTGTGGGTGAGGCGAGCAGGCCGAAGGTGAGCACGCCTGCCAGAAGTCGCTTGTTATGCCAATACATTGCGGACCCTCCCGGCTTCGTCGATGCTCCAGGTCTGTTGCGCGTTGTAGTGAAACAACGCATTGGTCCCCATCGCGGCGATGAAGGACTGCCGGTCCGGCTGAAAATTTCCTTTGTCGTCGGTTGAGCGGCTCACGATCCTCGTCGGCTTGCCGTCCCAGACCCAGTCCATCTGGAAGCGGACCTGGGCCTTCGGCAACACCGGTTGGCTCAATTGCGCCTGCGTCCAGGTCATCGCGCCGTCGGTCGAGACATCGACTTTGGCGATCCTGCCATGGCCGCTCCAGGCGAGTCCGGAGATGCGGTTGTAACCCGGCTGTATTTGCATCATGCCCGAGGGCTGAGTGATGACGGAGTTGGTTTCCATCCTCAGCTGGAACTGCTTCGCCTTGCCGTTCGCAAGCAGTTGCGTATAGCGCGCCGTCTCCCAGCGCGTCATCCAGGGCTGATTGCCGAACTTGAGACGGCGCAGCCATTTGATGTTGAGGTTGCCCTCGAACCCCGGCATCACCAGTCGCATCGGGAAGCCATGCGCGGGCCGCAGCGGCTCGCCGTTCTGCCCATAGGCGACGAAAGCCTCGTTCACGATCTCTTCGGTGAGGGGAATGCTGCGGTCTACGCCCGCGCCGTCTCCGCCCTCCGCAAGCATCCAGCTCGAGCTCCTGTCCTTGCTCACAAGGTCGATCAGGAATTTGAGCGGCACGCCGGTCCATTCATTGGTGCTGACCAGGCCGTGCGTATTCTGGACCGTCAGCTCGGGATCGGCTTTCTTCCAGTTCTCCCATCCGTTGCCGGTGCATTCGATGAAAACGATGCGCGAGATCGATGGCATCCGCTTGAGATCGTCGACGCTGAAGACCAGCGGCTTCTGAACCATGCCATGGATGAGAAGCCGATGTTGCGCGGGATCGATATCGGGAACGCCGGAATGACTGCGTTCGTAGTGCAGGTCGGTCGGTGTGATGTTTCCCACCAGCTTCTGATGCGGCGTCTTCGAATTGATGGCATCGCTGGGGTCGATGTTGCGCTTGCCTGGGCCGGCCTCGGGAATACGATCGATCTTGGCGAATCTGGATCGTTCGCTGTGAGCGCTCAGATCGGCCCCGGGCGCTCGGTCGGGGACGTCGGCAAGCGTCTCGGCGCCGGCCGCCACAGTCGTGACCGCGCCCAGGATACCCGCCGACAGGCCCCCCACAAAACCGCGTCGCGATACGTTCGCGCGTCGCGGCGACAACTCGAATGGCATCTTGGACGTCATACGATCTCCCATCGCTAGGCGTGCTCTATCTGCGAAAGGCACGTCGAAAATCGCGGGCCGCCTTTACACCGTGAATTTACCCGAGGCCGCGGGAATTGCTCGTTAGGTCTTGTTAGAAGCCGTGAGCACTTGCCACCTCATTCGCTCGTTGATCGACTTCCGTGAAGAGGGCGACGCAGGTGTGGAACCGAACGACGGACCGTGTCGTGTTGGCGATCCCCATTGATCTTGCCCGGGGCTGGACGCTCGACGAGATGGCGATAGAATCTCCTCGTGCGCAATATTAATGCGAGCCTTTCGAAAGCGCGCAGGGATCGCCCCAATCACGTTCCTATCCGATTTGACATTGACGATCGTGCCAAAACGGCCGGCTGGCAACTCTGCTCCGATCGGAAGATCGCGATTGAGGTTGGGTATCTTGAAGCAGCACGTAGTATCCGCGTACTGCTTCCAGGTCAGCTCCGATACCAGCTCGCCAGATTCCAGGTTGTGACGTCCCAGCCCGAGATGTCGGCCATGAGATTATTCACGCCGCCGCCGACGATGTTGCGTGAGAGCAGCGGCAGGAACACATTGGCCTCGCAGAAGATCTCGTTGACCTTGATCAGCAGTGCGGCGCGCTTGACCGGATCGAGCTCCTTCTGTGCGGCCTTGTAGGCCTTGTCGGCCTCGGGATCGGACCAGCGCGAGACGTTTCGGCCCAGCCATTTGTTGTCCTTGTTGGCTATCTCCCAGGAGACGCACTGGTTCAGGAAGCGCTCCGGATCGGGCTGCGGCTGCGTCGTGTTGTACATCTCCATGTCGCAATAGAGCTTCGAGTAGGTGTCGGGGTTGCCGACGTCCGACGAGAAGAACACCGATGCTGTGACCGACTTGAGCTCGATCTCGATGCCCGCGCGCTGGCAGGCCTGCTTGATGATCGCCTGCGTCTTCTGGCGTGGGGCGTTGATCGACGTCTGGAATACGTATTTGAGCTTCCTGCCGTTCTTCTCGCGGATGCCGTCCACGCCCATTTTCCAGCCGGCCTCGTCCAGGATCCTGTTCGCCTTGTCGACGTCGAACGCGTATTTCAGCTTGCTCGACTTGAACTGCGAGGGCTGGTTGACGAAGCTCGCCGTGGCGACGCCGCCGCGGCCGTAGATGAATTTCTGGATCGATTCGCGATCGACCAGGAGATTGAACGCTTGACGAACGGCCGGATCGGACAGCGTCGGGTGCTTGGTCTTGACGCTGGACCGCTCGCCGTCGACCTCGGTCCACGGGTCCGTCGTGTTGAGGATAATGAATTCGACGCCGCCGGAGGGCGTGAATTCCACCTTGCCTTTCCCGCTGGCCTCCATGCGCTTGAGGACCTCGTCCTCCACCAGCAGGTTCCAGGCATAGTCGTATTCGCCGGTCTGCAGCACCGCGCGCGCCGCGGAGACCGCGTCGCCGCCGCCCTTGACCTCGAGCGTGTCGAAATGCGGCTGGTTCTTGACGTGATAATCGGGGTTGCGTTCGGCCCTGATCAGGTCGCCCGGCTTGAACTCGACGAACTTGTACGGGCCGGTGCCGACCGGCTTCAGATTGCCCGGCGCATCGCGCGACTTCGCGCCGGCATAGTCGCCGAAATGATGCTTAGGCAGGATCTGGCCGACCGAGCCGACGAAAGGGTCGGCCCAGAACGGGGTCGGGGCCTGGAAGATCACCTTGACCGTGTGGTCGTCGATCTTCTCCACGGTGATGTCCTTGTAGGATCCCGTGGTGTACGCGGCCGTCGCGAGGTCCGCGGCGTATTGCCGGGTGAAGACGACGTCGTCGGCGGTGAAGGGCTTGCCATCATGCCATGTCACGCCCTGCTTCAGCTTCCAGATCACGCTGGTGCCGTCCGCCGAGAGGCCGCCGTTCGCCTTGGTCGGGACCTCGGCGGCGAGGCAGGGGATGAGGTTACCCTCCTTGTCCCAGCCGGCGAGCGGCTCGAAGAAGATGCGCGAGGCGACCTGATCCTTGGTGCCGATCGCGAAATGGGGATTGAGCAGGGTAGGAGCCTGCCAGATCAGGATCTTGAGCGGGCCGCCGCCGCCGGCCTTGGTCGGCTTGTATTGCAGCGTTGCGTCCGCCATCGCCACGTCGTTCCAGAGCAGGATCTGACTTGCGGCCGGCGCCGCGATCCCGACCGCAGCCATTGTCTGGATGAACGAGCGTCGCGACAGCGTGCCTTGCTTCACCTCCGCGATGAACCCGCGGATTTCGTCTTCGTTCATCGGATGACCTCCACCTCAAAGAAAAGTCGTCACCGGCAAAGCCCATCATGTTTCATCACGGATGAGGCGGCAATGCCGACGAAGCCGCAAAGTCCTGCGGCGAAATGGCGAACGTGCGCGGAGGATCACGCTGCGTGGTCCCGGCCGCCATCGCTGCGGTCAAGCTTGCCATCGGAGGTGGGCAGCTTCTGCCGGGACACATTTGCCGGCGTGAAGGACCTGTCATCTGAAGCTCGTGATAAGCCCTTGATGGCAATGACTCTGCAAGCTGGCATGCCCATTGCACGCGCGACGTGCGTTCGCAAGTGAGGTGGAGTCTTGGTATGAGTGTCAGCAGCATGGGCAGCGGCGGTGGCGCAAGCGCGGCGAGTTCGCCTTCGTCCGCGGGCCAGGCGAAAACGGGCACCGGTTCACAGGCCGACGGCTTGACGTTTACGTCCCTGATGAACGACGGCACGCCTTACGACGAGGTCAAGGTCAATCTGCCGAACGGCATGTCGGTCGGGATCTTCCACTTCGGTGGCGGTGGCTTCGGCAGCAGCGCGCTCAAGTCCATCGAGGATTTCGTGCAGCGGATGGCGAGCCAGCAGATATCAGGAAATCCGGCGTCCAACGCCGATCACGCGCAGAATGACGACACGCCCCACGCGGTCGGGATCGACAAGGTCCACGTCGATCTGCCGAATGGGATCTCGTTCGAGGTCCTTCACTCATCCGGCGGCCAGACAACGGACAGCGCCGCCGTGATGAAGGAACTCACCGAGGCCGCCGAGGAACTTGCCGACTCCTTCGCGCAATATTCACCGGCATCGACCGCAGCCTCCGCCTACGCCACGCGGCAGGCGACATCATCCGGCCGCATCGGCCAGGTCGACGCCCGGACATGAGCAGGGCTTCCGCGTGCGGCCGCGGCGCCTTGATCCAGGTCTAGTACGATCGTTCGCCACCGCAGAGTGCGATGGCCGGGTGCCTGTCGCCGCTGGCGGTGCATCAATGCTGCAAATCCGCGAGATCGACGGGCGCTCCAACCTCAGGAGGACACTCGTCTCAGACGCCGGCCCCGGTTCCGGCAGTTGGCGTGAGCGACAGCGTCAGGTGGATGACTTGCGGATCGATGCTGCGGCTGGTCTGGAAGCCGCATTTGCCGAGCACCTTACGCATGGCGGTGTTCTCCGGCAGGACATCGGCCGCGAGCTGCTTCAGCCCGGCCTCGCGCGCCAGGCCCGCCAGATGCGACGTCAGCATCGTGCCGATTCCTTGCCCCTGATACGCGTCGACCACGACAAAGGCGACCTCGGCTTCGCCCGGTTCAGTGACGATATAACGACAGCCGCCGACGATGGTTGGCCTTCCTTCATCCTCGACGACTGCGACCAGCGCGACATGCCTGACGAAATCGACGTTGAGAAAAAAGGCCTTTTCAGCGGTCGAAAAACTGCGCTTTGTGACGAAGAAGCGACGCCGCAACGACTCCGCGTTGGTGTGGTCGATGGCGGCGAGCATGCCGGCTTCGTCGTCCGGCTTCAGTGCGCGGATGTGAACCGAGCGTCCGTCCCTGAGCTGTTCCCTTGCCGAATAGGTGGCTGGCGTCATTGCGCATCTCGCTGACCTGCATGATGAGATCGGCGATCGCCGCGCCACATGCTTGACTTAGATCAATGGTCCGTTTGCGAAGCCGACCATCGTTCAGGTCAGCAGGCTCGAGGATGACAATTCCATGACGGAAAAGCCAGCAAATCCAGGCGAAGCATTGCCCGGTATTTTTGCATCCGCGTTTGAATATCTGCTCGATAGCGGTCAGCGCAGCGTCCTGTTCCTGGACGTTCTGCGTCGCCGCGGCGAGCAATATCGTGAGCACCTCGCCGAAACCGTCCCGCACGTTCTCAACTACGAGGTCGAGTTGATCGCGGATGGACGCAGCCTGAAGCGGCCGGTGAACTATGGACTGGTGCGCGTCAAGCCGCCCGCCGGCGTCGAGATCGATGCCACACGACGTCCCTTTGTTGTCATCGATCCGAGGGCCGGTCATGGTCCGGGCATTGGTGGGTTCAAGGCCGACAGCGAGATCGGCGTCGCGATGAAGGCTGGCCACCCCTGCTATTTCATCGGCTTCACGCCGGAGCCGATGCCGGGACAGACCATCGAGGACATTGCCCGCGCCGAAGGCACCTTCATCGAAAAAGTGATCGCGCTGCATCCGGAGGCTGACGGCAAGCCCTGCGTGATCGGCAACTGCCAGGCCGGCTGGGCCGTGATGATCCTCGCATCGCTGCAACCCGAGCTGTTCGGACCGGTCATCATTGCCGGTGCGCCGCTGTCATATTGGGCCGGCGTCCGCGGCAAATTTCCGATGCGGTACTCTGGAGGCCTCCTGGGAGGAAGCTGGCTCACCGCGCTCACCAGCGATCTGGGCGGTGGCAAGTTCGACGGAGCCTGGCTGGTCCAGAATTTCGAGAGCATGAATCCGTCGAACACGCTCTGGACCAAGCAGTACAACGTCTATTCGAAGGTGGACACCGAGGCCGACCGCTATCTCGAGTTCGAGCGCTGGTGGGGCGGCCACGTCAATCTCAACGCCGAGGAGATTCAGTTCATCGTCGACGAGTTGTTCGTCGGCAACAACCTCGCGGCTGGGCGCATCGAGACATCGGACGGCGAGGTCGTCGACCTCCGCAAAATTCGCTCCCCGATCGTGGTGTTCTGCTCCAAGGGCGACAACATCACGCCGCCGCAGCAGGCGCTCGGCTGGATCCTCGATCTCTACAAGAGCACCGAGGAGATCAGGTACTACGGCCAGACTATCGTCTACACCGTGCACGAGACCGTTGGCCATCTCGGGATCTTCGTCTCCGGCGGCATCGCCAAGAAGGAACATGCCGAGTTCTCCAGCAACATAGACCTGATCGACGTGTTGCCGCCGGGACTCTACGAGGCGACCTTCTTGGCGAAATCCGAGGACACCGCCAATCCCGATCTGGCACACGGGAAATGGATCATGCGCTGCGAACAGCGCACCCTCGACGATCTGCGCGCGCTTGGGGGAAATTCGCCCGAGGACGAGCGACGTTTTGCGACCGCCAAGAGAGTGTCGGAGATCAATCTCGCCAACTACCGGACTTTCGTCCAGCCCTGGGTGCGCGCGATGACGACGCCGCAGATGGCGGACTGGATGCGCAAGCTCCATCCGTTGCGCCTCAGCTACGAGATCTTCGGTGGCGAGGGGCCGCTGATGAAGGGCGTTGCCAAGGAGGCAGAAACGATCCGCGAGCGCCGCAAGCCGGTCGCGACGGAGAATCCTTTCCTGAAAGCCCAGGAAGCGATGTCCGAGGGCATCGTCAATGCGCTCGACAAGTGGCGCGATACGCAGGAAGCGATGAGTGAATCGATGTTCCTGGCGCTTTATGGTTCGCCGGTATTGCAGGCAGCCGTCGGCATCGACCCGAATGCCGATCCGTCGCCTCACCCGGAGATGTCGGCCGAGCACCGCAAGGCTCTGGATGCGCGCATCACCGAGCTGAAGGCGAAGATTCCGAGCGGCGGCCTGCGAGAGTGCGGAATCCGGGCGCTGCTTTATGTCGGCAGAGCGCGTGGCATGGTCGACGAAAGAAGTCTCGAGGCACTGCGGCGGATGCGAAAGGAAGATACGGAATCGCGTCTGACCGTCGCCGAGTTCAAGATGCTGGTTCGGGAGCAGTTCTTCATGCTGCTGCTGGACCAGGAGGCGGCCTTGGCGGCTATTCCGGGAATGCTGCCGCAGGACATGGACGCACGCCGCGCGGTCTTTGCCGCCATCCGCGAGGTGCTGTCGGCGGCCGGTGATATTTCCGGCGAAACCAGAGCCCGCCTGGTGCGCGTCGCGGATCTGTTCGGTCTTGGCGAGGACGCACCTGAGAGTTCCCTTCGTCCTCAGGCAAAGGCGTCATGAGGTCTCTCACGGCCCAGGGAGTGGAGCGATGAGCGTGCAGCCAGCTGACGTGGATGAAGCCCGTCCGAGAAAATACGATCGCTTGATCGCCATGGCCAAGACGATTCCGCCCGCGACGACGCTGGTGGTACACCCCTGCGACGAGAGTTCGCTTCGCGGCGTCGTCGAGGCGACTGACTCCGGCCTCATCACGCCAATCCTGGTTGGGCCGGTCCTGAAGATCAAGGATGCCGCGACCAAGCACGGCATCGACATCAGCCGCTTTGAGATCGTCGATGCACCGCACAGCGAGGCGGCCGCCGGCAAGGCCGTGGAGATGATCCACGAAGCCAAAGGCGATCTCCTGATGAAGGGCAGTCTTCACACCGACGAATTGATGCGGAGCGTGACCGTGAAGACGGGGCTGCGCACCGAACGCCGCATCAGCCACGTCTTCATCATGGACGTCCCCGCCTATGCGGACACGATCTTCGTCACCGACGCCGCGATCAACATTTTTCCGGATCTCGACTGCAAGCGCGACATCATCCAGAACGCGATCGATCTGTTCGTGGAGGCCGGCTTCGGCTCCCTGCCGCGCGTGGCAATCCTGTCCGCGGTGGAAACCGTGACGGCCAAGATCCCGTCGACGATCGAAGCGGCCGCACTCTGCAAGATGGCGGATCGCGGTCAGATCACCGGCGGTCTGCTGGATGGTCCACTCGCATTTGACAATGCGGTCGACATCGATGCTGCCAGGATCAAGGGGATCAAATCGGAAGTTGCAGGCCGCGCCCAGATCCTCGTCGTGCCGGACCTCGAAGCGGGCAACATGCTGGCCAAGAACCTGACTTATTTCGCCAAGGCGGACGGCGCCGGCATCGTGCTCGGCGCCCGGGTCCCCATCGTGTTGACCTCGCGTTCGGACTCGCTGCGCGCACGCATGGCATCGTGCGCCGTCGCGACGCTCTATGCCCACGCCCGCCGGCGTCGGGCAGCAGTCGTGGCCTGACCGCGATGGATACGATCCTGGTCGTCAACGCAGGTTCGTCGAGCGTGAAGTTCCAGATCTTCGCGTTCACCGGTGGCGGCCGGCCGGAGCGGCAGATCAAGGGACAGGTCGATGGCATTGGCAGCCGCCCGAAATTGCGTGCCGCGAACGTGAAGGGCGATAAGCTTGTCGATCGCGACTTTCCGGCCGAGAGCGTCCGGGATGTTCCGGCGGCACTGCAGGTGGCCGGCGATTGGCTGAGGGACGAACAGCGCATTACGCCGCTGGCCGTTGGCCACCGCGTGGTTCACGGTGGCCCGGATTACGATCGACCGGTGGTGCTCGACCACGGCGTCGTGGCCCGTCTTGAACGCTATGCCTCGCTGGCGCCCCTGCACCAGCCGCACAATCTGGCGCCGATCCGCTCGCTTCTGACAAATCTGCCGAACTTGCCGCAGGTCGCCTGTTTCGACACGGCCTTCCATCGCTCGCACGGCGCTTTGGCGGATCACTACGCGATTCCGCGGCGGCTCCATGAGGAGGGCGTACGACGCTACGGCTTTCACGGGCTGTCCTACGAGTACATCGCAAATGCCCTTCCCGGGATCGCGCCGGAGATCGCGAACGGCCGTGTCATCGCGGCTCATCTCGGAAACGGTGCCTCGATGTGTGCGATCAAGGCCGGCAAGAGTGTCGAAAGCACGATGGGCTTTACGGCGCTGGACGGGCTCCCCATGGGCACGCGTCCGGGTCAGCTTGATCCCGGCGTGGTGCTGTACCTGATTGCCGAAAGAGGCATGTCGGCCTCGAGCGCGCAGGACTTTTTGTACCGCGAATGCGGCCTGAAGGGCTTGTCCGGCGTCAGCAACGACATGCGGGAGCTGGAGGCAAGCGCGGATCCGCATGCCGCCTTTGCCATCGACTATTTCACGTACCGGGTCGGACTCAATGCGGGGATGCTGACGGCCGCGCTGCAGGGGCTCGACGCCTTCGTGTTTACGGCCGGCATCGGGGAAAATTCGTCCTCGATCCGCGCACGCATTGCCGACAGGCTTGGCTGGCTCGGTATCGCTCTTGATCCGGTCGAGAACGGCAGGCACGCGAGCAGGATTTCGGCGGCTGGCAGCCGCGTTCCCGTTTACGTCGTGCCGACCGACGAAGAGCTTATGATCGCGCAGCACACCGTGGCGCTGATCTGGAAGCATCAACCTGGCCAGAAACGAGAGAGCGCGTCATGAGCATTCCGGAGTTTCCCGAGACCAAGGTCGCGCTCAAGGGGCGCAAGGGTCTGATTGTCGGCATCGCGAACGACCAGTCGATCGCCTGGGGATGCGCAAAGGCGTTCCGCGCTCTCGGAGCGGATCTTGCGGTCACATATCTGAACGACAAAGCGAAGAAGCACGTCCAACCCCTGGCGGAGATGCTCGAGGCTCCGCTCTTCATGCCGCTCGACGTGATGGTCGAAGGCCAGATGGAGCGGACGTTCGCGACGATCGAGAAGGAATGGGGCCGCCTCGACTTTCTGCTTCACTCCATCGCCTTTTCGCCGAAGGAGACGCTGCACGGTCGCGTGGTCGATGTCGACCGCGAGGGCTTCCAGAAGACGATGGATGTATCATGCTGGTCCTTCATGCGGATGGCGCATCTGGCCGAGCCGCTGATGAAGGACGGCGGGACCATGTTCGCCATGTCCTATTATGGCAGTCAGCGCGTGGTGAAGAACTACAATGTCATGGGCGTGGCCAAGGCCGCGCTCGAGGCCGCGGTGCGCTATATGGCAGCGGAGCTTGGACCGAAAGGCATTCGTGTTCACGCGATCTCGCCCGGACCGCTTGCGACACGCGCGGCATCGGGTATCCCCGAGTTCGACGAGCTCATGGACAAGGCGCAGGAACACGCGCCGTCACGAAGGCTTGTCAGTATCGACGACGTCGGCAATGCGACCGCGTTCCTCGCTCTTGATGGAGCCAAGCTCATCACGGGCGAGGTACTTTATATCGACGGTGGCTATCACATCATCGACTGAGATAGCGGACTTCTAGCAATAATGGAGTGCGATCAGTTCGGCGACGCAGGCGGGGCGCTGGCCACCCTCGATCTCGATCACCAGACGGTAGCTCACCCGCAGACCATTGGGTGGAACCTCCTCCGCCTCGGCGATGCTGACCCGGCCGCGAAGCCGCGAGCCCGAAGCGACCGGAGCGAGATAGCGAATGCGGTCGGCGCCGTAGTTCAAGGTGTTCTTGAGCCCACTCAGTCCCATGACCTGCCGGATGAACATGGGCGCCAGGCTGAGCGACAGGAGGCCGTGCGCAATGGTCTTGCCGCCGGGCATTTCGGCGCGGGCGCGCTCCTGATCCACGTGGATCCATTGTTCGTCGCAAGTCGCATCCGCGAATTTATTGATCCGCTCCTGGGTGATTTCGATCCAGTCGCTGATACCAACTTCGGTGCCGACCGCGGCCTTGAGATCGTCGAATCCGTTGAATATCCGCATGGGCCTGTCCGCTTCATCAGAGCTTCATTTGGGGGACGTTGTCCGGCACGGTGAGCTCTGCCTCCGTGGTGGCCAGGACCTCCGCAACGCCCACACCGGGGGCAGTCTCCAGCAGCGTCGCCTTGCCGCCGGGGAACGCGATGACTGCCATGTCCGTCACCACAAGGTCCACCGGTCGCGACGAGGTCAAAGGCAGATTGCACTTGGCGACGATCTTGGACTTGCCCTTCGCTGCGTGCTGCATGGCGACGATGACGCGCTTGGCGCCGGTCACGAGGTCCATCGCGCCGCCCATGCCCGGCACCATCTTGCCCGGGATCATCCAGTTGGCGAGGTGACCGTCGGCGTCGACCTGCAAACCGCCGAGCACGGTGACATCGACGTGACCGCCCCGGATCAGGCCGAATGACATCGCGCTATCGAAAGTCGCCGCGCCCGGCAGCGCGCTGATGGGCCTGCCGCCGGCATCGGTCAGCAATGGATGCGACATTCCTTGCTCGGGGATCGGTCCGGTGCCGATAAGCCCGTTCTCGGACTGGAAGAACACGCTCATGTCCTTGGGAACATAGTTCGCGACCAGCGTCGGGATACCGATGCCGAGATTGACGAGATTACCCGGTCGAAGCTCTTGCGCCACGCGACGGGCGATGATGGTTTGCGCATCCATGGCTCACCCGTTCGAGACGAGGTAATCAACCAGAGGTCCTGGCGTAACCACATGATCGGGTGCGATCACGCCAATCGGAACGATATGTTCGGCGGTGACGATGACGGTGTCGGCAGCCATCGCCATCAGCGGATTGAAGTTCCGAGCGGTCAGGGCGTAGGAGAGATTGCCGACATAGTCGGCAAGGAAAGCGTGCACCAGCGCGAAATCGGCGCGCAGCGAGGTCTCGAGCAGATAGGGCTTGCCGTCGACCTCGATCTTCCGCTTGCCTTCCTCGACGAGCGTTCCCACGCCCGTCGGAGTCAGAACGCCGCCGAGGCCGCAGCCGCCGGCACGGATGCGCTCGGCGAACGTCCCCTGCGGGATCAGGTCGACGCTGATCTGCTTGCCGAGCATCTGCTGCTGCGCCTTGGGGTTCAGCCCGATATGGGTCCCGATCATGCGGGACACTTGAGCGCCCTCGAACAGTTTGCCGACGCCTTTGCCGGGTGTGGCCGCGTCGTTGCTGATCAACGAAAGACCCGACTTCTTCTGCCGCACCAGCTCGTCCAGCAGCCGCTCCGGTGTGCCGACGCCCATGAAGCCGCCAACCATGATGGTCGCTCCGTCGGGAATCAGCGCAACGGCGTCCTCTATGGGAACGGGCTTCATGTCTTTAACTCCGATCGACTTGTCTGATCGACTTGGGTCGAGGACTGCGAGCCGCATCGCATGCGCATTGATCTGCATCGAAGGGCCTGCCAGGCAAATACCTGATCCGCGCGTGCCGCCGCGCGGTTGATTTAGATCAACGTCGCGTGGCCGACCAAAGCTGGTCTTTCCAGCATCACTCCCGTGAAGCCGTCGAACGGGAGGATGCAACCGAAAATTCGACTCTCCAGGCTGTCGTGTTGAAGAACGTTGCCTAGCCCGCCGTCGTGCACTGCAACAAGGCGGGAGCAGTCGACCACGAAAAACATGCTGGCCGCTTGTGCGGCTGGAAGTAAGATGAGGCAGCTCGCGACGTCGTTTCGGGGAGGTGCAAATGGATAACCCGTCCGTTAAAGGCAGTTCCTCAGCCTATTTTGAAAGTCTGTTGCGAGTTGGCGAGCAGGCAGCCAAGCAATTCGACGAGGCGCTTGCTGCCGCCATGGGCATCGAGGGCAAGCCTTCGGAGGCCGGGCAGAGATGGCCATTCAGTATGGTCGGCCCTCAGGACCACCACTGGTCGCCCATCTGGTCACCCGTCCTCGAGTTTTGGCGCGGCTTCTTCAACGACAAGCCGGCTGCGGGTGGGAATGGAGCGACGGGAGCATCACGGGGTGACCGTCGCTTCAAGGACGACGCCTGGATCCACTCGCCGTACTACGACCTGCTCCGCAAGTCCTATTTGTCGAGTTCAAGACAATTGGCGGACTTCGTGGATCAGGCGCAAGTCGATGACCGATCACGGCTTCAGCTTCGCTTCTACGCCAGGCAGTTCATCGATGCGATGAGCCCGTCGAACTTTCCTGCTACGAATCCCGATGTCATCCGGACCGCCATCCGCACCAGGTCCGCGAGTCTCGCGTCCGGGATGCAGAACCTGATCGAGGACCTCCAGAAAGGACGCATCACCCGCGTGGATGAGACCGCGTTCGAGGTTGGCCGCAACCTCGCGGTTACGCCCGGGACGGTGATCTTCGAGAACGAGTTGATCCAGCTCATTCAATATACGCCGCAGACGGGCGAGGTCGAGAAAACCCCGCTGTTGATAGTCCCGCCCTGCATCAACAAATACTATCTGCTGGATCTCGGCGCGGGGAACTCGTTTGTCGAATATGCGGTCGCCCAGGGTCATGAGGTCTTCCTGATTTCCTGGCGCAGCGCCGTTGCCGAGACCCAGTATCTGACCTGGGACGATTACCTGACGCTGGGGCCCTTGAAAGTCATCGATGTCGTGCGCGACATCGCCAATGTCGACAAGATTCACGCGCTGGGCTTCTGTGTCGGCGGCACCATCCTGAGCTGTGTCGCCGGCGTGCTCGCGGCGCGCGGCGAAGACAAGCTCGCGACCTTGACCCTGCTGACCACGATGGTCGACTTCGCCGATACGGGTGAGATCGGACTGTTGATCGATCAGCCTGCCGTGGCGCTGCGCGAGGCGACGATCGGAAACGGCGGCATTCTCCCCGGCAAGGAACTGGCCTTCACGTTCGGTACCCTGCGAGCCAACGATCTGATCTGGCGCTACGTCGTCGACAGCTACATGAAGGGCGTCCCGCCGGAGGCGTTCGACCTGCTTTATTGGGATTCCGATGGCGTCAGCCTGCCCGGACCGATGTACTGCTGGTACGCGCGCAATACCTATCTCGAGAATAAGCTCAAGCAGCCGGGGGCGACCACGCAATGTGGCGTCAGCATCGACCTCTCCAAGGCCAAGGTGCCACTCTATCTGCTGGCCTCACGCGAGGACCACATCGTGCCGTGGCAGAGCGCCTACCTCTCGAAGGGGCTGATCGGGACGGATCCCCGCTTCGTGCTGGCCGCGAGCGGTCATGTCGCAGGGGTGATCAATCCTCCGGCGCGCAAGAAGCGCAGTTATTGGACCCACGATGACCTGAGCGGCGATGCAATGGGCTGGCTGGAAGCGGCGGAAGAAAGGCCGGGAAGCTGGTGGCCCGATTGGGACGCCTGGATGAAGCGATATTCCAGCGGCACTGTTGCGGCGCCAGTGCGCCCCGGCAACGAAAGGTACCAGGCCATCGAAGACGCACCTGGCCGTTATGTGAAGCAAAAATCCAACTGAAGTCAGCACCGACGATCCCGCTTGACTGCTGACTGCGGTCAGGCGGGAAGGCACCAACAATATAGTTTGCCAGGCACGCCACGGCAGCATAGTCCGGCTCTTGCATTGGAACAGCTCGCCCATATCTCATTGGGCATGATGAAGCTGTCACTCGTCGAAGACCAGGCAATCCAGGCGCGAATCGCGTTCATCGCGGGCGCGGAGACGTTCGATCGTCTCTTCGCCGGCATTCGATTCGACGAGGTCGACGGCAACCTGCTGTTTGCCATTGCCAGGGATGAAGACTGCGCGTCCGAGATCGAAGACCAGTTCTCGCATCACCTCGCCGCGGTCGCGACGCAGATTCTCAGGCAGAACGTCGATGTGGTCGTGGTGCTGCCGAAGGTCCTGCAATAACCCACGATCAGCTTCAGGCGGGCTGCCTGGGCTTGCGTCTCAGGCCGATGCGGGTGCCCGGAAGTTGAATCCCCAGCTCGATTGCACGCGATCGGATCGACGCAATGGGGCGCTTCAGCTTCACGATCATCAGGGTGACACTCTTTCCACTCTCGGACATGGCGCGCAGGAGCTTGTCGTCGTCCTCCGACCAGCGTTCGTGATTATATGTACGGACAGCCATCTTCGTTGCCTCTGAGGCCAGCGAGGCAGGGCCAGATCGCGAAATCAAGAGGACCCAGCTCGCCTTTCCTGAGCGCGGCCGCCGGGCGTCAGTTGAGGGGCAGGTTTCAACGCTCCTGCCTGCTGCTGAGATGATATCGAAGTCACTGCTTTTCAATGCAATTGCAAAATTGTAATGACGTCACCGAGCGCTTGGCGCCAACGTGCGTTACCGACGGAGCTCGACGGAGGGCTCGTCGTCGCTCGACTCTGCCTATGAAACAATGATGGATATAAATTGGCGCCCACAAGGAAAGCCCGCGCCGTGACGGGCGCGAAAAAGACAAAGAGCAAGAGCTCAAAAAGCAAGAGTTCATCGCGTTCGGCGATCTCTTCTTCGTCGCCTCTCGGCATGCTGGCTCTCCATCTGCTCGAAGAATGGAGGAAGGCGGGCCGCGACGGCCTCGTCTTCCTGTGCGGCGAGGAGAACAGGGCAGAGCGGCTGGGCGGGGTGATCCACGCGCTCGATCCCTCGGTCGACGTGCTGGTGTTTCCGCGGCTGAATACGCTGCCATTCGACGGCCTCGAGCCTTCCCGGGAGATCGCCGGCCGGCGGAGCTCGGTGTTGCGGCGCCTCGCCAAGGCGAAGGAGCCCGTCTTCCTGGTGTCGACCGCTGAGGCGATCATGGAGCGGCTGCCGCTGCCGGCGAGCTGGTCACGGACCAGCCTCAGCCTGAAGGTGGGCGCGGCCTATTCCGAGCAGGAGCTGGAGAGCCGTCTGGAAGCTCTCGGCTACGATCTCGACGAAGAGGCGGAGTATCCGGGAGGCGTCCTGTTCCACGGGAAGACGTTCGAAGTGTTTCCCGCCGGTGCGCTTTGCCCCTTCAGAATTGAGCATTCGGACGGTGCCTTGCGCAGAATCGTCGCCGTCGATCCGGTCGAGCACGAGGTCGTCTTCGAAACGAAGGAACTGGACATCGACCCCATGTCGGAGCGGATCGCGCTGGGAGGCAAGCGTGGACAGCGGGCGACCCTACCGGACTATTGCAGTCGCGCGCGATGGATCGTGGACGCCGGCGTGCTGGCCCACGCCGACAGCTGGCTGGGCACGATCGAGGAAGCGGCCGGCCGCAGGGATGTGGAGCGTGAGTATCTGGGGCGGGCGGACTGGATGCGGCTGAAGAAGCGCATCAGCGTTCTGCCTCAAAGATCGACTTTCACTCCAACGCCGGATTTCTCGAAGGCGACTTCGCCAAGAAAGATACTCCGCGCATTCATCGCCGATATGCAACGCGCCGGATCGCGGCTGCTATTCACTGCGGCCGTCGAGGATGACCTCCGCGCGATGGAACGGATGAGCGGCGTCAAGACGGAACGCTGTGCCAACTGGTGTGACGCGACAAAGGGACGGGATCGCGAAACGGCGCTCCTGGCCGACTTTGACGCCGGCTTCGTCGGATCCGGCCGCAAGCCTCTCGTCGTCGTGACGGCGTCCGACGTGCTCGGCAGCCGAGCCCATCATCCGCAGCCCATGGCGCGGGCCTGGACGGCTGCCTTCGATCATCCCGACGTACCGGAGCGCGGCGCGGCTGTGGTTCACTTGCAGCGGGGGCTCGCCGTGCTCGCCGGCCTGCAGACCTTCGATATGGGGAAGGGATCGCGGCGCGAGATGGTCAGGCTCGCGTTCGCGGGAGACAACGCCGTCCTCGTACCGCCGGCCGATCTTGCTCTGATCTGGCCCTATGCGGCGGAGCCCGGCAAGCTGGCGCGGGACAAGGCGGACGGAAGCACGTGGTGGGCGCGTCGGACCGAGGCGGAAGCGGAAATCCAGGTTGCCGCCAAGGCGCTCGCCAAGCACATCAGTCAGCGGCACCGCCGGCGGGCGCCGAAACTGGTCGCGCCGGGAGCAGCCTACGAGAGATTCGTCGCGCGGTTTCCGTATTTCACGACGGTGGACCAGGCGAAGGCGATCCAAGACGTGCTCGATGATCTCGCCGCGGGTCACCCCATGGACAGGGTCGTTTGCGGCGACGTCGGATTTGGAAAAACCGAGGTGGCGCTGCGCGCGGCGGCCGCTGTGGCGCTGTCAGGCAAGCAGGTGGCGATCGCGGCACCGACAACGGTGCTGGCGCGACAACATGTCGAAACCTTCCGCAAACGGTTTGGCCCTCTCGATATCGAAGTGGGAAGCCTGTCACGAGCGACCTCGGGCCCGGAGACGCGAGAGACGAAAGAGGGACTGCGAAGCGGGCGAACGAAAGTCGTGGTCGGCACCCAGGCTCTTGCTGCAAAGGATGTGAAATTCGCCGACCTTGGCCTCGTCATCATCGACGAAGAACAGCATTTCGGGGCAGCAGAGAAGGCGAAGCTCTCAGGGCTGGCCAAAGGCGCCCACACCCTCTGGATGAGCGCCACGCCAATACCGCGCACGCTCGCTGCGGGTCTCGCGGGCTTCAGGGATCTCAGCGTCATTGCAACTCCGCCGGTTCACCGGCTTCCGATCGTGACTAAGATCGCCCCGCTTTCAGATGCCGCCATTGCCGCGGCACTGCTCCGCGAGAAGCGGCGGCATGGTCAGAGCTTCCTGATCTGTCCGCGCATCCAGGATCTGGAGCCGATGCTGGCGCGTGTTCAGGCGGTAGCTCCCGACCTTCGCATCGTCTGCCTTCACGGCAGATTGCCTGTCGACGAGATCGACGACCGGATGATGAGCTTCGTCGACGGCGATGCGGACGTGCTTCTGGCGACCAATATCGTCGAAAGCGGTCTCGATATCCCGCGCGCGAACACCATCGTCGTGTGCTGGCCCGAAAAGTTCGGTCTTGCGCAGCTCCATCAGCTCAGAGGACGCGTGGGACGCGGCGGTACGCGCGCCTTTGCATATCTGCTGACGGAGTCGGCTTCGGAGCAATCCGAGAAGCGCTTGGCCGTTCTCGAGGAGTTCAGCCAGCCCGGCGCTGGCTTTGCCATCAGTGAGCGCGACCTGGACCTCAGGGGCGCCGGCGACCTGTTCTCGGAGCGCCAGTCTGGGCATGTGCAGGTCTTCGGCCCGGTGCTCTACAGTCATCTCCTGAAGCTGGCCTCCGAGCGAACCAATGATGCAGGCGCTGTCCTGTGGGTGCCTGATCTGAATCTGCCCGTAGCCGACATGTTGCCTGAAAGTTACGTGCAATCGGAGGCGGTTAGGCTCGAGATCTATGGCCGCGCCGCCAGGTGTCGGAACGAAGACGATCTGGAAGACTTGGAGGAGGAGACCTCGCGTCGTTTCGGCAGGCTGCCACCGGAGGCACGTGATTTCTTCGCCGCAGCCAGGCTGAGGATCGATTGCAAGCGGCGAGGTATCGTCCGGCTCGATGCCGGGCCGGAGGCCGTCGCCGCGACATTCCTTCCCGGGCGACTTCGGAAATCCAGGGCGCGATCGCTGCAGCGCGATGGCGACCGCGTCGTCTATGCCGGCTGCGGCGACGTGGACCCGTTCGACCGGGTCGAGGAGTTCCTGGATCTGCTGGACGAGTGAGGATTGTCCGGTCTGCCCAAACCCAAAAAAGAAGCCTCATCTTCACAATGATGGCACTGGAACGCTGCACGGTCGCGGTGTTCCATGCCTGTGCACAGATCAGGAGGGCCGGATGAACAGTGGAGTTGACCATTTTGCCAGCCTGCTCGGACGAGCGGCGATGGACGTATGGGGCGACATGCCTCGCGATATCCAGGAAGCACTGTTCGAGACCGCCATGAAGGGGCGTACAACAGAGCGGGAAGACCTCGCGCGGTTGCTGCACGAGCGACATCCCCGCACGCTTCATCCGGCGCGGCCTGGCTGACGCAGCAGGTGGGAACGATCGCGCGCGCTGCCGATTGGTAAATCGAGCGACGCGCCGCCGAGTGTATTCGGATGAAGGCCGCAGGGAGCGCATTGCTCGACCTAAGTGAAACCTGTGAGCCGATCGACGTGACTGAAATGAACATCGGAAGATGGTACGACCCGATCTCGGAGCAGTGGATCGTTCCTCGTGAGACGGGCACGATCGCAAGATATGGTCAATCAAGCGCGCAGAAGGTGCCGGAGGCACAAGAGAGAGGCGAGGCACAGCGGATCTGGGACCTGCTGGTCGACTGCTGCGCCAATGGCTGACGCCAAACGGCAGCGATCTGTTCGGACGGCAAGGAGAGGGATGAGCTCTCGAAGCGACTGAGAAGCGCCGACAACCTGCGTCAAGCCCCGAGCGTCAATTCGCCTGTAAGGATTGAGAGCGGGATAGCGGACGAGAGTGACCGCTGCTATGCAGGCCGGATGCCGCGAAAGCTGAAGACATTCCGGACCTCGCTTGGCTTCTACGATCTTGCGATTGCCGCGCCATCGATGAAGGCGGCGCTCGAGGCATGGGGCGCCGGAAGCAATCTGTTTCACCAGGGGATCGCCGAGGAGACCGACGATCCCGAGGTGGTCGCCGCGACGTTGGCGAAGCCGGGGGTGGTCCTGAAGCGCCCGGCCGGCTCGAACGGCCGCTTTGCCGAGCAATCCGGTCTTCCGTCAGAGGCGGCCGCCGACGAGATCCGGCGGCGGCCAAAGGCAGGACAAGCAAAGCCCGAGCCCGAGCCCAAGCCCAAGCCCAAGCATCGGG
>JAEYRD010000063.1 GCA_023435725.1 Pseudomonadota bacterium | reverse complement strand
GAGCTACACCGCAACCATCCGCGCGTTCTGCAACGCGCTGAAGCTGGCGCGGCCAGTGGTGATGGGCTGCTCGATCGGTGGCCGGATCGTGCTCAACCTTGCCATCGAGCACGCGCGCGAGTTCCGCGCGCTGATCGGGCTCGAGTCCGCCGACTTCCAGCAGCCCTGGTACGACACCACCTGGCTGAACCGGCCCGACGTGCATGGTGGCGAGGTCTGCGCCGCGCTGGTGTCCGGCCTGATCGCCCCTGATGGCCCGGAGGCCGCTCGGAACGAGACATTGTGGGGCTACAAGCAGGGCGGCCCCGGCATCTTCAAGGGCGACCTTTATTTCTACCGCGTCGACGGCGATCTGCGCGGGCGCACTGGCAGCATCGATGTGCGCGAATGCCCGCTCTATCTCCTGACCGGTGAGTACGATTTCTCCTGCGCGCCGGAGGACACGCTGCGCACCGCAGCCGGAATCCGCGGCGCGAAGGCCACCGTCATGGAGCGGCTCGGCCATTTTCCGATGAGTGAAAACCCAGAGCAGTTCCGCCGCTACATCGCGCCGGTGCTGCAAGACATCCTCGACAAGCAGAATTCGTAAAAGGGAGGCGTATCTTATGAAGTTTCGTTGGATGATGGCGGCCGTTGTGGCCGCACAAGCGGGCGCCGCGTTTGCGGCCGACAATGTGATCAGGATCGGCGTGCTCAACGACCAGTCCGGTGTGTTCGCCGACAATGGCGGGCGCGGCTCAGTCGCTGCGGCAAAGCTTGCGGCAGAGGATTTCGGCAACGAGCTGCTCGGCAAGAAGATCGAGATCATCTCGGCCGATCACCAGAACAAGCCCGATATCGCCTCGGCCACCGCGCGCAAATGGTTCGACAATGAGGGCGTCGACATGATCGCGGACGGCGCGGCGTCATCCGCCGGCTTTGCCATCCTCGAAGTCGCCAAGCAGAAGAACAAGATCTTCGTCATCTCGGGGCCCGGCTCTTCGGACTTCACCGGAAAGTCCTGCTCGCCGGTCAGCTTCCACTTCAACTATGACACCTATGCGCTGTCGAAGCTCACGAGCGACGCGATCACGCGCGCCGGCGGCAGGACCTGGTATTTCGTCACGGCCGACTACGCGTTCGGCCATGCGCTGCAGCGTGACGCCACGAAGTTCATCGAGGCGGCCGGCGGCAAGGTGATCGGCTCGGCCGCGCATCCGCTCGGTTCCTCCGACTTCGCCTCGTTCCTGTTGCAGGCGCAGGGTTCGAAGGCCGACGTCGTCGGGCTCGCGACATCGGGCGCGGACGTTCAGACCGCGATCAAGCAGGCCGGCGAATTCGGCATCGTCGAGGGCGGTCAGAAGCTCGCCGGTCTCCTGGTCTTCATCACCGACGTCAATGCGCTCGGTCTGAAGGTGACCCAGGGCCTACAGGTGACGACCTCGTTCTACTGGGATCTCAACGAGGAAACGCGGGCGTGGTCGAAGCGCTATGCCGCGCTGATGGACGGCAAGGTCGCGAGCATGGTGCAGGCCGGCGTCTATAGTGGTGTCCATCACTATCTCGCCGCTGTGAAGGCCGCCGGTACGACGGATGCGGCCGCCGTCGCCGCCAAGATGCACGAGATGAAGGTCAACGACATGTACAACAAGGATGTCGCGATCCGGCCGGATGGCCGGGTCCTGCACACCATGTATCTCGTGCAGGTGAAGAAGCCGGAGGAGTCCAAGTACAAATACGACTACTACCGGGTCGTCAGCTCCAAGCCGGGTGACGAAGTCTTCCGGCCGATGAGCGAGGGCGGTTGCCCGCTGGTCAAGTAACGGCGTCGACCGGGCGGGTATTAGTGCCCGTCCGGTCGCGGCATTTTTCGAGGAGATTACGGAATGTCTGGTTTGATCGGGTTCATCGGTCTCGGCGTCATGGGCGAGCCGATCTGCCGCAACCTCCTGCGCAAGAGCGGGCGAACGGTGCTTGCATTCGATCTCGCCGCGGAACCGCTGGCGAGGATCGTGGCCGACGGTGCGACTGCGGCGAAGTCGGTCGGCGATGTCGCCGGCGGCAGCGAAACCATCTTCCTGTGCTTGCCCAGCGCCAAGCATGTGATGTCGGTGTTCGAAGGCATCTTGCCGGAGATCAAGAGCGGCCAGACCGTGATCGATCTCGGGACATCCGATGTCGGCTTGACACGGTCTTTCGCCAAGCAGCTCGCGGAGAAGGGCGCGCTCTGGATCGATGCGCCGATCGCCCGCACCCGTCAGGCGGCGCAGGACGGCACGCTTAGCGTCATGGTCGGCGCCACGCCGGAGCAGTTTTCGAAAGTCGAGCCGTTGATCCGGCATTTTGCCACCGATGTGACCCTCTGCGGTGGCACCGGAGCCGGGCAGGTGACAAAAATCCTCAACAACATGGTGCTGTTCGAGACCGTCAATGCGCTTGCCGAAGCCGTTGCGATCGCCAAGCATAGCGGCGTTGAGCCGAAGCTGCTGCTGGAGACGCTGTCGAAGGGCTCGGCGGACAGTTTTGCCCTGCGCAACCACGGCATGAAGGCGATCATCGCCAAGGAGTTTCCGCTGCGCGCCTTCTCGACCGAATACGCGATGAAGGATCTGACCTACGCGCTGGCACTCGCGGGTGAGGCCGGACTGAATTTGCGGGGCGCGGCGCTGATGCACACGATCTTCCAGGAGACGATCGACAAGGGCATGGGCGATGCGTACTTTCCGGTGATCGCCAAGCTCATCGATCCCTCCGGATTCCCCCAATAGGAGAACGCATGCCTTCGCCCGGTGTCGCCGCCGTCGACCGCGCCCTGACCATCCTCGCGGCCTTCGAGGATGCGCCAGAGCCGATGACGTTGGCCGAGCTCGCCCGGCGCACCGGCATGTACAAGAGCACTCTGTTGCGGCTGATGACATCGCTCCAGGAGTTCGGCTATCTCCTGCAGCTTGCCGACGGCCGCTATCATCTCGGGCCGACGCCGTTCCGGCTGGGCGCGGTCTACCAGCGCAGCAACAATCTGCACGACCGCGTGATGCCGCTGCTGCGGCAGCTTGTGGCCGACGGCACCGAAAGCCCGTCGTTCCACGTCCGGCATGACGAAAAGCGTAGGCTCTGCGTCTTCCGCGTCGATTCCCAGCATTCGACGCTCGACCGGGTCGAGGCCGGCATGCTGTTGCCGCTTGATCGCGGCGCAGCCGGTCGGATCATCCAGGCTTTCGACGGCGAGAAGGGCGAGAGCTTTGACGAGATCCGTGATGAGTGCATCTCGGTGTCGTTCGGCGAGCGCGATCCGGATTGCGCCGGGCTCGCCTGTCCCGTGTTCGGCCCCGGCGGCAAATGCGTTGGCGCGCTGTCGCTCTCGGGCCCGAAGCCGCGCTTCACGCGGGACAATATCAAGACGATGACGTCGCTGCTGCTGAAGGCCGCCATCCGCCTGACGCGCGCGCTGGGCGGCGCGACCGAGCCGCTCGACAGTGCTCTGACTGCCGCGGCTGATGCAGATGCGCGTCCTGCGCGTCGGGCGAGGAGATAGGCCCTCTACTGCTTCTGCAGCAGCTTGAGGCGGCAGCGCAGCGCTTCGCGTATGTGTGCGCGCGCAAGCTGTTCGGCCTTGTCGCCGTCGCGCGCGGCAATGGCGTCGATGATGGCCTGATGCTCGCCGTGGCTGGTCGAGGGGCGGCCCGTCACGGTGAAGGTGGTCGGGCCGAGCAAGGCGATCCAGTCCTGCAATTCGCGGGACGCGCTGTCCAGATAACGGTTGCGCGCGGCGCGGCAGATGGCCTCGTGGAAGGCGCGGTTGAGCCGCGCCATCTCGGCGGCGTCGGTCTCAGGAGCCTCGATGAGAGTCTGCTCGATATCCCTGAGTGCGTCGACTTCGGGCGCCGAGGCGTGTTCGGCGGCGAGGCGCGCAGCCGCGCCTTCCATGATCTCGCGCATGGCGTAGAGCTCGAGCACCTCGGAAATGTCGAGGTTGCGCACGATCAGACCGCGGCCGCCGGCGGGCTCGACAAAGCCGCGCGCCGCGAGCCGGCCGAGGGCCTCCCGGACCGGTGTGCGGCTGACCTTCAGCCGCTGAGCGACCTCTTCCTCGCGCAGGCGATCGCCGGCTCGGTAGGTGCCGGCCCGAAGCGCCTCGCAGAGCGAACGGAACACGGCTTCGCCCAGCGCCACGCCAGCGCCGCGCTCGATCGATCCGTCTGCCTTTGCCGGGCGTCTGGCCATGCTTCCTCGTGGGCCGCCAAGCGCATCCTGCCCATGCAGAGATAGCGCTTGCTCTCCGTCTGTATATCTTTGTATACAAAAGTACGCAATGGCGGATCGGGTTGACCGAGGCCGCTGGCGGCAGAATGTCTTTAACTTCGTCGTATCGGGCAGACGGCATGAGCAGAAAATACGACGTGCTGGTGATCGGCGGCGGCAATGCGGCGCTGTGCGCGGCGATCAGCGCCCGGCGGGGCGGCGCTTCGGTGCTCGTGCTCGAAGGCGCGCCAAAATTCTATCGGGGCGGCAATACCCGCCACACCCGCAACATGCGCTGCGCTCACGACGCGGCTACCGAAATCCTCACAGGCCCCTACACCGAGGACGAGTTCTGGGAGGATCTGCTGCGCGTCACCGGCGGGCAGACCGACGAGGTGCTCGCCCGTCACATGATCCGGGAGTCCAAGGACATCCTGAACTGGATCGTGGAGCAGGGCGTGCGCTGGCAGCCGTCACTTGGCGGCACGCTGAGCCTCGGCCGCACCAACTCCTTCTTCCTCGGCGGCGGCCGCGCGATGCTCAACGCGCTCTATCTCACCGCCGAGCGGCTCGGCGTCGACGTCGAATACGACGCCGAGGTCACCGATCTCGTGATCGAGGACGGCATGTTCCTCGCTGCCCGCGTCAAGCGGCCGATCAGGGGCGAGACCGAGATCCGCGCGACGTCGCTGGTCGCCGCAGCTGGCGGGTTCGAGGCCAACATCGAATGGCTCAAGCAATATTGGGGCGAAGCCGCCGACAATTTCCTGATCCGCGGCACACCCTATAATCGCGGCTCGATCCTGAAAATGCTGCTCGACAAGGGCGTGCAGGAGGTCGGCGATCCCACCCAGTGCCACGCGGTCGCGATCGACGCCCGCGCGCCGAAGTTCGACGGCGGTATCATCACCCGCCACGACTCCGTCGTGTTCGGCATCGTCGTCAACAAGCATGCGCAGCGCTTCTACGACGAGGGCGAGGACATCTGGCCGAAGCGTTACGCGATCTGGGGTCGCCTGGTCGCGGCGCAGCCCGACCAGATCGCCTACATCATCTTCGATTCAACCGTCGTCACGAGCTTCATGCCGACGCTGTTCCCGCCGATCGCCGGGCAGACGGTGGCCGAACTCGCCGGTAAGCTGGAGCTCGATCCGGCCGCGCTGGAGAAGACCATCAACGAGTTCAACGCCGCAGTGCGGCCAGGCACGTTCGACCACACCATTCTCGACGACTGCCGCACCGAAGGCGTCACGCCGCAGAAGACGCACTGGGCGCGACGGATCGAGACGCCGCCTTATCTCGCCTATCCGGTGCGGCCCGGCATTACCTTTACCTATCTCGGCACGCGCGTGAACAAGGAGGCGCGGATGTTGATGGCTGACGGCAAGCCGTCGGGCAACATGTTCGCAGCCGGCGAGATCATGGCGGGCAATGTGCTCGGCAAGGGCTATGCCGCCGGCATGGGCATGACCATCGGCAGCGTGTTCGGGCGGATCGCAGGACGGGAAGCAGCGAAGCATGCACGGAACTAGGATTTTGGACGAAGCCGACCGTCTGATGACGGTCTGCAATTCCTGCCGCTATTGCGAGGGATTGTGCGCGGTATTTCCGGCGATGGAGATGCGGCGTGCCTTCTCGGATGGCGACCTCAACTATCTCGCCAACCTCTGCCACTCCTGCGGCGCCTGCTACGTCGATTGCCAGTTCTCGCCGCCGCACGAATTCAACGTCAATGTCCCCAAGACGCTCGCGGTCGCGCGTGCGGAGTCTTATGCGACCTATGCCTGGCCTCAGGCACTGTCCGGCACCTTCGCACGCAATGGCCTCGTCATCAGCATCATTGCTGCGCTCAGCATGGCGGCCTTCATCTTCGGTTTCGCCGCCTTGGTCGACCATAGTGTGCTATTCGGTGCGCATACCGGTCCCGGCGCGTTCTACAAGCTGATGCCGCACAATGCGATGGCCGCTTTGTTCAGCGCCGCCTTCCTTTACGCGATCCTCGCGCTGGTCATGAGCGTGCGCGCCTTCTGGCGCGACATCGGCGCGCCGATCGGCGGCTGCGCCGACGGCGGCTCGATCTTCCAGGCGATCCGCGATGCCGGCGAACTGCGCTATCTCCATGGCGGCGGCGTCGGCTGCTACAACGAGGACGACAAGCCGACCGACCGGCGCAAGCTCTTCCATCACCTGACCTTCTACGGCTTCCTGCTGTGCTTTGCCGCGACCTCGGTCGCCACGCTGTATCACTATCTGCTCGGCCGCGAGGCGCCGTATCCCTGGTGGGACCTGCCTGTCGTGCTCGGCACGCTCGGCGGTCTCGGCCTCATCGTCGGGCCGATCGGCCTGTTCGTCGCAAAGTCGCGCCGGGCGCCGGAGTTGCTCGACGAGAAGCGCTACGGCATGGATGTCGGCTTCATCGCCATGCTGTTCCTGACCGGCCTCACCGGAATGCTGCTTCTGCTCCTGCGCGAGACTGCTGCGATGGGGCCGCTGCTGGCGTTGCATCTCGGCGTGGTGTTCGCGCTGTTCATCACGATGCCCTATGGAAAGTTCGTGCACGGCATCTATCGCTTCACGGCCCTGGTGCGCTATGCGCAGGAGCGACGCAGCGAAGCCGGCTCTTGAGGGGCTTGCGCGACTGACGTATGTCTTGCGCCCCGCTCGCGCAGAGAGCGAATCGCTCGAGGAGCCGGCTCATGTACATGTTCCTGCCTTTCCTGCTGGCGCTCGCAAGCAGCGGCTGCGTCTGGCGTTCGCGCGCGGGACTGGGCTATTTGCTCTGGAGCGCAACAATCGTCGTCACGGTCGCATGGTTCTTCCACCACGCGACCGATCCGCTGAAATTTTCGTTCTGACCGCAAAACATGGACACGACGAAGATGAGCGAACCACGACCGTTCAGCGCGATGCTGAATATGCTCGGGCTGCTCGGGATTTCGTCTGTCCTGGCGGTCGCGTTCTACTATCAGCTTGTGCTTGGCGAACTGCCCTGTCCGCTTTGCCTGCTGCAGCGGGCCGGGTTCATCGCGATCGGCCTGGGTTTCCTGTTCAACATGCGCATCGCGGAGCGTCCCTCGCACTATGCGATGATTATCGTGGCGAGCCTCGTCACCGGCTTCATCTCGATCCGGCAGGTGTCGCTGCATCTCGCGCCTGGCGATCCCGGATACGGCTCGACGCTGTTTGGGCTGCATTTCTACACCTGGGCGCTGATCGCGGCCGTCGGCGTCCTGTGCTATGTCGCGCTTGTCTTCGTCCTGAAGGATGTGATCGGCAGGCGGGGCGCCGCGGACAGACCCATGAGCGGACCGGCATCAAACGCGGTATTCGCGATCTTCGCATGTTTGATTGCCGCAAACCTCCTGTCCACCGTGCTGGAGTGTGGAGCGGGTCAATGCGACGACAACCCGGTCCGCTATCTCCTGCTCAAGTGATAAGGGCGTGCGGGCGGCGGCGTAGGTCACGTCGACCTGAAGCGGCCGTCGTGCAGGAAGGCGATCGTCTGCTCGATCGCGATGGGGTGACGCGGCAGTCCGGTATGGGACGCCTTGACGACGATGTGGTCGGCCATGTCAATCAATTTCGAACTCGCGACCGAAACCCTTCCGTCGTTGGGCCGCGGCAGGACGAAGGCCGAGGCGATCGGTGCGATGGTGCGGCATCCCGCGATGATGCCGATCGCATAGTCGGGTGGCGGCAGGGCGGCGAGCACGGGGGCCTGGGCGGTCGAAAGCTGCAGGCCGGCCGGGCCAAAAACGGCGCGGTAGATCGAAAGGTGCTTCAGGAGGTCGGCGACCTCGCTGCCGCGGTTGGGCGTGCCCAGCATCACGACGCGGCCGAGCCGCGGCGGCCGGTATCTCGCGATATAGACCCGCGCGAGCAGCCCGCCCATGGAATGGGCGACGAAGTGGATCGCGCCGTCGCATTGCTCCGCAAATGCGGCGACCCGTGCGTGGATCTCCTCCGCAAGCGCCTCGAGCGGTTTCTTGCGGCTGGGGTAGCTGAGATTGAGCGTCGCGAATCCGCGACGCTGCAGCGCTCGCTCGAGCTTCTTCAGCGACCAGGGGCCGACCCCGATGCCGTGGAGCAGCACCACGCCGTCGCACCGCGCATGCGCCCGTGCAAAAGGCCTGGTCTGCGCATCACGCAACTTCGCGCTCCGGCGCCGACGCCTGCTCGCGGGCCATCGCGGTTGCGGTGACGTAGTCGGTCTTGCCGGTGCCGAGCAGCGGCACCTTGTCGACGGCCATGATCGCTGCCGGGACGGTCAGCTCGGACGCGCCGATCGCCTTGGCCTGGGCCTGCATCGCGCCGCGCTCGGCGTTCTTCTCCGTCGTCAGCAGCACGATGCGCTCGCCCTTGCGTTGGTCCGGGATCGACACGGCAACCGATGCGGCCTGCGGCCACAGCATCGTCGCGATGCTCTCGACCGCCGACAGCGAGACCATCTCGCCTGCGATCTTGGCAAAGCGCTTGGCGCGGCCCTTGATGGTGATGAAGCCGGCCTGGTCGATCGCCACGATGTCGCCGGTATCGTGCCAGCCTTCGGCGAGTGCCTCGAGCACGCCCGGATTTTCGGCCCTGAGGTAGCCGAGCATGACGTTCGGTCCGCGCACCGAGAGGCGTCCACCTTCTTCGATGCCGGGGACGGGATCGAGGCGGCTTTCCATCAGCGGCGAGAGGCGGCCGACGGTGCCGGGGCGGTTGGCCATCGGCGTGTTCATCGCCAGCACCGGCGCCGTCTCGGTGACGCCATAGCCTTCGAGGATGCGGATGCCGTAGCGCTCCATGAACACCTGCCGCGTCCGGTCCTTGACCGCCTCGGCGCCGGCGATCACTAGGCGCAGGGTGCGGAAGTCGTAGGCGTGAGCCGAGCGTGCATAGCCGGTGAGGAACGTGTCGGTGCCGAACAGGATCGTGGCGCCGGTCTGGTAGATCAGCTCAGGCACGATTCGGTAGTGCAGCGGCGAGGGGTACATGTAGATCGGAATGCCCGCGAGCATCGGCATCATCATTCCGCCGGTCAGCCCGAAGGAGTGGAACACCGGCAGCACGTTGAACACCTTGTCGTTGGCGTTTGCGTCGACCCGTGCCAGCGCCTGCGCCGCGTTGGCGAGGATGTTGCGGTGGGACAGCACCACGCCCTTGGGCGTGCCTTCCGAGCCCGACGTGAACAGCACGACGGCCGGATCGTTCGCCTGGCGCGAGACACGCGGCGCCGTGCCGGCGAGCAGGCCCTTGATCTTGTCGGTCGTCCCGATCGAGGCGCGGACGTCCTCGAGATAGATGACGCGGGTTTCAGTGGAGATCGCCGTCATCAGCTTGTCGAGCTTGCCCTTCTCGATGAAGGCCTTCGACGTCAGCACGGTCTTAACCTGCGCGGCCTTCATGGCGGCGAGGACGTTGACCGGGCCGGCCGAGAAGTTGAGCATCGCCGGGACCCGGCCGATGTTTTGCAGCGCCATGAAGACGACGGCGACGCCTGCGGAATTCGGCAGCAGGATGCCGACATTCTCGCCGGCCGCCGTGCCCGCTTCGAGCTTTCGGCTCAGCACCTGCGCGCCGAGGATCAGCTTGCGATAGGTCAGCTTGGTGCCGAGCGCGTCCTCGACGATGACCTTGCCGGTGTCGCGGTCGCGATAGGCGTGTCCGAGCGCCTCGAACAGTGTCTGGTCGAGCATGGCGTTCTTCACCAGGGCGTCGATCATCACGTCCTGCAGCGCGCTGCCGGCGGCGTTGCGGCGCGCCTTGCCCTTCAGCTGCTCATCGATCGGAAGCCTGACCGGCGGCAGGATCGTGACCGTCACTCGCGGAAACCACGAGCGCTTGATCTGGCTGCTGTCGAGATAGCTGAGACGCGATCGCTGTGCGCCTTCGATGCGAACCGGCACGACCACGGCGTCGGCTTTGTCCGCGATCATCGCGGTGCCGTCATAGACCTTCATCAGTGAGCCGGAAACGGTGATACGGCCCTCCGGGAAGATCACCACCGGCTCGCCGGCGGCAACGAGCTTGATCAGGTCGCGCGCAGCCATCGGCTTGGTCGGGTCCATGGTGTAGTGCTTGACCACGCGCAGGAATGGCCTGGCCCACCAGGCCTTGGAGATGCCGGTATCCACCGCGAAGCTCGCATCGATCGGCAGCACGGCGTGCAGCAGCGGGCCGTCGACCAGGCTGACATGATTGGGCGCGATCAGCATGCGCGTGCCCGGAGGCGGCAGGTTCTCGAGCCCACGGACCTCGGTGCGGAACAGTGCGCGGAACAGCAGCGCGCCGAAGTCGCGCACGCCTTCCTTGCCCCACTTCGTCAGGACGAACCACACGACGCCGAAGCTGGCGACGCCGAGGCCGAAGAAGATCCAGCCGACATGCAATCCACCCGCCTGCAGCAGCGCGACGAACAGCGAGCCGACCACCATGAAGGCGGCCTGCAGCACGTTGCCGGCGGCGATGATGCGGGCGCGCTCGGCCGGTGCCGACCAGGCCTGGACGGCGGCGAAGGACGGGACGACGAACAAGCCGCCGCCGAATGCGAATGCGACAAAGTCGATCAACATGCGCAGGCCCGCGAATGACGTTGCGAAGTCGACCGCGGTGATCTCGTGACCCCCAGTGGTCACGCTGATGGCCCAGGCGAGGTCGATGCCGGCCAGGCCCATCATGATGGCGCCGATCGGCACCAGCGCAAGGTTCGGGCGAACGTGACTCAGGCTGGCGGCGAACAGCGAGCCGATGGCAATGCCGATCGCGAAGATCGCCAGACACAGCGTGACCACGCCTTCGGTGCCGCCGACGACCTCCTTGACCAGCGCCGGCAGCAGCGACAGCACGATGGCGCCGACCAGCCAGAACCAGGAGACGATCACGGTGCCGTCCCACAGCCGGTGATCGGCATGTAGCGTCTTGAGCAAGCTGAGCGTCGAGGTCCAGGGATTGGAATCGACGGGCAAATCAGGCGCGGAGGGCGTTGTTTGCGGAATGCGGGAAGCAAAGGCCCACGACAACAGCGCCAGCACGACCACGGCCGATGCGACCCAGCCCATATGCGCGGAACCGGCCACGAACTGGCCGCCCGCGACGGTGCCGAGCAGGATGGCCATGAAGGTCGCGCCTTCGACCAGCGCGTTGCCGGTCGCGAGCTCTCCGAGCTCGAGCTGATCCGGCAGCATGGAGTATTTCACGGGACCGAACAGGGCGGCGATGATGCCGAACAGTGCGAGCGCTGCGAACAGCAAGGGCACCGAGTGCAGGAAGAAGCCGGTCGCAGCAAAGGCCGCGGCGAAGATCTCTGCGAATTTGAGCCGTCTTGCAACGATGGACTTGACGTATTTGTCGGCGAGCTGGCCGCCGAGCCCGGACAGGATGAAATAGGGGAAGATGAAGACGGCGCCTGCGACAGTCACCAGGGCATCACCGTGGCCGGTTGCCGCGCTGTAAAGCAGAATGATGACGAGAGCGTTCTTGAGCACATTGTCATTGAGCGCCGAGAAGAACTGCGCCCAGAACAGCGGCGCGAAACGGCGTGACGACATCAATTCCCTGATCATGACTAGTCCTGTTTTGGAAAGGCAGCCTGAAGTTGTTTCATTGTCGGTGAGACGTCACGACCGTAAGGTAGAGACGAGACGGGTGGTTGCAGGTTGGCGACGGCCGCCTGCTTTGTCCCCTCCGGGCCTTCCGATCCTGTTGGTCTCCAACTGATCTCGTTAGGTTCGCAGATTTCTGGTCACGGCCAGACTCGCTTATCGGGACATCGCGCCGGGCGGTGACGAAAAGCTGAACCGCATCGCGGAGAGACACAGCATCGGACGCGAATGTGGGGACATGATGAGTCCTTTCCTGCAACCGGTTCTTGCATTCGAGCCGACCTGACCGTGCCGGGTGTGGTTGTCTCAGGTGAGATGGGAGAGGTGGCGAAAGGGCGAGAAGCGGCGGAGCAGGCCGGACTTGCGGCCTTCATGGCGGGCACGGGCGCGGCTGGCCCGCCACATCCGAAAGGTCGCGCGGCGCTCAGTAAGCACGCCGGCCATGTCGCAGGCATTCGCAATGCGATCGACCGGCGCCATCGCCAGCCTGAGGGCGGCCCGGCCAAGGCCGGTTACGAGAGCCGCGGCATCGTCGACAAAGGTGGTGGCAATATCAGCAGCGAGGGTTTGCATTTTGCAGGTCTCCGAGTTAGTTTGAACAATGTTCAATATGAGTAGCTCGAAAATGAACAATGTTCAATATGAATCGTCGCGCGACCATAAGAAAATTAGGCGGCGGCTCCAGATCCTGGAGATCGCCCGCGCCATAATTGCAACTAAGGGATTGAGATCATTGAAGGTTCGGGATGTTGCCGAAGCCGCCGGCTGTTCGGTCGGCAGCGTCTATAACGAGTTCGGCGATTTCGACGGTGTGATCCTGACGGTTAATCGGGAGACCGTTCAGGCGCTCACAGTGCGGCTTGCCGGTGTTCCGGCCGAGGATCCCGTTCGCCAGCTCTACGGGCTTGCCGCGACCTATCTCGAATTCTTCGCCGAGCACGCCAATCTGCTGCGTTCGTTGTTCGAGCATCGGATGGAGGACGACCGTCCTTATCCGGACGACATCCTGCAGATGGTGATGGACGCCTTCGCGCTGATGCATCCGCCCCTGGTGCGGCTATTGCCGGAGGCGGATGACGTGAAGATCGCGCTTCTGTCACGCACTCTGTTCTCCGCAGTCCACGGGATCATCTCGCTCGGTCTCGAAGAGCGCATGGTCGCCGTGCCGCCGCAGCTGCTGCGCCAGCAGGTCGACCAATTTATCGACACGCATCTCGCCGGCCTCGGGATTTTGCCCGTCCAGTGAGGGAGGCGAGCGGCTCATGCACGTGCAGCTCCGCGCGGCCGGGCTCAACAACCCGAGGTCTTCGCGCGCATCGCACGCCATGAGAAAGTCCGGTCTGTTGCTAGACCAGGACCGGTTGGCGCACGCGGCCGGCGTCGCCGAACACGCGCAGGTATCGTTCGATCTCGGAGGGAAGGCCGGTCGCCTTCTCCGGATTGTCGGAGAGTTTGACGGCGGGACGTCCATCGACCGACGACACTTTGCAGACCAGCGAGATCGGATCGAGGTTGAATGAGCCGTCGGGCGTGCAGCCGACGAAGTCGTTGGTGAGGTTGGTGCCCCAGCCGAAGGAGAGCCGCACGCGCCCGGCGAAGTGGTGATAGGTCTCCTCGATCGAGCCGACATCCATCGCATCGGAAAAGACCAGCAGCTTGTCCTTGGGGTTGCGGCCCTTCTTCCGCCACCAGGCGACGATCTCCTCGCCGGCCTCGATTGGCGGCGCGCTGTCGGGACGGAAGCCGGTCCAGTCGGCGACCCATTCCGGCGCGTCGCGCAGGAAGGCCTTGGTGCCAAAGGCATCAGGCAGTGCGACCAGGAGGTTGCCGCCATAGGTTTGGCGCCACTGGTCCAGAATGCGATAGGGCGCCCAGCGCAATTCCTCGTCGTCCCTGGCGAGGGCTGCCGCGACCATCGGTAGCTCATGCGCGTTGGTGCCGATGGCTTCGAGATCATTGTCCATCGCGAGCAGCACGTTGGACGTGCCGATGAAGGACGGGCCCAGGCCTTCCTTCACGGCCTCGACGCACCACCGCTGCCAGAGGAAGCCGTGGCGACGCCGGGTGCCGAAGTCCGAGAGGCGCAAATTCTCGAGCTTGCGCAGCCGCTCGACCTTGGTCCACAGCTTGGCCTTGGCGCGGGCATAGAGCACGTCGAGTTCGAAGCGGCCACGGCCCTTGATGGCCGCGCGCGAGCGCAGCTCGTTGAGGATCGCGAGCGCCGGAATCTCCCACATCGTGGTGTGGGTCCAGGGCCCGTGGAAATGCAGCTCGTACTGGCCCTCGACCTTGCGCAGCTCGTATTCGGGCAGGCGGAATTCGGCCAGCCAGCGGATGAAGTCCGCCGAGAACATGTGGGTCTTGCCGTAGAACGTGTTACCGGCCAGCCAGATCAGCTCTTTCTTGGTGAAGCGGATGGTGCGGGCGTGGTCGAGCTGGGCGCGCAGCTCACCCTCGTCGATGATCTCGGCGAGCCGCACATGGCGTGACCGGTTGATGACCGAGAAGGTCACCTGCTGACTCGGGTAGGATTCCCGAATCATCTGTAACATCAATAGCTTGTAGAAGTCGGTATCAAGCAGGCTGCGGATGATGGGATCCAGCCGCCAGCTGTGATTGTAGGTCCGGCTCGCAATGTCGGTCACTGTCATGGCTGAATTCTAGCGTGCCAGCCTTGGCGCAACTAGTGGGTTTGGCGAGGGGCTGGCCACTGCGTGGGGCGGTCCCGTCGGCGGCCGGTGAGACAATTCCTGGTCCTGCGGAGCGATGCGATCACCCGCCCGCGGCCGTCGCCGCGACGGTCTCGAGCTGGTTCCTGATCCAGCGATGGGCCGGGTCTTTCTGGTAGCGCTGGTGCCAGACCACGAACATCGGCAGTTCGGCCAGCGTGCGCGTGCGCGAGGCCAGAGGAATGCGCGTTTGCGCGAAGCCGCGCATCACGCCGGATGCAAGCAGGCTCGGCATGCTCGCGAGCATTTGCGAGCCGCGCAGGAACGAGGGCACGCCGGAGAAGCTCGGCACGGAGATCGCGATGTCGCGGTGGAAACCGTTGGCCGCAAGCCGCCGGTCGAAGTCGAGGCGCTCGTTGTCGGTATAGACCACGGTGACGTGCCGTGCGGCGAGATAGGCGCCGCGGCCGACTGGTGCGGTGCGCGCCTTGGGATCGAAGTAGCAGACGTAGTGGTCCCTCAGCAGGCGCTTCTGCACGATGTCGATTCCGGACGGTGGCAGCGGCGTGATCAGGAGATCGCAGCGGTTTTCGCGCAGCATCGCAGGCGAGGGCGACTGCGACGGGATGACGCGCAGGTTCAGGCTCTTCACCCGTCCCGCCAGATGATCGAAGAACCGCGGCAGCAGCAGGTCGCGTTGAAAGTCGTTGGCGGCGATCGTCAGCGAGAGCTGTGCTCGCGCGGGCTCGAAGGTGACGCCACTGGCAAAGCTGCGCATCTCGTCGATCAGTGCCCGCGCCTTGGCGGCCAGCGCCTGGGCATGGGCGGTGGCGACGATGCCGCGGCCGGATTTAGCGAACAGCGGATCGCCGGCGCTCCGCCGCAGCTTGTTCAGCCCGTGGCTCACCGCGGACTGCGTCAGGCCGAGCCGCGTTGCGGCTGCGGTGACTGAGCCTTCCTCCAGCACGGCGAGGAACAGTTCGAGCGCGTGGCCATCGAGGGCCAAATGATCGATTTCTTTCATGCAATATATTATAATCGATCTATTTATCTTGAGAATAGGCCGGCCCATGATCTCCTGATAAGCCGCGCGCCCGGCCTCGGGCGCCTCAGGGAGAGACAACGCCGATGAATGCCCAGGCGCCAGCCTTGCAGGATCCCCGCCTCAACCGCCCGGAACCATTCGCGCCGCCGCTCGGCGACGGTGGCTTCTTCCAGCGCGACCGTTCCATGCATCCGCCTGCGCATGCGCCCGGCTATAAATCCTCGGTGCTGCGTTCGCCGCGCCAGGCGCTGCTGTCGTTGGAGACCACGGTCTCGGAGATCACAGGGCCGGTGTTCGGTCACAACGATCTCGGTCCGCTCGACAATGATTTGATCCGCAACTACGCCAAGGACGGCGATCCCGTCGGCGAGCGCATCATCGTCCACGGCCGCGTGCTGGATGAGACCGGCCGGGGCGTGCCGAACACGCTGGTCGAGTTCTGGCAGGCCAACGCCGGCGGCCGCTACCGGCACAAGAAGGATACGTATCTGGCGCCGATCGATCCGAATTTCGGCGGCTGCGGCCGCGCGCTGACGGACGACACCGGCTACTACTATTTCCGCACGGTGAAGCCGGGGCCCTATCCCTGGCGCAATTACGTCAACAGCTGGCGTCCCGCCCACATCCATTTCTCGGTGTTCGGCTCGGGCTTCGCGCAACGCCTGATCACGCAGATGTATTTCGAGGGCGATCCCCTGATTCCGATCTGCCCGATCCTGACGACGATCCCGGACAAGGACGCGCTCGATCGCCTCGTCGCGCCGCTTGATCTCAACGCCTCGACGCCGTTCGACTCGCTCGCCTACCGCTTCGATATCGTGCTGCGCGGCCAGCGCTCCACCTATTTCGAAAACCGTCCCGAGGGGAACTGAGTCCATGCCGCAGCCGCTCAACTACCTCAAGGAAACCGCCTCGCAGACCGCCGGCCCCTACGTTCATATCGGCCTGATCCCGGCCATGGCCGGCTTCGACATCTTCGAGAAGAACTTTTCGAACGTGCTGGTGACGCCGAACACCCAGGGCGAGCGCATCGTCCTGGAAGGCAAGGTGCTCGACGGCACCGGTTCGCCGCTGCGCGATGTGTTGCTCGAAATCTGGCAGGCCAACGCTGCCGGCCGCTACAATCATCCGGCCGACCGTTCGGCCAGCGCGCTGGAGGACTTTCGGGGCTGGGGTCGCGCCGGCTCCGACTTCGAGAGCGGCCTCGTCACCTTCGAGACCATCAAGCCGGGCGCCATCACCGACAAGACGGGGCGCAAATGCGCGCCGCACGTCAATGTCTGGATCGTCGCGCGCGGCATCAACATCGGTCTCAACACGCGGCTCTATTTCTCCGATGAAGAGGCCGCGAATGCCGCCGATCCCGTGCTCAACCTGGTCGAACCGGCAGTGCGTCGCAAAACGTTGATCGCCACGCGCAGCGAGCGCGCGGGCAAGGTCGTGTATTCCTTCACGATCAATCTGCAGGGGCCGGAAGAGACGGTGTTCTTCGACGTCTGATCGCCCGCGATGTAGCCAACCCGGTCAGCCGGGTTGGTCGCAATTTGACCCGAGACCAAAGTCTACTCGAGGTAGGCGCGGTCGAGAGGAACCAAATCGCGTCTCGGCGATTCGTTCGACATATCCTCTTGGAGAGGTGTGTCATGAGCAGTCTGCAAGAGCGCGAAACCGTCCCTGACGTCTACAATCTGTTTCTCGCCGCTGTCCTCTTCATATCACCGTGGCTGTTCAAGCTAACCAACAGCCAGGGCAAGATCGATCTATGGATCACGAGCGCGATCATCGTCGTGCTGTCACTGGCGGCCATAATCGCTTACCGCGACTGGGAGGAATGGCTCAATGTCCTCATGGGCGTTTGGCTCATCGGCTCTCCGTGGCTGCTCGGGTTCCCGCATACGCGAGCGATGCATCTGAGCATCGGCTTCGGCGTCTTCATCGTGCTGTTGGCCCTGTTCGATCTCTTCCTTCATTACGAGAAGAGGCATCCGGATGAAATTTCCACGGAATCCGGGCAGGAGAGGGCGCGCCAGTAGCGCGCGGTGTGCCGGCTCGATCCCAGCGTGCGCGTCAATTGTCTCCGCCATGGAGCTGCGCGCGAAAGGCGCGTGGCGATAGTCCCGTGGCGGCCGCGTAGACGCGGCTGAAATAGGCGGGATCCTCGAAGCCAAGCGTGTAGGCGATCGCCGAGACCGGCAGGTTGGTGTAAACGAGGTTGCGCCGTGCCTCGCGGATCAGCCGGTTGAGGATCAGGTGCGAGGCGGTATCGCCGGTCGCCGCGCGCGTCACCCGGTTGAGATGGGTCGGCGTGATCGACAGCGCGTCGGCGTAGTCGGCGACGCTCCAGCGTCCCAGATGATGCTGCTCCAGCAGCGCCTCGAAGCGGCGGAACAGGCCGGATTCGGCTGTGCCAGTGCCGCCGCTCTCGCTCGTGAGCGCGCGGGCCACCAGCCCGATCATCGCTGCCGACAGTGCGCGCAGCACATGCGCGCGACCGAAATCGCGCTCTGCGTATTCGGCGAAAATCTGCTTCATGGTGGTGCGGATCTGCGGCGTGCCGCGTACCGCGGCCGAGCGCGACAGCGCGCCGCGCAGGCCTTCGGCCGCGAGCAGCGTCTCGTCCAGGATTTCCGCGGCGATGGTCAGCACCCAGCCCTGGGTCTCGGGCACGAAGCGGAAGCCGTGGACGCAGCCGACCGGCACGTTGACGATCTGCATCGGCCTCAACGGCACCACGCGCCCGTCGAGCGTTGCCTCACCGCCGCCGCGCTCGATCACCAGCACCTGATGCAGCCGGGCATGACGGTGCACGGCCAGGGTCCAGTCGTGCAGCACCGAGCGGGACGCGATCGTCTCGCAATGCACGACGTCGGGCAGGTCGCCGGACTCGCCGAAGAGGTTGTAGACCCGGATCGCCGGGGCAGGGGCTGCGGTTCTCATGTTCGAATAGTACAAGACAAAGGCAAAACCCTCCATCGGTCTGCGGCGCCTTGTCTGCAAAAAAGTGCCGACGGGAGGACGTAAAATGAAGGTTCAGGTCTGCATCATCGGCGGTGGGCCGTCCGGGTTGCTATTGTCCCAACTGCTGCACTTGAAGGGCATCGACACGGTCGTGCTGGAGAAATACAGCCGCGACCACGTGCTGGCCCGCATCCGCGCCGGCGTTCTCGAGCATGGCTTCGCCAAGCTGATGCGGGAGGCGCAATGCGGCGAGCGGATGGACCGCGAAGGCGAGATCCACAAGGGATTCGAGATCGCCCATGACGGCGTACTCTCCCACGTCGACCTGCACAGGCATTCCGGCGGCAATTCGGTGCTGGTCTATGGCCAGACGGAGCTGACGCGCGATCTTTACGAAGCGCGCGACCGCCTCGGCGGCAAGGTTGTGCACAACGCCGAGGACGTGACGCCGTATGATCTGACGTCGGACCGGCCGTACGTGACTTACCGTTCCAATGGCGAGACCATCCGCGTTGATTGCGATTACATCGTCGGCGCCGACGGCTTTCATGGCGTCAGCCGTAAGTCGATCCCGAAGGATGTGCTGCGCGAATATGAGAAGGTCTATCCGTTCGGATGGCTCGGCGTGCTGTCGCGGACGAAGCCGGTGTCGCCCGAGCTGATCTATGTGAAGCACGAACGCGGCTTTGGGCTCTGCTCTCTGCGCTCACAAGTGCTGAGCCGTTACTACATCCAGGTGCCATTGACCGACAAAGTGGAGGACTGGAGCGACGATGCGTTCTGGGCCGAGCTGAAACGTCGCCTGCCGGCGGAGGTCGCTGGCCGCTTGATCACTGGGCCGTCGATCGAGAAGAGCATCGCGCCGCTGCGCAGCTTCGTCGCCGAGCCGATGAGCTACGGCCGTCTGTTCCTCGCCGGCGATGCCGCCCATATCGTGCCGCCGACCGGTGCGCGCGGGCTGAACAGCGCCGCATCCGACATCTATTACCTCTACCACGCCATGCTCGCGCATTATCAGCGCGGCGACGATTCCGGCCTCAAGGGTTATTCCACCAAGGCGCTCGCGCGGATCTGGAAAGCGCAACGTTTCTCGTGGTGGATGACGATGCTGTTGCACCGCTTCCCCGACCGTCTCGACTACGAGGATCGCCTTCAACAGACGGAGCTGGAATATCTGCTCTCATCCGAGACCGCGCAGCGCCTGCTGGCGGAGAACTATGTGGGGTTGCCGTTTTAAGTAGTGGCAGTTGCCCGCTGTGCTCAGCCGCAGTGAAGATGCATTCCCTTCTCCCCTTGTGGGAGTAAGGGCTTCGGCAGCAAATGACTCAGCACATCTGCCCATTGTCGCCCCAGTCGCAAATGTGACCGGGCCAGCCCCGGACCGACGGACCGAACCATATTGGAATGCCGTCCCAGAAAATCCAGCGGCCATCCGGTTCGAGCGGAAGCTTGTAGGACCTGCCGGCGGTGGCGGAATGGTCCATATAAAGGGGCGCGCGTATTATGACCCGTCTCTTCTCGCGAGCCACTGCGGACGTCGCGAGCATGGCGGTCGCGATCAATCCAATCGACAAGAACTTGATTGGTGACATCGAACTTGCCTTTTAGCCCTTGATGGGGCTGCAACCTTAGCCCGTTTCGTCAACCTTGGGCAGGCGAACCTACCCGAGCAAGGGGAGAGGGGAAACCGGCCCGCGGTTGAGGCCGCTACTTCCCCTCCAGCGTGTTGACCGGTGTCCAATCCGGCGGCGGTGGATTTGCCGCAAGGGCTTGGGCGCGTTTTGTGAACAACGCTGACGCAGGATCGGTCTTCGCCATCTTCCCGAACGCGTCAGCCGCCTTCTCGAACTCCCGCCCTCGCCAGCAGGCGAGCCCTTCCGCATAGGCGGCGGCCACCTTTGCCTGCTCCGTGCTCGCCGCGCCCTTGTCGGCGAGCGGCTCGAACACCTTGATCGCTTCGCCGCGGCCCAGCACCCTGATCGCATCGAGTTCGCGCCAGGCGAATGTGTCGCCAGTCTGCGCCATCGTCGTTTCCGATGCCATGATCGCCGTGCCGTAATATTTGTTGGCCCCCTCGAGCCGCGAGGCGACGTTCACGGTGTCGCTCATGACAGTGTAGTTGAAGCGGCGGCGGGAGCCGATATTGCCGACCACGGCCTCGCCGCTGTTGAGCCCGATGCGATGCGACAGGCCGTGGCCGGCGAAGGCGGGATTGTAGGCATTGAGCTCCGCCAGCTTCTCGTGGCACTTCAGCGCGGCGCGGACGGCGTTGTGCGCATGGGCGGGATCGTCGGCGGGGGCGCCGAACATGGCGACGATGGAATCGCCGATATATTTGTCGACGTAGCCGCCATGGCCTTCGATGATGTCGGTCATGGCGGACAAATATTCGTTCATCAGCGTCACCAGTTCGGCCGGCGTCATTGTCTCCGCGATGGAGGAGAATCCGCTGAGGTCGGAGAAGAACATGGTGACGTTGCGCATCTCGCCGCCGAGCGCCGGCATCTTGCCGGAGGCCACCATGGTGTTGATGACTTCGGGGGCGAGGTAGAAGGCAAAGCTCTTGCGCAGGAAGCGTTCGTCACGATCGGCCAGCACGAAACGATAGCCGATCATCATCGAAAGCGCGGCAAGGCTCGCAAGCGCTGGCTCCGTCAGCGGCAGCGCCAGGGCGTGTACGAATGCGCCGACAGCCACGGCGGCGTAAGCGGCGATGAGGACGATCCAGGCGATTACGGCACCGCTCGGTGCGAACACGCATGCCGCGCAGGCGATGATCGCCGCGAACACGATCGTGAGAATGCTCCGCAGCGGAAAGCCGAGCTCGGTCACGGCATCGCGCTCGATCAGGTTTCGGACGGCGGCGGCATGCACGAAGACGCCGGCGACCGCGCTGCGGGCCTTCTGCGCCGCCTGGGCCGGGGCAGGCAGGGCGCATCGCGCGGCGGGCGTCCCGTCATAGCCGCCCGACAAGCGCATCGAGGTGAGTTTGCGGTCATCGAAGGTGAGGATGCTGCCGAGCAGCACGACCTTGCCGTCGAAGGCGCGGCGGAAGAAATCGCGGTCGCCCTTTTCGACGCAGGCGCGCAGATCGGCGAAAGAGAAGGTCGGGACGTCGCGGCCCAACCCTCGAAAATTGAGCGTGAGTGTGTTCGGTGCCGCACTCGGGATTGCATAGCCGGACAATTCGGTCGCACCGGAGGGCGCAATCTCGGGCTTTCCCCCGAGAGCGCGCGCGGCGAGCTCGACGGCCATGGCGGGTACCGGCTTGCCGTCGATGGAGAAGCTCAGCGGCATCCGACGGATGACGTCGTCGGTGTCGGTGTGGACATTGAGCGCACGGACATTGTTTTTTACCGCCAGTCGTTGCGCGGTGTACGGCGCGTCCGGATGGTCGTTGCTCAGGATTTCGCCGAGCACCAGCTTGCCGCTGTCGGAGATCTGGCGCAGCGCGATCAGATAATCGCGGTCGAACCCCTTCATGCGCGCGCCGAGCGGCGCCTCGCCGAAGGGAATCTCCGACTGCTCGATCGAGTTCTTGAAGATGACGTCGAAGCCGATCACCTTGGCGCCGCCGTCGGTGATGCCGCCGAGCACCCGGCTGAGCTCGCGCGTCCAGGTCTGGGTCGGCGATCCCCTGAAGGGCGGTGTGTCGTAGGTCTCCCCGTCGATCGCCACGACGACGACCGGCGACGTCGCGGGATCGCGGCGGTCGCCGACGATCCTGCCGCGCAGAGCCGTGAGGATGTCGAGCGAGAGACCTTGCAGCGTCTGCAGTTGCGGAGACGTGAACACCGCGCCCGCAAGGAGCGCGATCAGGATCGCCGTAACGATGTCCCGCCTGCCGATCCGCCGCATCGCCCCGTCGCTAGCCGCCTATTCGAGCCGCAGCAGGCGGCCGACGATCGGTGTCGGCGACGACGTTGCGCTGGCGTCGACCTGGAAGGCATAGCGCTTGGCGCCGAGGATGGCGAGATAGCTGCCGCCGGGCGTCAGCGACTTTCCGGCCTTGGCAAAGTCATAGAACTTGCCACCAATCATGATGTCAGTCCTGAGTGGCACGCTGATCGTGGGCTCCTTGCCGTCGGTGCGCTCGATGACCAGCGTGCTGCCGCTCTTGGCCTGGACCAGCGGAGAGACGCCATAGATCGTGGGAATCCTGGATGGTGCGCTCTTCGTATCGGACCGCACGGTGCGGAAGGTGGTTGCGGCGCTTTGGTTCGCCTCACGCTCGGACAGCCGTACCGCATTGGTGTCGCAGGGCACCTTTTCCCGCTGTACCTCGCCGAGCTGCACGGTGCTCTGCTCGGCGCCGACCAGGACGACGCCTTCGCTGATGGTCTCGCGCAGGCAGGATTTGAGATAGCTGAGCGTGATGCTCGCCTTCGGCCCGAGCTTGATGATCTTGCCCGGCGCCACGTAATCCATGAACGCGATGCCGTCGACCTTGCCCTGGACGTCTTCGACGATCGCCGCCGGTGTCTCCGCCAGGGCGGGGGCCGCAAGACAGAACGCGCCGACAACGGCGCCGATCAGGCTTCTCATGGGTATTCTCATCCAATTCGACCGATGCTCTATCGGTCCCTGTCCTGGTTCGATGCGTAGCAGCGGAGCGCCCAGGCAAGTGTGACCAGAATCACTCTTAGCTATTGAGTGCACTTTATCAGGAAGAGGTTCAAACCGGCGACCGCAGAAAACGGAGCCGCGGCAAGCCGTTGTCCCGATGGCAATGTCAGGCGGCGGGGACCGTCGCAGGCGGACGGTCCTGAACCGGACAGCTTTCAGCCGCTCTCCATATCAGGAGCGAGCGCGGCCTCGCTCTTCTGAAATGGCGCTGCCTTGTGCCCGGCGGCGATCTCCACAACCTCGTCCCAGCGCGCCAGGAAGGCCTCGACGCAGGCCGGGTCGAATTGCCGGCCCTGGTTCTCGATCAGATAGCTGCGCGCCACCTCGAGCGGCATCGGCTCTTTATATGGCCGCCGCATCGTCAGCGCGTCGAAGACGTCGGCGACCGCGACCACGCGCGCGGCGACCGGGATCTCGTCCGCCTTGAGGCCGTTGGGATAACCCGCGCCGTCCCAGCGCTCGTGATGGCCTGCGGCAATTTGCGCACCGAGCTGGATCAGTTCGCAGCTGGAGCCCGCCAGGATCTTCTCGCCGATCGTCGCATGGGTCCGGATCACCGCCATCTCCTCGTCGGTGAGCTTGCCGGGCTTGAGAAGAATGTTGTCGGGAATGGCGACCTTGCCGACGTCGTGCAGGGGAGCGGCAAGATAGATGTCGCGGCAGAGCCGGGCCGCCAGCCCGAGCTGCTCGGCGATGATGCGGCTGTATCGGGCGACGCGCAGCGTGTGCTCGCCGGTGTCGTTGTCGCGGTATTCGACCGCGAGCGCGAGCCGCAGGATGATCTCCTCCTCGCGCTCGCCGAGCTTCTGGGTCGCGGCCGCCACCGCGCTCGCCAGATCCGCGGCGCGGTCGTTCTGCTTGCGTACGGCTGCACCCAGCCGCACCAAATTGCGCAGGCGCACCGTCATCTCGACGCTCTGCGGCTGCTTGGGCAGGAAATCGGTTGCACCAGCCTGCAGCGCTTCCATCTTGACGTCATCGGTCTGCCGCGAAGTGATCATCGCGATCGGGATGTCTGCGCAGCCGGGCAAGGTGCGGAACGCACGGATGAAGGCGATGCCGTCCATACGGGGCATCTCGTAATCGACCAGTACGAGGTCGAACACACGCTCGCGCGCGCAGGCGAGCGCCTCGACGGGATCGAGGAAGGTGGTGGCCTCGATCAGGCCTTCGGCTTCGATATGACGTTTCAGGAAATTGAGGACGGAGCGGCTGTCATCAATCAGAAGCGCTTGGGTCAGCATCGGCGGCCCGGCTCGTTCGGATGGCGAGGCATGACCTCAATGAATAGCCTTTGCGATTTAACGCGAAGCAAACATCAAGCCCGCGGCAAACTGCCTCAAGACTGCGCGCAGCGCATGAAATTTGAGCGGGCCATGCGCGTCTGCATGCTGACGCGAGGCCCTCCGGTTTGTGACCCGTAGTTGTACGGTGATGTCCATTAGGGGTTTGCACACTCTCCGACCCGGATAGTCGTCGCGCGGGATTCGCGCGATGCGTGCAGTGAATCCGGAGAAATCTGGGGGACGAATGTCGTCTGATGTCACCGAGCCGAAGTGGTCCCTGCGGCTGCCGGCGGATTGCAGTATCGCTGCGATCCGCGGCGTCTATGACATGATCCGCGAGGCTTTCGGCCGCCAGGATCGGCTCGAGATCGATTGTTCGAGCGTCGACAAGGCCGACGTGACCTCGATCCAGCTTCTGCTGTCGACCGCCAAGACCGGTGAGGCCCAGGGCCGCCCGGTGGTGCTCACATCATTCTCCCAGTCTTTGCGCAACACTCTTCGCCGCGCCGGCTTCGCCAGCGAGGCCATGATCGATCAGCACTTCCCGCAAAAGAAAGATGGCATGTGATGGCCACGATTCTCACGGTCGACGATTCCCCCAGCATTCGGCAGATGATCAAGGTCGTGCTCGAGCCGGCCGGTCACAACGTGATCGAGGCCGGCGACGGCGCGCAAGGGCTCGCCAAGGCGCAGGCCGGCAAGCTCGATCTTGTCATCACCGACCTCAACATGCCCGTCATGAACGGGCTCGAGCTGATCCGGGCGCTGCGCAAGCTGCCGAGCGCGGTCGGCATGCCGATTGTGTTCCTGACCACCGAATCCAACGACGCGGTGAAGCAGGAAGCCAAGAGCGCCGGCGCCACCGGCTGGATCACGAAGCCGTTCAAGCCCGAGCAGCTGCTCGCCGTCGTCGGCAAGCTGGTGCGCGCATGAGCGCGATGGATCCGACGGAGGTCTTTCGCCAGGAAGCCAGCGAGCTGTTCGAGGTCCTGGAAGGGGCCTTGCTCGACCTCGGCCAGCGTCCTGACGATCGCGAGTTGGTCGATTCCGCCTTTCGCGCCCTGCACACGATCAAGGGTTCGGGCGCCATGTTCGGCTTCGACAAGGTCGCCTCCTTCACCCACGAATTCGAGACCGCCTTCGATCGCGTCCGCAAGGGCGAGATCAAGCCGACGCAGGAGTTGATCTCGGTCGCGCTCGCGGCCAAGGACTATATCCGCGCGCTGATCGAGGACCCGCAATCGACCGACGACATCATCGGCGAAGCCATCCTCGACGACCTCAAGCGCTTCGTGTCGGCCGACCAGCCTGCCGCTCCGGTCGCCGAGCTCATTGAGGCGCCGCTGCAGGCTCCCGGCGAGCGCAAGCAAGCCGGCTGGCACCTGTTTCTGGAATTCGAATCCCACGTGCTGCGCAACGGCTCGAATCCGCTCGACCTGTTGGAAGACCTCTGCAAGCTTGGTCCCTGCTTCGTCGTGCCGATCACCGATGGCATCCCGTTCCTCGACGAGATGGAGCCGGAAGACTGCTATCTGAAATGGGACGTCAAGCTGCACGCCGCTTGCGACAAGGACGCGATCGACGACGTCTTCATGTTCGTCCAGGACGAGATGAAGCTCACGCTATCGCCGCTGGAGCATGTCGAAGCGCCCGCGCCGGCACCGCTGTTCCAGCTTCTCGACGAGGAGCCGGCCCCGGCGATCGAGATGCCCGCCCCGGCGGTTGAGGTTGCTGCTGCGCCGGCTGCCGACCAGCCCGTCGCAAAGGCGGAGCCCAAATCCGAAGCCAAGTCCGAAGCCAAGTCCGAAACGAAGCCCGAGATCAAGCGTGAGGCGGCGCCTGCGCGTCGCGAGGAAGCCAAGCAGGAGCGCGGCATCGCCACCGTCCGCGTCCAGGCCGAGCGTCTCGATGAATTGATGGACCGGGTTGGCGAACTCGTCATCGCCCAGGCGCGATTGACCCAGCTCGCCGCCACCGGTTCCGATCTCTCGATCAAGATGATCGCCGAGGAAATCGAGCGCCTCGCCTCGTCCTTGCGCGACACCACGATGGGCGCGCGCATGGTACCGATCGGCTCGCTGTTCGGCCGCTTCCGCCGCCTAGTGCATGATTTGTCGCGGGATCTGTCGAAGCCGGTCGAATTCGTCACCACGGGCGAGGATACCGAGCTCGACAAGACCATGATCGAGTGCCTTGCCGATCCGCTCGTGCACCTGATCCGCAACGCGATCGACCACGGCATCGAGGACACCGCGACCCGCGCTGCCAACGGCAAGACCGAGCAGGGCCGGATCGAGCTCGCCGCCGTTCATTCCGGCGCGCAGGTGCTCGTCACCGTGAAGGACAATGGCGGCGGCCTCAACACCGCGCGCATTCGTGCGAAAGCGGAAGAGCAAGGCCTGATTGCCGCCGGCGCCGTGCTTACCGATCACGAGATCCACCAGTTCCTGTTCCACCCGGGCTTCTCGACCGCGCAGACCATCTCGGCGCTGTCGGGCCGCGGCGTCGGCATGGACGTGGTCAAGCGCACCATCGAGAACATGCGCGGGTCGATCGACCTGTCCACCAGGCCGGGCGAAGGCACCACCGTGACGCTGCGTCTGCCGCTGACGCTCGCGATCATCGAAGGCCTTCTGATCCGCGTCGGCGAGGGCCGCTACATCATTCCGCTGTCGGCGGTGGAGGAATGCGTCGAGCTGACGGCCGAGGACGAACGCTCGCGCGGCCGCAACTTCCTCAACGTGCGCGGCAACCTCGTCCCGTTCCTGCGCCTGCGCGAGATCATGTCCTCGTCGGGTTCGCCCGACCGGCACCAGAAGACGATCATCATCTCGACCGGCGAGACCCGCGTTGGCCTCGTCGCCGACCAGATCATCGGCAACCACCAGACGGTGATCAAGTCGCTCTCCAAGCTGCATTCCGACGTCACGATCTTCTCCGGCGCGACGATCCTGGGTGACGGCACGGCGGCGTTGATCCTCGACGTCGCGCAGCTCGTCACGCTGGCGCAGTCGAAGGTCGAGAAGCAGCATATCAGCGAGGCAGCGTGATGAACGATGGTTTGGCTGGTGAGCATCGGGCCGACGCGATGCAGGTCGTGATGATCGGCCTCGGCGACGAGAAATTCGCGCTCGACGCGGGCCTCGTGCGCGAGATCATCGATCCGGTGCCGGCGACCAGGGTTGCGGGCGCGCGGTCCTTCGTTCCGAGCGTGATCAACGTGCGCGGCAACGTCATTCCGCTTGCGGACCTGCGCATCCGCTTCGGCATGCCGCAGCTCGACAACTCGGCCGACACGCGCATCGTCGTCATCGAGCTCCAGCTCGACGGCGAGCCGGTTCTGGTCGGCGTCACCGCCGACAAGGTCTACGAGGTCACGGAGATATCGCAAACCGACGTGCAGCAGACGCCGCGCGTCGGCATGCACTGGAAGCCGGAGTTCATTCGCTTCATCGCCAAGTGGCGTGAAGAGTTCGTCATCGTTCCGAACATGGAACGCATCCTAAATTGAAGTCGTGGTCCCATGGGCGGGACTCTGGGGTAGGGGCTGCAGATGAGGTTTACGGTCAAGGCGAAGCTGGCCAGCGCGTTCGGCCTGGTCATCATCCTGTCGATGGTGGCGGGCGGCGTGGCATACATGAAGCTCGGCGACATGATGGCCACCGCCGATAGCATGGTCCTGCGCGCCACGCGCATGGAAAAGGCGACGCAGATCGAGAAGACCATCCTGCTGCAACTGCGGGCAGAGAAGAACGCCATTCTTGGAACCGAAGGCGAAGCAGAACAGTTCGCTGCCGAAGCCGCCAGGCGGCGCGAAGACGCGATGAAGATCCGTGACGAAGTCTATGCACTGGCGAGCGAAGCCGGCAGGAAGCTGCTCGACGCTTTCGCGGCCACCTATGCGAAGATGAACGCGTACCAGGAAGAAACGATCCGCCTCGCGAAGACCGACAAGGCAAAAGCGACCGAGCGCTCGATGAACGAAGGCCGCAAGGTCGTCGCCGATGCGCTGGAATCGATGGGCGCATACGTGCAAAATACCAAGAAGCAGATGGCCGATCAGGCCGTCCAATCGAAAGAAGAAGGACACCAGGCGCAGTTTCTGCTGATGACGCTCATTGGCGTTTCGCTGCTCGTTGCGATCGGCGCGGCCCTGTGGATTTCGATCTCGATCAGCCGTTCGCTCGGCCGCGCAGTCAGTCTGGCCGGAGCGGTGGCTAACGGCGATCTCAATCAGACCATTCCGTCCGCCAGCAACGACGAGATCGGCGATCTCATCAGGTCTCTGAACACGATGGTCGGGAAGCTCCGGCAGATCGTCGCCGAGGCGCTCACCGCGGCGCAAAACGTCTCCGCCGGCAGCCAGGAGCTCTCCGCCAGTGCCGAGCAGCTCTCGCAGGGCGCGACCGAGCAGGCCTCGTCCGCCGAGGAAGCCTCCTCCTCGATGGAGGAGATGGCCTCGAACGTGAAGCAGAACGCCGACAACGCCAACCAGACCGAGAAGATCGCCGCCAGGTCGGCTCAGGACGCCGAAGCCAGCGGTGTCGCCGTGGGCCGCGCTGTCAACGCGATGCAGACCATCGCGGAGAAGATCACGATCGTGCAGGAGATCGCGCGCCAGACCGATCTGCTCGCACTCAACGCCGCGGTCGAAGCAGCGCGCGCCGGCGAGCATGGCAAGGGCTTCGCCGTAGTCGCCTCCGAAGTGCGCAAGCTCGCCGAGCGCAGCCAGGCGGCCGCAGCAGACATCGGCACGCTGTCGACGGAAACTGTGAAAGTCGCCCAGGAAGCCGGCGACATGCTGTCCAAGCTGGTGCCCGACATCAAGAAGACCGCCGAGCTGGTCCAGGAGATCACCGCGGCCTGCCGCGAGCAGGACGTGGGTTCGGCTCAGATCAACCAGGCGATCCAGCAGCTCGACAAGGTCGGCCAGCAGAACGCCAGCGCCTCTGAGCAGGTCTCCTCGACCTCTGAAGAACTCGCCTCGCAGGCCGAGCAGCTGCAGTCGACCATCGCGTTCTTCCGGATCGAGCAGTCCAATCGCGGCGAGACCGCCGCGCCGATCGACCGTGCTGTCAACCAGCTCCGTGCCAAGGCCGCGCACATGGCGGCAGCCGATCGGGGCGCGAAGAAACCGGCGCCCGCCCGCAAGCCGGCGCGCGCGATGAAAGTCGCTGGCGGTGGCGGCTTCGCCTTCGACATGCAAGAGGGCGAAGACGACCGCGACACCGAGTTCCAACGCTGATCAACCGGCCCGGCCCGGTGCCGGACCGTGCTCATTCGCCACCCCTGGGATCCCTGGACTGCACCATGGCCGCAACCTCGCAATATCTCACGCTCGGTCTCGCCGGAGAGACGTTCGGCATCGGCATCCGTAATGTCCGCGAGATCCTGGACATGCGGCCGATCTCGCGCCTGCCGCACGCGCCGGATTTCCTGCTCGGGATGATCGATGTTCGCGGCAGCGGCTATCCGATCGTCGACCTCCGGATCAAGCTGGGCCTCGAAAGCGTGTCGGCCACCGAGGCCACCCGGATCATCATCCTCGACGTGCCGATGCAGGAACGGCTGGTTGGAGTCGGCTTTGTCGCCGACTGCGTGTTCGAGGTCACCGATATCGACGAGTCCACGCTGGAGCCGGTTCCTTCCGTGGGCGGCCGATGGCAGTCCGATTACATCGCCGGGATCGGGCGCAAGGGCGACAGGTTCGTGATCATCTTCGATTTGGCGCGCCTGATGGCGGGGGCGGGCATGCCGTCGGGCGGCGATGCGACCGTCCAGGCCGCGTAGGACGCGACTTCGGCGGAACAAGCGTTGAGTGAGTTTCAATCGGCAACGATCGGACAACGGTTCTTTGGGGAATGAATATGAGACTGACGGTTAAGGCAAAGCTGGCTGGCGCGTTTGGTATCGTCATCCTGCTCTCGGCGATCACGGGCGGGCTGGCATATGTGAAGCTGACCCAGCTCGCCGATACTTCGGAATCGCTGGTCCAGCGCGCGGGCCGGATCGACAAGGCTGGCGAGCTCCAGAACTTCGTCTTCTACCAGACGCGAGCAGAGCGGGACATCATCATCGCTTCCACCGATGGTGAGATGCAGAAGGTGGCCGACGAGATCAAACAGTACCGCAAGGAAGCGACACGCCTGCGCGAGGAGATCTACGCGGCTGCCAACGACGCCGGCAAGCGGATGATCGAGAAGTTCAACGCCGCCTACGACAAGATGAATGCCGGCGAAGACACGATCATCAAGTTTGCGACGATGAATTCGAACAATCGCGGCTCGCAGCTCTGGGCGGCCGAAGGGCACTCGATCATCAAGGAGTGGAACGATGCGACCGACGCAACGTTCGCCGAAGCTAGCCGCGCACCGAACTCCACGGAACGCGCCAATGCGCTGATGGCACTCCAGACTCTCCGGCTCGAAGGCGCGCGCGCCCAGCGGCAGGTCGCCCTGACGTTCTCTGCGTCGAGCATGGACGAGCTGAACGGTGCGATGAAAGTGCTCGGCGACCGCACGACCGCGCTCCAGAATGCCGTACAGCAGACAGGTCCGGCGCTGACGGCTGCAGGTCTCTCCTCGGGAACCCTGGCTGCCCAGACTGACCGCGTCCTCAGGATCATCACCCGCGTCGGGGACATCGTGAAGGAGGGCGGAAATATCCGCGCAGCGGCTCTCGCCTCGACGGAGGGCAAGGCGAATGCGGCGGAAGCGATCTCGACCGCCACCGACTACATCACGCTGGTGAAGAAGGTCATGGCGGACCTTGCCGCCGAGGCAGCCCAGGAGGCCGGTCAGGCCAAGCTGTTGATGGTGTGCATCATCATCGTATCGTTGCTGGTTGCGGTCGGATCGGCCGTCTGGATCGCGCTCAACATCAGCAGGGGACTTGGCCGCGCTGTCGATCTCGCCAACGCGGTGGCCATCGGCGATCTCAGCAAGAAGATCGATGTCTCCAGCAACGACGAGGTCGGCGATCTGATCAAGTCCTTGAACGCGATGACCGTGAATCTCAATGCGACGGCTGCCGTCGCAAACGAGATCGCGCTCGGCAATCTGACGGTGGACGCCAAGCGCCTGTCCGACAAGGATACGCTCGGCATGGCGCTGGAACGTATGGTCGAGAAGCTCCGACAGATCGTCGCCGAAGCCCTCACCGCGGCGCAAAACGTCTCCGCCGGCAGCCAGGAACTCTCGGCCAGCGCCGAGCAGCTCTCGCAGGGTGCGACGGAGCAAGCGTCTTCCGCAGAAGAAGCCTCTTCCTCGATGGAAGAGATGGCCGCCAACGTGAAGCAGAATGCCGACAACGCCAACCAGACCGAGAAGATCGCGGCGCAGTCGGCCAAGGACGCCGAGGCCAGCGGTGCTGCCGTCGGCCGCGCGGTCGAGGCTATGCAGACGATCGCCGAAAAGATCACGATCGTGCAGGAGATCGCAAGGCAGACCGACCTGCTCGCCCTCAACGCCGCGGTCGAGGCCGCGCGCGCCGGCGAGCACGGCAAGGGCTTTGCGGTGGTCGCCTCCGAGGTCCGCAAGCTTGCCGAACGCAGCCAGGCCGCGGCAGCGGAGATTGGCTCGCTGTCGAGCGAGACCGTGAAGGTCGCACAGGAAGCCGGCAGCATGCTTGCCAAGCTGGTTCCCGATATCAAGAAGACCGCCGAGCTCGTGGAAGAGATCACCTCGGCCTGCCGCGAGCAGGACGTCGGCTCGTCGCAGATCAACCAGGCGATCCAGCAGCTCGACAAGGTCGGCCAGCAGAATGCCAGCGCCTCCGAGGAGGTTTCCTCGACCTCCGAAGAGCTCGCCTCGCAGGCCGAGCAGTTGCAGTCGACAATCGCCTATTTCCGCATCGAGCAAGGCGGCAGCGATCGGGCTGCCGCGCCGATCGACAAGGCGGTCCACCAGCTGCGGGCCAAGGCAGCCACCATGGCGGCCGTTGAGCGCCCCGCCAAGAAGCCGCAAGCCAAGCCGGCTCGTGCCGCGAAGGCTGCCGGTGGCGGAGGTTTTGCCTTCGACATGAACGACGGTGAGGACGATCGGGACGCCGATTTTCAGCGCTAGGAAGTGATGGGGATGGATCGGCCTTCTCCTTGCGGAGAAGGCCGGATCGCTTTCAGCGGTTAAGTCAACGCGTGGGACGCAGCATGGCCCAATTGGCCCGACATTTGACGCACGGCCTTGCCGGAGTGCTTCTCGGCGATGGTGCGTATCCATGATGCATGCCGTGCAGGGGGCGGCTATACATCTTTCCGATCGCCATTTTCGGGCCATCGCCGAGCTGATCGAAGGCGAGGTCGGGATCAAGCTACCGCCCGGCAAGCGGCTGATGCTGGAGGGGCGTCTGCACAAGCGGGTGCGCGCGCTGAACTATTCCGGCGTCAATGAGTATGTCGACAATCTGTTCGAAGCGGATTTGTTCGAAAGCGAGCTCACCCATCTCATCGATGTCGTGACCACGAACAAGACCGACTTCTTCCGTGAACCGCAGCACTTCGCCTTTATGCGGGACGTCGCTATCCCCGCGCTGCTCAAGGCGCACGGACGAAAGAACGCAAAGCTGAAGATCTGGAGTGCGGCCTCGTCGACCGGCATGGAGGCCTATACCGTCACCATGGTGATGGACGACATGATCAGGAACGGATCGAGGTTTCAGTACCGGGTTCTAGGGACGGATGTTTCGACCGCGGTGCTGCGCCTTGCCAAGGCCGGAATCTACACCCGTGACGTGCTGGCGCCGGTACCGGACAACTTCATAAAGCGATACTTCCTCTCGTCGAGGGATCGCCTGCGCGGCGAGGTTCGCGTGGTGCCGGAGCTGCGGGGCATGACCCATTTCATGCGGATGAACCTGATGGACAGGTCTTATCCCGTCGACCGGGATGTCGACATCATCTTTTGCCGCAACGTTCTGATCTATTTCGAACGGGAGACCCAGCGCAAGGTCGTGGAGCAGCTCTGCAACCATTTGCGGCCCGGCGGCTATCTGCTGGTGGGACATTCCGAATCGATGATTCACAGTGCCGTGCCTGGACTGAAGCAGGTCCAGCCCACCATTTTCCAAGTCTGATCGGAGGGCTAGCAGGATGCCGATGGGGAAGGTTCGCGTACTGATCGTGGACGATTCGGCGTCGGTGCGCCAAATCCTGCAGACGATCCTCAACGAAGATCCCGACATCGAGGTGATGGGGACCGCTGCCGATCCGTTCGCAGCAGCCCGTCGCCTCCAGAACGAAATTCCCGACGTCATCATCCTCGACATCGAGATGCCGCGGATGGACGGCATGACGTTCCTGCGCAAGATCATGACGCAACGTCCGATCCCGGTGATCATCTGCTCCTCGCTGACCGAAGAGGGTTCGAACGTGATGTTCGAGGCGTTCGAGGCCGGCGCGGTCGACATCGTGCCGAAGCCGAAGATCGACACGCGGCAGGCCCTGCTCGAGTGCTCCACGCGGCTGCGCGAGGCCGTGAAGTCGGCAGCGCGCGCGCGTGTGCGCCCAAGGTCGGCGCGGCGGGTGATCGAGAAGAAGCTGACCGCAGACGCCATCATCCCGCCGCCAGTGCAAGGCAAGGTCCGGCCGACCACGGAACGCATCGTGTGCATCGGTTCATCGACCGGCGGGACCGAGGCGCTCAACGACGTGCTCGAGATGATGCCGCCGCACTGTCCTCCCATCGTCATTGTCCAGCACATGCCGGCAGGCTTCACCGCGGCCTTTGCCAGACGTCTCGACAGCGTCTGCCAGATCCGGGTCAAGGAGGCCGAGGACGGCGAGCCGGTTCTGCCGGGCTGCGCCTATATCGCGCCGGGCGCCCGTCACATGCTGCTTCAGCGCATCGGCCTGCGCTATCAGATCGCGATCAAGGACGGTCCGCCGGTGTCGCGGCATCGTCCGTCGGTCGACGTGCTGTTCCGCTCGGCGGCCCAGCACGCCGGCGCCAATGCGCTTGGCGTCATCATGACCGGCATGGGCGACGACGGCGCGCGCGGGATGCTGGAGATGCGCAAGCTCGGAGCCTCGACGCGGGCGCAGGATGAAGAAAGCTGCGTGGTGTTCGGCATGCCCAAGGAAGCCATTGCCCATGGAGGCGTCGAGAAGGTCGTCTCGCTGAACCATATCCCGCGCGAGATCATGCTCTGGTATCAGGCCGGGCACGCAGCGCTGACAGGTTGATTGCAATGTCCGCCATTCCGGCCAATACGGTCACCGAGGCGACCGTCGCGATCGAGGACGTCTCGTCGCGCATCGAGGACGTCTTTGCGCGCGTCGGTCACGAGCTCGGTCGTGGTCATATCATCTTCAAGGAGCTCAATCAGGGCCTCGCGACGCTCTCGGAGGAACTCTCCGGCGCCGAGATCGAGAGCGCCGCGACCGCCTTGCAGGAGATCGCTGCGCGGCTCAGTGAGCTGGCGCAGGCGCTGCCGGCCGAAACCGCCCTGCTTGCAACGATCGGCACGAGCACCGCGGAGGCGTCTTCGCTGCTCAAGCCGTTGTTCAAGCACATCCAGATGATCACCATCATCGCGCGCAGCGCACGGATCGAAGCGGCTTCGCTCGACGGCGACCGCGAGGGCTTTCTCGCCTTCACGCAGGAAGCTTACGATCTCGGCAAGGCCGTGCAGCGCTCGATCGAAGGCTGCGCACGGGACCAGCAGCGCCTGTCCGAGGCGGTTGCCACCGCGTCCGGCCGGCAGCGGGAATTCGAGAGCCGTTACCGCAATCAGCTGGTGTCGGAAAGCGCCGAACTCGGCGGAGCCTATTCCGGATTGCGCGACCAGCGCAGCAAGAGCAGCCATCTCGCCGATCTGGCGAGCGCCAGCACCAGGAAGATCGCCGAGGCGGTCGGCAGTTCGATCATTTCCCTGCAGGCCGGCGACAGCACGCGCCAGCGCCTCGAGCATGTCTGTCATGGCCTCGGTCTTGCGTCGGGGTCTGCCCCGAGCCTCGCCCCGGGGCCGGTCGCGAGCGACGACGGCGCGCGCGCGATCTGCCAATTGCAGGCGGCCCTGCTGAGGGACGCCCAGCGTGAGTTCGGCGGCGACATCGGCCAGATCGTGCGCGCGCTGACCGCGATTTTGCACGATGCGAGCAGCGTCGTTGGTCACGGCCGTACGTTGTTCGGCGGCGGGGATGGCGGCGAGTCGTCGTTCCTCGCGCGCATCAAGCAAACGCTGGCGCACGCCTCGTCCCTGATCGCGACTTGCGAGAACGCCGGCCGCTCCGTCGACGAGGCGCTCGCGATCGTCGAGGACACGCTGGCGAAGTTTCGCCAGGCGATCGCCGGGCTCGCCGAGGCAACCGTCGACATCACGCTGATCGGCATGAATGCGGGCCTCAAGGCCAGTCATCTCGGCATCCGCGGCAGCGCCTTCGTCGTCATCGCCAACGAGCTCAAGGCGACAGCCGACCAGGTCTCGGCAGGTGCGGGGCGGCTGCGTCCGGTGCTCGATGACATCGAGCGCTCGGCCCATGAGCTGAAGGAGCTTCGCGTGCAGCGCGATCCCACGCAGCTTGCCAAGCTGGAGCCGCAAATCCTCCAGGCGCTGCGCGAAGTCGAGGCCGGCAACGAACGGCTCGGCAAGCTGATGAGCCGGCTCGTGAGTGAAGGTGCGGAATTCGAAGGCCTGATGAATTCAGCTCAAGGCCTGATGAGCTCGCTCGGCGAAAGCTCCGCGGCCTTGCCCGCGGTCGCTGCACGCCTCGAGACCGCGAGCGCGGGCACGCAGCGGCCTGCGCCCGACGCACAAGATCAGGCGATGCTCGACGATTTCTTCGCGCGCTACACGATGGAGCGCGAGCGGGACGTTCACCGGGAGTTCTTGCAAACGCTTGGGCTCGCGTCGATTGCTGCTACGCGGCGCGTCGAGGCGGTCGAGACCGCGGATGACGGCATAGAATTGTTCTGACGGCGCTGCCGGCGTCGTGCGTCGGTGGCAATTCGATGGATTGGGTTTTCGGGGCGTTAACCCTGTCGAAAGGGCCCCCGTTTCGGTCATTGTCGCGCCCCAGAGTTGATCGCAAATACGAGTCAATTTTCACGTCGGGAAATTTCCCATGCTGAGAGACGGTAAATACGCTGCCTGGTTCAGGACCGCGCGTGGCCAGGGCACCGGCGTCGTGGATCTGACCGAAGGCCGCATCTTGGGCAGCGACAGCTTCTTTACTTATGGTGGCTCTTACCGTGTCGATGAGGAACGCTTCTCGGCCGTCCTGACCGTGAACCGGCACGCTGACGGCCCGCCAAGCGTGTTCGGGCCGGACGAGGTCGAGGTCAACCTCCTGGGTGTGTGCAACGGCCTGGTGGCGACCTGTTCGGGAACGGCCAAGGAAGCGCCCGATGTGAAGTTCGAGGCGACACTGATCTACAGCCAGGAAGATGCGCCGGCAGCCGACGCCCGATGCGCGGTGGTGAAGCTCAACGCCGACAAGCTGCCCAAGGGCCTCGACAGTCGCTCCCGGCCGCGCCATCCGTTCACACCGCCGCCCAAGGCCCCCGCCTCTTAGCGTTGCATTGACGCTGTTGCCGCGAAAACATGGTGCGATCGCATCGCGGCAACCCTGCCTTTAGAGGTGAAATCTAGGTTGAGGCCCATAACAAGGGACGGACAGGGACATGCCTCAGATCTGGATGACATATGACGAACTCGCGACGCTCAGCGGCTGTAGCGCTGCCGAGGCCAGGATGCAGGCGCTGCATCTATCGCTCGATCGCCGCAAGAGCCGCGACGGGAGCACCCGCGTCAAGCTGAACCTCGCATTGATGGCCCGGTTCTTCGAGACCATTCGGGAAGCCGAATTCGACCTCGATGAGGCGATCGCGGCGTTGCGCGATACCCATCGGCAGATGTCCGGGGTTCTCGCGGCCGATCAGTCGAGCTTGCGGCGCGGAGTGGCGTGAGTTTGCCGCGCTGGTGGCCCTAGTTAGTTAGGACGGTGGTCGCGGCAGGAAAGCCAAAATCGTCTGGGCGAGCAGGACGCCGACGGTGCCGCCGGCGGCCTTTTGCAGCACGTCGATGAACCGGGGATCGCGATCCGGCGTCACCGCCTGCAAAACCTCGAGTCCGACCGCGACGGCGACCACGAAGGCGCAAGCCAGTGTGAAACGCCCCGGCAGCAGGAAGGACAGAAGGAAACCCAATAGCCCGTAGGCGCTGAAACGCTCGATGACGACCATCCAATAGGCCTCGGTATGGCCTATGAGCGCCGGCTTCCCCGCGAGCTTGGCAAGCGTGGCATATATGATGAGCGCGAGACAGATTCCCGCGGCTGCAATGAGGTGGTTGCGGCCCATGGCACCAGCATAGCCCATCGGCCAGCCGGTCGCTTTCGAAAGCCGAGAACAGCGTTAAGGTCCCCGCACTCCGTACAGGGGACCTCACCCGGTCGGTTCGCATTGGGACATGGTCGGACGCCGTATTTCGGCAGCCTGTCCGAATTCGGGCCAGCCAGCGCCACCAGAGCGTTGTCATCGATCGGGGCCGCAATCGCGGCGCGCCGCGAGGCGATCATGTCGTCGCTATCCGAAATCCAATCGCCGATGTTTCTGCTGTATGAACCGGAGTTCACAGGCCGCCACGGTCAGCATCGGCTCTGAAGGTCTTTCCGAAGGCGCGAAGCTGCGCCGGATCGCATGACCAGGCCGTTCACAGGGATCGTGTTCAGCGTTGGTTGTAGGACCAGCCCTTGTCGACATCGGTCGGGTAGCGCGCTGCGAAGTATGGATTCTTGAGACAGTTTCGCGAGGGATCATGGAGCCAGTCCGCGCATTCCCGGAAGTTCAGGAATCGGCAGTCGAAACCAAAGGCGCACCACGGCGCGCCGTTCGGAAATCCGAACCGCACGGGGACTTGCGCCGACGCGATTGAAGGCAGAGCCAGGAGCAGGGCTACGGCGAGTGCACGGGTCAGCATGGTGCATTCCTCCAACAAACGATCGGCAGGATATCGACGCCGGTCGAGCAACGATTTTCCGCCGGAAAAGGACGTCATTCAATCTTCATCGCCGGATAGCCTAACATCCAGGCGTGGAGAGATCGAGAGCGCTGAGGGGGGCGCGGGCTGCGTCGATCGGCGGCTTTCATTCATCGCTTGATCAAGGAGACGCACACGTCCATGAATTGTCGCGCAGGGCCGACACGAAGGACGCTAGCTCTTCTTGGTGCCCTTGGATTTCAGCGACAGGCCGAGGCGCAGGGCCATGCGCTTGATCGCATCGGGCGACCGCCCGAGAAGTTTCGCCGCTTCTTCCAGCGAAGTCGAAGACTTGGCCAATTCCATCAGCCGGCGGTCTTCCTTGAAGGACCAGGGCCTGCGCGCCATAACCGGAATCATCCTCTCGTGGACACAACGACAAAGCCGCCAAGCGGACCCACGTTCGCTCGACGGCTCTGCTTGGGTGGGCCGGGCCTTGGGGGAGCCCGGTGAGAGGATGGATATGCGATCCGACGGCATTCGCAACAAACACCGCCGGTTAAGCTAACTACTCAACCTTACCGAGATGAAATCGGCATGCAGCGCTCCGTATAACCACGGAGTTTTCGCAAGCCGAGGCCGATGCGCGTGCTCCGATGGCTGCGGTCGAAGACGTTCTGCCGCCATGTCCGCTTGTCGCAGAAGCAGCGAACGGTCTTGGCAAGCCCACCTCGAGATTCTCGCGGGGCCGTCCGCCGATATCCCTGACAACGGCGGGCCAGCAACCTCCACTTGCCAATGACGGCGCGGCGGGGGCCAGGCCGGTTCTGAGCCGTCGGCGGCCGCTCGGCTCGCTGGCTGCGGGCGAAGCCGAGTTGCCGGAGCGGGGGCATGCTACCTGCCGCAGCCAACAGTGGCGGACATCGCGCCAACCCGGAGACATCATCTTGCCGCGATCACTTGCGCCGGACCGGGAATCGTCGGCGCGACGGCACGTCGCGGAGTTGAGCCTCAATTTGCATTGAATCGTCGCGTGACGTTGACCGCGACGGCTGCGAACGAGCATCGACCAAATCGCAATGTACGCATGCGCAAGCGATATCGAGGAGCAGCGATGCGCTTCACTCGGACAAACCGTCACGAGATCGTCGAATTCGTTCGGCTATGGTCGCGCGAACAACCACGAACAAATCAGAAGACCGAGATGCTTCAGAAAGCGCGAGCGGCACTTCCTCTCACGAGGATCAGAGAACGGGCATTTGAAGGCGCATTTTTCAGCGTTGCGCTGATCGCGATGGCAGGCTGGGTGTATTTCATCACGTTGTTGCTGGTGAGATTGTTCCTCTGGTTCTTCGGCTGAGCGCGAAAACTTCGCAAGCACCGCGCTGCTCAAAAAAATCCCTGCCATGACAAGAAAATCAGCGGCGCTCATCATGATCTCGACACAACTCGCAGATGAGACTGAATCAAAGGCAACGCACTCGGCAACTTGGACGAGTTCAGAATGATCTCAGTCGTGATTCTGGTCTCGCTTCTGACCGACTCTGGTCCGGCAGGATAATTCATTGGCGAAACGCGGCGTGCATTCCGAGGATTTACAACCAGCGTAAAGCTGCCGCTTGTATCAGGGCAGGGGGAGTGGGGCATGACGAGATCGCGGGTAGACGCCATGACAAGCCCGACGCACAACGCGCCGCGGCGGTATTTCGTCGATGCCGGAGGCCGGCGCGTGCTCATCGGCCTGACGCTAGAGGAGACGTTCGAGTTCGAGCGGCTCGACAGCGAGCAGGCGTCCGGCCAGGGACGAGCTGTGCCCGGCGACCGTGACTTGTGGCCGGATGCCCGCGAGCGGCGCCGGGTCGAGCTCTATGCGAAGCACGAGGGTGCCTGGAAGGCCTGGATGGCGCAAAGCCGGGCGGCGCGGCCCCAAGGGTTCAACCTTTATTAACTATCTCGGACCCATTTTCTGGTCTGGCGCCTCAAACCGGAAAGTGCACGCATGTTTCAGCTCTTCTTGCGGGCCCGCACCCATAACTTCCTGAAAGACCGTTTCAGCGGTGAGCAGACGTTCCGCGCGCGCTCGCCCGAGCGTGATGCCGAAACCGATCGCACGCGCATCGGAGCCATCATGATTGCGATCGAGGACGCCCTGCTCGCGGCGGAGCGGGAGCAGTCGGGCCTCAACCGCCGGGTGGAAGACGTGCTGGCGCGCGCGGCGGTGACGATCGGTAACGGCGACGACGAATATCTCGAGCGTGAGGCGCTGGATAATCATCACCAGGATCTGTTCGACAAGGAAATCCTGAACGGCCAGCGCCGGCTCAAGGAGCTCGGCGCTTCGATCGCCCATTTCAAGTTTCTGAAGGCGGCGGTGCTGAGCCGCTTTCCGGATTACCGGCCTGTCGCCGCATCTCATTGATTGCTGACGTGGCGCCTTTTTCAGGCGTTGAGCGGCGCTTCTGAGTACAAAAGGTGCTTGGCGGCGGCCTATCTGCGCGAGCAGAGGCTGATAGTATCTAGATCGCGAGCATGCTGTTGCCCTGGATCGACAGCAGCGTCAGATTGCCGGTGGCATACGCGCCGGTATCGATGTTGGCGCGGTTTTCGAGCAGCTCGGCCTGCCGCACCGGCGTATGACCGTGCACGACATATTTGCCGAAGCGCCTCTTGCTCTGGAGGAATTCGTCCCTGATCCACAACAGGTCGGACTCGCGCTGTTCGGACAGCGGAATGCCCGGGCGCACACCGGCATGGACGAAGAAGAAATCCCCGCATGTGAATGTCGGCCGCAACTGGCGCAGGAACGCGATATGTTCCGGCGGCATCGCGGATGTCAGCTCGCGCACGAGATCCGGCAGCTCGTTCTTGCTGACGCCCGGCTTGGCCGACACGCCATACGACATCATGGTCTGGAGTCCGCCGAACTGAAACCATTCAGTGGCGCGAGAAGGGTCTTCAAGTACTGAGGTGAAAAAGGCCTCGTGATTGCCCTTGAGAAAGACCGTGTTTCTGCGGCGGCTGCGCCTGATCAGGAGATCGAGGGTGTGGCGCGAGTCGGGTCCGCGATCGATGTAGTCGCCGAGGAAGACTTCGATGGCGCGATATGGCCGGCTGTTCGCCATGTCCGCATCGATGACGGCGAACATCTGTTCGAGCAGATGCGCGCAACCGTGGATGTCGCTGATCGCATAGATGCGCACGCCGTTCGGTAGCTTCGGCCGGGGCGAATTTCGGGGCGCGGTTGTGGGCATGGGCTTCCAACTCTTTCAGAGAGCTTCGCCCGATATGTCAATACGCTATCGGCGAAATCCGGACGCCAAGAGCCGCTTTTTCTCCAAACGCGCGGGACAGATACCCTACTTCCCACGCCTGACCGATCGCCTGAGCGGTGCTGGGGATGGACGAGTCCTGCGCCTCTCGGCCCGGCTAGCCGAAACTGCGGCCGTCGAACGACGGCGCGGTCTTGCGGCGATAGGCCGGCGCTCGCACGCGAACCAGGAGGGCGCCGCAGAAGTAGCCGAGCTGGAGCACGGCCGCAAAGACGAGAATCATAACAACGGTGTGAGCTGAAGTATGTCCCTGCCAGGCCGAGCCTGCACAGAGAATCGCTGCACCGAAAACGATGGCGGGCGGCAGGATGAAGATTCGGAATCGGCCTCCCAGCAACGATCCGATCAGCAGGCTGAAGACGGCAACGGTACTCACGACGCAACTCCCCGAATTGGTCGCGAGTGTTAATGGTTGCGGCCTAATAACGGCTTAAGCGGCATGGTTGAACAGCCGTTCAAATGCGCGCGACATGTTGAATGAAAATGACGCGATTTGGCGGCAAATGCGGCGTGATGCCCGCTTAATTGTCACGTGTGTGACAGTGGCTTGAGCATTCTCTTGCAGCGACGCTGCATTGCGTAAAAATCGATTTGATTTTTTCGGTGCACTGCCGCAATGTCGCTGCGTTTAGTTAAGATATACTTCGTCGCACGTCGAAAATTTGGATCGATTTGCTCGCAATATTGATTGCGAAATGCGTGACGAGGCAGCGAGGTTCGGATGGCTGTAGCAACTTACGGTTCGGAAAACTACCATTCGGTTGTATCGAACCGGCGCGGTGCCCTCCAGAGACCCCTCCAGATCGCGCTCATCGCCGGCGACTTCCTTGCGATCCTGTTGAGCTATTTCGTGGCGAGCGGTCTGTATCGCGTGCTCGTGGGCGAGCAGGATTCATCTGTGGGTGCCGGTCTCGTGGTCTGCGCGGTGTTCGTGACGATCGCGTATTTTCAGGGAATCTATGATCACCATCGCCTGCTGAACACGGTTTGGCAGCTGCGCAAGGCTCTGGCGGTCTGGCTGATCTCGCTGACCATCCTCGCAGTCGAGGCGTTTCTGCTCAAATCCTCCGCGGATATGTCGCGCGGGACGACGCTGCTGTTCGCTGCGACCGGCGGCATCGCCTTGGGCGGGCTCCGCGGCTTGTGGCGTCTGGCTCTGACCTCGAGCTATGCCAAGGGGCGGCTGGTCGACCGGAAGGTGGTGCTCCTCAGCCTCAAGCCGCTCGATTTCACCTCCACTCGGTTCAAGGATCTGCGCAAGCACGGCTTCAACGTGGTGCGGCATTTCGTCCTCGATCCGACTGAAGAAGGCACAGGCTGGGATCGTGAGATTCGCGACATCATTCGTCAGGCCCGTACGGCAGACGTGGAAGAATATCTCCTGGTCATCGACTGGGACGAGATGCCGCTTCTTCAGAAGCTGAGCCAGCATCTGCGCGTGGTTCCCCAGCCGATCCGCCTTCTTCCGGACTTTCCGATCGCCGATCTGGTCTCGCGTCCGTTCCAGCCTGTCAGCGGCACGGTCGCCATCGAGATCCAGCGTGCTCCGCTCAGTGTGTTCGAGCGGGCGCAGAAGCGCTGCCTCGATATCGGCCTTGCCTCGTTCGCCCTTTTGTTGCTGGCACCGCTGCTGGTGACGGCTGCGATCATGATCAAGCTCGATTCGAAGGGCAACGTGATCTTCAAGCAGTCCCGGCGCGGCTTCAACGGCAAGCAGTTCGAGATATGGAAATTCCGCTCCATGACCGTGGCGGAGAACGGTCACGTCGTCACGCAGGCGACGAAGAGTGATGCGCGGGTGACCCGCGTCGGCCGCATGCTGCGTCGGACCAGTATCGACGAACTGCCGCAGCTCTGGAACGTTCTGCGCGGCGAGATGTCTTTGGTCGGACCGCGCCCGCATGCGCTCGCGCACGACAATTACTACGATCAGATCATCAGCAATTACGTGTACCGCCATCACATGAAGCCCGGCCTGACCGGATGGGCCCAGGTCAACGGTTTTCGAGGCGAGACGCCGACTATCGATCTGATGGAAAAGCGGGTCGAGTACGACGTCTGGTACGTCAGCAACTGGAGCATCTGGCTGGACATCAGAATCATCCTGAAGACCGCGCTGGCGCTGATCCACCAGGAAGCCTACTGACCTTCTTTGTCCTATCGGCGTTGAGTGGCCTGCTATTCGTAGCCCTCGTCACATCGCGAGTCAGAGTGAAGCGGGAGGATGGCGAAGGCGACGATCGCGCAGACGACGACTGCGAATGGGAAGATCAGGATACCGTAGACCATCGATTCCAGCGCCCTGCCAATCCAGGATCGCTTGTTGCCCTCTGCTGATTCCCCCCTGGCCGTCCGGGCGATTGGGGGGGCTGTCGATCCGTGGGACTCCTGAGCGCCTGTCCCGGCGGTCAATATCGATAATGAGTTTCTGTTCAAATCAATCTGCGACATGGCCAATGCTCCCTGGATCGTGTAATCTTGCCCCTTGCACCGCATTTCGCCTGCGAAGCAGTGGGTTAGAACGATTGGCCGGGAAGGCCCTCTAGCGTGGCCGGTTATGTCTCCCGGGTCGGAAGTAAGCGCGCGCGGTTGAAGCCTAGTATGTAAACTTCAATTTTAAAGACGCTGCTTGCAAGAAGCTAACGGACCGTGAGCAGATGCAGAGCAGCCTGACGCAAATCTATGCAGGCAACGCGCTGGGTGTCTATCCCCGTTTTCCGGATTTTGTCATAAAATTTCAATTTTAGTTTACAACGGTTCACGTCGCTGGCGCACAGCGGCGGTCCGTTTTGGCGGCGCGTAGCCGGGCTCGGCGGCGTTACCGTGGCTGTGACGCTCAGTCGCAGCGGATGGTCTTCGCGAGGCGTTCGGCAATGGCGGTGTTGGCGGCCGTGCTGAGATGAACCTTGTCCTCGGTCCAGACGGGGACGATGTTCCTCAGGACCTCTTCGGTATCGATGAAAGTGAGACCGAGATCCGTCGCGGTCTTATGAACGACCGCCCTGAAAGGCGCGATCAGACGTTCCTGGTGCTCGTTTCCAATCGGGGGCGGCGAAAGCAGGATCACCTGGCTCCTCTCAGCCTGCCGTCTGTGGATGAGCAGATTGAGGACCGATCGGAATGTATCGATGGATACGATGCCGGTCGGTGCCCTGCCATTGTTCAAGGCATCGTTCGAGCCGTACATCAGGATGGTCAGATTGGCGTGAGAGGGAGCTTGCCAACGCACCAGCCCGTCGACCGAACGATCGCCCGGATATCCATGGTTCGCGACAGCGGCGCATCCCCTGAGCCGCTGGGCAAGCGTTTCCGGAAAAGGCGCCGCGCTGCGGGTCTGCGGCGCGCCGTTGATCTGGGTCGGCACTCCGGCCGAAGAAACGTCCATGCCATACGTGAGGCTGTCACCCTCGGTAACGATCGTCGAGCCGCGCGCGATGACGACGGCGGACTCGCTATGAGCCGAATTCGGAAGCACGAGGATGATCGCGAGGGCGATCGCGGCATATCCAGCAGATGGCATGCTTTGCTCCGATCAGAGGAGGCGTTTCAGACGCAGGAACGGCTTTTCGATAACCGTCCAGGAGAAAGCCGAGCAGAAGATCGTCAACACCAGCGAAGCCGCCATGACGAATAATGTAATCGAGGCGTCCTGTTTGAAGATCCCGAGCGTGATGAGGATGAAGACCAGCGTCTGCGCGATGGGATAACCATAGAGATAGATCCCGTAGGAATAGTCGTTCTTGAAGAAGCGATCGAACCAGGGGGTTCGGAAGGCGCCGATGCAAACGACACAGTAGACGAGGAAGAGGCACGAGATAGGGTCCGGAATCCGAAGCGTCATGCTGACCACGTAGAGCAGGAGGCTCGCCACGAACATGAGCGGGCTGTACACAATCTTGTCCGCGTACTGCGCGAACACGACGCCGACGAAAAACAGGTAGACGATAAACCAGTTGGTGAAGTGTGTGTTGTCCGCTCTGGTCGCAAATCCGTCGGGTGGCATCAGCGACATCACGCTAAACGCGATGGTCAGAAGAACGATTCCGGTGAGGACGACCCGTCTGCGCGCGAGAATGCCGCCCGCCATCAAGACCGCGATGATCAGGTAGCAATAGAATTCCGGCCGCAGTGTCCAGAGGTTGGCGTTCACCATTCCCTTGATCGGATTGTCCTGGAAGACGCCGGGCAGCCAGAATGTGATCCAGCCGACGACGTTGCCGAAGTAGCGGTAAAGTCCAAGGCTCCCGAAATAATCGCTCAGCGGCATGCTGGTCACGAGCGGACCCAATACGAGCGCCGAAAGCGAAACTTCGAACAGCAGCGCCGGCAATATCCTTAGCCCGCGGAAGCCGAGAAACTTGCGAACGGTGCCGGTGCGCCCCGCGCTGCCGGCCACCAGGAAGCCGCTCAGCGCAAAAAAGCCGCCGACAAGCGCGAACAAGAGCGGTCTAAATATCTCCGTCGACATGGCGGTATGAATGAACGCCGAAAACTGCGGCACCGTCGACGTTGCACCCCAGGCTGCGGTATCTGCGACCGGCAATACGCGCTCGCCGCGCACCAGAACGCGGGCGTGGTTCAGCAATATGACGGTCGAGAGGAAGTGCCTGAGAAACAGGAAGCCCGGGTAGATTCCGCCGTTTGCTCTTCTAACCTCTTCGAGTGTGGTTCCCGCAGAGGACGTCGCATAGTCTGCAACTGCTTCGCTCATGTGACGTACATACTCCCCACCATTCGATTCCGGTGCCTCGGTAGACTTCATATCTTGCCAGATTGTAACGTCAGCCCGGAATATGATCATGCTTCCGAACGCGCAACGCTGCGATGTCCATATCGAAGGCCGCTGTGGAGCACGCGGCGCAGCCGCACTTCGATCAATTCATATGTCGCAGCCGACATCGCAAAGCTGACGATCAGCCCTGTGGCTGCAAAGGATAACCAGATCGGCCAGAGCGGATAGCCATGGGCAGCTAGCTTGGCTCCCGCCACTTGCAGCGGAAAGAGGGCAAAGGGATGCGCCAGGTACAGGCTGTAGCTGATCTTGCCGATGTATTGAATCACCGGCCACTCGAGCGGAGCGACGATCCCCGAGGCAGGTGCGCGGGCCATTGCGAACAGCAGAAATCCAGGAATGAGCCCAAGAAACGGGTTGATGTATTCGAGGCAGACATACATCAGGAATAAGCACGCCACCCCGGCCGCAGCGCCGCGCAAGCCCGGCAGTTCCAGGCGGACATCGAAATGCCGAATCGCGATGCCGACCAGAAAATAGGCCGCGATGGGAAAAACAGCGATGGCCACGAGGCCCGCGGCGACGAGAAGCCCGGCTGGGGCCAGTGCTCGCCTGATCGTAAGGGAATAAAAGATTGCCGCGAACCAGAAATAGAACAACCATTCATAGGTCAGCGTCCAGGCGTTCTGCTGGGCGGCTGGTAACCGGAGAATGTCCGGCAGGAAAAAGAGATTGGCCAAGAAGAGACCGATATAGCTCAGGGGATCGATACCCTTGAAGAACTTGTAGCCGACGATCGGTCCGACGATGAAGATAACGAAGTGAAAGACGACGAACACCGGCAGGATGCGCATGCAGCGTTCGTAGAAGAATTTTGAAATCTGCCGGTGGCGTACCAGGCTCGCCGGAATCAGGTAGCCGCTGATGATGAAGAACAGCTCGACGCCGCGACCGCCGGTCAGAATGGTGAAGTCGAACCAGGAGGGGACCGTCGGCAGAAAGCCTGCGTTCATCGGCATATCGTAGAGATGCACGAACAGTACGCTGAGCGCCGCAATTCCGCGCAGGCCCTGAACGGAGGGTTCGAATTTCTTGTCGTGGCTGGCTTCCACTGGATTGAGGCCTTCTATCACTAAGGTGCCTGCCACGACAGGCAATGCAAGATGCTCGCCAACTAGCGGGCGCGCATGGGAACCGGCAGCGCTCTCGCCGGAACCATGACCCGCGTAGTCTGCCGCGACGGTCGGCGGAAGACCTCGCTGAACGCAAGTCCGATGATCAGAAGGCCGCTGGCGGGACCGTAACTCAGAATCGTGATGGTGTAGATATTCATCACGAACGCCAGCGTCAGCTTGTAAATGTCCCCGGTGCGAGCCACCGCGAGCACGACGAAGATCATGAAGACGATGAAGATGGGGCCTATCATCAGATACGTGCCGATGTAGAAATTGTCGACAGGTACCCAGTAGGAGATCTTGTCTGAGAACAATTGCTGCGGGTAGTTGAAGCAGCCCAATCCGCATCCCGTGATGAAGCCGCTGGGCATCAGTTTGGCCATATAGACGAACGGCAACTGCCAGCTGTTATCGATACGATCCTGCAGGCTGAACAGGCTGCGCGATAGGCTCGTGAGATTCGTTCCCGCGAGTACGATCATCAGGATGATTGGAATGGAGATACAGGAGAACGACAGCAGCGACATTGTTCGGAGCACGCTGAACCGGTAGCGCTCGTGGAACATGCGAACAAGCATCATTGCCAGGAAGTAGAGGACCAGAGTGCCTGCGGCCGTTTTGCTGGTTGCGAGATTGTTGATGGCGTAGAACGCGACCGGCATCCAGACCACGCACCAGACCAGGCCACGCCGCGGCGACGTCATGACATAGCCCATTAGCACGAAATAGCCTGCCATCGTGCTGTCCGCGGCGAAACCCTGCAGGCGAGTCTGGCCTTCCGCCCACCAAAGCTTGCCAGCAATTCGTGACGCTCCGAATGTCTCGTATTCAAAGCCGACCCAGGGAAACTGGACGCGGGACGACCAGAACAGGCCGATGATCGAGATATAGAAAAGGGCATGCACGAGTCCCAAAAGGAACTTGTAGTCTTTGACCTCCTTGCCGCAGAAGCAGAAACCGACGAAGAGCGGGGCGATCATTTTCAGCGCGGACAGGCCTCCGCGATAATCGTTCAGAAAGACGTAGCCGACATAGAGCGAGAACACGAGGTAGAGCAGCGTGAATATCGCGAGCGAGTTCGCCTGCTTGATCGCATAGCGATATGCAAACGTCGCCATGCAAGCAAAGGCTATGAGGTCCGGGATGAACCATAGGGCGCCGAGGTGCATGATGGTCGCGTAGTAGCGGAATGCCCCGGCAAACGCGTCGCGGGTAAAGTACATACACAGCGCGATCGCCTCGATCGGAAAGCTGACGGACTCCTGCCCGCGGATCGTCTCCATGCGGGCTCCGCCCAGGCTTGGCGCCGCTTCAAGCGTCATCGTCGGTTGCCGATCTCTCATGTTCGTGCGTATTCAATGGTAAGATAGCATCCACCTGTTGGCTGTACCAACAGCGTCGTACTTTCCAAGTCTGCCTTTTTTTGAGCAATCGAAAGCAGCGAGTTTGCGGGACTACGTCAATCTCGGAAGAATATCCAATGTGCTGGCATCGACGGTTTTCGTGCTCGCGCCGCTGCCGCTCGGTTCGGTCGATCTGGCCTGGGTCTGCATCTGGACGGTTCTACTCGCGGTGAGCTTGGCGACAGCGCGAGTAGATCACAGCTGCAAGGCTGATTTATGGTTTATGACGCCGATTTTGGCTGCAATTGCGGCGATTGCGCTGATCGTCTGGATTCAGGTGTCGCCGAATCCCGTCTCCAACTTCCAGGATCCGGCGTGGAGCAATGCGCGCGAACTCGCAGGCATCGACGTGCCAGGCCGCATTTCGCCGACACAATCGGTGCCCTGGTTGAGCTTTGGCTATTATCTTTTGTTCACGCTCGGGTTGAGTCGTGCCTACTTGCTCGCAGTAGATGGCTGGCAGGCGCATAAATTGCTCAAGCTCGTGGCCTATGCGGGTGTTTGTTACGCTCTGTATGGAATTGTTTCGCAACTGTTGCTGCCTGACTCGCTGCTATGGCGGCAGAAGGAATTTTATCTCCAGTACGCCACCGGCACCTTCGTGAACCGCAACACGGCCGCCACCTTCTGGGGGAGCTGCGGCCTGATTCTGCTGATCATGCTGGTGCGGTCGATGCTGCACAGATCGGTCGAGCGCGGTCGCGCGCGGATCAGGTTTCTCGACCGGTCCGCGACGCAGGCGATCGGGTGCGCCATCTGTCTCGTGGCGGTGGGGATGACCGGTTCGCGGGCGGGTATTTTGATTACCGTCTTGAGTATGGTCTGCGCGGTCGTGCTCTACGTGGCGCCTCTCAAGCGCGGCGAATGGTCGCTCTGGAGCTCGGTGCGAAACAGTGTCGCGGTCGGGGTCATCGTGCTGGCCCTCGTGGGCAGCCTGGCCATGGGGCGCATCTCGGAGATCGGCCTGGTCGATAACCAGCGCTATGAGGTCTACAAGACGGTCCTCGACATGATCCGGGGGCACACGCTTCTGGGCTTCGGAGTCGGCAATTTCGAGGTGGCATTTCCGCCGTTTCGGCCGGAATCTCTGGGAAGCCAGGGCATTTGGGATCGTGCCCACAGCACGCCACTGGAGCTCATGCTGGATCTCGGGCTGCCGGCGGCGATTGCGATCCTCGCGATTGCCATCTTCTTTTTTGCAAGCCTGATCATCGGTGCGCTCGGCAGGAAACGGGATCGTCACATTGCGGTCATCGGTGCCGGCGTCTTCGTCTTGGGCTCGCTGCACTCGTTCGTGGATTTTTCGCTGCAAATTCCCGGATTCGGCCTGTTATTTGCCTGTGTTTTGGGCTGCGGACTGGCTCAAACGATCTCCACCTCGGACCGAGGCCTCGCGCGCCGGACGGCGGATTGAGATTCACCATTTCTTAGGTAAGCCTACCATCGCGGACGAACTCGATGTAGTAGTAGAAAAAAATACGGGTGTTTGAATATGCGCTTTTCTTATTTCGTTTTGGCTGTCGCGCTTCTGGGGTTGCCCGACGCAAGCTTTGCTGCCACCGCCTATAGTGGCGCCTGTGCTTCTCCGTCCCCGCAAGTCACCGCGGAAAAGGCAACCAGTTTCCTGGAGGCGCCGGCTGCTTTCCTCGCCGGTTACGCAGACGGAGGCGGCGCGCTTGCATCTGCGATTCGGGATCTCGTGACGATCCGCCCCGAGACCCTCGAAGGCATTGTATCGCTCGCTGAGGCCGCCACGCCCGACCAGAACCGCGCCATTGGCTCGGGTCTCGGGACTGCGGCAGCGATCTGTGTAGTGTCCCAGCCCGCGACCGCAATGGATATCCAGGCGGTTGCCCTGAAGACCGGCAACGAAGACCTGGTGAGTTCTTTCACCGGCATTACCGGTGACATCCCGACTAATGTAACCCCTGGCTCCGACCCAACCGGTGAGTCGACCGCGGGTGGCGGACAGGGCAACAATACCACCCCCCAGCAAGCCGGCGGCGTGAGTGGCGCTGGCGACAACACGCCATCGTTTTCGGCGGCCAGGACGACGGTTAACAACGTCTTCTCGGCCGTAGCCGCTGCACCCGCGGTTGTGGTCTCGCCAGTGAGCCCGACGAACTGAAAAGACGAGCTTGGATCAAATTTTAGCGAAATACGGAACCGAAGCGTGAAAGTTGCTTGTTAGCTTACAGCGAATGTTCGGCAATCGCTGAGGTTAGCTATGAAATCGCTCGTCGCTCTTTCATTTCTCGTCCTGGGGTCTTGCGGCGCGTTAGCTGCGCCTGTGGAGCGGGAAAATCGTTCTTCCGCCACCATCGTGGGCGAGGCCCGTAACGTGCTAGCGCCGCTCCAGTTCGTCAAGTTCTGCATGAACTATCCGACGGAATGCGAGGCGCGCACGGGTGAGGAGCTTACGCTGTCGCGAGACGACGCACTTGCCGCCCTCGGCGAGGTCAACACGCGCGTCAACCGGTCGATCGCACCCACGGTGAAGTCCAATGCGCCGCTGGTGGCGCGCTGGACGATCGGGCCGGCCGCCGGCGATTGCAACGACTATGCGGTGACCAAGCGCCATGAGCTCTTGGCGAAGGGCTGGCCATCTTCGGCACTGCGCCTCGCCGTGGTTTTTGCCCCGGAGGGCGGTCATCTGGTTCTGGTCGCGCGCGTGAAGGATGGCGACTATGTGCTCGACAACCTTTCGGAGGTGGTGCGGCCTTGGAACGAAACCAGCTATGCTTGGGTCTCGATCGAATCGACGGCGAATCCGAAGTTCTGGGTTGCGGTCGATGGCAAGGGCCAGAACGGCAGTGCACAGAAATCCGCCTCGCGCGACTGACAGAGCGAACGAGTTTACTAAGCAATGGGGCGGCTCAGACCGCCCCATTGCTGGTTTGTGCGTCGCACAAAGATTTGCCATAGTGTTGCAGTCTACGGGCCGCTCTGCAGCTTGAGGCAAACTAGGATGTCGGTACTTACCCTGCGCGGACCGAGGCGCTTCGCAATCGGCTGCAAGTGGGCGCTTATCGCGGTCGTTGCCCAACTTCCATGGCTCAGTCCGGCTTCCGCGACTAGCGGCTGCATGCCGCTTCTTGAGCGAGCCCCACCACTCGAGCTTGAGCTTTTTTCTCAGGACACAGGTCGCGTGCTGACTTATGCCCAGAGCGACGATACCAAGCTCGAAGACAAGGTGACCGTCTATCTGGCGACGGATCCGGAGCTAGTCTCGGTCATGAAGAACCTCCTGCTCAAGGCCCCTCCGGCCCGTCATTACGTCATTGGCAAGGCGTTGGGCCGTGCGGCACTCCACTGTGGCTCCATCGAACCGGCCTATGCCCGAAAGATCTCTACGTTTGTGAACACCCTACGCGATTCTGACGTGTTGTCAGGATATACGTCCATCGACGCGTCTAACGGCGCGCAACCCGCAACGATCGGAACTGCCGGATCAAAAAAATCCGGAGGAACCGCCCTTTTCGACGGCGAGTTTGGTACTGAACTTGCTAATCCGTTCGCCGAAGTGCCATTGCCTCAATGACCTCTTGGATTTCGCCTGATGTATCAGCCTAGGACCGCGTTTGAGCCGAGCTCCGGCTTTCGGGCGCCTCTCAACGAGGCGTTTTTGACGTTTGAGCGTCTGCTCGACATCGTTCGGCGCCAATGGCCGCTAATCGCCTACACGGTCATCGGTGCGGTCGTGGTCGTGATCATCTACTTGCTGGTCGCTTCGCCCTTGTACACGGCGACAGCCAGCATCCTCATGGATACCCGTCAGGCTCAGATCCTGAACAAGACCAGCGAGGTCGCCAACAACACGGTGATCGATCCCGGCTTCGTCGACAGCCAGGTCGAAATCATCACCTCCGAGAATCTGATCCGCAGCGTCGTCAAGAAGCTGAATCTGACCAATGATCGGGAGTTCGTGGGACCGCCGACCGGCGTCGTCGCGATCGCGATGGGAGCCGTGTTGCGTCTGTTCTCGTCCAACGGTCCGTCGTCGAAGGAGCAATTGGAGCAGACGGCTGTCCTCGAACTGAAGAAGAACCTGAAAGTCGAGCGCGTCAGCACCACCTACGTTCTCAACCTCTCGGTCCGCTCTCTGGTTCCTGAAAAGGCGGCCCAGATCGCGAATGCGATCTCCGATGAGTATGTGGTTGGATCGCTCGAAGCCAAGTATCAGTCGACCAAGCGGGCGAGCGAGTGGCTTCAGAACAGAAGCGCCGAGCTTCAGGCCCAAGCGATCGCCTCTGATCGCGCGGTCCAGACCTTCAAGGCCGAGAATGGGATCGTCGGCACGAGCCGGGGACTGGTCAACGAGCAGCAGCTTGCCGATGTCAACACCCAGCTGATCCAGGCGCGCGCGTCGACCGCCGAAGCGAAGGCTCGGCTCGATCGTATCAAGCAGGTGACTACGCAGGATTTGGCTCAGCCGACGGTGACCGATGCGCTGAACAATCCGGTGATCACCCGTTTGCGGGCCCAGTATCTCGATCTTTCGGCGCAGTATGCCGACTGGTCGGCCAAATACGGCAAAGAACACCAGGCGGCCATTAATCTGGCCAGCAAGATGCAGGACCTGAAGAACTCGATCCGCGACGAGGTCAACCGCATCGCCGATGCGTATCGAAGCGACTACGAAATCGCGAAGAGCAGGGAAGTCTCGCTGGAGAATGGCCTGAAGGGGCTGATGAACGAGTCGGGCAGCACTGCGCAGGCGCAGGTGAAGTTGCGCAATCTCGAGAGTGCCGCCGACACTTACCGAACCCTCTACAACAACTTTCTCCAGAAGCTCCAGGAAGCTACCCAGAACGAAAGCTTTCCGATCTCCGAGTCACGTGTGATCGCGACCGCTGTCACGCCGGACAAGAAGAGCTCACCGAAGACCGCCTTGGTCCTGATCGGCGGCGTCATCGCAGGCCTGTGTTTCGGCCTCGGTGGGGCATGCGCGCGGGAAATGCTGAGCCAGGTGATCCGGACGCCGGGCGAGATCGAGAACGAGATCGGGATGCGTTGCCTTGGGACGCTTCCGGACGTGACAAATGGTCGGGATGAGCCATGGGCGGCGGCTCGAACAAGCGTATATGCGGTTGATCATCCGTTCTCCCGTTTCGCCGAGTCTCTTCGCAGCGCAAAGACGGCGCTGGACGTGGCACGCTTGACCAAGGAAATGAACGTTGTTGGCATCGTTTCCTCGCTGCCCAAGGAGGGCAAGACCACGGTCTCGGCAAACTTGGCGCATCTGGTCGCCATGGCAGGGCACAAGACGCTTTTGATCGACGGCGACTTGCACACGCAGTCCTTGACGCGCAAGCTCGCTCCCGAGGCGACCTACGGCTTCCTGGAGGCAATGTCGGATCCGGATAATGTCGAGCGCTATGTGAGCGTCAGCAAGAAGACAAACCTGGCTCTGCTGCCTGCCGTCGTGCGCTCGCGATTGACGAATGCATCCGACATCATGGCGTCCCGGGAGATGGCGAACCTGCTCGCGGCGCTTCGCCAAAAGTATGCGTATGTCTTTATCGACCTGCCGCCGGTGCTGCCGGTCACCGACGCGAAGGCGGTCGGGCATCTCGTCGATTCCATCATCTACGTCGTGGAGTGGGGCAAGACGCGCAGGTCGGCAGTACAGGAAGCCGTCGCCGAGGTCGAGGCCTTCAGCAGCAAGATCGTGGGCGTCCTGCTGAACCGCGCCAATCCGAAGGTTTTGAAGCGAATCGAGTCCCACAAGGGGCGCCACTATTCTGACTACTATGTCGAGGCGAGCTGAAGCGGCGGGCCGATCGCCGCAATCGCCAGGACGCATCCTCCTCGTATTCAGGCTCGTTCTGGTTGCGCTCGGCATCGGGTGGGTTGCTCAAGTCGGGAGTACCATCTTCCAGCCGAGCCTGCGGCAAGTCGCCGAGCGGCTTGGCCGCGGCGAAACCTACGATACCGAGGGTCTGCGACGCATGGCCGCTGCTGGCGGCGAGGCGCGCCTGTGCGACGTGAAGGGGCGGCGGAGCGCCTTGCTGATCCAGCTTCGCGTTGCTTCCTTGTCGATCGAGAAGGCCGACCTTTCGCATCTGGACCAGGACGTCGGCGACGTTGCCGGCCTCGGCAAGGAACTGCTGGCCTGCTCGCCCTCCGACGGCCTTGGATGGCTTGGGCTGTACTGGGCCGAGATTCACCAGAGTGGCGTGGGGCCGAAGGCCTGGTCTTATCTGGCCCAATCCTATCGTTTCGCGCCGCACGAGGCCTGGATTCAGCTCATCCGCGCACCGCTGGTGTTGCGCTCGGGGCAGGCCATCCCGGACGCCCTGCGGTCGTCTGCGGTCTCCGATTTCAATGACATCTTTCGCGCGCGCCTCTATCCGAGTGCGGCGGTGATCTACAAGTCGTCCTCGGCCCAGATGCGGACCGCGCTTCTCGATGGGACATGCGGTTACCCCTCCGAGCCGCGTGCCGTGTTTCTTCACTATGTGAAGGAACAGGGCTTGAGCATCGAGCACCGCTGCTATCCGGCCCCTGCGAATTCCGGCGCTCAGGCGAACGACCCGAGCAGGGCGAGAGCAGATTTTCGCCAGGAATAGATCGACAGCCGGGCCTGCTGCGCGGCCCGTTCGGCCTCGGACATGGGACCGCTGGCGATCCGTTCGTTGAGACGTGCGGCCAACCCGCGCGCATCGGTTGGATCGAAATAGCGCACGGCACCGGCGCATGTCTCGTGAACCGGCGGGATGTCGGCCGCGATGACGGGGCATCCGAACAGCATGGCCTCGAGCGGCGGCACGCCAAAGCCTTCGTACAGGCTCGGGAAGACGAAGGCAGTCGCATGCTGATAGAGCGCTGCCAGGCCTTCGTCGGGGAGCCGCCCCGCAAAAATGACACTCGCGACCGGGGCCGTCGGCGTCTCCCCGCGACTGAAGACGCGATCGTTTTCGCTCCCGACGACGATCAGCGGATAGTCGGTGCGCCCGAGCACCCGCATCGCCTCGATCGCGACCTGGACGTTCTTGTTCTTCTTAAGCGATCCGACCGCCAGGAAGTAGCGCCCCGGCCCGAGCTGGAATCGTTTCAGGACGGCGGTATCGGGCTGTACGCGTGCCAAGTGTTCCGCGCTGTTCGGGCACACGCCAATGTTCCGCTCGGGTAGGCCCAGGGAGTCGGCCAGCTCTCCGCGCGAGAACTCCGAGACAGTGAAGATTTGACTGCGCAGCGCCAGCAACCGGCCGAGTTGTCGATGCGCGAAAGCATATTTCCAGCCGAAGAACTCGGGGTGCTTGAAGACCTGCGCATCGTGAAGCACCACGCGCTGGTCTCGATGGAGCAGAGGGCCGGAATTGGCGAGGCTGATCAGTGGGCCGCTGCGCGCCGCCCGTGCGAGATCGAGCTGGTCCCAGGCGTGTCCGGACCGGGTTCCGACCTCAACCACCTCGATGTTGCGCAATGTGAGGCTCGAACTCGACCTCGGCGGCACCAGCAACGTCCAATGTGCGCTCGCGATGGATTTTGGGAGCGCGGCCGTCCCCGCAAGCTCGTCGATCGACCTGACCATCTCGGCCGCATAACGCTGAACGCCGCTGAGCGATTGCGACAAAAATCGCCCGTTGATGAAGATCCGCAAAACAGCCAAGCCTGCTCTAAAGGTTCGCTCTGAAAAAGCGAGCGTCTCGTGGGACGAGACCGGGAGGACAGCCGCAAGCCCGCCTGGCCGTTCATCGGTCACGCGAAAGGGCGTGCGGCAGGATTATCGCACGCCTTCGCCGTTACCGACAAGCGGACGTTTGGCGGTCCGCTACGCGAAGATGAAGTTGTTATGGGTGAGCTGGCTCGCCGTGACATGCGCCAGCGTGATCGAATCCGATCCGCTGATGTGGATTATCGTATCCTGCCCGCTCTGCTCGAATTGAAGGTGGCTGTAGTCCGCGACGAGTGACTTCGAGATCTCGATTACATCGTAACCCGCGGCCGCTCCGGCATGGAAATTGGTGACCTGGTCGTTGCCGTGATCAAAGATCATGGTCGTCGAAGCCGTGGAGAACACGAACTGGTCGTTTCCGCTGCCGCCCTCCAGGGTCTGGCCGGCCTTGAAGGCCGTAACCTGATGCGTGCCGTTCGCCGCCGCTACGTCCGTCTGCAAGACGCTACCCGACGAATTGTACGACACGTGCTGGGTGGTGCCCTGCGAGCCAAAGTTGAAGTTGTAGACGTCGCGCGCTCCGTTGGTTCCCACCAGAACCTGCGACGTCATGTTTCCTTGCGCGTCGTAGTAGAGCGAGTTCGTGCTGCTGTCGGCGGCGAAAGTCTGCTTGAAGTCAAGGGTCCCGTCGGAGTGGGTCCGGACGATCGAAGTGAGCTTGCCGCTGTCGTCGACATGCTGGACCTGGTTGGCGTAGGTCTGCCCGGTGATGCCGTACGAATAGAAGTCCTGGCTGTGGTCCGCGTTCGTCACGACCTTCTTGGTCAGAACGCCGGCGCTGAATGTCGACATGGCAGACGATCCGTCGGAGTAGATGATCGTCTCGCCGGTCACGTGGCCGGACGTGTCGTACTGGTCCGTCGTCGTCGTGCCGTCCGCAGTCTTGGTGACCTTCATCAGGTCGCTGCCGTCGGCGCGGAGACGCTCGAACGTCGTCATCAGGCCGGCCGTATTGTAGACTGAGTGTTCCGTCGTGTAGGCCTGCCCCTTGATGTTGAACGTATAGTATTCGTATGAGCCGTTGGAGTGAACGATGCTCTCCGACGTCTTCACGCCGCTTGCATTGTAATAGACGCCTGTTCGCGTGCCGTCGGCCGCCGTGACCTGGGTATAGTCAAGCGTGCCGTCAGCGTGTTGCTGGACAATCTCCGTTAGCTTGCCGCTCGCGTCGTAGTGCTTGTGCTGGGTCGTGTAGCTCTGACCGGTCACGTTGTAGAGATAGACGTCGCTGGTCGCATCGGTATTGGCCACCGCCATCTGCGCCTTGACGCCGCCGGTGTAGGTCGACGATGTCGAGGAGCCGTTGGCATAGGTGACGACCTCGCTCGTCAGCACGCCCTTGGCGTCGTACTGATCGGTAGTGGTCACGCCGTTCACGGTGGTGACCTTGAGCGCATAGCTGCCGTCGGCATGGAAGCGCTCGAACAGGACGAGCTTGCTCGCGGCGTCGTAGCTGCTGTGCTCCGTGGTGTAGGACTGGCCCGTGATGTTGTAGGAGAAGTATTCCTTTGCTCCATCGGGGTGCGTGATGCTCTGCGCGATCTTCACGCCGGCTGCATTGTATTGCGTCGTGGTGACGGTGTCGTCCGCGGCCGTCGACTCCGTGTAGTCTAGGCTGCCGTTGGCATGGTAGCGCCAGACCGCGGTCACCTTGCCAGAGGTGTCGAGGTGCTGATGCTGCGATGTATAGGTCTGGCCTGTGATTCCGTAGGCATAGTTGTCGTGGGACTGGTCCGCGTTGGTGACGAAGACGTAGGACTTTGCCCCGCTGGAAGTGTAGAGCGTCGTGCTCGACGATCCGTCGGTGTGGGTGATCGTCTCGGACGTGATCGTGCCCGCGGTGCTGTACTTGTCGATCGTCGTGGTGCCGTCCGCCGCGATCTTCGTGACTGCGGTGAGATTCCCGTTCGGATCGACATGGTCGATCTCGGTCACCTTGCCGCTGCTTCCGTAGATATATGTGTCCTTGGAGTGATCGACGTTGGTGGCGATCGTCAGGGTCTTGACGCCGTTGGCGAAGTTTGTCGCGACGGTGGACCCGTCCGCATTGGTGACGAGCTCATAGGCGATCACGCCGTTCGCGTAGGCGGATTCGTCCGTCGACGTCTGCTTACCGGTCGAATCGTAGTTCGTCGTCAGTTTCCAGCTGCCGCCGTCGATCGTGACGGCGAAGGAGTAGCCGCCCTTGATCGTTGACAGCACTTTGCCGTAGTTGGCGACCATGTACTTCATTGTCGCTTCGGAGGCGACCGTCAGGACGTGAGTGTCCGTCAGTGTGATGCTGGTGACGGTTCCGGTTGCGTTCAAATCCGACAGTTGCGCGACAACGTCGGCGGCGGTGTCGGTCACTGTGGTCACCGAGGCCGGAGGAGCAGTAGCGGCGGGCGGATCGATCTCGACGATGAGCGGATGATCGCTGATCGGAACGTTGAAGTCCTGGACATTGTGGTAGGTGGCGATCGGAACGGTTCCAGTCAGCGGGTCGTAGATGACGACGGTCTGATGAACCGCGCCGAGATGCACGGCGACCGATTTGGTGGGATTTGAAATTTCCGTGTCAGTCGCATCGTTCCACAGCGTTGGCTCGGCCCAGACGACGAGGTCGTAGGCGCCGTTGCTCTTGCCGAGGACCATGCTGTTGCCCGTCGCCGGCATGTTGCTGAGGCTGTAGTTCAGCGAGGCGGTCGGCGTATGTCCGCCGGTTCCGTCGTCGGCAAGAATGGTGGTCAGGTTATGAAGAGCCTTTGCCGCCAGCTTCGGCGTGCCGTCTGAATTGAACAGGCCGAAATGCGCTTCCGGATCCGTGTTCGAGGAACTCGAGTCACGGTCGAGCAGCTCGTACAGGTACGTCTTCTTGACTCCGTCGCTGTAAGAATCGACCAGCAGGTTCAGAATGGATTTCGCCTGCACCGTCTGGTCGACGCCGAGTCCGCTCGCGCTGGCCAGCGTGGTATAGCCGGTTTCGGTGATGACGGACGGCTTTCCGACCGCGCTCGTCAAGGCGGTGTCCAGCGAGACGTCGAGGCCGTACTGGTTCGGCGTGCTGGTCGCAACATAAGCGTGCGCGTTGGAATAGTCGGCGTAGTTGGCGAGGTTCCCAAGCGAGGCGTAGCCGTTCGCGTCGTTGTAGGCCAGCGTCATATTGTAGACCGCGACGCTGCCAAGATGGGCGTCACTCTTAATTGCGGTATAGAAGTCGGCCTGGAACTGGGCTGCTGCCGAGAGCGACGAGCTGCCGTGATAGCTGAAGGACTGGATGTTGGCCTCGTTGAGTCCTTCCACGGCAACGATGCTGCCTGGGTGTGCCGCGAGGAACGCATCGATCGATGCGACATATTGCGTCAGGCCGGTGTTGCCTGTCGCCGGGAGATCGGACGATGTGACGAAGTCGAACTTAACCCCGGCGGCCGCGAGTGCATTCATAACAGGCACGGCGCTCGGATCGGTCGCAAATGAATCTCTGACGGTCGTGACGCCGAGATATTTGAGATCGTCGATCACGAGGCTGGCGTTATTATAGGCACCCCACGAATAGGCCGCGTGCGTGTTGATGCCGATCGAGCCGATGAACGATGCAGCAGAAAGAATCGTTTGATTGGCAGTCGCCATTGTCCGAGTCCCCATTGAATTTCGGAGACATGCTGACAGGCGACCGCGAGAATTGAGTGTCGGGAAAAAGTAAAATTGTTAGCGTTGCGATGTTTTTCTTGCGACAACGTCACGTTGTGGAACTTACGCGCGCGTAAGCACCATCAAAGACCATCCGCCGACAAATCGAACCGTTGCATCGGGTGCGATTGTGAAAGCTATGCGACGGGGCCAAGCCGCGACGCGTTTCTTCCACGTCTTGTGGGACTGGTCGATCGCCCACGCTGTATAGAAGTCGTCAACGATTTCGAGGCCCGATTCCTTCAGCAGCGAAATTGCACTCTCGCGCGAGAAGTAATGAATGTGACCGAGGCTTCGGCGCGCTTCCGGCAGCACCCAGCCGCGGCCGACCGAAAGTGCATTCATGTCGAGCGGAATGTGGAGCACGTGCCACTGTGCTACTTTTTTCATCGCTCTGGCGAAGGCGAACGGATTCTCGACGTGCTCGATGACGTCGATCGCCATGCACAGATCGAACGTGCGTCCGCTCTCGAACGCGTCGGCCATGGTAAACGACAGGTTTGCGGATTGTCGCTTGATGCTCATTGCGTGGGCATGCCGCGATATCTCGAAGCCCTCGGCCGTGGCCTGCGGGTAACGCTTCGACATGATTTCGATGATCGCACCGGTGCCGCAACCGACGTCGCAGATCGACTTCGGCCGGACATGGTTGTCGTCGAGTATCTTGGTGATATGCGCCGCCTTCCAGGGCGCGTCCTCTTCGTGCCAGTCTGGATTGTCGGCCAGATATTGGTCGCCGGTGTATTTGTCAGAAAGTTCCGGCTGCGCGCTTTCCATCGATCACTCCGCGGTCGGTATCCAAGGGCAATGCCGCGCCAGTCGAGCCGCGTCTGACGGTCTCGAAGAAGCTGACGAGCTTGTTGCCGAGCGTATCCTGTTCGAATTCATGTGCCCCAAGCTTGGCGTTGTCGCGAAGAGCCGCAAGCTGTGCCGGATTCTCGAGAATGCTCTTCAGTGCGTTGCGCCAGGCCTCGACCTCGCCCGGCGGAACCAGAACTCCGTTGACGCCGTCCACCACCAGCTCGGGAATTCCTCCCTTGTTGCTACCCATCACGGGCAGCGACTGGCCGAGGGCCTGGATGACGACGCCCGGCGAATTTTCCTGCCAGATGGAGGGGATCAGAAGCATATCGCTGGCGGCCATCCGGTTGGCGACCTCTTCCATCGACACGTGCCCCGTGAACGTCACCCATTTGTGGTTAACGCAACGCTTCTTAAGGCTCTCGGCGCTCGGTCCGGTTCCAACAACCGTGGAGGTGAAGTCGTATTGATCCGCGAGAGGTTCCAGCGCATCGAGCACAACATCGACGCCCTTGGTTTCGTGCAGCCGGCCGACATAAAGCAGGCGAACGGTTTTCGAGGTTTCGTGCTGGACCGTCGGGGCCGGATATTTGTTGGGATTGAGAATGTGGGCGGTCGGATAGTCGCGGATGGGTAGAAACCTCGACAGCTTGTTGAGGTTGTTTGCCGACGGAGAGACAAACCCCACCCGCGGAATCTTGCGGACATGGGCCATCTTGACCTTCGCCGAGGCGGCGCAAGCGCTGCACTGGTCGACGCATTCCCGGCCATTCACGAACATCGCCATCTTGACGCAGGCAAGGCTCAAATCGTGCAGGGTGAAAACGGTCGGGATGTCTCGTTTGCCGATCTCGGCGAGACCGTTGTAGCCGAGACCCTGCATGATATGGATGCTGATGAGATCTGGTTTGAACGCATCAAGGGCCGTGGCGACGATCTTCCGGTTTCGTGGATCGAAATGATCCTGCAGGTGCCAGACCGGCTTCTGCCAGCCGGTGCGATAGATCGCCTCGAAGACAGTGTAGGGCCGCGGCATTGTCGCCCGCCAGACCTTCAGTCCCTGGACCGTCTCTCCATTGAGGTCATCGCTGGGGGTTGGAGACGTGGTGAGAACGCCGACCTCGTGGCCCTGGGCGACAAGCCAATGGGCGAGACTTTCGGCGCTGAGCTCGGCGCCTCCCTGCAAGTGCGGAGGGTAGAGAGCGGAAATGAAGAGAATACGCATTTTGGTCCGTCGAAATGGCAGCCGTTAGCGCGGGCCCGCTGAAGCGATGAATTGCTTCTTCCAGGCGCGAATGTCCTCAGTCGGGATATCGAGCGAGACCGGCGACGGCTTGTTGATCCATTGCTCGATCTGGTCGAAGGCGTCGCGCTTCGCGGTCGGCAGCCCGGTGTTCTTTGCGATCTCGGTCGCGCGATTATCGACCTCGAGGATCAAGGACCGCACGCCGGCCTGAAGCGCAAGGACGCCGCAATGCAGGCGCATGCCAACATAGTCGACATCGCCCCCGGTAAACACGCTACGCGCACCGCTGATGCTCGGTTCGACCACCGAATATGGTGCCTGCGAGATCGCGCGCAAATAAGCGAGATCCTCATACATCTGCGGCCAGAAGAACAGTTTCTCGTAGTTCGCCTCGAGCCTTCTGACGAACTCCCGGTCGCTTTCGGGATTCTTGAGATAGCCCGTCAGGGTGAAGAAGACGTTGGGCGACTTCCTGGCAGGAATGCTCGAAACATGTTCAGGCGTCAGATCCCACATGGTGGGACATCCCGTGTACGTCACGTTGGCGATGCCGGCGTCACGCAGTTTCTCGAAGGTGTATTTGTCGCGGACGGAATGAGAGACGTTCCGGTTCAGCAGGACGCTGTAGATCTTACGCGTGAACCAATCGGGCGTCCCCTGGTACTTGTGCCAGCCTACGCCCATCAGCACGGGATTCCCCGCATGCCGGAGTTGCGTCGGCCGCAACTTCCACTGATGATACCAGAGCCAGTGGCTCGACAGCATGTTGGTTCCGCCGACGAAGGCAAAATCCGATTGCTTCAGCGCCGCCATCGAAATCGACGAGGGGTAGTCATGCGTCGGGATCCCCGTGAAGAAGCCTTCGGGAAACATCTGTCTCAGATGCTTCATCACCGACTCCATGATGATCTGGTCTCCCAGATTGTCGGTGACGTAGGACGTGTCAAATACGCAAATCTTCTTCAAGGCGACCTCGGACGATCTCGTTCGTTAAGCTTCCGCGCGGACGTTGAATCACAGGGAAGGTCGGGCGGATGACAGAGTGAAGGCTGGCTCCGGTGGAGCGAGTGGAATTATCTTCGCTGGAATTCCCGCTGCCAGCGAGCACGGCGGGACATCTTGGGTGACCACGGAATTCGCTCCCACAATCGAGTCTCGCCCGATCGTGATGTTTCCGAGGACGACGGCGCCGACCGACACTTGCACGCCACTTTCTATTCTGGGTCGTTCCTTGTCGTTGAGCTTCTTTCTTCCGATGGTCACATTCTGGAGGATAGTCACATTCTTCCCGATATCGCTGACGCCAAGCACGATTCCAAAGGGATGCGGGATATACAGCCCGCCGCCGACCTCGCAAGCAATCGCGATTTCCGAGCTGAACACGATGCAGGTAATCCACCAGAGGAGACGCCGAAGCGGCCGCCCCACAACGGGGATGCTCGCCATCAGCTCCTGTAGCCTTCGGGACAGGACAAATTGATATCCCGGCGTGATCAAGATCAGCCGGAGCACGATCAAAGTCCTGGTCAGCTCCGATGGCTCTCCGTCCACATAGGCGAGCTCTTGTTCAAGATAGCGAGCAGTATCGTCCCTGATCCTCTGGGTAGGTGTGTCGTTCGGGCTCACGGTCGACTCTCGCTGGTTCTCCTTCTGGTACAGTATTGCTTTGCCGAAAAGAACCCCAAAATTTGCTGGAATGCGCGCCAAACAGCAGCACTTGGCATGCGTCATGCAGACAGCGATTTGCCCTCAAATACTCCATCTTTATGCTAGATATCGCGCTCGGTGAGACGTCGAATTGCTCACTTTGACATCATGATCGTTCGATATCGCCGCGTCCCTCGATGGGGCGCTTTCTCTCGTAAAGGCCCAAGTTAGAGATGATTGCAAAAAGCCTGTATCGCATCATGCTGGTTGTCGCCCTTACCTGCTGCGTCGGGGACCATCATCTGGTCGCCGCCGGTCTGGGCAAGGCACTGCTGTTCGACAGCAAATCGGTCCCTGCTCGGGGCGTTCCCCTGATCGTCGGTGTGGGCGTGCATTTCGGCATCGGCGGCGAGCACGGCTACACTGCCAACAAGGCGGCTCCCCTGATTGCCGCAGGGCATTTCGATTCCTACCGCGATGATCTCGGCTGGAGTGTCTTTTATTCCCCGCCGTCGGGCGGGCCGGGAAGACAGCCGGCAAAGCTGTTTGATTTCATCGGAATGACAAAGGTGCGACCAACACTTGTTCTTGGTCATCCAAATCCATCAGTGCCTGATGGAAATCCGCCTCTAACGGATACCGGCCGTGCGGCCTTTGCCGACTTCACCGCGAAGGCTGCTCTCGGGACGCGCGATCTTCATCCGATCTACGAGATCTGGAACGAATGGAACATGAATGCAGTCAGGGGACGTCCCTGGCTGACGGGGCCGGGCGAGGCCAGCGATCCCCGCGCTGCCGTGAACTACGCGCCCCTGGCGAAGGCGTCCGTCAAAGCAGTCTCGCGTGCCGTGCCGGGAGCAACAATCCTGGTCGGTGCGGTGGGCGTCGATCCCGGATGGAAGTGGACGCAGGCCATCGTCGACATGGGGGTTCTCGATGGAGCCAGCGGTCTGTCCGTCCACATGTACAATCATTGCGAGAAGGTGATCGCCAATCGCACCGCGCGAGAGGCGATCGACCGCCTCGACGAGCTTCAGGCTTTCCTGAAGTCGAAGCACGCAGGACAGCCCTATCCGGTCTACATCACCGAAGTCGGCTGGCCGACGGCCCAGAAGCCGTGCGCAATGACGCGCGAGACGTCCGCCGACAACCTCGCGCAGTTCATTCTGTGGTCCGCCGCGACGCCCTGGCTGAAGGGAGTTTGGGCTTACGAGCTGAAGGATCAGGTCGAAAATCCCAATGACCTCGAGAGCAATTTCGGCCTCTACGACGTCAACTATCAGCCCAAGCCCGCCGCATGTGCGGTTATCGAGGCCAACAAGATCATCAAGGGTTCATCAGGCATGACGCTTCACCGTCCATTCGATGATTTGTTCATCGTGCAGGCGCAGAGACAGAATGGAATCAGGCTCATTGCGTGGACGTCGCGAGACGCAGTGCAGGGAGCACTGGCGATCGAAGGAAATGCTCCGGTACGCGTTTCCAAGCTGTGTCGCGAGGACGCCGTTTCTAGTGCCAATCCAACCATCGGAGCAACTCCGGTCGTGATCGACATCGACGCCCCGCAGGCTTCAGTCCGCGCGCAGTTGTCCCCGTAGTCGAACCGTCACAATGCGCGCGACAAATAATACAACCGGACAGCCAGCAGGATGACGGCCGTGGCGAGTGCAGCAAAGGCCGTTCCCACCAGATCGAACAGATAGCTCGCCCCGAAGCTGAGGGCGGCTGACAAGACGACGCCCATCGCATTGATCGCAGCGTATGGTTTGTCGCCTCCGGTGCTTGTGATTCCGATGTTTGCGAGATCCGAGCAGGACCGAAGCACGGCGGCGCCGAGCATGGCGAGAAAGACGACGCGATGCTCCTCCAGTTCGTGCATCCCCAGATATCGCAGCAGGATTTCGCTGGCCACGAAGATGGCGATTGCGAGTGTCGTCGACGTTGCGATCGTCTTCAGGAACTCGAGCCGGAGGCTCGAACGCCAGGCTTGCCTGTTGGCTGTCTTGAACTTGCTGACCAGGACGGGCAATGCGATCTGCACGACCGATGTCGCTACCAGCGTTTGGAGCGCATTCGTCAGGGACCAGAAGAACGTATAGATGCCGGTGGCGGTCAGGCCGAGCAGAAAGCTGACAATATATCGGTCGAGATAGGTCAGGCCGATGAGACCGAGGTCGCTCAGGTAGATGTGCCAGGATCGCGACAGCCGCAGCTTGATCCATTTGAAGTCGATCGGCGAACGCAGGGCGCGGCCCAGGTTCCACCCGCGGCATACGTAGACGAGAGCAACGAGCGCGAGCAGATTTGCAATCGCCCAGGCCAGGAACACGGCGTCGATCGTTCGTGTGCCCGGCGCGAGCAGGCCGAGGATCACAATCGGCGGAACCCACGACGCGAGGCGAATGAAGGCGAGGGCGTTGGCCGCAGTTGCCTTCCCGAGGCAGACCAGCGGCATATGAATGTCGAGCGCCAGCGTTTCGAGCCAGACCAGCGCCGCGATCAGAACATAGACGAAGGTAATCGAGTATCCGGAGATCAGCGCCACAGCCGTGGAGACGATCGAGGCGGCTGTCAGAGACGACAAGGTCACGACGAGCCGGTCCCTGATGCGGGCGACTCCCTGCTCGGGAGGGACGTCCACGACCTCTCTTGCCGTGTAGTAGTTGAGGCCCCATCCGAGTGCGCCGGGCAGCGAACCGACGGCGCCTGCTGCGAGACCGTAAATGCCGTTCGCCTCAAAGCCGAGGAATTTCACGATATAGAACGAGAGAACGAAACGAAGACCAAGCGTCAGGGAGCGCAACGCGAGATTCAGGAGACCTGTGAGCTTGGAAAATTGCATCTGGCTTGTCGTGACGTCTAGGTGCGGTCGCCGGCTCGTCCCGGAGAGGAGCCCGCCGATTACCGGGGAGCAATGAGATCGAGTGTGCTTTGAGCGCAGCGATTCCAGGTGAACAACTGGGCGCGCTCGCGCCCCTTTGTCGACAGAGAGGCTAGCAGCGCCTTGTCTTCCAGCAGTCGCTCGATCTGGCTGGCGATGTCCGCAGTATCGTACGGGTCGCAATAGATCGCCGCGTCACCGCAGCGTTCACGCAGGGCCGGGACGTCGGAGCTGAGGACGGGACAGCCGCACGCCATTGCCTCGATGGGCGGCAGGCCCGACGATTCGTAGTTAGAGGGGAACATGAACAGAGACGCTTTTTTGTAGATCTCGATCAATTGTCCTCCATCATTGACCTGTCCGACGAACCTGACCAGCCCTCTCAACTCCTCCGGCACATGACTTGTCGATTCCACGAGCCCTCCTGCGGTCCCACCGACAAACGTAAAGCGATATCCCTTCTTCTTGGCGAGGGTGCACGCGACCTCCAGCATTCTTGGAAAGTTCTTTCGCTTGCTGAGGCTGCCGACGTAGAGGACATGGCCTACGTCGCGCTTCGAACCTTCGAGGTCCGGTAAGACGTCGTTCGCGAGCCCGCCGTTGGGAATTGCGACGATTTTCGGGCCGACGCCGGGATAGTGCTTGAGGATGGATACGCGTTCGGACTCGGAGACCGTGATGACCCGATCGGCGCAACGAAACGCCAGCGGAACGAGAAAGCCATAGGTCGTACGGAAGGCTCGGCTATAGGCTTCAGGAAAATAGAGATAGGAGAGATCGTGCACGGTTACCAGGACCCGTTGTCCGCCGATGAGCGAGACGGCAGGTGCGGTGTTGCCGGGACAGAAGAGGACCTTGCCCCAGGCGAACCGTGGCAGTTCGAACTGCTCCCAGGCGTGACCTTGCAGCCGTCCGCGCTGCTGAATTGGGATGTTCCTGAGCACGGGCGCCTCTCCATTCAGCACAGGACAGACCACCGACACGCTCAGGTCCGGACGGGACGGAAGAATCCGATCGATCGCATGCAGGAGCTCATGACCGTAGCGTTGAACGCCCGTCACTTCCTGGGTCAGAAAACGACCGTTGAACACCAGTTCGATCGATCTCGCATCCATATTCAGCCTTTCGTTTAGCAGATTGCTTCTACACCGGTGCGAGTCGGCGCGGTAGCCCATCGGAGCACCAGCACGTCCCGTGCCTCGTGGCCTCGCGAAGTGATGCAGGTCAACCGAATTTTGACGACGTTGTCACCGTGTTGCACGTGAAGTTTCGTAAGCTGCCGACCTCTTGCGCAGTTGTGTCCGATGGGCTTCAATGCATTCGAGCTCCATCACTTGTTAAGCGCAGGTCCATGCGGAATTCGTCTCGAACTTGGTTACGTCGTGAGAATATAGCATTTGCGGAGAGCGTCCCGGCAGGCTCCCGCGTGCTCGACGCGGGCGCCGGCGATCAACCCTATCGCAAGCATTTCTCCCATTGTGAATACGAGGCTGCGGACTTCGAGAAGGTCGAGCGCAGCTACGCCAAATCAACTTACGTGTGCGATCTGTCGAGCATACCCGTGTTGGACGCACGTTTCGACGCGGTCGTATTCAATCAGGTGATGGAGCATCTTCCGGAGCCTCTCAACGTCTTGCGCGAGTTGAACAGGGTCCTCAAACCCGGCGGAAGAATGATCTGCACAGCGCCTCTGTTCTTTGAGGAGCATGAGGTTCCTTATGACTTCTACCGCTACACGCAGTTCGCATGGCGCCATCTGTTGGGCAAGGCCGGCTTCGAGATCGAGAGGTTAAACTGGATGGAGGGCTATCTTAGCACCGTCGCCTATCAGCTCCAGACGGCCGCCAGATATCTCCCTTCGAGCCCCAGGGACGTCGCGCCTGGAGTCCTTGGCTGGGTCTGTGCTCCTGTGCTCCTCGCTTGCAGGGGGGCCTTTCACATTCTCGCCAGATTGTTTCACGTCCTTGATGAGCGGCAACGCTTCACAAAGCGTGGCTATCCCAAGAACTACGTCGTTGTCGTCAGGAAACTGTAGAGCGTACCGTCATCCGGCGGTTGCACGCTGCATTTCGTGACTCGCGTTTTGTAGCCTGAGCTCCGCCGGCCGCACGTTTTGGCGGTCAGCTCTTGGTCGATCCGTTGCGGCCCCAGCTGACGCTGTGCTCTCGGATGGCGCCTTCGACAGCGTCGCGAAAGTGCTGGGAAAATAGCGCGCGGGAAAACTTCAACGCGTTCTGTCTGCAGTCGTCCGAAGTGATGGCCGGTGACAGCGATTCGAATTCATCGATGGCGCTCTTGATGGACTGCGTCGTCTGTTCGTGGAAATAGACGCCGGTTCGGCCAGGACCGTCGTCGCCACGCACCGTCTCGAGCGAGCCGCCCCGGCCGTAGGCGATGACCGGCGTTCCGCACGCTTGTGCTTCCACCGGGATGATGCCGAAATCCTCCTCGGCCGCAAAGATAAAGGCGCGGGCGCGCTGCATATGATCGAGCAGAACGTTCTTGGGCTGATAGCCCATGATCGTGACGTTCGGCCCCGCGACCGCTCTTGCGTTTGCAAGCTCCGGCCCGTCGCCGATCACGACCAGTCGCTTGTCGGGCATGCCTGCGAACGCCTGGACGATCAGTGGAATACGCTTGTAGGGCACCATCCGCGATGCCGTCAGATAAAAGTCCGAACGATCTCCCGGTCCCGGCCTGAAATATTCAGTGTCGACCGGCGGATAGATCACGTCGGACTTGCGGCCATATGTCTTTTGAATCCGGCGAGCCACGAATTGCGAGTTGGCGACGAACGTGTCGACGCCGTGCGCCGTGCGCACATCCCACATCCGAATGTAGTGCAGGATGGTTCGCGCGATCATGCTGCGCAGGCCGGAGTCTAGCCGGCTCTCGCGCAGATACTCGGCCTGCAAGTCCCAGGCGAAGCGCACCGGGCTGTGAACATACGAGATGTGGAGCTGGTTCGGCCCTGTGATGACGCCCTTTGCTGCGGCATAGGAGGACGAGATCACGAGGTCGTATTCGGACAGGTCGAATTGCTCGATCGCGATCGGGAAAAAGGTGAGATAGCTGCGATACTTCGTCTTGGAAAACGGCAGCTTCTGCACGAAGCTCGTGCGCGGAACGAGGCCGGAGAGGAACTCCCTGCGATCCTCAGGCAGATGACATACGAGCGTGAACAGGTCGGCCTTTGGGAAGAGTTTGATGATTTCGCGAAGAACCTGCTCGGCACCTCCTTGCACCATCAGCCAGTCGTGTACGATCGCAACTCTCATGCTGTGCGCTGATTTCTTCCGATTCAGAATTGCGGATCGCAATTGGAACTAGAGCTCCACTGCAGTTGGTTATCAACCGTCGTGTTGCAATAGTCAACGTGCTGCAGCGCGAAGCGCGTGCTTCAGGTCATGAAGATTTTGCTACGCGCTTCTCCGATGCGATGCGCCCGTTGCAACTCGCATTGCGTGCAACCGGTGTCGCGCCTGCCGGTCAGGCAGGCGCGATGATCACTTCAGCGCATTGATGTTAACAGCCGTATTTGTGGCGGAGTTCGTCAGGTTGAGGAACTTGAGAATCTCCGTCTCTGGAGATTCCGAGACCACGATCTGGTCATGATCGCGAACCTGGAATGAATCGGCGAGGAACAGGCCGTCAGGCTTGCTCCAGTCGAACCAATAGACCGTCGGGATCACGTCTCCAGGAAACATCTTGGTGTCGTAGCCCGAGGCGTCGAGCAGGTGGCGTGGCTCGAAACGGAACACATAGACAGCCTGCAGATTCGCGCGTGCGGGATCGAGGCCGCCAGACTTCGCCAGCGCTTCGGCGAGCGTCATCGTGTCGTTCTCGAACGAGAAGCGGCGGTTGTTGGTGCCGCCGATGGAGCCCGGCGAAGGCGTCGAGCCGAATGTCATGAACACGCGAGGTTCACGCGACAGATAGAGGACGTCGCCCGGTGCGAGCTGCACGTCGTCGTTCGGCCTGCGTACCAGGTTGCTCATCGATTCCGTGAGGACCTGGGTGCCGCGCTTGATGGTGACCTTCGTCTCATAGGACGGATATTTCGGTCCGCCGGCGCGTGCGACCGCGCCTGTCACCCGGATCCCACCCGGATCGACCGGGAAGCGTACCGGCGTGTTGACCTCGCCCAGCACGCTGATCTGGTTGCCGCGCTGCTCGGCGACTGCGACGACCACCTGCGGGTCGATTGCGCGATTCTTGATCCGCTCGCGAATGATGTCCGATACCGCGCGTGCAGTGAGGCCTGCAACCTTGACCGAGCCCGCGTAGGGGATCGTGATGTTGCCGGACTGATCGACCTGCTGCTTCGGAATGTCGACATAGTTGCCGGGCCGAACGCTCGCTTCCTTCGGAATGAAGAGACCGCCTGATTGGGCTTCGTACACTGTAACCTGCACGAGGTCGCCGACAGCGATCGTGACGTCCTTGTAGTTTCCGCCACGCAGCTTGGCGAAGCTCCCGCCGTACTGGTCCGTCACCCCGTTGGTCACGCGCAACAGGTCCGGGTTGATTGGCACGAGCACGTAGGGCACGCGGTCGGTCGGCGCAGTCCTGAGAGCGGCATTGCCGCCGACGGAAGCAGCGTTCGGCGCATCCTGCGGTATAAAGCCGCAACCTGCCACGCTCAGCGCGAGCACTGCGACGGTGGCGAGAAAGAGGCGGTGTTTGTAGGCGGGGGACAGTCGCAATGGGCTCACTCAGGTTGCTGCGCAATACAGCAAGTTTGATATCAGCAGGCAATAAACGTATCTACGACGCAATGAAAGGGTGCGGCTCTTCTAGGAACCTTGTTGCTGTTCGGCAACAAGAGAATTTACAGCACTGCCTTTTTCTTCATCGTCGTGACATACACGTCGGCAAGTGCCGCATGTGTTCTCTGAATCGAGAAGAACTCGACGAAGCGCGCGGAGCCTTTCGCGCCCATGGCCGTCAAATCGAGCTCCGTTGCTTTCTGAAGGCCATCTTTCAGCGCCTTGGCACTGATGTGTTGGCAGATAATTCCAGTGACTCCGTCTTCGACTATCTCAGGTAGCGCGCCGGCGCGGAATGCGACGATTGCCTTGCTCGCGCGCATCGCCTCCAACGCAACGAATCCGAAAGCTTCCCAGCGCGAGGGGATCACGGTGAGATCGGCCAAGTCGAGCTGGACTTCGATTTCCTTGCGATCAAGCCAGCCCAGCATCCTGACATTGGTGGGAAGCTGAATTTTCTCCCTTGAGTTGACGACGGGAGATCCGATCATGCGAATGTCTGCTCGATTCTTCAGCATCTCAGCTGCCTCGATGAGCAGATCGAAGCCCTTCTGTCGATCGAGGCGTCCAACGAACAGGACCTTCAGCTTGTCCGAATCCCATGTCGACTGCGAAGGCGAAGCCTTTTTCCGCGTCGTTGAAAGTCCGTTAACCACGAGGCTGAGGCGCTTGTCGGAGATGCCGGCGCGCTGCCCTGCGCGGTATTCATCATTCGAGACGCAGATGATCCGATCCGTCCCGAGCGCGAGCAGGCGCTCGAACAGGCTGGTCGCGATTGTGCTGACGCGGGACGTTTCCCGGGAAAATGCCCAGCCGTGCGGGCAGTAGACGATCTTCGGCCGCGACGGCATCAACATCAGGATCGGGCGCAAAACCAGGCCGGCAAATGTCGAATGAATGTGCACTATGTCCGGCTTCAACCTGCGCACCTCGGCGACAGTCTGGCGTGCCAGCCGAAACAGGCTAGCGAAGTTTCTGCCGGACCGTCCGAACCCTGAAATGTACTGGTCGTCGATCTCGACGAGCTCGCTGCGATGGTCGGCGGGAACAACGTAATGAATCCCCTTGAAGGTCGCGCGCTGAAGCGCGTGGAGTTCATTGAAGTACGTCGCGATACCACCGCGGATAGTTTCGGCAGCATGCAATATCGTCAATGGTAATTGCGTTTCCGCCATAGTCAAAATAGATGCGATTTTGAGCGACGATGAGTCAATCGAAAGGCCGGAGAAATATTTGAGACGGTCACACGGAATAAGCTTTTTGGGGTCACTTTTTCGCCGCGTCGAGTCGACATAGAGAGGAAGGAAGTGTGGCTGGAAGTTGGCATCCAAGCCGACCGATGGGCTCGAGGAGCTCAGTCCCTGCCCAACCTAGTCCTTGCCCGATCCTATGGATCGAATTCCTGGCGATCTTAATCTCAGGACATTGCCGAAAGCAGCTGTGATTTGTTTTGTTGAGGCGCCAAGCTGTTTGCGCAGCTCAAACTCGTCGACTCTCTGCTCCAAAAGCTCGGCTCGTTTCTCGCTGGATGGCTGCAGGATTCTGTTGTGAATTGAATTCCGGAAGGCGCGGGCGAATGCTTCGCGGCCTTGTTGCATGTTTTTGTCTCGAATGGAAGCGCCAAGCGATTTACGCTCTTCCTTGCGTGGAGCTTGTGAAGCCGAGCGAGACGGCATGATCAATCAGTGGTAATGCGCTGGGGCGAAGCGGCGGAATGATTCCCTTTTCCGATCGAAAACCGCCCCCGATGTGCGGGTCCGCGAAGCCTACATTCGGCTTCGCGCTGGCAATTAACGAGAGCGCGCCAGCGCGCTCGATCTCGACCGGCTGAAGAACGTCATGTCGCAGCCGATCGTTGTCGATCTCCGCAACATCTACCGCCCCGAAGAGATGACCGCGGCTGGTTTCGTCTATGAGAGCGTCGGGCGGTCGCCTGAGGCCTAGCGGAGCAACGCGGAGCTGAGCTTCACCCGCCCATCCCGGGCGGGCGAACATTTCTCCAGTGCGGTATGGTCCCATTCGCATGAGGCAGGCGCCTGGTCCGTCAGCCTCGCCGCCGCTATGGAGATTGCCATGACCGATGACGCGCATACGATCCGGTGCGGCGGCCTCACCGCGACCATCAAGGCGCAAGGCGCCGAGCTGTGCTCGCTGACGGACGATAGCGGCGTCGAGTTCATCTGGCAGGCGGGACCGGCCTGGCCGCGCCATGCGCCGCTGCTGTTTCCGATCGTCGGGCGCCTCGCCAACGATGAATTGCGGCACAGGGGCAAGACGTACCGGATGACCCAGCACGGCTTTGCGCGCGACAGCCGCTTTGCGTGGGGCGAGCGTCGCGAGAGCTGCTGCACGCTGGTACTTGAAGACAGCGAGGCGACGCGCGCGCTCTATCCCTTCGCGTTCCGCCTGACGGCAACCTATGCTCTCGATGAGGCTGGCCTCGATCTCTCGCTCACGATCGCGAACACCGGCGAGGAAACGTTACCGGCCTCGCTCGGCGGTCATCCCGCCTTCAACTGGCCGCTTCAGCCCGGAGTGGCGAAGGAAAGCTACGCGCTGACATTCGCGAACGCGGAGGCATCTCCCGTCCGTCGTCTCGACGGCGGGTTGTTGCGCGCGGCAACGGAGCAGAGTCCCGTCAGTGGTACGGTGCTCCCCTTGTCCGAATCCCTGTTCGCCGATGACGCCATCATCTTTGATCGGATCGAGAGCAACTCGGTCCGCTATGCGGCCGGGCAGGGCACGTCCGCTGGGCCTTCGCTCGAAATATCATGGCGTGGCTTTCGCGAGCTCGGCGTCTGGTCGAAGCCGTCCAGCGCGCCGTTCCTCTGCATCGAGCCCTGGCGTGGTTATGCGAGTCCCGTCGGCTTCGACGGCGAGTTCAGCGACAAGCCAGGCCTGATGCATATCGCGCCCGGCGCGGACGAGCAGTTGTCGTACCGAATCGAAGTTGGATGAACGGCCTTTGAGCGCCGGCGCTCGCGTGGAGCTCAGGCTCGTTCAATTGGTCGGTGCGGTGGAAAGGCGAAAAACTTTCGCATCTGGGTCGCGTCTTGGAGTGGGCCAAATTGCCATCATTGGCATTGTCCGCAATCTTTCGTCGTCGCTTTTGCTATTTTAATATGTTTCTGATTATTTAATTATGTTTCTGATTATTAAGCTATTTTTAATTTGACAGTTAATGTGAATTAAATATGCTTTGCCGCTGCTTTCAGGATTATTTAATTTATTGAGGGCGGCCATGCTGAGAGAGAATCCGGGCATCTCGTCTGCTCCGACGGACGCCCAGCAGCTCCCGTTTTCACAGACAGATTATACCCTCGACGAGATCGTTCTCACGGTCACTGGCCTCCCGTCTGATGGTGCGACCCTGATGGCTGACGGGCTCAAGCGCGTCGCCATTGGTGATATATTGACGATCGCAGAACTTGCCGGATTGAGCTTCTCGCCGGCGTCACCGCGGTCGGGAAACCCGACGCCGTGGCAGGGATCGGTGATCTATGTTCCCCAAGATAGCGGGCGGCTGCCGATGCCGCTGCTTGCTGAGCTGCCCCTTGGCTTGGGCGTCGATACGCCGGTCGCGATCACCGCGCTGCCGTCAAATGGATCGGTGTTCTTGGCGGATGGAATGACCGCGCTGTGGCCGGGGCAGGTGATCACGGCGGCGCAGCTTTGCGGATTGACGTTCCGCGCTGCCGCCGGGGCGGTGGGGCAGATATCGCTGCTACGCTATCGCGACTCCGACCGGACATTTGGCGGAGAGGCGCTGCTGGTTGTCGGGCCGAACCTGCCGTCTCATCGCACCGGCCGGGATCACGCCGGCGATCACAGCGCTGGTGGACCGCTCGCGGTGGCGTTGCTCCTCTGGGCCGGTCTTTCGTCGCTGAAATCGAAACCGGCGTCCGCTGCGGTCAATCCCGATGATCTCTCGATGGGCGTTCCTGTGGCAGTGCCGAGCGCGGCTGCCGGAACGGTGAGTCACATCTTCGATCAGACGGGCGGCCTTGTACCCAACCAGATCGCGGCTGTCCCCGTTGTTGTCTCGCCCTCGGCAATTCTCGTTCAGCCGGCCAGTACAGCAACAAGCTCAGTCTCGATCGAAGCGGACACTCCCGATCAGCGGCCGCACCATCGCATAGGATCGAGCAGCCCTCAGGATTTCGGAAGCCTGAAACTGTATCAGAGTGCAACATTTACGGCGACGAGCAGTCCGAAGTCATTCGAAATCGCAAACAATGCCGTCCTCGAGATCAAGGGTCCGTCCAACGCGACTGTCTCCTTCAGTACAGCAAGCGGCGAGCTCATCCTTGATCAATCGGCGCGGTTCCATGGCGTCATTCAAAGCGCGGCGCAGGAGAGCACCCCGACTTCCCTCACCCCGCTTTCGCCGCGTGACCAGATCGATCTAAAGGACCTTCCCTTTGCCTCAGGCATGTCGGCATCAGTCCACTATGACAGTGCCGCAAACATCAGCACGGTCGACTTCAGCAACGGTTCTAAGACCGTAACGCTGCAGTTCTCCGGACAGGACTTGAACTGGATCTTCAAGAGTGACGGCACGGGCGGCACGATCGTCGCGGATCCTCCGACCACGAATCCGATCGTGCTGGAGAACCAGTTGGCGGGCACGCCGAAGAGCGTCTGGTATGTCAATCCCGGCCAGGATTCCACCAAGCTAGAGGGATTCACCACAGCGATCAGCACCAACATTGGCGGTACGGTGCAGTTCAAGATCGACAATCTGACGGGTAGCCCAAACTATCAGATTCAGATCTACCGACTTGGATATTATGGGGGAGACGGGGCTCGTCTCATCACGACCATCCAGCATCAGGGTACGTCAGTGATCGCCCAACCGGATCCGGTTACGAATGATGCAACCGGGGAGGTCGACGCTGGCAATTGGAGCGTCACCGATTCCTGGGCTATTCCCACCGGCACCGTATCCGGAGTTTTTGTCGCCAACGTCGTCCAAGGCACTCAAGTTTTCCAGATTCCATTTATCGTCAAGGATCCCAATTCCACGAGCGACATCGTCTTTCAGACGTCTGATGAGACCTGGCAGGCTTACAACGGCTGGGGCGGCGCAAGTCTTTACGGAGGAAACGGACCTTCCGCTCCGCCTGCGGATAAAGATGGGGATGAAATCGTTGCGGGTGCAGCATTTGCGGTCAGCTACAATCGCCCTATCATGACTCGGGATGGAGTAGGTACGTATGCGAACCAAGATGATAGTTTGTTTACGGGCGAATACCCCGCAATCTACTGGCTGGAAGAAAACGGCTACGATGTAAGTTACATTTCCGGCATGGATACAGCGACCAACGGCGCGTTGCTGCTGAACCACAAGGTGTTCATGGATGCGGGGCATGACGAATACTGGACCGATAGCCAGGTCGCAAATGTTCAAGCCGCGAAAAATGCGGGCGTTAGCCTCGTCTTCCTCAGCGGCAACGAGATCTTCTGGCAGACCCAGTTCACACCGAGCATAGATGGCAGCAACACCTCCAATCGCACGCTCGTCTCCTACAAGGACAGTCATTATCAGCAGCTGATCAACCCCAGTGGGAAGGGGACTGGCACGTTTGAGGCCCCTACAAGTTGGGGCGGCGCCGCCATGCCGTCCAATGCGCTGACGGGTACCGCGTTCTCGGTTGACGAGTCCGGAAGCCTTGGGACGATCACGATTCCCTATGACATGACCCAGTTGCGTTTTTGGCGCAATACAAGCGTCGCCGCGACGGCAGCCGGTCAGACAGCTTCACTTGAAAGCGGCCTTTTGGGATATGAATGGGACTCCTCTCCCGACAACGGCTTCATGCCTGCCGGCCTGATCGACCTCTCGTCGACGACGTTGCAGACTTCGGACTTCAATACGGAGTTCGGCAACGTCGATACAAGCGGCACCGCAACCCACAATCTGGTCGAATACCGTGATCCCGCCAGCGGGGCGCTGGTGTTCGGGGCCGGCACCGTCTTTTGGTCGTGGGGCTTGTCCAACCAGCACGACGCTTCGCCGGACGGCAATCAGACAAACACCGATCCGAACGTCCAGCAGGCAATGGTGAATCTGTTTGCGGACATGGGCGTCCAGCCGCAGACATTGCAGGCCAGCCTCGTTCTCGCGAGTGCGTCGACGGATAAAACGCCGCCAACGTCCAAGATTACCAACGTGTCATCCACGGCCGTACTCGAAGGCCAAACCGTGACCGTCACCGGTACCGCCACTGACGTTGGCGGCGTGGTCGGCGGGGTTCAGATTTCGACCGACGGCGGAAAAACGTGGCACGTAACGAGCGGCCAGATCGGCACGCAAACTGTCAATTGGAGCTATACGTTCAATGCGCTGGCACCGGGGACCTACAGCATCGAAACCCGGGCGGTTGATGACAGCCTGAATCTCGAGACACCGGCCGCCGGCATATCGTACGCGGTGTCAGCGTCCTCAGCTCTCAGCCTTTTTGATTCCAGCACTACGCCGGCTACGGCGAACTTCAGTGACCCAAGCGGCGTGGAAGTCGGTGTCCGGTTCACGTCAACGAACAACGGCCAGATCACCGGGATCCGATTTTATAAAGGGTCTCTCAATACCGGCGCTCATGTGGTTGATCTTTGGTCCGCTAGCGGCGCGCTGCTGGCGACCGCCACATCCACCAACGAGACCGCCAGTGGCTGGCAGCAGGTCAACTTTTCGAGTCCTGTGAGCATTGCTGCAGGCGCGACCTATGTCGCCTCCTACCACATGAGCAATGGCGACTACTCCGATACGCCTTTCTATTTTGACACTCTCCAAAATCCTACGAACGGATCTCTTTCCGCGACGGCGACGGGTGGGCTTTACGCTTACTCCTCCGGCAGTATTTTTCCCAATACCGTTTCCACCTCGGGCGACAACTATTGGGTCGATGTCGTATTCAAGGACACCGGTGGGACGGCGTTGCCGGTGCTCGTGGCCCAGACCCCCGACCAGGATGCGGTCGTCGGTTCAGCCTTCGCGCTGACGCTGCCCGCCGGCACCTTCAACGATCCCGCTGGCGGCGCGCTCACCTATTCGGCAACCGGCTTGAACGGAGCGGCGCTTCCCTCGTGGCTGACGTTCAACGCGGCGACGCAAACATTCAGTGGCACGCCGACATCCGCCAATGTCGGCACCATCAGCGTCCAGGTTTCGGCAACGGATCCTGCCAATCTCTCTGCCAGTGAGACGTTCAATATCACCGTGACGGCTACACCCGCGTCGGTGAGCCTGTTCACCGCCTCCAGCACGCCGACGCTGATCGGTTTGAATGACGGCAAGGCGCTTGAAGTCGGGGTGAAGTTCACCTCGTCCGTCGCTGGCGAGATCACGGCGCTGAAATTCTACCGCAGCGCGCTCGACACCGGCCCGGATGTTCTCGACCTGTGGCTTTCGACCGGAACCCTGCTTGCCAGCGCCACCTTTACAAACACTGCCGCGAGTGGCTGGCAGACCGTCAACCTGGCGACGCCCGTTTCGATCGCGGCCAACGCCACCTATGTCGCGTCGTATCACACCAATGGCCCTTATGTAGCGACCAACAACTTCTTCGCCAACGCCTTCTCGAGCGGAACGCTGACCGCGCTGTCCTCTGCCTCGGTTTCAGGCGGCAATGGGGTCTATTCCTACGGCGGCACCAGCACCACTGGCATCTTCCCCACCAGCACCTTCGGAGCCGCCAACTACTACGCCGACGTGGTGTTCTCGAGCTCGACGACGACCGAGACGCCGCCGGTGCTCGTGACCCAGACTCCCAACCAGAATGCGGTCGTCGGTTCGGCTTTCTCGCTGACCTTGCCCGCCGGCACCTTCAACGATCCCGATGGCGGCGCGCTCACCTATTCGGCAACCGGCTTGAACGGAGCAGAGCTTCCCTCGTGGCTGACGTTCAACGCGGCGACGCAAACGTTCAGCGGCACGCCGACATCCGCCAATGTCGGCACCATCGGCGTCCAGGTTTCGGCAACCGATCCTGCCAATCTCTCTGCCAGTGAGACGTTCAATATCGCCGTGACGACTACACCCGCGTCGGTGAGCCTGTTCACCGCCTCCAATACGCCGACGCAGACCAGTTTGAATGACGGCAAGGCGATTGAAGTCGGCGTGAAGTTCACCTCCTCGGCCGCGGGCCTGATCACGGCGCTGAAATTCTACCGCAGCCCCGGCGACACCGGCCAGGATCTGCTCGACCTGTGGAGCTCAACCGGCACCCTGCTTGCGAGAGCCACCTTCACCAACACCACCGCGAGCGGCTGGCAGACCGTCAACCTGGCGACACCCGTTTCGATCGTCGCCAACACCACCTATGTCGCGTCCTACCACACCAACGGCGCCTATGTAGCGACCAACAACTTCTTCAACACCGCCTTATCGAGCGGAACGCTGACCGCGCCGTCCTCCGCCTCGGTCTCAGGCGGCAATGGGATCTATTCCTACGGCGGCACCAGCACCACCGGCATCTTCCCCACCAGCACCTTCGGTGCCGCCAACTACTATGCCGACGTGGTGTTCTCGAGCTCGACGACGACCCAGACGCCACCGGTGCTCGTGACCCAGACTCCCAACCAGAACGCGTTCGTCGGTTTGGCCTTTTCGGAGACCTTGCCCGCCGGCACTTTCAACGATCCCGCTGGCGGCGCGCTCACCTATGCGGCAATCGGCTTGAACGGCGCGGCACTTCCCACATGGCTGACGTTCAACGCGGCGACGCAAACATTCAGTGGCACGCCGACCTCCGCCAATATCGGCACCGTCGGCGTCCAGGTGACAGCGACCGATCCTGCCCAGCTCTCTGCCAGTGAGACGTTCAACATCGCCGTGGCGGCCGACTCGCCGCCGGTACTCGTGACCCAGACCCCCAACCAGAATGCGGTCGTCGGCTCGGCCTTCTCGCTGAGCTTGCCGGCTGGCACCTTTAACGATCCCGATGGCGGCGCGCTCACCTATTCGGCAACCGGCTTGAACGGCGCGGCACTTCCCACATGGCTGACATTCAATGCGGCAAACCAGACGTTCAGCGGCACGCCCACATCCGCAAATGTCGGCACCCTCGGCGTCCAGGTTTCGGCAACCGATCCTGCCAACCTCTCTGCCAGTGAAACGTTCAATATCGCCGTGACGACCACACCTTCGTCGGTGAGTCTGTTCACCGCCTCCAATACGCCGGCACAGACCAGTTTGAATGACGCCTCGCCCCTTGAGGTCGGGGTGAAGTTCACCTCCTCGGTCGCCGGCCAGATCACGGGGCTGAAATTCTATCGCAGCCCTGGCGATACCGGCACGGACCTGCTCGACCTGTGGAGCTCGACCGGCACCAACCTCGCCAGTGCCACGTTCACAAACACGACCGCGACAGGCTGGCAGACCGTCAACCTGGCAACGCCGGTTTCGATCGCCGCCAACACCACCTACGTCGCGTCCTACCACACCAACGGCGCCTATGTCGCGACGAGCAACTTCTTCGCCAACGGGCCCGTCTCGAGCGGGACGCTGACCGCGCCGTCCTCCGCCTCGGTTTCAGGCGGCAACGGGGTCTATGCTTATGGGGGAACCAACACCACCGGGCTATTCCCGACCAGCACTTTCGGCGCCAGCAACTACTACGCCGACGTGCTATTTTCTACATAGCGAAGTGTAGTTCCTGAAGGCTGTGCTGCGAGAGAACGACGATCGCCGCGAATTCTGAAGAGCTGCGGAAGATCGCGCGATCGCGACCTCCGCTGCGATGACCGACTTGCTCTCAATAACTCCGACCGCGACCGCAATCACCGGCTCCGGGATATCCATTCGGCGTAGGCCGCAGGATTCCGGTGTGAAGAGTTTGGGCTTCTCTTTGTAAAACCTGATCAGATGCTGGCGTTGTAGGCGTCCGCAATTGAGCGGGATTCTCACCGCGAGCGATGGATCGCGCAACACGTTGCGCCAGCTGGTTTTGGCGAATCCGGCCGGTGTGGGTAGCTGCCGTGCAACGGTGCGCTAGATGAGAATTGTGGGCCAATTCATACTTGGCGTTTCAACGCCATGACCAATATTGTTTGGGCAGCACAACACGCCTAGTATTCCAGCAGGCAATTTCGGGGGCTCGAATAAGTCGTGAATGTTCGTTCACAGGACAGCGCTTTGCGTGACGACTCGAATTTTCAAGTCGAGTCGCAGGCTCACAGAACATCCAAGATCGTGACAGATTCCACACTCCAGCAATCGCGTCCCGCTGGCCGCGAGCGGCTGATCGTCGTCGAAGATGATCCGGTGACGCGGACGATGCTGGTCGGTTATTTCAACGACAACAATTTCGATGTGGTCGGCGCCGGCTCCTGCGCGGAATGCCGCCAGGCGTTGCGCGCGCGCACCGATCTCGTCTTCCTCGACGTGCAGCTGCCGGACGGCGACGGCTTCGAGCTCGCCAAGGAAATCCAGGCGACCAGCAACGCGGGCATCATCTTCGTGACCCGCCGCGACACCGATGTCGATCGTATTCTCGGTCTCGAGATCGCCGGCGATCACTACGTCACCAAGCCGATCAATCTGCGCGACCTGCTCGCGCGTGCACGCAGCGTGCTGCGACGGCGCTCGATCGACCGCAAGGCAGCGCGCAACTACAACTCGATCGCCTTCGGCGACTGGATCATCGACCTGACGCGGCGCGAATTGCTCGGCAGCGACAGCAAGCCGGTCGCACTAACGCGCGCCGAATTCGACCTGCTGGCGGCGCTCGTGGGCGCCGACGGAAGGCCGCTCAGCCGCGACTATCTGATCGAGGTCGTCAGCAACCGCCAGGCCGAGGTCGATATCCGCACGGTCGATGCGCTGGTCGCGCGGCTGCGCCGCAAGCTGGTCGGCAGCGGTACGCCTGTCATCGCGACCGTCACCGGCGTCGGCTACAAGCTCGCGCTCAGCGAGCGCCTCTAGCTTGATCCGTCGGAAGATCTGCTCGCTCTCGCACCTATCGCGCGCGGGCGCTCTGGTCCGTCAGTGTCCTTTGCGTCGGCGCGGCCAGCCGGTCATCGACCGCATAGAGCGTGCAGGTGGGCGTCCACTTCAAGCAGGCGCTAAGCGAATCGCGCTGGGCATCGTCCGCCGTGGCGCGCCCGGAACGCCAGCCGTAACCGCCGTTCGGCGACACGGCAAAGGCCTTGTGCGGCATCGTGCTGGCGAGATAGCGCGAGAACTCGGCTTTCGCTGCCTCATTGAGCTGGCCTGGCGGCGGCAGCGGATCGGGCGGGCTCAGGATGTCATGGCTGAGCCCGCGTTCGCGCAGGAAAGCGTCGACATACGGCGTCCATTGCGGACGCGCGACGACCGAATAGAGGTAATGGCCGTCGTCGCCGTAGGGCGGCGCCGCGATGAATTTCGTGTTACCGCCATTGCCGCGAAACCCGTCGTAGAAGCGGCGCGCGAGATCGGGGCCGAAGAACGAATCGTTGGTCGCATAGACCCACAGCATCGGCACACGTGAGGTCTTGCCGAAGGTGGCGAAGGCCTGCACCAGCCCATCTGGATTGCAGACATCGTCGTCGTCACGTGAGCCGCGGCCGCCGGCAAAGTTGATCGCGGCGACGAGACCGGGCGGCGCCTGCGCCGTCAGCGCGACGGTGGCGAGGCCGCCCGCGGAATGGCCGGCCGCGATCATGCCTGATGTCGTGACGTCGGACCTGCGGCCCATCGCGTCAATCGCCGCGCGCAGATCCGTGACCGCAACCGCCGCCGCGGGCAAATAGGCGGCATTCGCGCAACCACCGACCCTGTCGACGCGCCCGCCGGGCGATGTGCCGTAGCCGCGCCGCATCACGATCAGCGCGGCAAATCCGCGCCGGGCATATTCGAGTGCGATGCCGTAATATTTGTGCGCGGACATGGTCGCGCGGTCGTCGAAGCTGCGCGGCGAGCCATGGCTGAGCAGCGCGAGCGGATAACGCTTCGTCCCTGCCGGGCGAACCAGGAAAGCCTCCAGCCCCTGCGGCCCGGCCTCCGCCATCGGGATGCGCAGGTCCTCGGTGTAGTATTCCGCGGCGCGCGACGGCGCACCCGCTACGGCGAGGCCGGCGATCAACAGAAGCAGCTTGCGCGAAAGAGCCATGGGACGATTCGAAGGGCTTCGATGGCGCGGAGCATAGCATGATCGGGGAGAGGCGCAGGCGGCCTCTCCACGCGTCATTCAGGGGCTCGCGCTCCGCACGCCCCGGAATGACGGCAAGGAACGCCATCCCTCTCACGTGTGTTGTGCCCTTGGCGGTGGCTCGGCCGATGCTATGCTGCTCCGCAATCTCTGTACGACAGGACGAGGATATTTCAGTGGCTGATGTTCATCCCGCGGCGGGCAAGCAGGTCTCGCCGGACGCGCTCACCAACGTTCCGCGGCTGGTGACGGCCTATTTCGCTGGCAAGCCGGATGCGGCGGATCCTGCGCAGCGGGTGACGTTCGGCACCTCCGGCCATCGCGGCACCTCGTTCAGGAACAGCTTCAACGAAGGCCATATCCTCGCGACCACGCAGGCAATTTGTGACTACAGAAGAGAAAAGGGCCTGACCGGCCCGCTCTTCATCGGCATCGACACCCACGCGCTGGCCGAGCCGGCGCTGGTCAGCGCGATCGAGGTGTTCGCGGCCAACGGCGTCGACATCATGATCGACAAGGATGGCGGCTACACGCCGACGCCGGTGATCTCGCACGCGATCCTGACCTACAACAGGGGCCGCACATCGGGTCTTGCCGACGGCGTCGTCGTCACGCCCTCACACAATCCGCCGGAGGACGGCGGCTACAAATACAATCCGCCGCATGGCGGGCCGGCCGATACCGATGTGACCGGCGTCGTCGAGAAGCGCGCCAATGCCTATCTCGCCGATGGGCTCAGGGGCGTGAAGCGCATCGACTACGCCAAGGCGCGCAAGTCGCCGAGCGTCCACGCCTACGACTACATCACGCCCTATGTCGCCGATCTCGGCAACGTCGTCGATCTCGATCTCGTCAAATCCGCCGGCGTCAATATCGGCATCGATCCGCTCGGCGGCGCCGCCGTGCGCTACTGGCATCCGATCATCGAGCGCTATGGCCTGAAGGCCACGGTCGTGAACGAGGCGATCGACCCGACCTTCCGCTTCATGACGGTCGACTGGGACGGCAAGATCCGCATGGACTGCTCCTCGCCTTACGCGATGGCGAGCCTGATCGCGATGCGCGACCGCTTCGACGTCGCCTTCGCCAACGACACCGATGCCGATCGCCACGGCATCGTGACGCGCACCGGCGGCCTCATGAATCCGAACCATTATCTCGCGACGGCGATCTCCTATCTGTTCGCGCACCGCCCGAACTGGGGCAAGGCCGCCGCGATCGGCAAGACCGTGGTGTCGAGCTCGATCATCGACCGCGTCGCCAAGAAGCTCGGCCGCAAGCTGGTCGAGACGCCGGTCGGCTTCAAATGGTTCGTCGACGGTCTCGTCAGTGGCGGCTTCGGCTTCGGCGGCGAGGAGAGTGCAGGGGCATCGTTCCTGCGCCGCGACGGCACGGTGTGGACCACCGACAAGGACGGCATCATCCTCGGTCTGCTCGCCGCCGAGATCATGGCGAAGACCGGCCGCGATCCCAGCCAGCTCTTTGGCGACCTCACCGCCGAGCTCGGCGTGCCGCATTACGCGCGCATCGACGTCGCCGCCACGACGCCGCAGAAGAACATTCTGAAGTCCGTCACGCCCGAGCAGCTCGGCCTGAAGGATCTCGCCGGCGATCCTGTCCGCGTCACGCTGAGCAAGGCCCCGGGTAACGGCCAGCCGTTCGGCGGCATCAAGGTCGAGACCGATTTCGGCTGGTTCGCCGCAAGGCCGTCGGGCACCGAGGATGTCTACAAGATCTACGCCGAGAGTTTCCGCAGCACCGAGCATCTGAAGCGGATCCAGGACGAGGCACAGGCCGGGCTGAAGAAGGTGTTCGGGGCTTAGAACCCCCCGAAGCTGGGAACGAACGATCCTTGCGGGAACTGCGCTCCCTCCCCCGCTCGCGGGGGAGGGGTGGGGAGAGGGTGTCTCCGCGCCGGGATTGCCTGAGATCTACGAGAGAGTCCCATCGTGGCGAGAGCCCCCACCCGGCGCTGCGCGCCGACCTCCCCCGCAAGCGGGAGAGGTGCACCTCCTCTGCGGAAACGGGTCGTCGTGCACCAGAAGTGTATACCAACCATAAGTGCAAAGGTATTAGAGTAAGCTCTTTTGGCGCTTGAAAGATTCGGCACCTTCGATATTGTATACATAACGCATACATAAGCCTTGGGAGATCGCCGGTGACAAAGCCCTTCCCCATGAACGCCTGGTACGCCGCAGCCTGGGATGCCGAGGTGAAGCCGGCGCTGTTGCCGCGGACGATCTGCGGCAAGCACATCGTGATGTACCGCAAGGCCGATGGCTCTGTGGCCGCGCTGGAGGATGCCTGCTGGCACCGCCTCGTGCCGCTGTCCAAGGGGCGGCTCGAAGGCGACACCGTCGTCTGCGGCTATCACGGCCTGAAATACAACGCGCAGGGGCGCTGCACCTTCATGCCCTCGCAGGAGACGATCAACCCGTCGGCCTGCGTGCGCGCCTATCCGGTGGTCGAGCGTCACCGCTATGTCTGGCTCTGGATGGGCGATCCCGCGCTCGCCGATCCCGCGCTCGTCCCCGACATGCACTGGAATCACGATCCGGCCTGGGCCGGTGACGGCAAGACCATCCACGTCAATTGCGACTACCGCCTCGTGCTCGACAACCTCATGGACCTCACCCACGAGACCTTCGTGCACGGCTCCTCCATCGGCAACGATGCGGTCGCCGAAGCGCCGTTCGACGTCACCCATGGCGAGAAGACGGTCACGGTGACGCGCTGGATGCGCGGCATCGAGCCGCCGCCGTTCTGGGCCAAGCAGCTCGGCAAGCCCGGCCTCGTCGACCGCTGGCAGATCATCCGTTTCGAGGCTCCTTGCACCATCGCGATCGACGTCGGCGTGGCGCCATCAGGCACCGGCGCGCCGGAAGGCGACCGCTCGCAGGGCGTCAACGGTTTCGTGCTCAACACCATCACGCCGGAGACCGAGAAGACCTGCCACTATTTCTGGGCCTTCGTGCGCAACTATCGCCTTGGCGAGCAGCGCATCACCACCGAGATCCGCGAGGGCGTCTCCGGCATCTTCCGCGAGGACGAGCTGATCCTCGAGGCGCAGCAGCGCGCGATGGACGAGAACCCCGATCGCATCTTCTACAACCTCAACATCGATGCCGGCGCGATGTGGTCGCGCAAGCTGATCGACAGGATGGTGGCGAAGGAAAACGCGCCGCAGCACCTCCAGGCCGCGGAGTAGATCATGGCGGAACGTGAGGTCGACCGCTCCGTCTCGCAGACCGTGAAGGCGCAGCTCGCGCTGCGCGACCAGATCCTGTCGGGCTCGTTGCGTCCCGGCGAGCGCATCTCCGAGCTGCAAGCGGTGGAGACGACCGGCGCCTCGCGCACCCCGGTGCGCATGGCGCTGGTGCGCCTGGAGGAGGAGGGCCTTTTGGAGGCGATCCCCTCCGGCGGCTTCATGGTCAAGGCCTTCTCCGAGCGCGACATCGCCGATTCCATCGAGCTGCGCGGCACGCTGGAAGGCCTCGCCGCGCGCTTCGCCGCCGAGCGCGGTGTCTCCGCGCGCGAGCTCGAGCCGCTGAAGGAGTGTCTGGCCGCGATCGACGAGCTGCTGCGCCAGGTGCCGATCTCGATCGAGGCCTTCTCGTCCTATGTCACGCTGAATGCGCGCTTCCATGCCCTGCTCACCGAGTTGTCGCGCAGCCCGCCGCTGGTCCGCCAGATCGACCGCGCCGCGGCGCTGCCATTTGCCTCGCCCAGCGGCTTCGTGATGGCGCAATCGGCGCTGCCTGAGGCACAGCAGATCCTGATCATCGCTCAGGAGCATCATCGCGTCGTGATCGACGCCATCGAGAACCGCGAAGGCGCGCGGGCCGAGGCGGTCATGCGCGAGCATGCGCGGCTTGCGGTGCGAAACCTGCGGCTCGCGCTGCGCAACCGGACCCATCTCGACCTCTTGCCGGCGCTCGCGCTGATCAAGACCGCAACCGATTGAGGGCAGCCGCCATGCGCTTCATCGAAACCTGGAATCCGGCGACGCTCGTGTCGACGCACGATCTCGCACCCGGCATCCGCGAATTCCTGATCCTGCCCGATCAGTTCGACGTCACCGCCTATCCCGTCGGCAGCCACATCAATGTCAGCGTGACTATCGACGGGCTGCCGGAGACGCGGTCCTATTCGCTGGTCGGCGAGGCTTCGTCACGCGGCTTCAGGATCGCGGTGCGCCGCGCCGAGGATTCCCGCGGCGGCTCGCGCTACATGTGGCAGTTGGCGCCGGGGGCGCGGCTCGACATCACGCGGCCAGCCTCGCTGCTCGCCGTTGATTGGGCGCGCCAGCATTATTGCCTGATTGCCGGTGGCATCGGCATCACCCCGATCCTCGGGGCAGCGCAGGCGCTGGCGCGGCGCGGGGCCGACGTCACGCTGCACTACGCCGTGCGTTCGCGCCGCGAAGCCGCCTATCTCGACGATCTCGCCAGCCTGCTCGGCGACCGCCTGATCGTTCATGCCGGCGACGAAGGCAAGCGGCTCGATCTCGAGGCGCTGTTCGCCGCGTTGCCGCAAGATGCACTGGCGCTGTTCTGCGGCCCGATGCCGATGCTGGATGCCGCGCGCCACGCCTGGATCGGCGCCGGTCGTCCGCTTCCCGATCTCCGCTACGAGACGTTCGGCTCCAGCGGCTCGCTTCCGACCGAGACGTTCCGGGTGCGCCTGAAGGATTCCGGGATCGAGCTCGAAATCCCACGCGAGCGCTCTATGCTTGATGTGCTCAATGCCAGCGGCCATGACGTGATGTACGACTGCAAGCGGGGCGAGTGCGGTCTGTGCGCCATCGACGTGGTCGGCGTCGAAGGCGAGATCGACCATCGCGACGTCTTCTTCAGCGATCACCAGAAGAGAAGCAACGAGAAGATCTGCGCCTGCGTCTCCCGCGCCCGGGGCACCATCACCGTGGACACGCTGCTGCGGGCGGACGCGATCTGAGGCAGGGCCTGGGGCGTCTATTCTGGAGTTCCTGGTGATCACTCGCCGCTGACGGACGACGAGGCGCCGGTTTGATTTCTCTCAAGCTGCCGGGCTCGTCGTAGCAGTTGCAACCGGGACCGGCTCCATGTTTCCGCTCGCCAGCAGCACCGCAAAGCCGTTGTAGACCAGGGCGAGACACCACAGCATGATGAAGTCCGGCTTGACGGCGGAAAGCGGTGCACCGAGCTGCGAGAGCTTGACGAACCCGTCGATCGCCGAAGTACTGGGCACCAGATAGGATACCAGCCTGATGAAAGGCGGAATGGCTTCGGCGGGCCATGAGAAGCCTGCCGCCATAAAGAGTGGGAGTCCGGCGGCCGCGAGAATGAGCTGGACGCGCAGCGGCTGTCGAAACACCCCGGCGACGACAAAACCGAGACCCGCCACCGCGAGTACAAACGGAATCGCGAAAATCAAGATCGGGATTGCGCTGCCGAGCCGCGGCAAGCCGTACAAATAAGGCAGCACGAGCAGATAGACCGGCAGGATCACCGCTTGGAGCGCGAGATAGGCCAGCAATTTGCCGGCGACTGTCGCGACCGGCCCCGCTGGCGGGTCAATTGCGGCGGCATTCTTGTCCGGAGACGTGGCCAGCAGCGCGACGCCCATCAACAACATCTGTTGCAACAGCAAGACAAAGGCAGCGGGCAGCACATAGGTCGCATAGCCGCCTTCCGGATTGAACAGCGGCACCGCGGTCAGCGGCATCGGGTCCGGTGCCGCGACCGCGATCGCGGGATCGACGCCGATACCGATCAAACGCCTGGTTTCGATCTCGGCGCCGACCGTGCGGGCCACGGCGGCGACGGCGCCGGCAACGCGCTGGTAAATCAGAAAATAGCTGGCGTCGGCATATAGCGCGACCGGCGAAGATCGGCCGTGCAACAGCTCCCGCTCGAAGTATTGCGGGATCACCAGAATGCCATCGACCTTGCGCGCGTAGACCTCGCGCTCCGCGCTGGCGAGATCAGGCAGCACCTGTGCGACGGCAACGTCCGACGTCGCATCGATCCGGCGCGCAAAGTCGCGGCTGGCTTGCGTTCCGTCGCGATCGACCACCGCGATCGGCACGTTGCGCAGCGCCTCGTTCAAATAGGGTTGCGGATAGAACAGAGCGTAGAAGGCGGAGCCGAGCACCATCACGGAGAATACCGATCGGTCGCCGAAGATGCGGCGGAGCTCGTTACGAAAAGCCGCAAACAGCCCGGTCATGGGACGGCTCCCGCAAGCGGGTTTGTCCTTGCGATGGCGGTATTGTTCCGGTCGGCGACGCGCCTCCTGCTTTCGAGACGCCACGCGCAAAGTCCGGCGAGCGCGATCACGAAGGCCGCCAGGACCAGCACAGGCCGCCAGGACAAGTCGACCGGCGTGCCTCGCACGGTTTGGTCGATGCGCGCAGTCAGATACCAAGTGCCGGGCAGCAGCGCGCCGTATCCGAGTGCAAACGCATTCATGCCGAAGCGCGGGAAGCCGATCCCCATGAAGCCGAACGCAGGCGCGGTCAGAAGGGTGGCGATGCTGACGGCGCTCGCCAGCGGTTTCAATACCAGCGCCAGCAGCGCGCCGATCAACTGGCAGGACAGCACGAACAACAGGCCGGCGATAGCAAGCAGCCAGGCGTGGCCGCGCAGTGGCAGATCCAGGCCCTTCATCAGCAGCATGTCGGACAGGCCAAGCACGAGCAGGAATATGATCGTGTAGGGCAGGATCTTGCCGGCCATTGCCTGCCAAAGCCCGCCACCGAGCCTGCGCAGGATGCGAAGGCGATGGCGTGTTTCGACGTCCATCCCGACCGAATAGCAGGAAGCGGTCACCATGATGACTTGCAGTATGCTTGGAATGAGCGCGGTCAGCAGGAAAAACACGTAGTTGAGGGTCGGATTGAACAGCGGATGGGTCTGCACCGGTATCGGCAGGATATCGGATTGGGCGGCCTCGATGGGCTGGCCGTGTTCGGTCCGCAGCGACAGCCGGATGCCGGCTGCGACTGCCGGGACGGCGGCATTCACGCCTCGTGCGGTGAGATTGCCTGTGGTGAGGGTTTGCGTGTTGTAGAAGAACACCACCTCGGGCCGGCGGCCGGCGAACACGTCGCGCTGCAGATTGAGCGGAAGCAACAGAAGCCCGCGAATCTTGCCCGACAGGATCAGGTTGCGTCCTTCCGCGAGATCGCCGACCCGCACGGCGACCGCGGTGTCGGGCGTTGCATCCACCGTGCGGATGATGGCGCGCGACAAATCCGATCCGTCGAGATCGAGCACCGCGATCGGCAGCCGTGTCGCGAGGCCCGCGCTGAATACGGCGGACAACAAGGCAACCAGCACCAGTGGAACGACTGTCGTCAGGCCGAACAGAAAGGGCCGGCGCAGCAACCAGCCGACCTCTCGTCGGAAGACCAGCCGGAATCCCGGCCTGATGTCGCGCCGGACCAGCACGTCAACGCCCCCGGTTCGCCCATGCCACGATTGCGCTCATGCCCGGGCGCAGGCCGTCGATAGGCTGCGCCGGCTGCGCGCGCACCTCAAACGTTCGCAGGTCGAAATCTCCGGTGGCGCGGGTCGCTCGCCACGCCGCGTATTGCCCCTGCACGTTGATCATGGTGACGCGAACGGGAATGCTGACGGATTTCAGCGCCGGTACGGTCACATCGAAGGTGTCGCCGATTTTCAGGCCCCCGAGCAGGTCCTCGCGCAGGTTGAAGGTGAACCAGAGGTCCTTGATGTCGATCATCGCAAACAGTGGCGCACCGGCGCTGAAATTCTCGCCGAGCCCGGCGACACGCGTCGTGATCTGGCCGGAGATGGGAGAGCGAACTACGAGCTCGGCGACATCGACGTCGCGCTGGTTGAGGGTGGCCTCCGCTTGCTTTGCTTGCGCCGCGGCGAGTGCTCGCTCTTCCTTGCTGGCGCCCTGGGCCGCCAGTTGTAACGCGGCATCCGCCGACTCGCGCTTGCGCATCGCCAGCTGCAGGTTGCGGGTAGCTTCATCGACCCTGGCCTGCGGCACATTGCCGGTCTTCGACAGTTCGATCTGCCGGTTATAGGTTTCCTGGGCCAGCGTCTCGTCGGCCTTCGCTGCGTTCAGGTCGGCTTCGCGCGAGGCCACGGTTTCCGGGCGGATACTGTTGACCCGGGCGAGGTCGGCCCTCGCCACCACCAGCGCGGCCTGTGCCGCCAACTGGCTGGCGAGCAATTGCGGGCTTTCCAGTTCGGCCAGCACGGCACCTTTGTCGACGGCGTCGCCGACATTAGCCTTCAATGTGACGATCCGGGCCGCGACTCGCGGGCTGATGTCGACCCGGTCCGCGGACACCTCCCCCTGTATGGTCAGAGGTGGTTGTCGTGTCGCCAGCCACAGCATCGTCGCAAATGCCGCGGCAACAACGATTCCGATCGCCCAGCGCACCGATGCGCTACCCATGTTTGGTGCCCCCGCAGGTACTTCTGCTTCGATGTTAGATCGAATTCGCACGCGGAGAAATCAGTGCGGAGGCATCCCGGCACACGTTATCGTGCGATTTTGATCTCAGCGCCCGTCCGCGCGGGCAGCGAATGGCGCCGCCGTCGCGGCAGCGAGGCAATGTATGACAGCGCTGATGGACCAATACCCGGGAAGCCCACCACCGGCATTGACTCCTTCGCGTGTGCCGCAAACGGAGGAGTGCCCGAACCGTCAATAAGCGTGATGAGTTCGCCCCGTCTCGTCGATTCCACGAGGAGCGCCTTGGTCGACCTGTGAAGCCTACACTTCTTGGCGAGACCGTGAGTGAGCCTGGGCAAACAATCCCCTACACTCGTCCCAATGTCCGCGTTGGGTCTTGGTTGTGCGGCTTTTCACACGGCCAGGGTCGAAAGGGGAAACGTCGGGGTTGAATGCATAACTCTGCTTCAACGCCAAAAGCGGACCTCCCCACATAGGCTTAGGCCGCGTAGGTCGCGCGATGCTTCGGGTCGAGCAGCTTCGGAGCGCATCAGCGCCCCAGCTGCTTCGGATCGTAGAAGAACCGTTCCTCGACGAGCTTGTCGCCCTGCCATGTCTGCCACGCGATCTCCTCCAGCGTGCGAGTGACGCCTTCGGCATTGGTGAAGCTGAAGGTCCAGCGCGTGGCGACGTTGTCGCCCTCGATCAGGCTTGGTCCGATGCGGACGGCCTTGACTTCCCTGGAGGCGGCCAGCACGCCGCGCTCCTTGGCGACGAGCTTGTCGCGACCGACCGTCGGCGCGGCGTTGTTCTCGTAGGTCGCAGCGTCAGACGTATAGAACTGCTCGATCGCCGCGATGAAATCCCCTTCTTCCAGCCGCTGTGCAAACGCTTCGACGACGTCACGGCTGGGCATGGCACACCTCACGGCTAAAACCGACTGACAGTCTGTAAATACCGACCGGTAGTCGAAAAGTCAACTGGCAGCATAGGCCGAATTGGATTAGACGAGAGCCATGGCAAAACAGGCGGAGCGGCGGGCCGCGACATCGGAGGCGATCCTGACGGCGGCGCGCCGCCTGTTTGGTACGCAAGGTTTTGCCGCCACCACCATGGACGAGATTGCGGCAGCAGCCCGCATCGCCAAGGGCGCCGTCTATCATCACTTCAAGACCAAGGAAGCGGTGTTCGAAGCCGTCTTCGAACAGGTCTCGCGCGATCTCGTTGCCGAGATCGACGGCGCTGCGCGGGCCGAGAAGGATGTGCTCGCGGCCATGGTCGCCGGCACCCAGCATTACTTTGCCGCGACCGCCAAGGGCCCGACCGGCCGGATCATCCTGCGCGACGGCCCGGCCGTGCTGGGCTGGGAGCGCTGGCGCGAGATCGACGCCAGGCATTTCGGCGGCAAGTTGCCGCGCGCGATCGCGGCCGCCATGGAAGCCGGCCTGATCGCCCGGCAGCCGGTCGAGCCGCTGGCGCGGCTCCTGCTCGGCGCGGTCACAGAAGCGGCGGTCGCCTGCGCCGGACGCGCCGATATCGCAAGGGCGGGCGCGGAATATGCCCGTGCGTTCAAGTCGCTGGTCGAGGCGCTGCGCCTCTCCGCATGATTGTGCTAAAGCGTTTTCGAGCGAAGTGGATACCGGTTCGCGTAAAGAAAACGCGCCCAAACAAGAATCCAGAGCCCCGTTCCGATTCCATCGGAACTGGGCTCTACTGACGACACTGGAAACGCCCACACCAACAAGAAGACTAGTAGCGCATGAACGCAAATTCCTCCCTCGCGCCGTCCGATCCCGAATTCGACTACATCATCGTCGGCGCCGGCTCGGCCGGCTGCGTGCTCGCAAACCGGCTGTCGGCGAACGGCAAGCACAAGGTGCTGCTGCTCGAGGCCGGCCCGAAGGATTCCAACATCTGGATCCACGTGCCGCTCGGCTATGGAAAACTGTTCAAGGAGAAGACTGTCAACTGGATGTACCAGACCGAGCCGGAGCCCGAGCTGAAGGGGCGCCAGGTGTTCCAGCCGCGCGGCAAGACGCTCGGCGGCTCGAGCTCGATCAACGGCCTGCTCTATGTCCGCGGCCAGCACGAGGACTACGACCGCTGGCGCCAGCGCGGCAACGCCGGCTGGGGCTACGATGACGTGCTGCCCTATTTCAAGAAGGCCGAGAACCAGTCGCGCGGCGCAGACCAGTACCATGGCGCTGGCGGTCCGCTGCCGGTCTCCAACATGGTCGTGACCGATCCGCTGTCGAAGGCTTTCATCGATGCCGCGGTCGAGACCGGTCTGCCCTACAATCCTGATTTCAACGGCGCCACGCAGGAAGGCGTCGGCCTGTTCCAGACCACGACGCGCAACGGTCGCCGCGCCTCGACGTCGGTGGCCTATCTCGGTCCCGCGAAGACACGTGGCAATCTCACGGTCGAGACCTCCGCGCTCGGCCAGCGCGTCCTGTTCGAGGGACGTCGCGCCGTCGGCGTCGAATACAGGCAAGGCGCAGCCGTGCGCCGCGCCCGGGCGCGCAAGGAGATCGTGCTGTCGAGTGGCGCCTACAACTCGCCGCAGCTGCTCCAGCTCTCGGGCGTTGGTCCTGCCGATCTCCTGCGCAAGCACGGCATCGATGTGGTGCTCGATGCGCAGGGCGTCGGCCATGACCTCCAGGACCACATGCAGGTCCGCGTCGTGATGCGCTGCTCGCAGAAGATCACGCTGAACGACACCGTCAACAATCCGCTCCGCCGTACGCTGGCCGGTGCGCGCTATGCGCTGTTTCGCCAGGGCTGGCTGACGATCGCGGCGGGCACCGCGGGCGCGTTCTTCAAGACCAATCCGCGGCTGGCTTCGCCCGACATCCAGGTGCACTTCCTGCCGTTCTCGACCGACAAGATGGGCGAGAAGCTGCATGATTTCTCCGGTTTCACCGCCTCGGTGTGCCAGCTCCGCCCTGAAAGCCGCGGCAGCCTGCGCATCAAGAGCGCGGATCCGACCGTGCCGCCGGAGATCCGCATCAACTACATGTCGACCGAGACCGATCGCACCACCAACGTCGAAGCCCTGAAGATCCTGCGCAAGATCCTGAATGCGCCGGCGATGAAGCCGTTCGTGGTCAACGAGTACGATCCCGGGGCGAAGGTATCCACGGATGCCGAACTTCTGGATTATTGCCGCGAGCGCGGCAGCACCATCTACCATCCGACCTCGACCTGTCGTATGGGCAACGATGCGCTCGCGGTGGTCGACCAGCGGCTGAAGGTGAGGGGGCTCGAAGGCCTCCGTGTCGTCGACGGTTCGATCATGCCGGACCTCGTGTCGGGGAACACCAATGCGCCGATCATCATGATCGCCGAAAAGGCCTCCGACATGATATTGGAAGATGCGCGTTAGAGCATGATCCGGATCCAACGGGCGCGTTGGCGCAAAGTGGGAACCGGTTTTCCCTCGCGACAAAAGCGGAACGCGTTTGCGCGGAGATCACGCTCCAACAAACCATTTGCGTTGAAAGGACGAAGACTTGGCTACTCGATTCAAGATCGGCACCCGCAAGAGCGCGATGGCGATGGCGCAGACGGAAGAGATTGCGCGCCGCCTGACCGCTGCCATGCCCGATCTCGATGTCGAGATCGTCAAGTTCGACACCACGGGCGATATCGACCAGACCAGCAAGCTGCTATCGCATGGCGGCAAGGGCGGCGCGTTCGTGGCGCAGATCCGTGCCGCCGTGCTGTCTGGCGAATTGCAGGCGGCGATGCACTCGCTGAAGGACATGCCGGGCAACGAGGATACGCCCGGCCTCGTCATCGGCGCCACGCTGTCGCGCGATCCTCCCGGTGACGCTCTGGTGCTGCGCGAAGGCGTGACGATCGAGGCGCTGCGGCAGTCGCGGGGCAAGGGTTTCAAGATCGGCACCAACGCCGTCCGTCGTGCCGCCTATGCACGTCGTCTGTTTCCGGACGTCGAAATCATCCACTTTCGCGGCGCGGCCGACACGCGCGTGCGCAAGCTCGACAATGGCGAGAGGCAGCGTCTGCCGGATGGCGGCACGGTGGGACCCGCGGACGCGCTGATCATGGCGCGTTCGGGTCTCGACCGCGTCGGTCTCGCCAGCCGCATCGCCTATGAGTTTACTGCGGCGGAGATGCTGCCCGCGGCGGGGCAGGGCATCGTCGCCGTCGAATGCGCGGCGCAGGACTGGCAGACAAGGCGCATCCTCGCATCGATCGACGATCCCACAGCCCACGCCTCTGCCGATGCCGAACGCGAGGTGCTGTGGGTGCTGAACGGCCACTGCAATTCGCCGGTCGCCGGTTTTTCGACCATCGCAGGCGATCAGATGTCGCTGACCGCATCCGTGCTCGACCTCTCCGGCAACACCATCATCGAAGCCACGCGCGCAGGCCCAGCCAACCGCCCGCGCGAGCTCGGCCGCGCGGTGGGACTGGATTTGCTGGGTAAGGGAGCCGCCGAGATCATCGAGCGCAGCCGGCCGCGCTAGTCATCTGGCACGCAAATTCGTCGCATTAGCTGATTGCTCGAATCTCTAGAGACTAGAGAGGAGAGTGCTGGTGGCGAATGCAGGTGCGCGAGGCCGGCCGATCGCGCCGTTAGTGCTCAGTCCGCAGGAGCGGGCGTACTTAGCGGGCGTACTTGGAGAGGCAAGTACGTCGTCATCGTGTAGCCTGATCGCTATCTGAGTGGTGCCGCGCGATCCTGCGATGTGCAGATGGTCTGCCAAGCGGGTCTGTGGCTGCCGAACTTGGCATCCATGAACACACCCTTGGCAAGTGGCGCCGCCGATTCTTGAAGGATCGCTGTGATGGCCTGCTTGACGAAGCCCGCCCTGGCCGCCCTCGAACCATCGAGGACGATCAGGTTGCAGAGGTAATCGAGCGGACATTGCGTACGACACCGCCCGACGTGATGCACTGGTCGATCCACTCGATAGCTGCGGAACTGGCTTTTCTCATACCACGATCCGCCGAATGTGGACGGCGTTCGGCTTGCAGCCGTACCGCAGCCGCGCGGTGTCGTCGATCACCAGAATGGCGACCGGCTCTGCTAGGTGCTCTTCTCACGGCGCCAGGGGCTACCCGCGTCGTATCTCGATTGTGCTTGTCGAACGTCTTCCCAGTTTTCCTTGGCCCAATCGACAAGCCCTTGCGTTGGGCGTAGCAGGCTCTTCCCGAGCTTTGTCATTTCGTATTCGACGCGGGGTGGTACCTCCGGGAATACTTCCCGTATCGCTAGTCCGTCGCGTTCAAGATTCTTCAGCGTAGTGGACAGCATCCGCTGCGAAATCCCGGGCACGGCGCGTTCGAGTTCGGAAAAACGGGCACGGCCACCGAGCAGATCAAGCGAGAGCACGACGAAGATTGTCCACTTGTCGCCAATCTTGGTCAGCAACTCCCGGACCGCCAACGGGTCCGAGCTCCTGCAAACTGCCGCAGGATCCAGTTGCCTGATCGGGTTCGGCTTTCCCATGACTTACCTCGGCGTAAGTGACTGATCTGAAAGTGCCTCCTTCTGCGAGGCAAGCTTCCGATTTATATGTGGCTCTCATTCGGTAAGCAACTTGTCAAACTGCGGAGAGCCAGATGCCCCACCCCAAATACGCCGCCTACGCGCCTGCCGTCCCCTACTTCGACTTGGTCCGGAACGCGCTCGGCGACCTCGTCGACGGCGGGCACTTCTTCGACACCCTCACCGATGCGACGATCTACGAAGTTCTCTACGATGTGCCCGGCTGGCCGCGCATCATCACGGGCCGGACTGACCTGATGGCGGCCTTCAAGGGTTATGTCGGCGCTATCGCGCTGCAATCAGCCGACAAGCTGGTCGTCCATCGGGCGGACGATGGCGCCACCATCGTCATCGAATATGAGGTCCACGGGACGATCCTCTCGACCGGCGTGAAATACGACAATCGGTTTTGCTCGATCATCAGGATCGAAAACCGGAAGATCGCGCATTGGCGCGACTACATGGACTCGCTCGCGGCCTGGAATGCCCTGACGGCGCAGACGCGGGGTTGACGCCATGAAACAGATCCTCATGATCGAAGTGAGCCCGAGAGGAACGGAATCGGCGAGCCGCGCCGTCGCCGACACGCTCGCTGCGCGGCTCGCCACTCGTTACCCTTCCGCGAAGCTCATCCGCTGCGACTTGGCCGCAGAGCAGTTGCCCCATTTGGACGCGACCACGCTTCATGCCATTGCGACGAAGGACCCGGCCGAAGCCGAATGCTTGAAGACCATGACGCGTCAGTCGGACCATCTGACTGACGATCTTCTCGCCTCCGATCTTCTGGTGGTCGCGACGCCGATGTGGAATTTCGGTATCCCATCAGCCCTCAAGGCTTGGATCGATCTCGTCGTGCGGCCTGGCCGGACATTCCAATATGCCGATGGCGGCGTTCTCGGCTTGGCGAAGGATAAGAAGGCCATCCTGGTGCTCGCGTCGGGAGGTGTTTTCACCGAAGGCCCGTGGCAAGCGTGGGATTTCGTCGAGCCTTACCTGCGCCAGATCCTCGGCTTCATCGGCATCATGGATGTGCAGACGGTCCGGGTCGAAGGAATGAACATCCCGGAGTTGGCGACCGGCGCCGTGCAGCGGGCGAAGGACGCTGTCGAGGCGCTTGCCCTTTAGCCGTTTCCGACACTCGCCCCGGCGGGGCGGCCTGCCAGAAGCTCGGCCTACGCCTTTCCCACAAGGCGCGACGGGGGCGCACAAGACTTCCCGAAACCACTCATCACCATCACCCTCCCAACGGAGAGCATGGGGAGTGCCGGTTGTGGAGCCAATGAGTGACGTCGCTTCCTGGTGGCTCATCAGATGTGTCCAAATCAACGACTTCAAGCGCTGCAGCATGAGACAGCGTTGCTGTCGTACCGATCTCCTGCGGCCTTGTGCGTATCAAAACTCGCTGGATCAATGCTCAGCGTGTGTGCTCTTATAGGTATCGCGAGCCTTCCCAAAGCGCGCCGCGAATGAGTCACGACAGATGCCCATCGCTGCTTCCTCCTTTCGGATCGAGGCTCGTGTGCCGGAGCGCTGCGTTGGCCCCTGCGCGTCGATCGCGCAGACCGCGCCTGCGGTGCAGTGGATCGCCTTGATCGCGCAAAATTCCAGGCGCCATCCTGATGCAATTCCCCGTCCCCGCGCATTTCACGGGTCTGAACGCGGCATCGTGTTTGTCGGATCGGAAGGGGCCCTGCTGCGGGATGTCCAGCAGGGAGTTTGTCTCGTTGGTTCAAGCAACAGAGCTGGAGGAGCACATGGCTAGCGCAACTCAACGCTTCGACGCAGTCGTGATCGGCGCGGGTTTTTCCGGCCTGCACATGCTGAAGTCGCTGAGAGACAAATTGGGATTGAATGTTCGGGTATACGAAACCGGAGATACTGTCGGCGGCACCTGGTACTGGAACCGCTACCCGGGGGCGCGCTGCGATTCTGACGCCTACATCTACTGCTTCACCTGGGACAAGCAGCTGCTGCAAGAGTGGGAATGGTCCGAACGCTATCCCGAGCAGCACGAAATTCTCAAGTACCTCGAACATGTCGCAAAACGCCACGACCTCAAGCGCGACATCGCGTTCAATACAAAGGTGACTGGGGCCGAATTCGACGACAGAACCAACCTCTGGTTGGTGCACACCGACAAGGGA